>VGOW01000150.1 GCA_016875735.1 Chloroflexota bacterium | reverse complement strand
GAGCAAGGCGCGGCCGCCGGGGTGGAGGTCATCTGTTTTCAGAGCAATGCCGAGTTTGCCTTGATCGACCGTGTCCACGCGGCCAAGACCGAGGGCGTGGGTTTTATACTTATCAATCCGGCCGCTTTTACACACACCAGTGTCGCCCTGCGCGATGCCTTGGCGGCGGTCGAGATCCCGTTTATTGAAGTACATCTGTCCAATGTGCACGCCCGTGAGGCCTTCCGCCAGCAGTCCTATTTTTCGGACAAGGCGGTGGGTGTGATCTCCGGGTTGGGTGCGATGGGCTATTTATTTGCGCTGGGCTATGCCCTGAATGCGCTGGAGGAGTCATAACTATGGATCTGCGTAAACTCAAGAAATTGATCGACCTGGTACAGGAATCGGGCATCTCCGAGTTGGAGATTACCGAGGGCGAGGAAAAGGTGCGCATTACGCGCACGCTGGCGGCGGCTCCGCTGGCCGCGCCGATGTACGCCCCCGCGCCGCTGGCGTATGCCGCCGGTCCGGCTGCGGCCCCGGCTGCCGCGGCTAGCCCGACCGCGGCGGCTCAGGCCGCCCCGGCAGAACCGGACGGTCATCAGGTTAAATCGCCCATGGTCGGCACGGTTTATTTTTCTCCTTCGCCGGGTGCCAAGGCCTTCGTAACAGTGGGTCAGACCGTCAAGGCGGGCGACACGCTGTGCATTATCGAGGCGATGAAGCTGATGAACGAGATCGAGGCCGATGCCTCCGGCGTGATTAAAGCGATCCTGGTTGAGAACGGCCACCCGGTCGAATATGGCGAACCGCTGTTCGTGATCGGCTGAGGCCGCCGCCATGTTTGAAAAAGTCCTTATTGCCAATCGGGGGGAAATTGCCCTCCGCATCCAGCGCGCCTGTCGCGAGCTGGGAATCAAGACCGTCTGCGTGCATTCCGAGGCGGATGCCGACGCCAAGTATGTGAAGCTGGCCGATGAGTCGGTGTGTATTGGCCCGGCGCCGTCGGTCAAGAGCTATCTCCATGTGCCGTCGATCATCGCCGCCGCCGAGGTGACCGACGCCGAGGCCATTCACCCTGGCTATGGCTTCTTGTCCGAAAACGCGGATTTTGCCGAGCGCGTTGAGCAATCCGGCTTTGTCTTCTGCGGCCCGCGCGCCGAGACCATCCGCATGATGGGCGACAAGGTGGCAGCCAAGGCGGCGATGATCGCCAGCGGCGTGCCGGTGGTCCCCGGTTCGGAAGGCGCGCTGGGCGAGGATCAGGACGAGTGGATTCGGATGGCCAAGGCTATTGGCTATCCGGTGATTATCAAGGCGGCCGGCGGTGGCGGTGGTCGTGGGATGCGCGTGGTGCATACCGAGTCCAACCTGATCCAGTCGGTGCAGATGACGCAGGGCGAGGCGGCGGCGGCCTTCAACAACCCGGTCGTCTATATGGAGAAGTTCCTTGGCAACCCGCGCCATATTGAGATTCAGGTGTTGTCTGACACGCATGGCAATGCTGTGCATCTGGGCGAGCGCGATTGCTCCACCCAGCGTCGTCACCAGAAGGTGATCGAAGAGGCGCCCGCGCCGGGCCTGTCGGCCAAGCTGCGCAACCAGATCGGCGAGCGCTGTGCCGAGGCCTGTCGCAATATGGGCTATCGCGGCGCTGGTACCTTCGAATTCC
>VGOW01000149.1 GCA_016875735.1 Chloroflexota bacterium | reverse complement strand
GGCCTAAAGGGGTGGCCGGAGTCCGCCTGTTGCTCCAAGCAGAACGTCTCATCACCGACGAAATCGAAATCGGAGCCTTAGTGTTTACTCGCATTTGAACGCTCTCATAATCACTATCAATATCTATCAGACCTTGAATTCCAAAACAAGCTCTCAGCCTGCCTTCGATGCTCTGGGCACTCAATCATTGGCAGGCGCTCGCGTGGATCGAGCAACAGCGGGCCATGGGCGCGAAGCAATGCGGGTTCAGGCCTCCAGCAAGGGCGCGAGGTGTCGAGCATAGATGTGTTCCCATGTGAAACTCCGGCGCGCGCGAGCCGCAAAACGATACACGGGATCGGCCCGCAAGCGCGCGGCGATCAGATCCGCTACGGGCGCGGGGTCGGCATCCGGCGGGAAGTAGATGGCGTCCTCGCCGCCGAGGCCGCGCAACGGCGGGATGTCGGCGCAGAAGACGGGCAGGCGCGCGAGCGCGGCCTCGACGAGCGGAATGCCGAAGCCCTCCTCGCGGCTGGGCAGGATCAACGCATCGGCCAAACGGAAAAAATCCGCCACCACCGCATCGGGCAGCCCTTCGGCCATGCTCAGGGCCGGCGTGTGCTCGGCGGCGAAGTGGGCCGCGCCGCCCAGCCCGAGCTCGTCACGCAACGCCAGCAAGCGCTGTTTGTATTCGGCGTTGGCCGGGTTGTGCGGTCCCTCCGGCCCGGTGATGAGGAGCATCGCCTGTGGCATCTCACGGCGGAGGGCCGCCAACACGCGCAGCGCCAGTTCGATATTCTTGCGCGGAGTAAGGCGCACAGGCAGAAGCAACAGGGGGGCGGCCTCAGGCAGGTTCAGCGCTTCAGCCAGAGTTTGAGTCTGAGTTTCGAGTTTGTACAGGTGCGCGGTCTCGACGCCGTTTGGAACGACGATGATACGCTCGGCGGGAATCTGCAAGAGCGCGGCAAGTTCGCGGCGGCGCGATTCGGAGACGGCGACGTGCCGCGCGCCGGGCCACGCGGACGCGGAGCGGAGCAAATCCCACGGATGTCCGTCGTGCAGTTCGGAGCGGTAGCGCGGCGTCGTCCAGGCAAGGTCGTGATGCCAGAGGATTAATCGGCGGCCGGGATTTGAGGATTGGGGGTTAGAGATTGGAGATCGGTCCCCTTCGCCTTGCTCCGAGGGTCTCAGAAGATTGGAGAGGGCGGCGGTGAGCGCGAGGTTCTTGTGGAGGGAGCAGACGTTGTGGGCGATGACTACATGGGCGTCGGCGAGCGCGGGGCGGAGCACGCTTTCAATCGCATCCACCAGCGGCGCGAAGCCGGGCGGCACACGGCCCGTGTCCAATTCGGCTTTGATCGCTAGCACATCGGGGTGGCGCGAGTCAATCAAGGGGAGGCAGATCAGCGGGATGCGCTCATCCCGCGTCTCGCCGCGCCCGGCGACGATTTTGACCGCGTGCCCGGCGTTCGCCATCAACCGCGCATGATGGGCCAGCACGCTTTCCACGCCACCCACAATGGGCGGGGCCGAGTAATGCAACAACGCAATCGTCAATCGGCGCACTCCTTCACTCATCCTTGTCTGGCCCGTGCCGCCCCATGCCATTTCGCGCAGGTCAATCTCCAGCCCGGCGAGGAGCAGTCGAGGGCATGGCGCACTGCCAGCCCGATTATACGGGCAGTTGCGCAGCCCGCGTCTTAAATCGGCGGCGGCAGTTAAACTGCGCCCGGCTTC
>VGOW01000148.1 GCA_016875735.1 Chloroflexota bacterium | reverse complement strand
GTGCGGCGGCATCTACAGCGGGGTGATGCTGTTTGGCTACGTGTTCATTTTCCTCCCGCCCGTGCTCTACGGCGGCAGTCTCACATTGAGTGAACTTACCGGCTGGCCACAGTGGACGGTGCTGGCCGGTATTGCACTGCTCACTGGAAGCTACACTCTTCTCGGTGGACTCGCCTCAGTGATGTGGACCGACGCGGTGCAGTGCGCGATGCTGATCGGCGGTGGCATCGTGTTGTTCTTCGTCGCGCTCGGCCGTATTCCCGGTGGCTGGGACGCGATGGTCGCTGCCGCGCCGGAGCGTTTTCATCTGTACGGCCCGCCCTCTGACCCGGAAGCGCCGTTTCTCGGCCTTGTCATCGCCTCGTTTGGCGTCTTCCTGTTCTACCAATCCACGAACCAGGTGATGATTCAGCGCGTGCTCTCCGCTCGCAGCACTTGGGACGGCATGATGGGCATCATCTTCGCGGGCTTCATCAATCTGATACGCCCGCTGGTCACTTGCCTGCTCGGCCTCATCGTCTATCACTGGCTTGATGTCATGCATCGCGGGCCGACGCTCTTGCCCGACCGTCAGGACCAGGCGTTTCCCTACGCGCTCGCAACCTTCGCGCCGTCGGGCGTGCGCGGCGTCATCCTCGCCGGATTCTTCGCAGCCGTCATGTCCACCGTGAGCGCGCTCGCCAACTCCGTCGCGACCATTTTCTCGCTGGACGTTTATCATCGATTCTGGCGCAAGCAGGCGAACGACACCGAACTCATCACGGTCGGACGCATTGCGGCCGGCGTGGCGCTGGCGCTGTCTGCGGCGGTCGCGCCGCTCGTCGCGCGCATCGGCCTCTTCAAATACTTTCAAACAGGCGTTACCTACATGGCCACGCCGTTCATCTCGGTGATTCTCCTCGGCATCTTTTGGCGGCGCACGA
This sequence comes from Chloroflexota bacterium, assembly GCA_016875735.1. Classification (GTDB taxonomy): domain Bacteria; phylum Chloroflexota; class Anaerolineae; order Anaerolineales; family VGOW01; genus VGOW01. The sequence goes on along the minus strand of VGOW01000148.1, from coordinate 833 downwards.
GCTACTCTGCCGCCATCGCCGGACTGATCGGGGGACTGGTCATTCAAATCGCACTTGCTATCGGCCTGCCGGCGGCCGGCATGAAGCTGCACTGGCTCTACACTGGGGCCATCGCCCAAGCGCTCACCATGCTGCTCATCGTCCTCGTTTCCCTCTGCACTACCCCGCCCACTGGCGAGCAGACACAGCCGTTTCTCTGGCGGCCTGGCTGGCTTCGCACTTACGACGAAGGCGCTGCGCCGCGTCCGTGGTGGCAGCGAGTGAAACTCTGGTTCGCGGTTTATGCGCTGTGCTGGTGCTACGTCTACTGGCGCTTCTGGTGACCCGCGCGACGGGATGACCGCGTGGATGGATGAATGAATTTATGAAAGACCTGATGCTTTTGAAAGGCCCTATGCAATTGAAATGTTCCTTCCCCCGCCCGGGGTGGAGGTCGGCAACAGTCCTTGCGGCAGCCTTGGCCATGGGCCACAGTGCCGTCGCTGAGGAGACGCTCGCGCTACGCCTCTCGTGGGGACACCAGTCTCCCACGCCGCGGACCTTCCACGTGCGTCTCGCGACCAACAACGTCGCGGTCTCGCAGTGGCGCGGCGAAAGCCTGGAGCCGGGCGACACGTTGGCAGACGGTGTCTGCCAAAGTCGGGCCGGCGCGGACGACGTGGACGCGCTGGTGGCGAACGTCTCCTGGGCCAAACCTACCAAGCCGCCGCTGAAGCCGCAGTCAATCTGGCAACATTTGCTGGATCACGGCGAGCCCGGGCAGGTGGCGCGGCTCAAAGACGATCCCGGCCTCCAGCCGGACGCGCCGGTGCTGACGGTTGTGACCGATGCCA
>VGOW01000147.1 GCA_016875735.1 Chloroflexota bacterium | reverse complement strand
CAACTGCGCCGGCTCGGCGCCTCGTGCGATTGGGATCGCGAACGCTTCACGCTCGACCCCGGTCTCTCGCGCGCCGTGCGCCGCGCCTTCGTGGCCCTCTACAAAAAGGGCGCCATCTATCGTGGCACCTATCTCGTCAATTGGTCGCCCGGCCTCAAAACGGCGGTGTCCGATCTCGAAGTGGAGTACAGCGAGGAACAAGGCTCGCTCTATTTCTTCAAATACGTCGTGAAGGGATCGGATGAGCACATCCCGGTGGTGACCACCCGCCCCGAAACGATTCTGGGCGACACCGCCGTGGCCGTTCACCCCGACGACGATCGCTATCGCGCCTTCGTCGGCAAAGCCGTGATGGCGCCGATTCTCAATCGCGAGATTCCCGTGATCGCCGACGACGTGGTGGATCGAGAATTCGGCACCGGCGCGGTGAAGGTGACGCCCGGCCACGACGCCACCGATTACGCCATCGGCCTGCGGCACAACCTGCCCATCATCAGCATCATGAATCGCGATGCGACGATGAACGAAAATGCCGGGCCGTATGCCGGGCAGGATCGTTTTGCCTGCCGCGAGAATCTTTGGAAGGACATGCAGGCCGCCGGACTGACGCTGAAAACCGAGCCGCACACCCTCAACGTGCCGCGCTCGCAACGCGGCGGCGAGATCATCGAGCCGCTGATCTCCACACAGTGGTTCGTCGCCATCAAGCCGCTGGCCGATGCGGCGATTGCCGCCGTGAAAGATGGCCGAATCAAAATCGTGCCGGAGCGATTCGAGAAGGTGTATTACAACTGGCTGGACGCGGAGCGTATCAAAGATTGGTGCATCTCGCGGCAGTTGTGGTGGGGGCACCGAATCCCGGTGTGGTATTGCGCCGACTGCGGCAAACAAACGTGCGCCGAGATCGATCCGACTGCCTGCGAACACTGCGGAAGCAAAAACATCGAGCAGGATGCCGATGTGCTCGACACTTGGTTCTCTTCGGGCTTGTGGCCGTTCAGCACGCTCGGCTGGCCCGACGACACCGACGACCTGCGCCGCTTCTATCCAACCTCGACGCTCGAAACCGGGTACGACATTTTGTTTTTCTGGGTGGCGCGGATGATCATGATGGGGCTGGAGTTCACCGGGCAAGCGCCGTTCGACACGGTGTATTTGCACGGTCTCGTGCGCGATGAGCATGGCCGCAAGATGAGCAAAACGCTGGGCAACGTGATCGATCCGCTCGAAGTGATGGATCAGTTCGGCACCGACGCTCTGCGCTTCACCCTGCTCACCGGCGCCACACCCGGCAACGATATGAACCTCAGCCTTCAGCGCGTGGAGGGCAACCGCAACTTCGCCAACAAACTGTGGAACGCGGCGCGGTTCATCATCGCCAACCTTGAGAAGTATCCCCTCACTCCTGATTCGCCTCTCCCTGCGGGAGAGGGGCTGGGGGTGAGGGGCACTCTCGCCGATCAATGGATCCGCTCGCGGATGGCGCAAGTGATCGCCGACGTGAATCGGCTGTTCGAGAATTTCCAATACGGCGAAGCAGGCAGGCAGGTGTACGAATTCTTTTGGAGCGAGTTCGCCGATTGGTATATCGAGATCGCTAAACTGCAACTTGCCGGCGGCGGCAACCGAGCGCGGCACACACTCAACACCCTCGTGGCCGTGCTCGATCAGTGCATGAGACTCCTGCATCCATTCACGCCGTACGTCACCGAAGAGATATGGCAGCACTTGCGAACGGCTTGCCTCGCCGCGCCGGGCCGCCCCGCTCCGACCGAAGGTTGGGCCGACGCGCTGATTGTGGCGAAGTGGCCGACCCCTGCCCCCGATGGAACAACTTCTCAAACAAGCGAAGGCGGCGGCTTCGCGCACATCATGGACATCGTTCGCGCCGTGCGCAACGCCCGCGCCGAAAACAAAGTTGAATTGGGCAAAAAGATCGCAGCGGTGATTGTGGCCGGAGAGAAAGAGGAGGTGATCGGCAGTCAACGGGCAGTGATCGAGCGGTTGGCAAATAT
>VGOW01000146.1 GCA_016875735.1 Chloroflexota bacterium | reverse complement strand
GGCGCGACTCATCGGCGCATTGCAAGCCGCCGATCTGTGGCAGCCTTTTCCCGGCGAAGCCGTCTCTCTGCCCAACGCATTGGGCCGCATCACCGCCGAGCCGGTGTGGGCCAAACTCTCTGCCCCACACTATCACGCCTCGGCGATGGATGGGCACGCCGTGCGCGCGCGCGATACGGCCACCGCATCCGACTCGACTCCCGTTCGCCTCGCCCTCGGCGACGAGGGCGAGGCCAAATACGTGGACACCGGCGATCCGATCCCGGCGTGGGCCGATGCGGTCATTCCCATTGAAAACGTACAGCCATCAGCGATCAGCGATCAGCAATTGGCAATCGAGATCCGCGCATCGGTCACGCCGTGGTCGCACGTTCGCCCGATGGGCGAAGACATGGTCGCCACCGAGCTCGTCCTGCCATCGAATCACACTCTGCGCCCCGTCGATCTCGGCGCGATTGCCGGAAGCGGCCACGCTTCGGTAATAGTGAGGCGGCGTCCCCGTGTGGCGATCATCCCCACCGGCACCGAACTCGTCTCGGCCGGATCGGACGTGAAGCCGGGCGACATCATCGAATACAACTCGCTCGTGCTCGCCGCCCAGATCGAAACGTGGGGGGGCGCCGCCACCCGCTTCCCGATCATTCCCGACGACTTCGAGCGCATCACCGCCGCCGTTCGCGAGGTCGCGCAGAGTCACGATCTCGTTTTGCTCAACGCCGGCTCATCGGCCGGGTCGGAAGATTTTTCGGCGCGCGTCGTCGAAACGCTCGGCGCACTGCTCGTTCACGGAGTCGCCGTCCGTCCCGGCCACCCGGTCATCATCGGAATGATTCCGAAAAAGCAATCAGCAATCAGCAATCAACAATCAGCAATTCCGATCATCGGCGTGCCGGGCTACCCGGTGAGCGCGGCGCTGACGGCGGAAATTTTTGTCGAGCCGATTCTTTCGCGCTGGCTGGGGCGCGCGCCGACTCAGTTTTCGACGATGGCCGCGACGATCAGCCGCAAAGTATTGTCGCCGATGGGCGACGACGAATACATGCGAGTGACGGTGGGCAAAGTGGGCGAGCGAGTTGTCGCCACGCCGCTCTCGCGCGGGGCCGGAGTGATCACCTCGCTCGTCCGCGCCGATGGCATCGTGCGCATCCCGCGCTACTCGGAAGGGTTGCAGGCAGGCGACTCGGTGACGGTGCATCTCTATCGCGCGCCGCGCGAAATCGAAAACACCATTGTCGCCATCGGCTCGCACGATCTCTGTCTCGATCTGCTGGGGCAGTTCATCGCCGAGCGCGCGCCGGGCATGAGGCTGTCGTCGGCCAACGTGGGCAGCCTCGGCGGACTGATTGCATTGAAGCGCGGCGAAGCGCATCTCGCCGGAACGCATTTGCTCGATCCCGACACGGGCGAATACAACGTCTCGTACATCAAACGCTATCTGCCCGGCACGCCGGCGACTCTGATCACACTCGTCGGGCGCGAGCAAGGTTTGATCGTGAGGCGCGGCAACCCGAAGGGACTCCGAACGTTGGCTGATGTTTTGCGCGACGATGTGACGTTTGTCAATCGTCAGCGCGGCGCGGGGACTCGCGTGCTGTTCGATTATGAGATGAGCAAACTGGGATTGAGGGCCGAAAACGCGCGGGGATACGACCGCGAAGAATACACCCATCTCGCGGTGGCGGCGGCCATTGCCTCCGGGGTGGCCGATTGCGGACTCGGCATCCATTCTGCGTCGGCGGCTCTCGGCCTCGATTTCATCCCGCTGTTTCAAGAGCGATACGATCTCGCCATCCCCAACGAACATCTCGCCGCCCCGATTCTCAAACCACTGCTCGACGTTTTGCGCGACGGCGCGTTTCGCCGCGCGGTGAGCCAGCTGCCCGGCTACGATGTGAGCGCGATGGGAACGGTTTCCGCCGAGGTGCTATAATTCAGGCCATGCCCAAAAAGAAAGCCTTCGTCGTCGATGACAGCCGATCCACTGCCGAATCGTTGGCGAAGATGCTGACGCTGATGGAGATTGAAGCGGTGGTGTGCTTGGGGCCG
>VGOW01000145.1 GCA_016875735.1 Chloroflexota bacterium | reverse complement strand
CCACGCTGGTGACCGGCGGTTGCGACGGGATGGACGGTTGCGGCGAGCAAGCGGCGAGCGCGATGGCGGCGGTCACCCACGCGCCGCGCCCGATCCATTGATAGAAGTTTTTCATCATTGCCTCCTATACTCTGAGAGTTGCCCATTTGCCACTGCGGAAGCGAGCGGAGAAGAGCAGGCCGCGCGCGGCGAAGTCGATGCCCACGGCGATCCACGCGCCGATGAGACCAAGCCCGAGCAGTGTGCCGAGCAGAAACGTGGCGGCGATGCGCAAGCCCCACACCGTGCTCATGGTGATGAGCATGGTGGCGCGGGTGTCGCCCGCGCCGCGCAATGCGCCGCCGTGAATGAACGAATAAGCCATAATGGGTTGGATGAGGGCGGCGATGCGAATGGCCCACACGCCTTCGCGGATCACATTGGCATCAGTGGTAAAGATGCGGACGATGGACTCGTCGAGGGCAAGCAACAGCACGCCGAGACTCGACATGACGAGGAGCGCAAACATCAGCGCGGCGCGCGTGCTGGCTCGCGCGCCTTCGGGGTTGTTCGCGCCGAGCTCTTGCCCCACGAGCGTGGTGGCGGCGACGCTGAATCCCCAGCCGGGCAGATACGAAAGCGCCGACACTCGCAAGCCGATCTGATGCGCGGCGTACGCCGCCGTGCCGAAGCCGGAGATGAGCACCGCCGAATACACCAAAGCCAACTGCAACATCACTTGCTCCGCGCCCGCCGGAAGCCCCACGTTGAGAATACGTTCGATATTCGCTCGATCCGGTTTGAGATCGGCAAACGCAACGCGCAAAACTCCGCGACGCAAAAACAACACACCCAACACCAGCCCGCCGCCCACAACGTTCCCCACCGTGACTCCGAGGCCGTTGCCCGTCACGCCCCAGTGCAAGCCGCGAGTGAGAGTCCACGCAGTGGAAACGTTGACGGCGTTGCTGATCAGCATGATCGCCAACGGCGTGCGCGTGTCGCCTGCGCCGCGCAGAACGGCGTTGCCCACCAGCATGAGGCCGATGAACACGAACGACGGCCCGGCGGCGCGAAGCCAGGCCACGCCTTCGCGTTGCACGCCGCGCTCGCCGCCGAAACCGCCGATGAGCGGCGCGGCAAAAACGAAAGCGATGGCCGAAGCCAACGCGCCGATGATGACCGCGACGAGCATTCCCTGCCCGGCCACCGTCCCGGCCTCCTCGTTGCGCCCGGCGCCAATCTCGCGAGCCACCACCGCCGTTGCGCCCACTCCGAGCGCCCCGAACAGCGCCGCCACCAAATTGAGGATGGCGTTGCCCATGCCCACTCCGGCAATGGCCTCCGCGCCGAGATGGCCGACGATGTACGTGTCCACCAGCCCGACGAAGGTGAGCAGTGATTGCTCGAGCACGCTGGGCCAAGCCAATGACCACACGCGGCGGGCGTTACCGCCGGGCGCGGCTTCGAGTGCGCGAGAGAGTTTGGCGATGAGAGAAGCCATACAGAGAAAGCGTTATCAACGGATCATAAAAGCATTCTGAGCGAAGCGGTGATGTTGCTGAGCGAAACGAAGCGAAGCCGAAACATCGCCGCGAAGTCGAAGGATGCGAATTGGCAGTGGAAACCGCGCTCTTCGACTTCGCCGCTTCGCGGCTTCGCTCGGAGCGCTTGCCTCGCGATCTGCTGATGATTATAGCCGATGGAAGTTCGCGCTTGCCCTTCTGCCCATCTCGGCTACAATTCTTTGACATGAAGGGGAGCAATATGCCACAAAAAATTGGACGCTACGAAATCGAGCGCGGCCTGCCCGGTGGGGGCATGGCCGATGTGTATTTGGCCCGCGACCCGAACACCGAGCGGCAGGTGGTGGTCAAAGTGGTCAAGCGCGAGTTCAGCAACAACGACGAATTCCGCGCCCGCTTCCGGCGTGAGGCGCGGGTGATCACCACGCTGGAGCACCCGGCCATTGTGCCGGTGTACGACTTCGACGAACACGACGGGCAGTCGTTCATCGTCATGCGCTACATGCCCGGCGGCTCACTGCTGGATCGCATGAAGCAGGGGCCGCTCTC
>VGOW01000144.1 GCA_016875735.1 Chloroflexota bacterium | reverse complement strand
CGCGCCCTCGAACTCACCGGCTACTCCCGCGACGAACTCGAACGGCACAGCCTCTCGGAACTCCTCTCAGCGCGCGAAGCCGCCGTCGCCCTCGACCTCATTCACACCCTCGAAATCGGCGCCTCGAACTGCATCCAACAAGTCCCCCTCAAAACCCGCAACGGCAAGCCGGTCTCCGCCGACATGCGCGTCTCGGCCACCGTGAACGACGGCGAAGTGCTGGTGCTCATCCTCGCCCGCGACTCCAACGAACGCGCTTTCGTCGAGCGCGCATCACGCTCCCACGAGCAATCATTGCTGGGGCTGAACGAACTGGCTTCCAAAATCATTCTCCCCCCGCCCGAGTCATTGGCTCAAACCTTGAAAACCTGCCAACGGGCCATGTTGGCCGACACCATGGCCCTCTACTCATACGCCGGGCCGCAGGTCGGTTTCCAATTGAGCGAATCGGCAGACGCGCCCCCAGAGTTTCCCGCCCTGCTCGGCCTCGCCGATCCTCTCGCCGCCAACCGCACCTTCGATTGGCGCACCGGCGAGCGGCCCACCTCCGCCATCACCCGCGCCGCCCGCGCTCTTGGCTTCAGCATCATTCATGCCCGCGCCCTCACCCCACCCGGCCGCCCGCCCGAAATCCTCGTCGCCGGGTATCGTCACAGCCAGATTCGCGCAACCGACATCACCACCCTTTCGGAGATCGCCGTCAAATTTCTCGTCGCCTTCCAGCGTCTCGCCGAGCAACATCGCCAGCATATCACTCGCCAGGCAGAGGCCGACGAACTCAGCGCGCGTTTCGGCATCCTCCTCAACGAGACCGCCGAAGGGATGGTGCGAGTCGGCTCCGAAGGGCGCATCGTCGAACTCAACCTCGCCGCCGAAAACCTTCTCGGCTTCGGCCTCGCCGACACCGCCAACTCGCCCCTCGAAGATGTCCTCGTTTCGGCACAGCCGCTGGCTCAGCCCATGCTTGCCGCGCTGAATCAAGGCCAGCGCTGGAGCGGCGTCGAAGCCGACCTCATCCGCCGCGACGGCTCCTCGGTGGCCGTGCACGTCCGCGCCATTCCCCTCACCGCCGAACCAAATCTCGGCGGCCTCATCCTCATCTCCGATCGCACCGACCAACGCCAATTCCAAGCCCAAAGCAATCAACTCGAAAACCGCGCGTGGCTGGGCGACCTCTCGGCCATCTTCGCCCACGACGTGCGCAACCCCCTCAACGGCATCGCCACCGGCCTCGCCTACCTCGCCGGAAAATTCGACCCCAGCGACCCGTTGGCCGAAGACGTGAGCAAAATGCAAGCCGAAGTCCAGCGAGTCGATCAACTGCTCAAAAACGTTTTGCTCGTCGCCAAATCGACTCACATCGAATACAAACCGACTCCACTGCACCACCTCCTCGAACGGACGCTGGCCCGGTGGGGAGGCCGCCTCGCCCGGCGCAACATCCAACTCGATCAGCAGATCGATCCGCGCACGCCGCTGGCGATGGCCGACGCGCACCAAATGGATCAAGTGTTCACCAACCTCATCGTCAACGCCTACGAGGCCATGAACCAAACCGGCGGCACACTCTCCATTCACTGCCACGCCGCCACTCACCCCGAGGCTCCGCCAGATGCTTGTTGGTTTCTGGATTGCTGTCAATTTCGCTCCATTCACTGCCACGCCGCCACTCACCCCGAGGCGCCGCGCGGCGACTTCGTCGAAATGCGTTTTGTGGACACGGGGCCCGGCATCCCTTCCGAAATGAAACCGCGCATCTTCGACCCCTTCATCACTACCAAATCCGACGGCACCGGACTCGGCCTCGCCATCACCAAACGAATCGTCACCGCCCATAAGGGCGCCATCTTCGTCGAATCCTTCCCCGGCACCGGCACCATCTTCTCCGTCTTCATCCCAGTCGCTCCGGAGAACGATGAGCGCGGAGCGACGAATGCGGAATGAAACATCCCATTCATCCTTCATCGTTCATCCTTCATCCTTCCACCTATGCCCACCGTCCTTATCGTCGATGACGAACCCACCCCCCGTGACTTCCTGCAGAAGATTCTGACCGATCAAGGCTATGCCACCCTCGAGTCGGGCACGGTGGCCGA
>VGOW01000143.1 GCA_016875735.1 Chloroflexota bacterium | reverse complement strand
GCTATCTGCCAGTACTTCGCGAGCCTCACGAAAGAGCGGGTACTTCGTCTCGTCAACTCGGAAGTCGTGCGGGCCGCTCAAGCAAGGGCTGTGTAAAAGTGAATAGGTTTTTTGCATACCGACTTAGTCGACATGGCTGAGGCCGGAAAGTCACACCCAACCGCCAGAAATCTCTACAGGTAGTTGGCGGTTAGTTGCAAAATCCTCTCTACAGTTGAATGGCGGTAATATCTCTACATTTCATTGTCGGTTCGCAACTACCTCATTAGAGTCCTTTCCCCTGATATTTAGATGCGATTGCCCTCATTGCCACTGGCCGCCTTCCACTCGCCATTGTTCATTGTCTCATTGTTCATTATATAATCCTCGCCATGCTTCTCGTCGATGCCCATCAAGACCTCGCCTGGAACGCCCTCACCTTCGGGCGCGACTACAGCCTCTCCGCCCACGCCACCCGCGACGCCGAACGCAACACCGTGGCGCCGACACACAATGGCAGCTCGCTTCTCGGCCTGCCCGATTGCCTGCGCGGCAATATCGCCATCATCTTTGGCGCCCTCTTCGCCGCCCCCGCCCGAAGCAAAATGGGCGAGTGGGACACGCTCACGTACAAAGACTCGGCGCAGGCCCACCGCCTCTACTCACAGCAACTCGATTATTACGAACGCCTCACCGACACCCACCCGCAATTCCAACTGATCAACTCGCGGCGCGATCTCGAAACGACTCTCGTCTCATGGAACGGCGGCGACCCTAACAACCGCCGCGTCGGCATTGTGCGACTCATGGAAGGCGCCGATTGCATCCGCGAACCCAAAGAGGCCGAATGGTGGATGGGGCGCGGCGTGCGCATCGTCGGCCTGTCGTGGGGCGCGACCCGGTACGCGGGCGGCACTCACGAGCCCGGCCCCCTCACCCCCGATGGCCGCGCCCTCCTCTCCGAAATGGCCTCGCTCGGATTCATCCTCGATCTCTCGCACGCCTCCGACGACTCATTCTTCGAAGCCCTCGAGCGATTCGAAGGCTCCGTTATCGCCTCGCACTCCAACCCGCGCGCCCTGCTCAAAGATCCGCCTCGCCCCGAACGCTTCCTCAGCGACGACATGATCCGCGCCCTCGCCGAGAGAAGCGGCGTCATCGGCATCGTTCCCTACAATCGTTTTCTCAAAGCCGATTGGCGAGCCGATGCCGATGGCAAACAGTCGATCACCCTCACCCACCTCGCCGCCGTCGTCGATCACATTTGCCAGATCACCGGCAGCGCCGATCATGCGGGCATCGGCTCCGACTTCGACGGCGGCTTCGGCGTGGAGCGCGTTCCGGCCGAGATCGACACAGCGGCCGATCTCGGACTCATCGGCGGGGCATTGAAAGAGCGCGGCTACGCCGAGAGCGACATCGAAAAGATCATGGGCGGAAATTGGATTCGCATCCTGCGCCAGAGTCTCCCGGCATGAACAACACCCCGCTCGAAGAAAGCCGCCTCGCCCGTTTCGGCATCGCCCTCATCGTCGCCGGGTTCTTCACTTTCCTCATTGGCATCTTCCCCGATATTATCCGGCTCAATATCACGCCCGGCTTGGGCGTCATTCAGATCATCACTTTTCTCTTTGGCATCGGCCTCATGACGTTGGGCGGATACATTTACGCTTACGCCACTCGCCAACGCGCGCGTGAGCGCCGCCTGAGGCATGAAGTGGGCATGAGACTCCTCGCCACCGGCTACGTGCTGTGCGTCGTCTCGGCCATCGCCGACATCATCGGCATCGGCAGCCACAACTTTCCCGAAGCGGCGCCTGTCTTTGGCCTGTGGCAATCAGGCGGGGTATTGCTCGGCGTGCTGATCATCATCTTCGGCTTGTTCCTCTACGCCATGACAGTAGAGTGATAAACGAATCTGGTACTTGTTTAGCGTCAAGAAGTATCCAGCAGAGGCGGGGCCAAAGACTTGAGTGTGTTGCCTGGGTTTCGCTGGATCTTGACTAATGAGCTAGGATGGAGAAACCTTGTTGACGACAGGTTGCCAGAACGCTGGTCAAAATCGAATGCGTCGCGGCCCCGCTGTCAGTGCGATTGCAGCCGCCCGTCTTGCGCGTAATCACGGCTGGGCGCAACAT
>VGOW01000142.1 GCA_016875735.1 Chloroflexota bacterium | reverse complement strand
CTGGACGATGCCCAGCGGCGGGTCGAAGATGCCGTAGTGCAGAGTGATCATCTCGACGCCGGACGCATACAGTCCGCGAATGAGCGCCGCCTGCTTGCGGATGAGCGACGCATCAGCCCGCGCCTCCTGGGGCAGGTACTTCAATTCCGAGACTTTGACGACCCGAAATCCATGCCAGTACGGGCGGACGGCTGTCCGCCCCTGCCCATCGGCCGGTCGCTCGACAACTTCGAAGATGAGATAGTTCAGAGCATCGAGCGGCTTTCCATCCGCATCTTGCTCGAAGACGCAGTTGCTCGACACGCATTCTATGTCGTCGAGTCCTGCCAACCGCACTTCGGTGCCCTGGCGTAACCGCGCAATCCACTCGTTCGCAATGCTCCTTATTCTCATAACTTCACTCCCGGCTGGCTTCACTCGATGCTGAGTCATGATTGCCCCGCGTGCGGATTTGGGCCAGCACGTCTCTCATCCCTGCCAGCGGATTCACCAGCGACATGGGCTGAGCGGCCCAATTCTGAACGAGCACGCTGATGTAGCCGGCTGGCATCACCGCCCACAGTAACCAAGCGCCGACCGTCGCAAACGTGCCGGTGTTCTGAGCGATGATTTGGGCCGCGCTTGCCTGACCACCAAAGACATCGGCCAATTGCGCCGGCGACAAGCGCGATGCCTGCCACAGGTACAGCCGGTAGCCCAGAATGGCGATGCTATACAGCACCATCCCGGCTTTCGTCGTCCACAGCAGTGACCATCGTTGCTGAGGCATCACCGCCAATGCCAGCGCCGCGACCCACCACATCACCGCTCCAATGAGCGTTACGGGTGGGCCAAGTGACCACGTGGCAATGAGCCAGAGGCCCACCGCAATACCCGTCGTAATTTGGGCTGTGCGCGGCGGTCTAACTGGCGTTGAGGTCTTTGCGTATCGGCTTGGCGCATAAACGGCCAGCAACTGCGCCCAGCGGTCAAACGTCAGTGCGATGAAAGTGGCGGCAGAGAGAGATAGCCACCATGGGGCGGTGTCTACAACAACGTAGATGATAAACAGCCCACTGTTGGCGACGTAGATGGCCAGGTCAACTAGCCAATCCATCAGTTTCATCTTGTGCAGGCAGCGCTGATGACGCGACGATCAGAGGCAGACTCGCTACCACTACGCCTTCCAAACTGGCTTCCAGCCGATACTCGCCCGGCGCATTCAGCGTACCCCGTAGGGTGAGCAGATGAACGTGTACCGCCGACGCCGTAAATCGATCTTCGTCACGGGCGACTTCCCGCCCGGCCATGTCCAGCAACCGCACGCACAGACCAAAGTGCCCCGCGCCGCCACACAGCGCCACCGCGACCGGGATGCGCGCCTGCGCCGGGAACGATGGGGCATAGAGGTCGAAGAAAATACGATGCAGGGTCAATCTCTTGTCGGGCAATGCCAGTGATTGAAGCACATCTTCAACCGGAAGAAGAGCAGCCAACTGAGGTGCCATTATTCATCCTTTCTTGCAGATCGGCGCTTGACGGCTGGCAACCATAGACGTATAAGGTGGGTCTATGTCAGTCCAGCAGGTTGCCAAGACGCGGGGGCGAATGAAGTCTAAACTCTTTGACAAGCTGGTAGCCAGCGTTTGCGAAGGCGGGGCGATTCTGCGCGGCGAGGCCAATCCCAGCCGTGCGTTGGCGATCAACGGGCGGCAGGTCAAGCGCATTCGGCCGATTAAAACAATCCGCCGCTAAAGATCGGCGCGGCCATCACCAGCAGGATAACGACAATGTACGGGAAGAAGAAAAAGAAAATCATCGGCAGGATGATCTCGCTGCCTACTTTCTCAGCCCTCATTTGCGCCTCGCCAATGTAGCGCGACGCCGTTGACGTGGCGATCTGCGAGAGCAACTCGCGTGTGCCGGTCCCTCTCCGCTTCACCCCATCCAGGCTGGTCGCCAAGCCGATCAAGTCCGAGTCGCCCGAACGCCGGGCTTCTTCGCGCAGCGCGCCTTCAATATTGCTCTCGGTGAACAAGCCGCCGATGCCCTTGAGCGACAACACGCGCCGGAACCAAGCGGCGCACACGCCCGGCCCGCGCGAGAGCCGGACGATGGCTTCAGACAGAGTCGTGTCGGCTCCGACTTCTGCCGCGAGTAACGAGACAAACTCCGGCAATTCAGCGGACAGTTGCCGTCTGGCCCGCCGCGCGTGAGC
>VGOW01000141.1 GCA_016875735.1 Chloroflexota bacterium | reverse complement strand
CGTCTTAAACAAGTGGCCAATGAAACCAAGCAGACTGTCTATCGCATCAAACGCGGGTTGTTGTCTGACTACCTCCGGCAACAACTCAGGTCTCCAGCTATTCAAATGGCTTTTGCGTAAGTCCTGTTTTTTAAAAATCGCCCGGCTCGTCGGCCATGCGCACGATGCGCGGGGTGAACTTGCCGAGCACTTCGATGAGATCGGCTTGGGCGGCGATGATGTCGTCGATGCGCTTGTAGGCCTGCGGCGATTCGTCGAGGCCGCCGCCCAGCAGGGTGATGCCCCGTTCCCGAAGATACGCATCACGCGCGGTTTTGGTGATCGAGTGGATTGCCGCTTTGCGGCTCATCAATCGCCCCGCGCCGTGCGAAGCCGAGTTCAACGACTCGTTGCGGCCTTTGCCGCGCACGAGGTAACCGGACTCGCCCATCGAGCCCGGCACCACGCCCAGCACGCCCGGCCCGGCGGGAGTGGCCCCTTTGCGGTGCACGATGGTTTCGCGGCCATTGGCAAGTCTTTCGCGCCAGGCGAAGTTGTGATGGTTTTCGACGACAGCGATCTCTTTGAGTCCAACAGCGGCGGCCACGCGGTGGTGAATGATGAAATGATTGGCCGAGGCAAACTTGCCCGCCAATTCCATCGAGAGCCAATACTCCTGCCCCGCTTCCGAATCGAGCGAAAGCCAAGCGAGATGCCGCGCCGACTTGTCGAGATCGGGGTGCAGTTCCATCGCTAACTTCGAGTAGCGGTCGGCAATTTTGAATCCCACACTGCGCGAGCCGCTGTGCGACAGCAGGGCAAGGTAATCGCCGGGCTGAAGGCCGAACATGGGCTGGCGCAAATGAAACGCGCCCCACTCGACGAAGTGATTGCCCGTGCCGCTCGTGCCGAGCTGCTTCTGCGCGTTGACTTGCAGACTCTTGAGCAATCGAGTGGCCTCCCACGCCGGGTCATCGAGCACGGCGTGTTGCGCGCGGCGGCTTCCCTTCCACTCCGCGCCCATCCCAAACGCAGTCTGATCCCACAACGCGTTCTCGAACTGCCCTTGCTTCTGTCCGATGAGATGCGGCGAGACATCGTACAGTGAAAGCCTCATGCGGCAGGCAATATCCACGCCCACGGCGTAGGGGATGACGGCGCTTTCGACGGCGAGCACGCCGCCGATGGGCAGGCCGTAGCCGACATGAGCATCGGGCATGAGGGCGCCGGCCACGCTCACCGGCAATCGCATGGCGTTGTCCATTTGCGCGAGTGAGGCCGAGTCGATGTGCTGTTGGCCCCACACCGGATACTGCAATGGGCGCGGGCGAAGATCGTCGCTGGCTGCCGCCGACTCTTTTTGCGCGATGCGCAGGCACTCGCGGGCGAGGTCGGCCATGAGCGGATCGGCGAGGAACGCGCCGGGGTTGCCCCGCGCCGAGTCGAGGCGGGCGAGGATCGAGTCGCGATCCAGCCCGTCGGCTTCGAGCTGATCGGCAACGGTTTTGGCGAGGCCGATGATTTTGCCGTCGGGCCAGCCGTTGAGTTTGAGAATCTTGCCGGTGATCATGATTCCATTTTAGGCCAATCGCGGGCAACTGCAAGAGGCACACTGAGCCGGGTACGTTTCACTTCTGCGGCGAATTCACCGCAGAGACGCGGAGCGCGCAGAGTATTGAAAAGATATTCTCCGCGTTCTCAGTGTCTCTGCGGTGAAATTTTGGGGCGGCCTGGCTCTCCCGTTTTTAACGGGAAACGGCAAGCACCCTGAGCGGAGGCCAATGTATTCTTCATTGGCCGTAGTCGAAGGCCTGTCCTGAGCGAAGCCGAAGGAGTGCGGTTTTCGCCGCGTTCTCCGCATCCTTCGACTACGGCGCGAACAACACGCGCCTCCGCTCAGGATGCTTTCCCGTTCAATCCGGTAGAGCCGGTGGCTTGAAAACGTGCCCGGCTACCCAGACAGGGCCATCGCCATGCCCGCCAACGTATCGGCGCCGGAGGAGGCGCCCCAACTGGCGAGGGTGCGAGCCGCGGTGGGCGCATCGGGCTGGCCGGTGAGGAGGCAATCGGCGGCGGCGAGCAAACGCTCATCGGCTTCGCCGCGCGCGGCGCACTCGATGAGGTTGGCGCTGAGGGCAGTGGTTCTGCGCCGGGCGTGTTCGATCATCTGCCGATTGAATGGCTCGACGAAGTCGCCGCGCCGGTTGAGGAGCAGAAGGAGTCCGAGGATGAGATCATCGCCCGAGGGGGTGAGGCCGCGCCCCAGCCCGATCAACGGGGCGGCGCGTTCTGCGGCTTGCGCCCATTGGCGATTCCGAATCGACTCGCGCAGACGGAGGAGGATCGACAGGGCCGGATCCGGTGGGGGCGCCGA
>VGOW01000140.1 GCA_016875735.1 Chloroflexota bacterium | reverse complement strand
CGTCTCCCGCTTCAAGCTTTCTGCCGATGAGTCTGGCCGGGCGATTTCACCGCCTGCCGCAGATTTACAACGCCCCGCCTCCTAACCCAAGTTGGCGAAAGCGGGCCACCGCTACGAAGATTTGTCGTTGGCGAGCGGCAAGTAGGCGGCAGGGCTTGTGCGCTTCGTCGAACCAATAGCCGGGAGGGAGAGAGGTGATGCGCCAAAATCGGATGGCGACGGCAATGACCGTGATTGTGGCCACGGCGATCCATGTGGAATGTTTCATGGAATCTCCACAACGCCCGCGGCCAATTCCCCATTCGGCGTTTGCGCGCCCGTTGCGTCGAGCGCCGCATGCCGTTCGCCGGTGGCGCGGTCATACATGCCGATGTTGATGTGGTAACGACCCGGCGGCAATGG
This sequence comes from Chloroflexota bacterium, assembly GCA_016875735.1. Taxonomy (GTDB): domain Bacteria; phylum Chloroflexota; class Anaerolineae; order Anaerolineales; family VGOW01; genus VGOW01. Next base: position 1,955 of record VGOW01000140.1, on the reverse strand, counting down.
CGCTTCGGAAACAATGGTTCGTCGATCAACGATCTCATGCCCGGCCCGCCACGCGCTCGGCGGCAGAAGCCCGCCCAAACTATCGCCATCGCCCTGCCCGGCCAATGCGCCGTTTGAATCAACGAGATGCACGAACACGGTGTCGGTAGGCCGCGCGGGCTCCAACGCCAGCCAATACAGAGTCAGAGTCACCACTCGTTGCTCAACATGAATCTCCGCCGCTCGCAACTCTGCCGTTTGCCCAAAACGGCCAATCAGCCCGGTGGTCGTCGGCGCGCCGCGCACATCGCCCACCGGCTTGAGGGTCATCGAACCATCGGGGTGATAGTCCGTCCAATATGTTTCGTCGGCCCACAGGATCGCTTCATACATAGCGCCGCTGGCGTGCGCGTCTGCGCCGCGTGTGTTCACCGAATACGGCGAGGCATCCGCCATCGCCGCCATCAACGGAAAGTCGCTGAGCGATTCGGTTTCCATTTCGACTCCGGTGGAGAAGCGCACGAAATCGCTCAAGTCTTGCGACACGGGCGCGAGCAGCATTCCCCAATACCCTAATGGGTACAACGGCTCGCGGTATTCGAATCGATCCGGCACGTTGATGAACAACTGCCGCCCGCTTCCCTGCCCGGCGGCGACGATCTGATCCATCAAGGCCGAACCGGCGCGATAGAGATTGACCGATGCGCCGAGCGTGAACCAACTCTGCACGGCGACGAGTGCAACCACGACTCCGCCGGCCGCCCGCCGAATCTTCTCCCATCCTGCTTCGCCGCCTCGCAGGACTCCGCCCCACGCCAGCGCGGCGGCAAACGACGGGAAGTACATCACGCGCGGCGACACGACCAGGTATTCAATGGGGCGCGCCAGCCAAACGAGGCTGGTAGCGGCTCCCCACCAGAGGAGTGCCAGCAACAGTTGTGGCCTCCCGGCCCGGCCATACAACGCAAACAAAACGATCAGCGCAAGGATGAGCGCGAGTCCGGCTTGCCACTCTGCTGGCAATCCCCAGCCACCCGTTTGGCTGATGAGCCGGGCAAAGGGAAACGACAGCCCTTGCGAAAGATACAACGCTTTGCGCAGGCCGATATCCAACTGCGGCTGGCCGGCTGGCTTGGGGATGTTGAGCCAAACGAGAACGAAAGCAATAGCGGGAATGAAAAAGAGCAACGCCGCTGGGCTGAAACGTGAAACTCTTTTCTGCCACAGCAAATAGAGTTCGAGGATAAGGACAAATGGCGGTATCACCACACCGTTCTCGTGAAAAAGCATGGCGATGATCATGCACAGGATCGAGAACACAATGAGCCGCCGCCGCCCACGCTCGCGCCATTCAATATACAGCCAGAGCGCGGCGGCGGCGAGCAACATAAACTCGGAATACGTCGAGACAGCGCGGGCAGTGGCCTCGTACGCTAGAGGATAAAGGGTGAACAATAACGCAACACCCCATGGCGCCTGTCTGCCACGGAGTAGCCTGTGCGCCACGCCCAATACGGCGGCGGCGGCTAGCAGATGCATAGCGATATTGGCAGCATGGTAGATCGCAGGCGAATGCGTTTGCCCTCCACTAAGTATCTTCATCAGCCCCAGCGTCAGGGGGCGGTAGTATGAATTGCTGTGCGGCGCGAACAGAAGCTGAGAATAGGAGAGCGAGTCCACTTGCCCAATATCGAACGGGTCTTCCCAAAAAAAGTTGAGGCCAAAGGTTGACCCATAGGCCGCAAGACCAATGGCAAAGAGAATCACTATCGGGAGTATGGCAGCGAGGCGTTGGCGAATCATAGTTCAGGATACACCTTCCAACCCAGCGATTCAAGATCGCCTTCGATACGAAACCCTTCCGGCAGATCGGCCAGCGTCAATTCGGCTTCGGCGGCCAGCGAGCCATCGGGCAGGCGCACTTCGCCGGCCGCCTGCGCCAGCCGCCCGCGCATCTTTTGCAGCTTGCCCACGAA
>VGOW01000139.1 GCA_016875735.1 Chloroflexota bacterium | reverse complement strand
TCGTCGCCTATCTCGCCGCTAATGCTCAGTGGCTCGGCATCCTCAAACGCCCGCGGAAAGCCAAATCTTTGCTGCCCACAAATTCACCCTTGACAGCGGGCAGCGAACCTTAACTTATGACCAATGGTCTGAGTACAAGGGACAGACATATTACTTCTGCTCACTTGGATGCAAAAAGGCATTTGACAAAGAGCCGGAGAAGTACGTCGAAAAGACTCAAGAGTAAATGGCAATGAATATGAGCGATAGAACACTGGCCGGCTCTCTGACCACTGGCGTCAACCCGGCTTTGCCGCTGGCCCGCTTGGACCTGCCCATCGTCGGCCTCAAGGGCAAAAACCGATCGGCGGCACAAGCGGTGGAGGCCGCCCTCCGATCTGTCGCTGGCGTGCGTGCGGTGAAGGCGACTCTCGCTACCGGCATCGCGGCTGTGGAATACGACCCCGGACGAGTTGACCTTGAGACGCTATTCAGCGCCGTGCGATCGGCAGGCTATCGCGTGGGCGGGGCGCAGAGTCGAGTATTTGCCGGAAAAGACGACGCTGGCCCAACTCAAGCAGGCTATCGAAACCTGGGGCTACAAGGCCCGCCCGGCGATCAGCGACGAGCCGGTGGACAATCAACAAGCCGAGCACGAACGTGAGTATCGCCGCCTGATGCGTAAATTCTGGTTCGCGGCCATCGTGTCGCTTCCGGTGCTGGCAACGGCCTATCCGCAGTACATTCCAATTGTTCGCGAGTGGAGCGCCGAGATGGTGCGGCTGGCGTGGATCGGCGCGGGCCTTCTCACGTTGCCGGTGTTGCTCTGGTCGGGCAGTGACTTCTTCACCGGCGCGTGGGCGGCGCTCAAGCATCGCTCGGCCAACATGAATACGCTCATCGCGCTCGGCACGGGCGCGGCCTGGCTCTATTCAACCGTCGCCGTGCTTTTCCCAAGCCTGTTTCCCGAAGGCGCCTCCGAGCCATTCTACGACGTGGTGGCGGTCGTCATCGCGTTGGTTGTGCTGGGGCAGGCGCTGGAGTTGCGGGCCAAAGGCCGCACCAGCGAAGCGATCAAAAAGTTGGTGGGCTTGCAGGCGAAGACGGCGCGTGTCATCCGCGAGGGTCGAGAAGCGGATATTCCGGTTGAAGAAGTATTGGTGGGCGACATTGTGCAGGTGCGCCCCGGCGAGAAGGTGCCGGTGGACGGCGTCATCGTCGAAGGCGGTTCGGCGGTTGACGAGTCGATGCTCACCGGCGAGTCCCTGCCCGTCTCCAAGAAAACCGGCGATGAGGTGATTGGCGCGACCCTCAACAAAACCGGCGCATTCAAGTTCCGGGCGACAAAGGTTGGCAAGGACACGGCGCTGGCCCAGATCGTCAAGATGGTGCAGGACGCGCAGAACAGCAAGGCCCCCATCGCCCGTTTGGCCGACACGGTCTCCGGCTATTTTGTGCCGGCAGTGATGATTTTGGCCGTGCTCACATTCGTGATCTGGTTCGACTTCGGCCCGCAACCGCAGTTGGTGTTTGCGCTGGTCACGAGCGTGACCGTGCTGATCATCGCCTGCCCGTGCGCGCTGGGCTTGGCGACGCCGATGAGTCTGATGGTGGGCATTGGCAAGGGTGCAGAGAACGGCATCCTCATCCGATCTGGCGAGGCCTTACAAACGGCCCAGGCGCTCCAAATCATAGTGCTTGACAAGACCGGAACGATCACCAAAGGCAAGCCCGAACTGACCGACGTGCTGACAATGAAAAATGAAACAATGAACGATGAACAATTTTTGAAGTGGGCGGCGTCGGTGGAAACGGTGAGTGAGCATCCGCTGGCCGAGGCGGTTGTGGAGGGCGCGAAGGCGCGCGGCCTGGCGCTGGCCGCCCCGGAGAGGTTTGAAGCGGTTCCCGGCCACGGAGTCATTGCTACGGTTGAAGGCCGCCGCGTGGTGCTGGGCAATCTGAAGATGATGCAACGCGAAAGCGTGGCGCCTGGCGAATTGGAAGCGCAGGCGGCGCACTTGGCCGATGACGGCAAGACGCCGATGTATGTTGCCGTTGATAACAAGGCGGCCGGCATCCTGGCCGTAGCCGACACGGTGAAGGAAGATTCGGCGGAAGCCATTGCGGCGCTGAAGAAGATGGGCCTGGAAGTGGTGATGATCACTGGCGACAATCGCCGCACCGCCGGGGCCATTGCCCGCAAGGTGGGCGTTGACCGGGTGCTGGCGGAAGTGTTGCCCGAAGACAAGGCGCACAACGTCCATCTCCTGCAAGCCGAATCTAAGAAGGTGGCGATGGTGGGCGACGGCATCAACGACGCGCCCGCGCTGGCGCAGGCCGACGTGGGGCTGGCGATTGGCACCAGCACGGATGTGGCCATCGAAGCGTCGGACATCACCCTGATCAAGGGAAGCCTGAAAGGCGTCGTC
>VGOW01000138.1 GCA_016875735.1 Chloroflexota bacterium | reverse complement strand
TAGACGGTGATGATAAAATCGTCGCGATCCATTGGTGCGCTCCTTCGTTGAATAGTTGGTGTGACAACCGTTATTCTACGAAGGTTTGGCCCAGTGGATCAGCCGCTTAAGAGTTGCACATTAGGTATGTATTCCCTCGTCGCAATGGGTTTCTCTGCCGATGGCGGCACGCTCATGGCCGCTGACGCCAATGCTACCCTCACTCTCTGGACATTGGACGCCGATGCCTTTCTCTCGCGCGCCTGCCAAATTGCCAATCGCAACCTCAGCCGGGCCGAATGGCATCGCTACTTTCCCGGCCAACCCTATCGCACCACATGCGCCGAGCATCCTCGCCCGCCAGTGGATGCCGCCGTTCTGGCCGAAGATGTCAACGCACTGCTCGCCGCCGGAGAAGACGAGAAAGCGCAAACTACCCTCGCCGAGGCGGTGCAAGAACTCATCGCCTCCGATGACCTTTCATCGGTGTCGAGCGCGTGCTTGCTCGGCGCCAGGCCCTCGTTGGCCGAAACCACGCAACCGGTGTGCGCGCATCTTGTCGAACTGGCGGCTGTATCCGACGAGTCGGGTTTGATCGAGTCGGCGTGCTCCTCGTTAGCGGCGGCGGGGTTGCGGGCTTACTCCGCGCCGGTATGCTCACGCTTCGGCGAACTGGCGCTTGCAACAGAAAATGTGAATGCCGCGCTGAGCGCCTGCGGTTTGCCACCCGACTCCGGGTTGGGCAGTGGTCGCCTTGATTATTGCCGCCGTGCGTTTGAGCTGGCGGGGCGGGTGGGCGACGCCTGGACGAATGTGTACGCTTGTTACGATGCGCGCTTCGACGAGAGCCTTGCCGACCTCACCGATCCATTGTGCGACCGCGCTGTTGAGCTGGCCGCGCAGACCGACGACGCCAACCTCAACAACGACATTTGTTGGTACGAAGGGCTTTATGGGCATGGCCGCGATGCGATGCTCGCCTGCGAACGCGCCGTTGAACTCGCTCCCGATGATGGCGCGATCCGCGACAGCCGGGGCCTGGCTCGCGCCCAAATCGGCGATTACCCCGGCGCCATCGAAGACTTTCAGGCATTCATTGAAGATTTGGGCGGCGGGGTGTACGACTATCTCGGCGAAGAGGTGGTTCAGGCGCGCCTCGCTCAGCGGCAGTTGTGGATCGACGCTCTCCAAGTGTCGCGCAACCCGTTCGACGAAGCCACGCTGAAGCAGCTCAGAGAAGAGCAATGAAGCCCAATCCCAGCGCCGCGATTTGAGATACAATCCAATCACTCAGCGCTGATCTCTATGGCCGACGATCCACAGACTCCCCCGCCCAATACCCAAAACATCGGCGTCCAAATGGGCGAAGGCTCGGCTGTCGGCGGCGATGTCACCGGCGGCGATAAGATCGTTGCCGGGGGGCACGTCATCCAAGCCGCCGCCGGGGCCACCGTCATCATCGGCGGCGCTACCCCGGGGCAGGTGGGCGAGGGTCTCAACGCCCTCACCGATCTCGTTCAACGCTCGCCCGAACTGCGCACCGCCGTCGTCGGTTTCCGCACCGACTTTCAAGCCGCCAGCGAGCAAATCGATCTACTCGGCGATTACAAAGACTTGCACGACATTCTGCATCGCTTGCAGTTCCAATGCTACAACGGCATTCAGCAGATCGAATCGCGTTTCCCCGACGACGAGATGGCGCTCAACACGGTGGCCGACTCGCAAGTGACGCTGGAAGGCATCATCGGTGAACTGCAATCTTTCGGCTCGCGCGCCTCGGCGGCCAAATAAGAGCTGACGTGGATGCAAGATATGCTGGACGCGCAAAAGGATTTGCAGTCCGCCGTCGATAGCAGTGATCCGAAAGCATTGCGTAACACCATTCGCCGGTTGAACCGACTCCTCTCCACCCAACCGGCCAAAATCAACAACCGCCTCACCTCCGCCGCGCGCGCCCTGCGGCTGGCCTCGCTCACTCAAGCCCTCGGCAGTATTCTCGGCAACGTTCAATCGCTCGACTTCGACGCCGAAAAGAAAAAGCAGTTCGAGTCGGGCGTGAGCGGCCTCACCACCCTCAGCCAAACCCTGACCGTGCTCATCGACAGCCATGACGCTTGGCAGGATATGGATGTGGAACTGCGCCGTATCGAGTTGGAGTTGGAGCGCAATGTAGAGTTGGAAGATTTCGAGATGTCTTGGGATGACTTGAAGCGAAAGACCGCTGTGCTCTTTAAAGATGTCGCCGAGGATTGGGCGATTAGCATACGGAAGGACGCCGAGGGCGTTGACAAAGGGTTGGCCGCCAAGAATCCGGCCGCCTCCAAAACATCGTGGCTCTACCAGATTGGATGTGAAAAGGCGTCAGTTATGTAATCACAATATCTGATACCATTCGGCTATCTTTTCCGTGCGAGGGAAGCCCATGGCTAACTATGACCTGCTCACCCAATTGCTCGACTTACCGAACGTCCGCGTTACTCATTACCAACTGGTCGGTCAGCAACGCTT
>VGOW01000137.1 GCA_016875735.1 Chloroflexota bacterium | reverse complement strand
GTGCCCCTTCCAACTGCGCAAGGTGGCGACGATGCCGATGTAATTCGTGTCAGGATCGAGGCCAAGTTTGAGGCGTGCTTCGCGTTTGTCGCCGGGATAGAAGCGTTCCGGGTCGATGCCAGTGGGGACGGAGGTGACCCGCGCGGGGTCGGCACCGGTCTGTTTAATAACTTGTTGGCGCAGGGCCTCGCCGGTGGTGATGACATGGCGAACGGCTCGGGTGTAAAGCCAGCGGCTGGCCCAGTTGTTGGGGATGGGCGAGGAAATGTGGCGGGTGCGGACGATGGGAGGCGCGTTTTTGAGGGTCTGGCAGGCCAGGGCGGCAAGCCAGGAATCGGTGGAGCTGTGGGTGTTGATGACATCCACGGGGTTTTGTTTTAGCCAGCGGCGCAGGGCGAAGAGGCCTTTGAGGTTTTTGCGGCCGATGGGCAGGGCGATCGTGGGCACGCCGCGTTTGGGGCCTTCTTCATAAATCCGTGATTCGGCCGGACACAAAACCCAAACGGCGTGGCCGCGCTCGATGAGCCCGCGCGACTCTTCCAGGATGCGGATCTCTTGCCCGCCCCAGCCGCACGAAGCCTCGGTGTGGACGATGTTCATCGTTGATCCTTATGTCCTGATTTAGGCGTGGACTGCGACGCGTTCAATGGGCCGGCGCGGCTGGGGGTTGGAGCGAGCGTATCTGAGCGCATGCGGTGTTTGTTTGGTTTCAAGAAACGATGCGGGCTTTAACTTCGGCTGACATCCGGTTTGCTGCGCCAATCAGATCGGCGACAAAGTGATGGCCGCTGTTGCGGTTGGCGCTCACAGAGGTTCTCCTTCCGCGTAGGCGATTTCGTGGATGCTGGTGCGCAGCAGGTTGGGTGCGGAGAGGACGACATCGACCTTGCGTCCGCCCAAGGCGCGCAGGGCACGGGTGGCTAAGCGGGCGGACATCAGCGCCGGGCGCTCTACAGGTTGGGTGAATTCGACCATAAGATCGACATCGCCACCGCGTGCGGTGTCATCCAGGCGGGAGCCGAATACCAGAATGCGCACACTGTCGCCAGCCTCATTGAGGATGGCGTTGCGAATGGCATCGCGTTGGGTGGCTGTGAGTCGCATGGCGCGGAGTATAGCAATTTGGGCCGGTTCGATTTGAAGTGTATCACCGCATTTTTGTCATCTGGTCGATAATTGCCGCCATGAAACTCTTGATCATCAAAACCTCGTCCTTGGGCGATGTGGTTCATATGCTGCCGGCACTGACCGACGCGGCGGCGGTGATTCCGGGTTTGCACGCGGATTGGGTGGTGGAGGAGGGGTTTGCGGCGATTCCCGGGCTGCACCCGGCGGTGGAGCGGGTGATTCCGGTGGCCATCCGGCGTTGGCGCCGGGCCTTGGGTCGGGCGGCGACCTGGCGGGAGATGGTGGCGTTCCGCCGGGCCTTGCAAGCAGAATCCTATGATCTGGTACTCGATAGCCAGTGCCTGCTGAAAAGCGCGTTGCTAGCCGTTCAAGCACGGGGGCCGCGCGCCGGCTTGGATGCGGCCAGCGCCCGCGAGCCGTTGGCGAGCCATTTTTATGGTCAGCGCTATGCCGCCGCGCGTGATCTACACGCTATTTTGCGGAACCGTGTATTGACTGCGCAGGCCTTGGGATATGCGCTCAAGGTTGATGCACCGGTGCACTACGGGGTATCGGTGGTTGCCGCCGAGCGCGCTTCGGAGGTGGTGTGCTTGCACGGCACGGCGCGCGTCGAAAAGGAATATCCGGAAGGCGATTGGGGGGTGTTGGCGCAGCTACTGGTTGCGGCTGGTCTGACGCCCGTGTTTCCGGCCGGTAATGCGCGAGAGGCGGATCGGGCGGCGCGGCTGGTTGCGGCCTGTTCCGGTGCGCGCCGTTTGCCGACGATGCCATTGGCGGAGTTGATGCCGTTGATCGGCGGGGCGCGGGCGGTGGTCGGCGTTGATACGGGCTTGATGCATCTGGCGGCGGCGTTTGGCCGGCCGGGGATTGGACTTTATCCGGCCACCGACCCGATCCGCTTTGGGGCAGTGGCCGAGGCCGGTGCCCCGATCTTGCTAAATATCTCGAACCGCGTCGATCTGGAACCCAAACGCGTGGCGGCGGGCTTGTTCAAGTTGCTGGGGCTGACGACCTAAATCGTTCGTACGCAAAACATAGACAACGACGGTCAACTTGCGGCAAACTGGCGGCAATTTAGCTTTGGGCGATCACCATGGCGCGTCGGCGTTCCAGTAAATCCACCGTTGAACCAGACACTGGAGCGGCCTCTGCCGCCGCCCGCAAGGGTATTCTGGTCTTGCATGGCCCCAATCTGAATCTGCTCGGTACGCGTGAACCGGAACACTATGGCAAGCAGACCTTGGCCGATGTTGATGCGGCCTTGATTGAGCAAGGCGCGGCCGCTGGGGTGGAGGTCATCTGTTTTCAGAGCAATGCCGAGTTTGCCTTGATCGACCGTGTCCACGCGGCCAAGACCGAGGGCGTGGGTTTTATACTTATCAA
>VGOW01000136.1 GCA_016875735.1 Chloroflexota bacterium | reverse complement strand
ATTGACGAGATAGGCGCCACGATAGATGGCGCCCTTTTTGTAGAGGGCCACGAAGGCGCGGCGCACGGCGCGCGAGAGACCGGGGTCGAGCGTGAAGCGTTCGCGATCCCAATCGCACGAGGCGCCGAGCCGGCGCAGTTGGTTGTAGATGATGCCGCCGTATTTTTCTTTCCACTGCCATGCGCGCTTCACGAATTCTTCGCGGCCCAACTCTTCGCGGGTCACTTCCTCTTCGCGCAGGAGCATCTTCTCCACTTGCAGCTGGGTGGCGATGCCGGCGTGGTCGGAGCCGGGCACCCACAGCGTGGGCTCGCCTTTCATGCGGTGGTAGCGAATCATCAAATCTTCCACCGCCACGAACATGGCGTGGCCCAAGTGCAGTTCGCCGGTGACGTTGGGCGGGGGGATGGAAATGACGAATGGCTTTTGCGCCGGATCGATCTTCGGCTTGAAGCAACCGTTCTTTTCCCACCACGCATAGAGGCGTTTTTCGGTGGAGGCGAAGTCGTAAGTTTTGGGCAGTGTGCCGGTCATGGTTTGCTCCTAGCGTTTAACGGTTGGCGATTAGCAATGGCTGGCTAACCGCTAATGGCCAATTGCTGATCGCTAAAATGAAAAGTCCCATTCATCCTCAAGGACGAAAGGGACTCTTCCGTGGTGCCACCTTGCTTCGGCGTTGTTGCCGCGCTCTGAGGCTGTAACGGGCCGACCCGGATGGCTTTACTAATTACTACTTTACTAATCACTGATTACCGTTATGGGTAATTAGTAAGTGGTAATTCTCTTTCATCAACTCCCAAGCGACGTTCGGCGCTCTCGACTGCGGGGGCTTTCAGCCTGTGGCCGCCCTTCTCTATCAGCCTGCCGCGCCTACTCCTCTTGTTCGGCGTTGTTGGGTGTGCGATTGGGCGGCATTATAGCATATCTGGTTCCCATCCCCCGGTGATTTGGGGCAAGGCATCTTGTCCACAGGGGCACTCCGCGAAACGAGGCGGCGCACCCTTCGACTTCGTGCCGGTTTCGCGGCCAGCACCCATTTCGCTCAGAGTGCTCCCGAAAGGGCCGCGAAGTCGAACGCGAAGCGTGCCGTGCGTCAATCAGGAATTCGCTATAAAACCGCGTCGGCCTCATGAGACTGAATCACAAACGGCGCACCGAGTGTTCAGGTGCGCCGTTTGTGATTGGCTGAAAGTCAGCGGTCGCTACTCATCCGAAGGGGGCGATGACGTTGAGGCGCTGTCCGAAGATTTGCTTTCGCTCTTCTCGGCCTTCTCCGTCTTGTCGCTCTTCTTGCTTTTGCCGCCGGGGATGCTGGCGCTCGACGAGGATCGACTGTCGGTTTTGTACCAGCCGGAGCCTTTGAAGATGATGCCGGCGGGCTGAATGATTCGCTTGACGGAATTCTTGCTGCATTCCGGACAGCGCTTGATGGGCTTGTCGGCGAATTTTTGCATGCGCTCGAACTGCACGCCGCAGTTGCCGCATTCGTAACTGTAGAGGGGCATGGGTCAAACTCCTGTGCTGATAGTGCCGGGCGAAATTATAGCAGACTTTGACGACTGTGATGATAACTCGCCAAAATTAGAATCGCATCAGCGGCTCACTCTTCCCGGCTCTGCTCGTCGATCTCCAAATCGCCGCGCCCGGCGTAGAGCGAGCGCCCCAGCAAACGGTCATAGGGAGTCCACGGCTCCCCTTCGGGTCGGTTGGCGAGCAATCCGCGAAAACGGTTGACCTGCGCATCCAGCTCTTCGATTTGGTGGAGCGCCATCGCTTCCAATGTTTGCGGGCGGCGGGGCGAGCCCCATTCGTAGCGGCCATGGTGGCTGAGGATCATGTGCCGCACACGCATCGCCAATTCTTCGGGGAAGCCGGGCAGGGCGGCGATGGCGGCGGACACCATTTCATCGCCGATGGTGATGTGGCCGATCAACTGCCCTTCGTCGGTGTACTCGATGTCGGCTTGCCAATCGTACTCACGCACTTTGCCGATGTCGTGCAGTAACGCCCCGGTCATCAGCAGTTCCGAATCAATTTCAGGATACAGCGCCAGCACCGTGCCGCACAGCGCCAACACTTCAGCGGTGTGTTCGAGCAAGCCGCCAATGTAGGCGTGATGCACGCGGCGGGCCGCCGGGGCGCGGGTGAACAAACGGAGAAACGCCGGGTCGTGGTAGAAGCGGCGAACGAGCGCGGCAAGGTGCGGGTCCTGAATCCGGTCCACGGCGCGGCGGACGACCTCCGTCAGTTCGTCGATGCTCTTTTCGGTGGTCGGCTGAAAGTCGCGCAGGTCGTATTCGTCGGCGTTGGCCGGCCGCAATTTCTGGACGATGATCTGCGCCCGATCCATGTACATCTCGACATCGCCCTGCACCTTCACCGTGCTGCCCTGCTCGAACGTCTCGGCCAGTTCGGGCGCGCCCTCCCACACGCGAGCCAGCACACTGCCGGTGCGGTCGCTGAGCATGAGGGTGAGGAACTGCCCGCGCGTGCGATCGCGAAAGGATTCGAGTTGCTTGTAGCGCACGAGAAAGAATCCGGTGATGCGCTCGCCCGGTTTCAGTTCACGAACGTAGGGGCCTTTGTGGGGATGGAAGGTGGGCATAATTGTTCAGGACTTACGCAAAAGCCATTTGAATAGCTGGAGACCTGAGTTGTTGCCGGAGGTAGTCAGACAACAACCCGCGTTTGATGCGATAGACAGTCTGCTTGGTTTCATTGGCCACTTGTTTA
>VGOW01000135.1 GCA_016875735.1 Chloroflexota bacterium | reverse complement strand
ATGCCACCGCGACACGGCGAATTGGAGCAATGCTTCCTTCGATCACAGCTTCGCGGGCGGGCGCGATTGCGCCGAGTGCCACAAGGGGCGCGAACCGGCCAACCACTTCGGCACACCGTGCGGCGCATGCCACCGCGACACGGCGAATTGGAGCAATGCTTCCTTCGATCACAGCTTCGCGGGCGGGCGCGATTGCGCCGAGTGCCACAAGGGGCGCGAACCGGCCAACCACTTCGGTTCGCCATGCAGTGTGTGCCACTACGACACGTCGAACTGGGGCAATGCTTCGTTCGATCACAGTTTCGCGGGCGGGCGCGATTGCGCCGAGTGCCACAAGGGGCGCGAACCGGCCAACCACTTCGGTTCGCCATGCAGTGTGTGCCACTACGACACGTCGAACTGGGGCAATGCCTCATTCGATCATGGCCGCATCGGCGGAGCGGATTGCTCGCAATGCCATTCCGCGCCGGGCGGCCACTATCCGGGATCATGCCGCTCGTGCCACGGCGATACGAGCAACTTCCGTAATGCTTCGTTCAGCCACCCGTGGTTCAATATTCACCACGAGGGCACCAACGGCGCGTGCTCCAACTGCCATCCCGGCAACAACTACAGCACGACTGATTGCAAGACGTGCCACGAGGCCGAAGGCGAAGGGGGTGAGGATCACGACGGCAAGGATCACGACGGCAAGGATCACGACGACGGAAAAGGCGACGACGGCAAGGATCACGACGGCAAGGATCACGACGACGGAAAAGGCGACGACGATTAGCGCCGCCTCCAGAGTCGGCATCACGCCAAGTCCAAGTTGAGCGCGGAAACGGGTTTCTCGGTCGAGGAGCCCGTTTCTTTTTGTGCCTTCTATGCTCTCCGAGTGATGACATTTCACACTGACTTGCGCCGATTATCTTTGCGACAAATAATCCGGCACGTTGGCAATGGAAGCACCGTACTTTGCGCTGATTTTCTTTTTATACGGCTTGGCCTTTTTCAGCATGGGGCTGGTGGTCACCCTCGAAGGCAACCGCGCCGCCGATGCGCGCTTGCGGCATGCGCTTCGCCCGCTGGCCGTGTTCGGCATTGTGCACGGCATTCACGAATGGCTGGAAATGTTCGAGCGCATGGGCCATCTGAGCGAAATGTTCAGCGAGCCTTTGGCCTGGAAGGCGGTGCGGTTGGCGATCATGGCCTTCTCGTTTCTCTCCCTCTCGGCTTTCGGCGGATCCCTGCTCTCGCCCAGCGAATTCCATCGCCGACTCAGTTTGCTCGTGCCGTTGTCGCAAGCGGCCATCTGGGGGGTTGGCATCTTTGTCATGCGCGGCAGTTTCGGAGCGGAAGACATGTGGACAGTGGCCGATGTGTGGACGCGATATATTCTCGGTGTGCCGTCGGCATTGCTGGCCTGCTTTGGGTTGGTGGCCCAGCAGCGAGTATTTCGGCAGGCGGGGCTCACGCGCTTCGGGCAAGATAGCCTGTGGGCGGCGATAGCCTTCGCCTGGTATGGGTTGGTGGGGCAGATTTTTACGCCGGTCAGTCCTTTGCCTCCATCCGACTTTCTCAATCAGGATTTGTTTCTGCGCTTGTTCGGGTTTCCGATTCAGTTGTTGAGGGCGGCATCGGCCATTGCCTCGGCGGTCTTTGTCATCCGCTTCCTGCGCTCGTTCGAGGTCGAGACGCAGAGGCGCATTGCCGAACTGCAAGCGGCGCGGCTCGACGAAGCGCATCGCCGCGAAGAATTGCGCGGCGAACTTTTGCGCCGAGTGGTGGCCGCGCAGGAGGCCGAGCGCCAGCGCATTGCTCGCGAACTGCACGATGCCACCGGGCAGGCGCTCACCGCATTGGGGTTGGGCCTGCGCGGCGCGGCCACAGCCATGCGGCAAGATGTTGAGCAAGCGGGCCATCGCCTCCGCCAACTCGAAGGGTTGACGACAAACACGCTCGACGAACTGCGCCACCTCATCGCCGACCTGCGCCCCTCGCACCTCGACGATCTCGGGCTGGCCTCCACCCTGCGCTGGTATGCCAAAGGCGCGCAGAACCGCGCCCCGCTCGAAGTGGTGGTGGAGATCGTCGGCGATGAATACCCGCTCAGTCCGGAGATCAAAATTGCGCTCTTTCGCGTGGCGCAAGAGGCGCTCAACAACATCATCAAACACAGCGGAGCGAAACGCGCCATCGTGCGGTTGCAGTTCCGCGAATACGAGGTGAGCCTGCAAGTGGAAGACGATGGGCAAGGGTTCGATCCCTCGCTGGCGGCCATGTCGCGGCGGCCATCGTGGGGGCTGTTGGGGATGCAGGAGCGGGCCGCACTGCTCAGCGGCACATTCAGCATCGACGCCAAACCGGGCCGCGGCGCCTGCGTGGAAGTCCTCATTCCGAGACGAGCGGAGGATGGTGTATGACCACTCGATTGTTGTTGGTAGATGATCATGCGGTGGTGAGATCAGGACTGCGGATGCTATTGGAAAACGAGTCGGACTTCGAGATCGTGGGGGAGGCCGGCACCGCGCGCGAGGCGTTGGAGTCGGTGCCCCGCTTGACTCCCGATCTGGTTCTCATGGACATCGGCCTGCCCGACATGTCCGGGATCGAGGTGACGCAGAAGATCAAGCAGAGCTGGCCGCAGGTGGCGGTGGTGGCGCTCACCATTCACGAAGACGAAGAATACTTTTTCAACATGCTACAGGCCGGAGCCAGCGGCTACGTCCCCAAACGCGCCGCGCCCGAAGAACTGCTCACCGCCATTCGCGCGGCGGCCTCGGGCGAAGTGTATCTCTATCCATCGTTGGCGAAACTGCTGGTGAAAGATTACGTCTCCGGCGGCAAAGAAGGCGCCGGGGCGAATCCGCTCGGCGATTTGACCGAGCGCGAGCAGGAAGTGCTGGCGCACCTCGCCGACGGGGCGAGCAATCAGGAAATTGCCGATGTGCTTTCCATCAGCCACAAAACGGTGGCCCGCCACCGCGAAAACATCATGCGTAAACTCAACTTGCGCTCGCGCACCGAGTTGGTGAAGTATGCGATACGGAAAGGGATCATCAATCCGTAACGGCGCGCCCATTGCATAGGCCTCCCGGCTCATCGCGCTGGGCGCGAGCATTGCCCTATGTGTCGCTGGGCGCTGTCACCCTGATTCTCTTAGTCGCCGGAGCGTATGGATGGGACTACACCAACTCATCGGTGTTTTGCGGCACAG
>VGOW01000134.1 GCA_016875735.1 Chloroflexota bacterium | reverse complement strand
TAAAAAACCGAACTGCCGCTTTGACGAACTCGGCTTCGGCTTTGTCATAATCCGCCGAAGGCGGATCGGTGCGCAGACCGCCCGTCCACAAATGATCGAACTCCTCGCATTCGCGATCATCCATCGCGCCGCCGAGAACGTAATTCGATCCCAACCGGATGCCCGCCGACTCTAAATGGCAATCGGTCAACTCTTTGAGTCCCGACATGAGGATGCCGACGACTCGGTTCGGCCCGATGAGCTGCTGGGCGAACGGCGCTTGCAGAAGGCTGGACATGAACACCGGCACGCTCACGCTCTCGGCCACCTCGCGCTGAAAATAGGCGAAGTAGCCGCACTCGGCGGCGATGGCCCGACAGCCCATCGCCTCCAGAGCCTGCGCGGCGCGAATTACCGGCTCGAGGCACGGCGATTTGTCGTCCTCGACGACGAGGCGGTGAATATCGACGCCCCGCGCGATCTCGTATTGATATAGGAAAGGGATAGCCACTGGCGCTGCGCACGTCGCCGGGAAAGCCCGGATACACATCATCGAGGAGGAGGATGCCCAGCCCCATGCCATAGCATTTGTGATTCTTGCGGGCGACGATTCGCTTGATGGCGGAGTCCCTGCTTGTGTTGAACATGTTGACTCCTGTTGGGGCAGGGCTTGCCCCTGCCCTCTGGGCGACCGCAAGGGTCGCCCCTACGAAGACGCTTGTTGCTACCCTTTTCTATCACTCCACGCCTGCTCGCGCTCGACGATCTTTTTGAGATCGCGCTGGACATCGGCGGGGAGCGGCTCGGGCGTGTGGCTCTCCAAAATTTCGTCCACCAGCGCCGCGGCGCGTTGTTCCATCGTCGTGCCGCCCTGCTCCACCCAAACCGAGTACGGATTCTTGTCGGCCAGTTTGGAATAGTAAGCCTGCCGGTAATGACTCATCGTGTGATCGTGGCTGAGGTAGTCGCCGTCGGGCCCCAATTCGTCAATCACGTTGAGCGCCAGCGTTTCATCGGTGACGGCCACCCCGCGAGTGGAGGCGCGCAGGAAGCCCAAAAGGTCGTTGGCAATGGCCATGATCTGCAATGAGCCTTGCATCCCGGCATCCATGAATCCCACGTCGTGCACGATGTTCGCCCCGTGCAAAAGCGCAGTCATCAGACTCAACATCATTTCCGCCCCGCACTGCTGATCTAAAACTTTCGAGTCGGTGCAGCCGCCCAACCCGAACACGGGCAGGTCGTAGTATTTGCCCATTTCGATGGCAACGCCCTGCTCTTCGGCGAGCACGTAGTTGCCGACCATCGTTTGCAGGTTGTACGGGCCGCCGTTCCAGCCGGGCACCGCCACCGCCGCGCCCGGGCGCACCAATTGCGAAAGCACGATGCCCAGCAGTGTTCCGGCGTTCATCGAGGCCATGCACCCGGCGGTGGTGGCCGGCGAATTGACTCCTCCGGCGTTGAGCGGAATGTATAACTGCGATAAACCTTTCTCGGCGAGGTACATGCACTTCTGCAGGGCCTCGGCATTGGCAGTCATACCCGAAGTGATGTTGATGTAACACGTGGCGAAGGGCCGCCGCTGAAACGACTCCGCGCCGCCGGCCACCGCCTCGCACATCTCCACCGCCGCAACGCATCCCTCGAAATCGGGCGTCACAAACACAATGGGCTTGGTTGTGTTGTTGAGCATGACTTCCGTTTGATAGCGATCATAAATTTGCTGATCGGCGTCCTCCGGCAAAAACGCCGACATGACAAAATCGATCTCCAGCAGGGCATCCATCAACCGAGTCGCTTCCATCACGTCTTTCATCAAGGGGCGGCGTCTCTGCCCGGTGCGATGATCGAGAATGTTGAGGCAGTCGGAGCCGCCGCCGAAATGGCTGGCATAGCCTCCGGCGCACATGGCAACTTTGCCAGCGCGGCTGTACAGCGTCATGGTCTTCGGCGCGGTACTCAAGGCTTTCGTCACCATGTGTTCGGGCACGCGCACCCGGAGTCCGTCGGCCGCCGCGCCCGCTTTGACCAGCAGAGCCTTTGCCTTTTCATCGTGAACATCGATGCCAGTGCGCCACAGAATCTCCAAACTCGCTTCGTGGATCTTCTCGCACTCTTTGCGCCCCATGCGGCGGTAGTGCGCGCTGGTCGTGCCCGTGCCTTGTGTCTCGATCATATTCGTCTCCTTCGTGATTCTTACGCCGGAGTTTATCACGCGTTTCACAAGAGCGGCGGCGCGAGGGGAGAATTTTGGGAGGCGAAATGGCTAAAATGCCGTCACCGTGCTAGAATACCAACTCACTTTCAAGCGGCGAGTCAACCAAACCTACTTGGCAGGATGACGCTGCATTTATTGGCGGATATGACCTGGCCCGAAGCGGCCGAGTTGGCGCGGCGCACACCACTGGCGCTGGCGCCCACCGGAGCTACCGAAGCGCACGGCCCGCACCTGCCTCTGCAAACCGATGTGATCATCGCGCAGGGGTCGTGCCGACGCGCGGCTGAACTGCTCGCCGCCGAGGGCATCGAGTGCGCCATCGCCCCGCCGTTTTATTACGGGGTCACCAACTTTGGAATGCCGTTCGCCGGAACGGTGACCATCCCCGACGACACCCTCACTCAACTCGTTGTGGCCGTGTGCGATTCATTGGCCGCGCACGGATTCACTCGCATCGTCTTTTCGAATCATCATCTCGAACCGGCTCACTTCGCGGCGATCAAAGAGGGCGCGCGGCGGGTCACCGAGTCGGGCCGGGCGCGTGTCGGCGTCCCCGACGTGCGCGAGGCGCGGTGGGCCGCCACCCTCACCGACGAGTTCCGCGCCGGGTCGCGCCACGCCGGATCGTATGAAACATCGTTGGTGATGGCCGACCGTCCCGATCTGGTTCGAGAGGAGAAGCGCAGAAGTTTGCCGCCGGTGTGGATCGATCTGCCGGATCGGATTCGCAATCACGGCGCGCGCACGTTCCGCGAGGCCGGGAGCGAGCAGGCTTATTTCGGCGACCCGGCGCGCGCCTCGGCAGAGGAGGGCGAGGCCATCTTCGCCGCGCTGGCGCGCATGATTGCCGTGACCGCAAAGGAATTGCTGATCGAAGGGAGGTGAGGCCGCTCGTCGAACGCCATTGAAACTTTTTCTGCATTGTTGTTGTCGCATCCGATTTGCCATTTCTCTCACCGAGGAGGAGAAGATGACTCACAGAAAGACAACGGCTTTTACCCGCCGACAATTTTTGCGAACACTGGGGGTGACGGCGGGGGCGCTGGCCGCCGGGCCAGTGCTGAGCGCGTGCGGCACCACTGCCACCACCGCCGCGCCCACCGCCGCCCCAGCGGCTACCGCAGTGCCGGCCCCAACGGCTGTGCCCACAGTGGCGGCCCCCTCGCTAAAGATCGGCGTGCTGTTGCCATACACTGATATTTA
>VGOW01000133.1 GCA_016875735.1 Chloroflexota bacterium | reverse complement strand
AAGCCGCCGAACAGATTCAATCGGCGCGTATCATTCCGGGCCTGCTGGCAGTAACATTGCTATTCTTCATGAATGATCCTGGCTTTCGCACGTCGTTCGAGATGCCAATCGTGCAAATTGCGTTGGCCGGCGCAGTGCTGGTGATGTTTGTGGGGTACAGCATCATGACAGACATTGCGAAAGAGGCGGTGTAAACATTCAGGTATCTCGCTTGACGGCTGACCGGGATGGCCTCTCAACAGGAAGAGGTGCGCAAAGAGTTCAAATGGATAGAACTATTTGCTCACTCATGGGTGGTATAACGGTTGGCGGCCGACTTTGTGGTCCGCCTTTCCATCACCGCTCAGGCGACGTGACACACGGCGAGCTAAAATCGGTCAGGGTTCAGCGGATGCCCGCAGACCCCGTTCCAACTCAGGCAAATCTACCAACCGGGCCTTGAATGCTTGCGCCGCTTCGCGGGTCGCCTCGGTGAAACCAGCTCGCGCAAAGAGCGCATAGTGCGTTTGCCAGCCTTCGGCGACTTGCGCCATCCGCTGGCTGCGATTGACCAAATCCGTCAGCACATCGCGGGCGACCGGCTTATCGCCCCACTTGGCCTCGCCAATCAGTAACTGTTTGCTCCGGCGGCTGGCGGCCACAATATCGAGTTGCACGGCTTGCCCGCGATGCTGAGACCAAAAACTGCCAACCTCTTCGGGCAAGAATCCTAACTGTCCGCGATCTGACTCGGACAGTATCCATTCGCGGCATAATTCTTCGAAGACATAGGCGCCGATAAATGCTCGCAGGTCGCTGGCAATGGTTTCGGTGACTCGCGCCAGTTCACCCCGCTCAATGGCGGTTCGGTAAGGCAGAATGAACCGGTAATAGAACCGGAGAAAAGGGTCACTGACATGATAACGCCCCCGCCGGCTGCCGGCCCCGGCCAGGACGGGATGGCGGCGCTCGACCATCCCCAGCGCCTGGAGTGTCTCCAGATAATGGCCTAGATTAGTTTCGGTGACTCCAGCCATGTGGGCGATGTCTTTCCAGGTATGAAAACCACTCGCAATGGAGGCCAGGACCGACGAATAGACATAGGGGTCATTCAATCGTTCGTTGAGTAACAGACTGGCATCGCTGAACAATAGGCTGCCGGGGGCCAGCGCTCCCTGGCGCAAGCCGCGAGTAAAGTTTGCCGCGCCTTCGAACAACGCCAGATAGGACGGGATACCGCCGCAGACCGCATAGAGCGCCACCCGTTCAGCCGCCGACCAGGTCGGGAACAACTCGGCCAGAGTGCCAAAGGCGAGCGGTTGCAGTTTGAGCAGTGAGGTGGCTCGGCCATACAAGGGGGATTGCGCTGACAGCACCTTTCGCTCCATGATGCCAACCAGCGAGCCGCTGAGCGCCAACCGCAAATTGGAGGTGGGAGACAGCCGGTGATCCCAGACGCGCTGCAACAGGCTAACGATGGCTGGATCGCTTTGCACCAGATAGGTGAATTCATCGATGATGGTGACAAAGGGGCCGTGGGCGGAGTGTAAATTGGCCAGGTCGGCCAAATACCCGAACGCCGCATCCCAATTGGGGAATGAGAAATCCGGCGCGGGTGGGGTCGGCAACCGTGGATCGAGCCGGATGACGGCCTGCGAAAAATCGCGGAGTTGGTATTGGCTACCCTGAGTGGTTGCCGTCCAGAATAGTGATTGATTGGCGGAGAGTTTGTGTCGGATGGTGAGTTGATCTAACCAATGCGACAGTAGGCTGGTTTTACCGACCCGGCGGCGGCCATAGAGCACGAGCAAGCCGGCAGCTGAGCGATGGTAGAAGTCATCCAATTGTTTCAGTTCACGGCGCCGGTCAACAAATTTCATGGGCAGGGTTGCCTTTCGGGCGTGTACAATAAAAGAGTATACACTATAATAGCACAAACTCTGTTATTGAACAATCACCCGACTGCTTGTCGGGTGTGGCGCGCTTGTGGGCGGCTTCGCCCGCCGTATAATAATAGCAGGGCAGTGAACGAAGTCTGTTCAGTTCCTGACCAAAAAACTATTGCCTGTATTCGTTCGCAAGCGCTCGGCTTCGTGCCGGGCGCTTTTTGTTTGGGAGACACACATGGAAATCATCATCGCATCGCTGATCGCCCTCACCGCTGGCATGGTCGCCTATCAAGTTTGGCCCTTGCCGTCCGGCTATTGGGGCAAGAGTTTAGGCCACACTCTTGCCACCGACGCGCCTATGCCTGAACTTCCTTTCTGGCGCGGGCTACTCTCGGCCTTAAAACCTATTGTCAAATACACACCGTTGGGTTGGTCGCGTGCGATTGACAGCCAATTGTATTGGGCGCAACTGATAGGAAAGTGGCAGGGCTGGGCCCTGCCGGAAGTCATTGCCCTGCACGTTGCGATTAGTGGGGTTGGCGTTGTGCTGGGCGGAGTCATTGGCAGCGATGTGACGCTGGCGCTGGCAGCATGGCTGCCCTGCCCTTCCTGCTGAACCTGATATACCTGAACGCTCACGCGCGGCGAGCCAGACGGCAACTGGCCGCAGAACTGCCGGAGTTTGTTTCATTGTTGGCGGCAGAAGTCGGAGCCGACACGACTCTGTCTGAAGCCATCGTCCGGCTTTCGCGCGGGCCGGGCGTGTGCGCCGCTTGGTTCCGGCGCGTGTTGTCGCTCAAGGGCATCGGCGGCTTGTTCACCGAGGGCAATATTGAAGGCGCGCTGCGCGAAGAAGCCCGGCGTTCGGGCGACTCGGACTTGATCGGCTTGGCGACCAGCCTGGATGGGGTGAAGCGGAGAGGCACCGGCACACGCGAGTTGCTCTCGCAAATCGCCACGTCCACGGCGTCGCGTTACATTGGCGAGGCGCAAATGCGGGCGGAGAAAGTCGGCAGCGAGATCATCCTGCCGATGATCTTCTTTTTCTTCTTTGAGATGATTCGGTAATTCATCCGACAGTTTTGAGAGCCAGGACATGAGCACGCGAGCCACTCCATTCGGGGCGTTGATAGCGATGGGCGACCAACGCCACCCCCAACATCACGCTGTAGACCAGCGCGGTGTGTTGATAAGCCGCCACCCAACCACGCCAATGCGCCGCTTCCAAGCCGAAGTACCGCTTGGCCCAGGCGAAATGGCGTTCAATGGCGGCGCGCGGTCGTTGGGCGAAACGCCACTGGGACAAGAAGAACAAGGTCGCCAAGAATTTCTTGCCTCGGCGGCGCAAGTTGTAATCCACCACAAAACTCGCTTTCAGCACGACCCGGATGAAGTTGAGCAGCGCATAAGTGAAATAGCCTGCATCCGCCCGCACCACCTTCACCGAGAAACCGAAGCACCCGACCGTCAACACCAGCAACGGGATGGCCAGGGGACTCTCTTGGCAATTGGCCGGGGTCACCAAGAACATGACCGGCAGT
>VGOW01000132.1 GCA_016875735.1 Chloroflexota bacterium | reverse complement strand
AGTCCACCGCTTCGGTGTCCAGGATCAGCCGGTCGTACGAGATCACCTTCACTCCCGCCGCCCGAGCCGCTTCTGCCGCCGCTGCCGCCGCCGTGCCGTCGTGCGGCGTGATGATGATCACCTTCACCCCTTTGGTGATCAAATCCTCGACGTTGGCCTTCTCCTTCGCCGAGTCGCCTTGACTGAACAGAATCTCAACTTCATATCCCGCCGCCGTCAGCGCCTCCTTGAACCGCGTCTCGTCCTGTATCCAGCGCGGCTCATCCTTCGTCGGCAACACAATGCCCACCGCAAGCTTGGTTTGTGGGGGCTCGGTGGGCGCCGGGGCCTGAGTGGTCGCCGCGCCGCCGCCGCACGCCACCAGCACGAGGGCGACGATAGTCAGCAACGCGCTCACCCGAAATACTTTCTTCAACATAGTTGTTCCTCCTTGAAAATGTGTTGGAAACGGAATGGGGTAATGGAAAGGAAATACAGCAGAGTCGGTGCGAGATCACCTCCTTATGATCGGGAGCCATTGGCGGCCCCGGTTGCGCTCAATCTACCGTTCATCATAGTAATAAAAAGGCGGGGCGAACTCAATCGGTCGAACCCCTCAATTTCCCCTTTCTTCCCCCAGCGGCGTTAGGGGATTTCCCCCAATCAACATTCGTTGCATAATTACCACATGCCGACCCGAGTTCTGCTTGCCGATGATCATGCTGTGGTGCGCGCCGGTTTGCGCAATGCGCTGATGGGGATGCCAAACGTGGAGGTGGTGGGGGAGGCGGGCGACGGTCAGGCTCTGCTCGAATCGCTTGCCCGATTGACTCCCGAACTGTTGGTGGTGGACGTGGCCATGCCCAATTTCGATCCGGTGAAAGCGGTTCTGCAAATCAAGAGCCAATACCCGGCCATGCGGATTCTCATCGTCAGCGCCTACGACGACGAGGCCTATGTGACCGGCTTGCTGGGCGCGGGCGTGGACGGGTATCATCTCAAAGACCAACCGTTGGCTGATTTGCAGCTGGCCGTGCAGCGGGTGTTGAATGGCGAGCGTTGGATATCCGGGCCGCTGGTGGATCGATTGGTTCACCGCCAAGCGCCCGCGCCGGTTGCGCCGCGCGCCGTGCCGCAACTCACGCGGCGGCAACGCGAACTGCTTCGCCTGCTCACCCAAGGCTACGACAATCGCAAAATCGCGCAGGCGATGGACTTGAGCGTGAAGACGGTGGAGAATCATCTCACCACACTGTATCGCGCGCTCGGCGTGGAAAGCCGCCTCGCCGCCACCACCTTTGCCAATCAAAACCCGGAGGTGCTGGCCTCTACCGGCCAAGACATTGCCGAGCCGGAAGCAAAGCCCGACAGCACGCTCACCGTGTTGGTGGTGGACGACAACACCCGCTATCGCCAACAACTCACGCGGCTCATCGGCAAGACCTACCCCAGCGTATTGATCTACGAAGCCGAAGACATCGCCGAAACTTTGCGCCTCGCCGAACGCGTCCATCCGCATTTGGCGTTGTTGGATGTGGTCTTGCATGACGAAGACGGCATCCAATGCGCGCGGCGGCTCAAAGCCCTCTCGCCCAACACGCGCGTGGTGCTGATCAGCGCCTATCCCGATCGCGAATTCCGGCGGCTCGGTCTGGGCGCCGGCGCGGTCGCCTTCTTGGACAAAAAGGACATCGACTCGTCCACCGTGCGGCAAGTGCTGGACGATGCGCTTGGCTCGTTGGTGAAGTAGCCTTTGTCGGCGGCAATCTCTATCCTCCATGCCCACGCCGCTCCTCACCACCAAACTTTATCTCCCGCCTGCGCGCCCCACCCTCGTCCCGCGCCCGCGCCTCACCACGCGCGTGAGCGAAGGATTGACCCGCCCGCTCACCCTCATCTCCGCCCCTGCCGGGTTCGGCAAAACCACGCTCGTCAGCGAATGGCGAGCAACCGAAGCCGGCCGCAATGTTCCGCTCGGCTGGCTCTCTCTCGACGATGACGACAATGACGCCGCGCGTTTCCTGACTTACCTCATTGCCGCGCTGGCGACTCTTCAACCGGGGCTCGGCGGCGCAACGCGCGCCCTGCTCGAATCGCCACAGCCCCCTCCCGCACAAGCCATCCTCACTAACTTGATCAATGATTTGAATCAAGTGATGGGCCTGGCGCTTTCGGCAGACGACGTGCGGGCGCTGGAGTCTCGCACCGAGGGTTGGATCGCCGGTCTGCAGCTGGCGGCGCTTTCCATGCACGGCTTGGCCGACCGCGCCAACTTCATTGCCGCGTTCACCGGCAGTCACCATTACATCGTGGATTATTTGGCGGAAGAAGTATTGAGCCGCCAATCGGAGACGGTGCGAACATTCTTGTTGCAAACCTCCATCCTCGACCGGCTGACCGCGCCGCTGTGCAATACCCTCACCGGGCGGGCGGATGGTCAGGCCACGTTGGAGGCCATTGAGCAGGCCAATCTGTTTGTGATCCCGCTGGACGACGAGCGCCGTTGGTATCGCTACCACCACCTCTTTGCCGACGTTCTGCGCAACCGGCTGGGGCAGCTGCACCCCGACCGCCTCCCCGATTTGCATCGCCTCGCCGCGCAATGGCTTGAGCACGCCGCGCTGTTCGAAGATGCAGTGCAACACGCAATGGCCGCCGAAGACTACGAGTTTGCCGCCCGCTTGATTGCCGGCATCACGCGTAAAGTGCTCGAACGGGAAAGCGTGTCGGTGACGGCGCGATGGTTGAACGGCCTGCCCAAACCGTTGGTGTTCTCTCATCCCGTTTTGTCCATCGACTATGCGTGGGTGTTGGCTTTCAGCGGAAATTTCGACGAAGTCGAACCGGCGCTTCAGTTGATCGAGAAGGCGATGCGCGGAGAGAGTTCGACACCCGAAGGGATTTCGTTTCGGAATCTGTTGGACGGCGATCCGGCCGCCCTCTCTCAAACCGTCGGCGGCGCCCCCACGCGCTCCCGATTGCCAGCCATCATCGATTTGGTGCGCGCCTTCGTGGAACGGTTCCGCGATCCGCAAAAGGCGAAGATGTATTGCGAACGCGCCCTGCAACAGATTCCGGTTGAAGACAAACGCGACCACAGCACGGCTCTGGTCTTCTTGGGGCACGCGCTATTGCTGAATGGCGAGGCGGCCCGGGCCGAGCACGTTCTGCTCGATGCCATCCGCGAAGGCCGGAGTCTCAATATCCATTCAGTCTATCTGAGCGCCGTTAACTATTTGGCGCAGCAGTTTGTATTGCAGGGCAAACTTCGGGAGGCGATGGCGCTTCTCTCTGAAGCCGCTCGCTACGTTGAGGCTCAGCCGGAGCCGATACTCGCTGGCATCGAACGAATCCGCTTGGGCGACATTCAACGCGAATGGAACGATCTGACTGCGGCTTCAGAAAACATCAGCCAAGGAGTGCGTCAAGCAGAGTCCGGCGGCGATTTTATTTTTCTGTTCACTACCGGACAGTTTTGAATGACGGCTGACACCCATGCTATGCTCAGGTTCCTTCTAGAGAACAGGAGCATCGCCATGAGTGACAGCCGCCGCCAATATCGTGCCATAAAAAAGTCGGTGAAGC
>VGOW01000131.1 GCA_016875735.1 Chloroflexota bacterium | reverse complement strand
GCAGCAGCGGCTTGAGCAATTCCCATTCGCGGTCAGTCAAATCAGAAGGGTAGGGTTTGCGTTTTTTGAACATTCGCCAATCTTACCTCAGCTCAACTGGCAGAGTTTTCTTTAAGAAATAGGCTCTAATATCAGGTTGCCGCTGGCGACGGGGCCGCTCAACAGTTGCTCGACGAGTGAGTCAACATCGTGGCTTCCGTCGAGGCGCTGAATGATAAACGACTGAAATTCGTCGAGCTGCGCGCGCTCGTGCCGCACGTTGGTGACGGATGGAGAGCGTTCGGCTTGAAGCCGCGCCCATGGGCTGGCGACGGGTTTTGCGCTCACCCCGGTAACGAAGTGAGCCATGTGAGTGGTGAGTTCGATGAGGCGCGCGCTGTACGTGAACGACTTGAGCAGGGTGGTGGCCAGAGTCTGCGCGTCGAGGGCATCGGAGTCGGCGCCCCGCGCGGGAAGGTTGAGTCGGGCGCGGGCGCGGTCGAAAAGTTCGTCGAAGGTGAGGGCGCGCGGCCAAATTTCGCCGAGACACAGAAAGGCGGCTTGCGAGAGGGGATGATTCGGTGGAGAATTTTGCGCCGTCCGCGCCGACGAATTGACGAACGGATGCGGAGGGCTCCGTCTCTTCCGGGCGCGCGGCGGAGGCGATGAGGAACATGCGGAGTGTGTCGGCGGTGAGGGCGCCGCCGAGCGAAACTCCGGCGTGGCAGAGCAGGGTTTGGCGAAACATCCGATTGGAGAGGAAGTCGGTGTACTGCTCCCATTCGATTCGGTCGAGGTTGAGTTGTGAGAGCAGTGCGGCCACGTTGGGCGGCAGGTTGCTGGCGAGCGCCGGGCGAAAGTCGGAGTCGCACACGAATTGCAGTTCGTGTCGGTGAGCCCGAGCCATGAATGCGTGGAAGTACATTGGCTCGTTGGTTTCTTCGAGAATGTCGTGCAGGAGGTAGGCATCTTCGCCGCGCTCCAGTTTGTCCACCACGCTTTTGAGGAAATCGGCGTGAGCGTAGGCGACATTACTGGAAACCGTTTTGGCGGCAGACATGAGCTCGACGAGGAAGTTGAGGAAACTGCGAGCCTCGCTTGCCTTCTCCATTAGATCGGGGATGCGGCGGGTGTGGTAAACGAGAATATCGCGAGTGGCGCTCAGGGCTTTCCAACCGGGATAGGCGTTGTAGCTGATATAGGCGATTCCGGTGTGCGAGAGACTGCGCCGGATGACTTCGAGTAGTTTTTCGCGCACGGGCTGGGGCACCCACGAATAGAATCCGTGCGCGATGATGTAATCGAATTCGCCAAACGAGTCGTCGGCGTCGAGCAGGTTGAGGGCGGTGAGGCGGACGTTTTTTAGTCCGAGCGTGTCGATGGACTGTTGGCCTTCAGCGATCTGCCGCGCTGAATAATCCACGCCGACGAAGCGGCCCTCCGGCAAGCCGCAAGCCATGGGGATGAGGTTGCCGCCGCTGGCGCATCCCACTTCGAGCACGCGGGCGGTTGCCACCGGCGGCGGCGTGAGGCCGTGCAGGATCGAGATCGCGGCGAGCGCGGCCGGATGGGTTTGCGAATGCGAGAGGACGGGGTAGGGGACTTCGTCGTAAGTGGTCATGCGATGGATTACGTGTTCACCACGGCCACGGCTCGCACCGGGAACGTTCCCATCCCTTTCACTTTCACTGGCACGGCGAAGAATCTGAAATTGCGATCGGGCAGTTGATCGAGTCCGGTCATGTGCTCGACGATGGGGATGTCGGCTCCCAGCAGAGTCGTGTGCACGGGGCGGCTCTTCGCGGCGGTGTCGTCGATGTTGTACGAGTCGATGCCCACCAGCGCCGCGCCCGAGTCGCGCAAGTATTCGGCGGCGTCGGCGGTGAGGAAAACATGCCCCTCGAAATACGGGTCGGTGCGCCAGTGGCGGCTCCAGCCGGTGTGGATCAGCACGGCCTTTCCGCGCACGTCCACATTCCCAATCGCCGAGCGATCCACCGCGCGCCCAACGCCCGCCGCCCGAATCACAACCGCATCGAGATCGGCCAGCGACGAGAGGGGCAGTTGCGACAAATCTTTGCCGTGCGCGAAGCGGTGAAAGGGGCTATCGACATATGTGCCGGTATTGGCCACCATTTCGATTTTGCCGATCTGAAACTCGGCGCCTTCGGCGTAGAACTGCCGCGAGTATTCGCGCGACCAGAAGTCGCACAAGACCGGCGCGGGCAAACCCTTGTAGGTGATCATTCCGTCTTCGACGGTGTGGCTGAGATCGATGAGTTGCCGAGTCATGTCATAGTTCCTTTTGGAATCGGGGGAACGCGGATGACGCTGAAAAATCCGATGAACGCTGATTTCTTCTGATCCATGAGTTACGTCGTTGATCGAAAGCAACCACAGGTTACACGGATTTCACGGATGAAGAAAATGTTTTCCGTACAATCCGTGAAATCAGTGGCTCCAACTTGCCTGAACTGCGTAACTCCCATGATCAGATTATCGGCGTTCATCTCATCCAAATTGCGTTGATCAGCGTTCCGAGTAACGCGGGTGTTGCAACATATCAGTCTCCCATTGAGACGACGACGGGCGCAGGTTTCTTTTGAGTCGCCAGCAGTAATGCGGCGAGTGTGGATGCGGTGGCGATGACGGCGTTGAATTGCAGGGCGCGGGCGAGGCCGAAGTGATCGGCGGCGAGGCCGCTGAGGTATGCGCCCGTTGCTCCGGCGGCGAACATGAAACCGAGCGCGATGCCCGAGGCGAGACTGCCGCGCCCCGGCAGGGCGCGCTGAGCCATTGTGACCAGAATGCTGTGCGGGCCGCCGTTGAAGAACCCGGCCAAGGCGACGATGAGATAGAGCGCCCATCCGCTCAAGGTTGGCAGAAGGATAAAGGGGATGATGCTGAGGGCGAATGATAGGACGATGATTCGCACGCGACCCCATCGGTCGCTGAGAATGCCGCCGACGACTCCGCCGATGGCCGACCCGCCCATGAACAGGGCGACGACGGCTCCGTAGGTGGTGGGCGCGATGCCTTGATCGTGAAGGAAC
The DNA here is from genome assembly GCA_016875735.1 of Chloroflexota bacterium. GTDB lineage: Bacteria > Chloroflexota > Anaerolineae > Anaerolineales > VGOW01 > VGOW01. Next base: position 885 of record VGOW01000131.1, on the reverse strand, counting down.
TTGGGCATGAAAGTGGTGACGGCCATTTGCCCCCACACGCGAAGCCCGGCAACCAACAACACGAGGATGAAGAGGGCGATGGCCGGTTGGGGCGGGACCGTGACGGAGTCCACGCGAGAGGGGCGGGCGGGTTGGCCGCCAGCGCTTCCCAACGGTCGCAACGCCCATGCCGCAAAGAGTCCGACGGGCGCGGCGAGGGCGGTGACGATCAGCACGCCCGCTCGATCCAAATGATCGACGATGAACCCGCCGAGCGCTGGGCCGAACGACAGCCCGCCCTGCCCGAAGAGGAAGAAGAGCGAAGCCGCAGTGGCCGCTTTCCCGGCCATGTGGGTGTGGCCCTCTTGCGTGGCTTTGGCCGCGCCCGGCGGATGAAATGCCGCCGACCCCACCGAGCCGAGCACGAGAAAAAGCAAAGGCCAATAACCCGGGGCGATGGCGAACAGCGAAAAGAAGAGCGCCATCCAGAGGACGCCGCCCGCAGTTGTCCAGCGCCCGCCGTATCGATCGGACAACCAGCCAAACACGGGTTGGGTGAACGCTCCGGCGAACGAATAGAGGGTGGCGATGAGGCCGATGTGGGCGTTGGTGAGTCCGAGCGGGGCGCTGAGCACGGCCAACAGCACACCCATTTGGCCGTTGAGCACGTCCACGCTGAAGTGGCAGAGGGAGACGGCGAGGAAAGCCGGTTGGCGAAAGAGGCGCATGAGGGGGGAGATTATACTCGGATAGTGGTTGCATTCTGCTGATGATACCGTAATGGAACGCGGGAAATTTGCCACTGTTTTCTTCTTCCGACCTGGCAAAACGCCCAACAAGACTACCTTTCCGTCTGCAAAACGCGCCGTCACTATGAGCCCAAAATCTCGATGACCTTTCAGAAGC
>VGOW01000130.1 GCA_016875735.1 Chloroflexota bacterium | reverse complement strand
ATGTTGGCGAGCACGAACGAGAGGCTGAAGGCCACCCACGCGGTGAGGCCGAGCGGGATGAGCGCGTATGAAAAAGAGACGAAGGCTTTGCGAGTTCCCCCCTCACCCTTGCCCCTCTCCCGCTTGCGGGGGAGGGGCCGGGGGTGGGGGCGAATCTTTTTTGATAACGCAACCGCGATCCAAAACAGTCCCGGCAACAAGCCGAAGATGAAAATGAGAAACGCCGCCGCGTATCCTGCCCATGCCATCGAGCCGACGGAGTACGCCGCCGTTTTCGCCGCACCCCATGGGCCGAGCATCACCAGCGAATAGGCCATCGCACTGCCGAGCATGATGAAAGCCTTGAAGGCTTCGTCGAGGCGGCGGCCTGTGGGCTGTTGCAAATCTGCGCCGAGGGGCCGAAGGTTGATGGCGATGTTATCGTGCGGGCAGGTTCGCAAGCACTCGACGCACGTGCCGCAATACGTGTTCTTCGTCAGCCCGCCGGGGAACACTTGCCATGGGCATCCGTATCCGTCGGCGCTGCCGGTGTAGCATGTCTTCTCAGTGTGTGTCGCGCACAGCGATGGATCTTTGGCGCGCACTTCGATGGGCGCGAGTTGCGAATACAACCCGATGAAGCCGCCCACCGGGCAGAGGTAGCGGCAGAACGCGCGGCGCTCGAAGATGAGGCTTGCGCCGACGGCGAGAAAGAGGAATGCGGCCAGCACAATGGCGGTGACGCTCGGCTGAGTGAGCGCCACCGCGCTGAACAATGCCACAAGCGCGAACGATCCATTTTGCAGCCAGATGTTGCGAAGTTTGTTGGGCCAGCGCCTGCCCAACGTGAAGCCGCCTTTGATGTTTGGCGCAATCACTGCGCCGCGCTGCAGCCATTCGCCGGGCAGGGGGATGGGGCACACACTGCACCACCCGCGCCCGAACATGGGCACGGCGATGAGCATGAGCAACGCCCACCAGCCGATCCACACGAACACGATGCTGAAGTTGCGACTGCCGACGGGCGTGCCGATGAACCCGGCAATGATGGCAAAGATGAAACCGGCGAGCGCGATGGCTTGAATGATCCACTGCGGCCAGCGGCTTTTGAGCAGTGGCTTGACGAGCGGGAGTTGAGCGAGGTCGTAGCGAGTCATCGGCGGGCGATCACCAGTCCGGCGACGGCGGCCACCCCCGCGAGCGCAACGGCTCGCCACAGCAGCCAGTTCGGGCCCACACTCAATTTGCCGATCATGAATGGATGCAGTGGCCCGCACGTCACCGAACAGCGGAAGCGGAACGCTCCCGGTTTGTCGGCCACGAAGGTGAGCCGCTCGGTGTGGCCGGGTTCGGCAATGAGGTTGAGTCCGTAGCCGTCCACATACAAACCGTGAACGTAATCGGTGGAAACGAGTTCGAGCGTCACCGTGTCGCCGACGTTCACGGCGATGGCCGGGGGCGCGTATTCGTAACTGCTGGCTTCAATGCGGAAGCGGCGTTCGGTGGGTTGTGCCGCCAGCGATGGCGCGGGCGCAAACACAATGATGAGGGCGGCCACTGCCAGCGCCGCCCCCATCCATTGTCGAGTCGGGAGTCGTTTCGGAGCGGCCATGATGCGTCACGGCATATTCGACGGCCCGTACTTCGAATAGGTGCTGTCCACATAAGCCTTGATCTCTTGCGCCGCCTTGCCCTGCTTCAGCAAGCGCAGTGTGTCCTGCGTGATGTCCACGCAGATCGAACAGCCGAGCGCGTGAGAGTCGTAAGTGATTTTGCCGTCGTCGCTCACATCGGAAATGTAGCAAGCGTAATTCGAGGTGTGACCCATATCGCCGCATCCGCAATAGCACGGGATTTGTTGCATGATGTCGGGGTTGGCGGCGGCGAATTGATAGGCCTCGCGCACGACGACCGGCGCGGTTTGCACATCGTGAGGCATTCCATCGAGGGACGCCATGGGCAGCGAGTGGTCGCCGCCACTGCACCCGGCCGACACGGCGGCGAGGGTGGCGATGAGTATTGCGGCGGCGAAAAGTTGTTTGCGATTCATTGCCGAGTTCCCGAAGAATATGCGGCAAGTTTAGCCGCGCGCGCCGCAAGACTGAAGTGATGAAATACACCCTTTGGCTATGATAACATACCAAAATTGGGCGACTTTTGTGGAAAGCAAAACGTGCGATAATGCGCTCGACGCGCTTGCATTTCACGCCCCGCGTTTTTGTTCGCGCCATCATTGCTTTTCTGATCATCGCCATTGCCGCTCTCATCGGACTCTCATTCCTCCCCACACCGATTCTTCGGCAACTCTTTTTTCTGTGGATCAGCCAGCCACCCGATCCCACACCGCCTCCACCGACGATCCTTGCCCCGCGCGGAGCGTTGCCGACAACGACCGTTGGCCTGCAAGAGTGGGCGTTGCACGAAGGCGGACAATACTCCTCAGTGGGGAGCGGTTTCCTTCTGAAGCTGGATGACGGTAGAATCGTCGGCGTCACCACTTCGCACAGCGTTGGCGACATCGGCGACCCGGCCAACGCATTGCAATGGATCGCTTTCGATGTTGCCGGGCGCGATGGTTTCATCACCGAGTCCGACACACTCTTCGGCGCACCCGGCGCGCCGCGCGAGGGCGATGATATGAGTGTGGACTATGTGCTGTTAACAGTGAGCGGCGAGATTGACCAGTCGTTGGCGCTCGCGCCCGATGCGCGCGGCGGGCCTCAGCCGGGCGAGCGTGTTTCATTGCATCCATTGTAGCCAAAGCCGACGCCGCAATCGAGTTCGTGAAGATCACCGATTATCATCGGTAGAACCTGTCTGGAGATTATGATCAAACAACCAAACTCTCACCATTGCTTTGCCTGCGGCATTAAGAATCCTGTCGGACTCAAACTGGAGTTTTACGACAACGGCGTGGACGAAGTTCGTTGCGAGTACAGCATCCCGGCGCAATACAACGGCTATCCGGGCATCGCGCACGGCGGCATTGTGGCTTCGATCCTCGATGAGGTGGTTGGCCGCGTCTCGATGATCGGCGATCCGAATCACTTCATGATGACGGTGAAGATGGAAGTGAAGTATCGTCGCCCGGTGCCGGTGGAGACGCCGCTGGTGTTCGTGGGCAAGCTGCAAAAGATGCGCGGGCGGCTGGCGCAGGCGGCCGGCGAAGTGCGCCTGCCCGATGGCTCGCTGGCCGCCGAAGCCGAATTGACGCTGGCCGATCTGCCGGAAGGGTTTCGCATCGAAGGCGATCTTGAATCGCTGGGTTGGAAGGTGTATCCCTGATCGTGAAACGCAAGGCTGTTGTCGCCACACTTTCGATCATCGTTCTGCTCGCCATCGGTCTCGCCGCCTATAGCTCAACGCTCGACCTCAACTTCTTTTGGGAAGATCCATTCGACATCGGGCAGGTCGATACGCTTTCGTATTCGCAATTGCTGCTTGCGCCCAACAGCAATTCGTACTACCGCCCGTTGGCATTGATTCTGCTCAAACTGATGAAAGGCGCCGGGCAGATGTATGCGCCGTGGCCGTATCATCTATTCAACGTCGGCTTCCATTTGGGCGCCGCTCTGTTACTGTATGGCGGCTGTTCGCACTGGCTTGGCGATCGGGCTTCGGCGTTTAGCGCCGCCCTGTTGTTTGTGTTGTATCCCATCGGGTACGAAGCCCCCGCTCGCGCCAGTTCCATGCACTCGCTGTATGTCAGCCTCACGGTGATTGCGCTGTGGGGCTATTCGGCAGGGCGTGCGGGCCGCAAGGTATGGCCTTATGCGCTGGCGATGTTGAGTTGCATTGCCGCCCCGTTGTTGCACGAAAACGGAATCGTTCCGCCGCTGTTGATTCTAATTCTCGAAATTCATCTGTTCTGGCAAAGGAAAGTTTCGCGCTTCAGCCCTGCCGCCCTCCTCTTTTTCATTCCGGCCATTGCCTTCATCGCCGTTTGGCTCAGCATCCCCAAACCCACCGGGCCGCCGCAGTTCGGCCTGCACCCTCGCGAAGCGCTCTATCTCTCGCAGGGCTTATCCTTCCCCATTGCCCGATTGATCTCTCAAACCGGCGGTTGGGGATTACCGGCAGAATGGCAAGCCGGACTCGCGTTCATTCTTTCGCTGATCACATTGTTTGCGTTGTATGGGCGGGCCGGGACGCCGCAACTGTTGTTAGCCCTCTTCTGGTGGGGAGCGGCCATCAGCCTGGCGTGGTTGGCTCGCCCCATCGAATATCTCATCGTCTCGCCGCGCGTGATGTACTTCCCGTCGTTCGCCGCCGCGCTGGCGTGGGGCGGAGTCCTGCGAGGCGGCGAAGCAGGATGGGAGAAGATTCGGCGGGCGGTCGGCGGAGTTGTGGTTGCACTCGTCGCCGTGCAGAGTTGGTTCACGCTCGGCGCATCGGTCAATCTCTATCGCGCCGGTTCGGCCTTGATGGATCAGATCGTCGCCGCCGGGCAGGGAGGCGGGCGGCAGTT
>VGOW01000129.1 GCA_016875735.1 Chloroflexota bacterium | reverse complement strand
TTCAAAAGCGCAGTTTGTGCCCGCGTGAAGTATATCTAGAATTGCAGACAGGATTCAACCTCCATCGATAGCTATCCAACAGAATGGGATATACGATTTGAGTTTTTATGTATGGACGAAAATAATTGGAAGGGTGATCGAGAATCATTGTGTATTTGGGCCGAACAGTACCTTTAGATACGAAGGCCTTCAACTGGCAGAGTCAATTGGTATGCATATAGTGCCCCGATGAGTGCATCGGAAAAGATCAACATCGTGACATGGTTCGAATACGACGCGCTTTACCGCCTAACGAAAGCCGATTATCGCGATAGCAAAGGTGCGCTGTTGAACATCTTTTAATACACGTATGATTCGGTCGGCAACCGCCTCACCGAAGAGAAGTGCCCGGTGGTTCCCTGCACCGTGCCCATCACGAACACGTACACCTACGATAGCGCGAACAGACTCACCAGCGTGAACGGGCAACCGTACACGTGGGACAACAACGGCAATTTGCTCAACGACGGCACGAACACGTATGGTTACGACGCCGCGAACCGTCTATCGTCCGTCGTCAATGGTCAATCGTCGTCTTCGTACACCTCTACCTGTACGGAGCTGGATGGAACGGGAGCAACGGCGTGGCAATTGGGGGGTTGGAAAACTGGGGAGGATGGCATTTCATCGAAACAAGGGGGCGCCTGCCAGCGAGTGATTGAAGCATTACAGCCGTTTCAATCTGCAGAGGCTGCTCATCGGCAGGCGTGGCTTTTAAGGTGAGCTATTGAATGTGTCGGCGCGGGCGATACTGAATGGCCTCGGCCACGTGCGCCGGATGGATGTCCTCTAACCCGCTCAGATCGGCAATGGTTCGCGCAAGTTTCAACACGCGATGAAAGGCGCGGGCCGAGAGCTGCAGTTGAGTCATGGCCGCCCGCAAAAGCGCCATGCCCGCATCGTCCAACTTGCAGTATTTCCTCACGTCGGCCGGGCGCATGTCGGCGTTGCAAGCCAAGTCGCTTTCGGCGAAACGGGCGCGTTGCCGTTCGCGGGCCGCCTCCACCCGCGCTTGAATCGTCTCCGATGATTCGCCAAACCGTTGATCGGTGAGTTTGTCATAAGCCACGCGAGGGACGTCGACGTGAATGTCGATGCGGTCGAGCAGGGGGCCGCTGATTCGTTTTTGGTAGCGCGTGACGGTTGAAGGCGAACACGTGCACTCGTGGGTTGGGTCGCCAAACCAACCGCAGGGGCAGGGGTTGAGAGCGGCGACCAGCATGAAGTTGGCCGGGAAGGTGAGCGACCCTTTGGCGCGGGCGATGGTCACAATCTTGTCTTCGAGCGGCTGGCGCAACACTTCGAGAGTCTTTTGGGCGAACTCGGGCAGTTCATCGAGAAACAGAACGCCGCGATGGGCGAGACTGATCTCGCCGGGGCGCGGAAAGTTTCCGCCGCCGACCAATCCGGCATGGCTGATAGTGTGGTGAGGGGCGCGAAAGGGACGATGCTTGAGCAGGGGAGTGTCGGCGGCAAGTTGATCGGCCACCGAATACACGCGAGTCACATCGAGCGCCTCGTCAATCGACATGCGCGGCAAGATCGAAGGCAGGGCGCGAGCCAATAGAGTTTTGCCTGCGCCGGGCGGGCCGGTCATGATCACGTTGTGCCCACCAGCGGCGGCAACTTCCATGGCCCGTTTGACATGTTCCTGTCCTTTGATTTCCCGGAAGTCTGTTGGCACGACAATGCCTTCGCTGTTAAGATCAGGCTGGATCGATACACACGGGATCGGCTCTACCCCCGAGAGATGGTTGACCAGTTGCGCCAAGCCGGTGATGGGGATGACTTCCACATCGGGCACCAGCGCCGCTTCGTGCGCATCGGCGGCGGGGACAAAGATTCGCTCGTAGCCCTCTTGCCGGGCCAAAGCGGCCATCGGCAGCACGCCGCGCACGTGGCGAACACTGCCATCGAGCGACAACTCGCCGACGATGAGCGAGCCTTCGGCCGACTCGGGCATCAATTGACCCGCGGCAATCAGCGCGCCGACAGCGATGGGCAAATCATAAGCCGGGCCTTCTTTGCGGATTGAGGCTGGCGCAAGGTTGACGGTGACACGTTGATTGGGGAAATAGAAACCCGCGTTTTTTACCGCTGCTTGCACGCGCTCGCGGCTCTCTTGCACGGCGGCGTCGGGCAGGCCGACGATGATAAAGGAGGGCAGGCCGCGCCCGGTATCGACTTCAACTTCAACGACGACTCCGTCCAAACCGATGACAGCGCATGAATAGACTTTGGCGAGCATGAACGCAAGTGTACGCGAGGCCAATCGGAAGCGCAAATGATTCTTCGATATAATCTGATGGCGCGGATTATCTCGAACAGCCGTTGACCTATGGATGCCGACACCCTCGCCGCCCTCGCCCGACTCATCCGCGCCCAGCGCGCCGCCGCGCTGGGCACTGTGCGCGATGGGTTGCCGTTCGTTTCGATGGTGGTGTACGCCTTCGAGCCGGACTTCTCCGCGTTCTGGCTTCACCTCAGCCGACTCGCCCTTCACACTCAAGCCATCCTCGCCGACCCGCGCATCGGGCTGATGATCGCCGAGGCCGACGACGGCGCGAAGGACGCGCAGACTCTGGCCCGAGTTTCGATTCAGAGTGAAGCGATTGTCCTCACCCAAACGCCGCCGGAATACAGCGCGGCAAAGATGCTGTACCTCGCCCGCTTCCCCGAGGCGCAAACCATGTTCGCCCTCGGCGACTTCGATCTCTATCGCATCGAGCCGCGCTCGGCGCGATTCGTGGCCGGATTCGCGCGCGCCTACAACTTGACAGCGGGCAACTTCAGGGAGGCGGCAAAGGCGGAGTGAGCATCGCCACAAAAACAAAGAGCGCGGGCGCGATGGCATCCGCGCTCTTTTCATTTCTCAACTGTGATCTCTTGAAGCACGAGCACATCGCCTGTGGGTTGATAGTTGAGATCGAGGATTTGGACGCGCGATTGAGTGGCGGCCTCATACATGCCGATGCGCAGGGTGTACGCGCCGGGGGCGGCGTCGGCGGGGATGGTGAGAATGCGTTGATCGCGGATGAACTGCATGTCACCCTGCCATTTCGGCGTGGGCGTATTGCCGTAATCGGGCGGGCCGTCTTTCCCCACGAGCAGTTTGCCCGTCTTCGAGTCGAGCACGTGAGCGAAGACGATGTAGTTGGCTTCCGTCTTTTCGGCAGATTCCCAATAGAGCATGAGTTGAAGCTCGTCGCCCGGCTTGAAAGTATCCGCATTCAAATCGTAGCCGCGGAAGGAGATGGCAGGGGTGAACCAGACGTAAATCTCGTTAGTTGGCAATGGATCGATTGTAAAGACCACGATGGCTGGCCCGGTATAGTTCGCTCCATTGAGGCGCAGCGCCTCCCGCGCGCCCTGGTTAGTTAACTCATCAAGCCTCGCATCAAGTTCAACGATCGAGTCGGTTGAATGGCTCCTCATGCTATTCCATATAAGATATTCATAGCCGCGCCTGCGGTAATCTTCCACAGACTCGTTGAAAATACTGTCTACGACGTTCACATGCACAATGTCTGGCGCGTATACGTATTGGAGGAGGATCTTATTTGCCTCGGACACTACTCGCCCTCCCTGCGGCACGTTAGATGAGAACCAGCTGTTTAGAAGATTTACTGTATAAGGCTTCGCCCAGATATGGTGATAGGTCCAATCCCAAGACTTCCACTGCTCAACAATGACCGTCGCGCAAGTTGCTACTAACACGATTAAGGGAATTAATTGCGCGATCCGAGTCAATCTGCCGATGCCGAAGTAAGCAATAGCGCTGCCCAAGAGCCGCAAACTTCCATACAGCCCTGCTGGTGCAAGCGCGTGAAATGTGGCTATTACAGGTAACCAATAAAGAACGAATCTGGGGTAAGGCGCAAACAGAGACATTAAAAGAAAGTACGATGTTCCGAACGTCAAAATACACGCAACACTCCGGCTGTCTATCCATATGCGTGACGCTCGGTATGCGACGCTCACGCCTGCCAAAATCGCGGCGATCAACGCGCCCCACAGATACCAGCCCTGATCGGGCGCTTTTGTTATGATCGCCCAATTAACGTCGAGCGATTGAAATCCAATAATTCTGCCGTCCTGCGCGATGGTTCTGGTTGGGCTGTTGGGAGTGTTGACTACTTCCAATATTCTGTAGTCGAAAACTAACCAATAAAAAATCAAAGCGAGGCCAATCGACCAAACGGCGGTATGCGAAGCGAGTCGGCGAAGGTTGCTTCTGAAATAGATCGTCGCATAAGCAAAGGGTAAGGGAAGGAGGGTAATAGTTTGATACTTGAACAGAAACGATGCTACTCCCGTTGCCAGTGCTGCGTAGAGCAACAGGATATTCTCTCTATGATGGGTGCGATTGAGTAATACGAAGGTGGCCAATGTGAACAATACCCATGGCGCACTTGCCCCCCCCCGCCTACTTTCGTTGACGAGGAGCGGCCATCCTGCTGTTATTATCGCGCTGGCTGCACCAACTAAGCGAGATTTACCTACTTGTTTGCCAAGCAGGGCCATCAAACTCACGCACACCACCCCTAGCAAACCGTTCACAGCCCGTGCAATGACAAAGTAATCAACGGAAGCCGTCACACGCTGGCCTTGCAGTATATTAACAATCAATTGTTCGCCGGCCAACAAATAGAGCAGACCAGGAGGATAGCCGGTTCCATTTTCGACGTTCGGATAACCAGTCTCTCTGACGGCTTGGGCCCACAGAAAATAGTATGGTTCGTCAGGATCTGAGTTGGCCGGCAAATCACCCCACAGATGGGTGAGTCGAAGCCACGCCGCTACCACTAAGGCATGACAGAAGTATTACTTTTCTAATTTCCGAACCGCATTGTGCGGCCGAATCGTGTAGTTCCAGCGCGGC
>VGOW01000128.1 GCA_016875735.1 Chloroflexota bacterium | reverse complement strand
GCTTCGGGCTTGAATTCGTAGATGGGGTCTTCACCCGGGGCGGCGATGGAGGAGACGAGCTGCGGGCGATAGAGCGCGCCGCCGTTGCCGATGGCGGCGTAAATGACCGCCATTTGCAGGGGCGTCACTTGCAAGTAGCCTTGCCCCACTGCCATGTTCACACTGTCGCCCGGCGACCACTGCTCGCCGATGTTGGCTTGCTTCCATTCTGCATCGGGCACGAGGCCGCCCACTTCTTCGTTGGTGTTTTGGAGCAAGCCCACGATGCCGGTGGGTTGGCCCAGCCCGAACTCTCTGGCGATCTTCGGCAGGTATTCGGGATCGAGGTTGTAGAGCGCCAGCCCGATGTGATAGTTGTACGGGTTGCAGGAAAAGGTGAGCGCCTGCGGCAGGGTGATCTCTCCGTGCGGCGACAGCTCTTTGGCCACCGTCCAATCGTATTTGATGAATTCTGCGCCCAGCTCGATCCACTCGCCGTTGCATGTGTACGTCGAGTCGCGGGAGAACAATTCCGACTTGAGTGCGGCGGCCACGTTGATCACTTTGAACGTGGAGCCGGGCGGATAGAGCCCCTGTGTCACCCGATTGACCAGCGGCCTGAAAGGGTTATCGAGCACTGCGCCGAGCGTGGAGGAGTTGTAGTTGGTGTAATCGAAAAGATTGGGATCGAATGACGGGCCGGAGGCAAAGGCCAGCACTTCGCCGGTGTGGATATTCATCACCACCACCGCGCCGGGCAAATCGCCCAATGCCTGCGCCACCTGCTTTTGGAAGTCGCGGTCGAGCGTGGAATAGATGGCTTGCCCCGCCGCCGATTCGGTGTGCGCGAGGGTGGCGGCGATTTGCCCGCCGGGCGTGACCACCAACAGTGTGCCGCCCCGTTTCCCGGCCAGATATTTCTCACCCCACGCCTCCATCCCGGTGATGCCGACTCGCTCATCGCCCCGATATCCGAGCAACCGATAATACTCCTCCGCCTCTGCCGGGATGCCGAAAACATAGCCCACTGCGTGAGGAGCGCCGAGCGATCCATTGAGGTAGTAGCGAGTCTGATAGGTGTTGAGCACCAGCCCGCCCAAACTCGACAGCACGGTGAACCGCGCTTGAATCTCCTCCGACGAGGCTTCGCCCATCGGCACATACCAATCGGGCTGGGCATATTGATACGCCGCCCGCAGTGTTTCGGGGTGGCGGCCCAACAGCGCCGAGAGTTCGCGCAGGAGAGCGTTCTCGTCGGTGATTTCGCCGGGGATGACTCCGATGGCTACGGCGTCGGCCTGCGCGGCAAAGGCTTTGCCGTTGCGATCATAGATATTCGCCCGCGCCGGAATCTTGTAATCCATGAACAGCGTGTTGCCGTCTTTTAACTCGGGCAGGATCAGCCCATCGTGCCACAGGATCACCCACCGGCCCCCTTCGAAGCGCAGGGGCATGGTGATGTCGCGGGTGAGGTCGCCCACCAGCGCCGTGTGGAAAGTGACGCGGAAAGCCACTTCGGCTTCCAAATCGGTTTGGAACGAGGAGAGGATGCTTGTCTCGATGCCCGTCAGAGTCATTTGCTCGGCGGCATCGCCGTATCGCGCCGCGAAATCCTCTTGCGAGAATGCGTCTTGCGAGGCGGGCGTGAGCAGGCTGTACATACCCGCGTAATCTTTCTGCGCCCACGCGTTGAGGAAAGCGCCGGTCGTTCCCTCCGGGTTGGGCGGCAGAGTGACCGAGACGTTGGGGCCGGGCAGGGTGGGCGTGGGCGTAAGGGATGTGGCCCTCCCGCAAGCAACGGCGAGAGCGAGCGCGGCCAAGAGGAAAAAGCGATTGAAGTTCACGGGCAGAGTTGTATCACGAATAGCAGGATTTTACGAACGGGGCGCATTGACTCGTGGGGACAACCCCTGCGATTGCCCCTCTCACAGAATTTCGCTATACACCGGGCAGAAGTAGCGGTTGAATCGCTGGCATGCGGCTGGCACATCGGCGGGAGGCGCGAGGCCGAATTGGCGCAGGGCGCGAGTGAGATGACAGAGCGGCAGGCCCATCACACTGGCGAAGCAGTGCGAAAAATTCTCCACCGGATGGAAGCCATCGTGCTGAATGGCGTACGCCCCGGCCTTGTCCATCGGGTCGCCGTCGGCCACGTAGGCGGCGATCTCATCATCCGAATACGCTCGCATGGGCACACTGCTCCGGCACACCTCCTCGCGGAGCGCTCCCGATCGCGCATCCAGCGCCGCAACCGCTGATACCACTTCGTGCGTTCGCCCGCGCAGTCTTCTCAACATCTGCGCCGCATCCGCCGCGTCCTTCGGCTTGCCCAGAATCTCGCCATCGATCACCACTTCCGTGTCGGCGGCAACCACCACTCTCCGCCCTTCGCCCGTTGCAGTTTGGAATGTGGGTTTCGAGATTTGTTCCGCCTTTTCCCTCGCCAGCCTCTGCACATAGTCAACCGCCGCCTCATCGGGGCGCGGAGTCTCATCGATCCCGGCGGCGCGGGACTCGAATGGAAGGCCGATGAGCGCCAACAGTTCGCGGCGGCGCGGCGAGGCAGAAGCAAGCAGTAGAGCGGCTGAAGAAACAGACATGATGCAGTGACCGTGAGACTATACCATGAACCTTGCGCCGCAACGCCCGCACAATTTATGCGAAATAAACACAAAGCCCCGAATTACCTTTAGTATAATTACCGCGTGATCGAAATTAAGTCTAGCGCTTCGCGCCGCGCCGCCTTGCTATTGGCCGTCGCCGCTTTCGGCGTCGGTCTTGCCCTCCTCCTGCCCAACGTGTACGAACGCGCCTCATGGAATCTTCGGCAAGGAGTAGTGAACATTTGGCACACCCTCAACCCGCAATTGAGCGTTGTGCCCACGCCGCAAGTGATCAGCACCGTGTCGCCGACTCTGCTCACGCCGGTGGCAGTGAATGCCGCGCCCACCCTCGGGTCGCCGGCCACCGCCGCACCGGCGGCCACGCCCCTGCCTGCGCTCACCCCGCCGCCCCCCGATCGTCAACTCACCGGCTTCACCCACATTTGGCAGAAGGTGAACAACTGCGGCCCGGCCACGCTGGCCATGAACCTCGCCTTTTGGGGATGGAAGGGCACGCAAGCCAACACCGCCACCGCGCTCAAGCCCGACCCCGATGATCGAAACGTCTCCCCGCACGAAATGGCCGACTATGCTCGAAGTGTGGGGCTCGGCGCAGAGGTGCGAGTCGGCGGCACACTCGATCTGATCAAGCAATTCGTTTCCGCCGGGATCCCCATCATCCTCGAAAAAGGGATCGTTCTTGAGGATGCCGGGTGGGAGGGGCACTACACGCTGATCACCGGCTACTCCGATGCCGCCAGCAATTTCACCACTCAAGACTCTCTGCAGGGCGCGAATTTTCAAGTGCCCTATTACCTCATTACTGAAAGTTGGCGCGCATTCAATTACACCTATATTGTGGTCTATCCTGCCGAACGGCAGGCTGATGTGTTTGCCATTCTCGGCCCCGATGCCGATGCCCAAACCAACTTTGCCAACGCGGCCAATCGCGCGCGCGGCGAAATCCCCGCCCTCAACGGGCAAGACCTTGCTTTCGCATGGTTCAATTTGGGCAGCAGCCTCAACAATCTCGGCAACGCCGCCGACGCCGCCGCCGCGTTCGATCGGTTTGCGTTACCTGCGTGTGGGCGGGCGTGGATTCTGCTTGGGAGCAGGAAAAACTCGAAGCGAGAAAAATGCTTGAAAATGCCGCAGAATCCCACACGTCAGGTGCACGCTTTGTTGGCACGCTCTTGACCTTTGAAGACTCTTTTTTTATCACTACTACAAATCCTGCTCAAAGATTCTCTTTGGGCTATCGTACCAGAAATCGCGGTATTCAGCGGGGACTTGGTTGCTGTCGTCGGTGTAAAGCATTAGGGCAACTTGGACATTTTGTTTGCCGTGTTTGAATATCTTTCGTTTGCCATTTTCAATAAACAGGTCTTTGTAACCTTGGATTTTGTAAGTCGAGCCGATGTCGCGGATGCCTTTTGGATCAACGAACAGGATTGTGTATTTTGAATCCTTCGCCAGCCAAAAGATGAAGTCAGGATGAAAGTCGCGCATTTTGTTTTGCGTCGGGTCGTAATAGGGAATGGTAATTTTATCGAGCGTTTCCTCGGCGCGGCTGAACATCCACCAATCATATTGTTTCAAATGGTTGTCTGATTCTTTGAGATAGGCTTCCAGTTGATTGACAAAACGAATTTCACTCGGAGTCTTGATAATGCGCGAGATGTAATCAATTCGGTCATCATCGGATAAGAGCAAAGGCAGATAATAATGGCTGGTTATGTTTTTGATGTGCAAACGATGACCATTATGCTCGAAGGTTTCTTCTGGTTCGGTGCGGGCTAAACCTTTGACAGCCAGCGTATATTTATCAATATCCAACGTGCCATCACGCAATTGTCCTTTGAGTTGCGCTTCCTGCTCGGCGGGGTCTTTATAAAGCCGTACTGCGTCAATTTTCTTTTGTAGTTCTTGAATATCCTTCAACAATACGCGGATATGTTTGAAGTGATTGATTTCATCTTCGAGTGACTTGAATCCTTCCACTTCATGCGGAATGATGTCGAAGTATTGATTCAGGCGGGGTAATAAAATTTCGACATTGCCATATTTGCGGGTTGTGTTCGGGTTGAAAAAGTTTTCAGGCGCGGCGAATGTCTGTTCAAGCAAGCCGATTTGTTGCGGGGACATGCCATGCCGCGCAAGGAGCAAACGTTCATCTCCAAGATAATCAACATAATTTTTGAGCAGTTGACTTTCGGCTGCTTGAATCTCAAACTTGCGCGGTTCGTGTTGCTCTACAAGTAAATGACCATCAAGTCTGCGGTAGACTGGAATTAAAACGGGATAACTTGAAAGCGCGGATGTATTTACATCCAATACAAGTTC
>VGOW01000127.1 GCA_016875735.1 Chloroflexota bacterium | reverse complement strand
GCATTGAGAGAGGGGGGAGGCAACCGAGACAGACACAAAAGCCGCACCGATGGGGCGCGGCTCGCCGCATTCAAAAAACTGTGCGGGACGGCGCTGAGTCGCAGGGATCGATTTTCTGATCAGCGGAAGTGATGCGCCTCACCCACGCAGGGAGGCCGCCACTCGATCCAATCGGGCGCGCGCCTCTTCGGCCACCGGCTCCAGTTCCGGCCGGCCCACGAAGCCCAACATGCTCATCGGATCGACGATGGCAACTTCGATGCTGTTGTCGTCGGCCTGCGACACGGTGACGTTGCACGGCAGAAGCAGCCCCACTTCGGGCACAGCCTCGAGGGCGCGGTGCGCCAGCGGCGGGTTGCACGCGCCGAGAATCTTATAGGGGCGGAAGTCCACGCCCAGTTTTTTCTTCAGCGTCTCCTTCACGTCAATTTCGGTGAGCACGCCAAAACCTTCGGCTTTGAGCGCATCGGCCACACGCGCGATGGCCTCTTCGTAGGTGGTGTGGAGTCGGACAGTCATGCCGAGCGATGGGGTGGTCATGGTTCCTCCAATGGCTGAGGAAAGTTTACTACTGATGCAGAAAGCGGCAAAGGCGCATCCCTTGCGCGCCCCACCCCTTCACGGTAGACTGCACTTCCCAGCGGCTGTACAACTTCATACACAGGAGCAATCTCTTGGCTTACAACCTTCGCCCGCTGGACACCGACACCTTCATCCTCGAATCCCCGGCCCTCGAATCGTTTCTCTTTGATCGCACCGTCGTCGGCGTTCCGTTGTTGAACGCCGCCCGCGAAGCCACCGTTCACTGGCTCGCCGCCTTGCGCGACAACAAACTCCTCGACCCTGCCGAAGAAGTCGCCGGACTCACCATCCTCACCGGCGGTTTGTATTACGGCCTCCAACCCGCGTGGCAAACTGTCTTCGGCTCACTGCTCCCCGAAAATTTCATCGGCATCAAGCGGCATCTCGATCAACGTAATCAATGGTTCGCCGATTATCACTACGTTTCCTTCGAAGCGCCGTGCGGCACCGTCCTCGTCGGCGACACCGTCGCCTCGGGGGTGAGCGTCTCCAAAGGCATTCGCGCTTTTGCCGAATGGGCCATCCCGCGCGGATTGAAGAAGGTGCATTTCTTGTCGGCCTGCGGATCGCGGGTGGGCGGCCAGCGCATCCGCGAAACGTGCGCCGAACTCGGATTGCAAGCCACCTTCACGCACGGGTTGGCCGCCTTCGGCATGGCCGAGAAGGGCTGGCAGCTGCCCGACACCGATCTGCCGTGGCTGCATCCCGACACAGCCACTCAGCCACACTACTTGCAACGGGCGCAAACCGCGTTTCAGGGCCAGCCGGTGTGCGCCATTGGCGATTGGGGAATGCGCTGCAAAAACCCCAAAGCCTACCTGCACGAATGGCAAGAGGAAAGAGCGTACTGGGGACTGGCGTAGAGCTCGCCAATTGGAACCACAGATTTCACGGATTGCACGGAAGACTTCACTGAAGGAATTACGGTCTCACCGCGAAGACACGAAGAGGGCAAAGGAATTGCGCTTTTCTTGAATCCACGAAGTGGCACGAAGCCTTCGTGTTTCTTCGTGCGGCTTCGTGGATTCAAAACCGCGATTTGCGTAATCTGTGGTTGCTCTCTTCTCAACTTGCATCACTCAGCCCGCGCGTACTTCCCCTCTCGAAGTTCTTCCGCCTTTCCACGCTCCGCCGCGCTCAACTCGCCCGCCTCGAATTCCAACCCCAGCGCTTCTCTGAAGCCGTGCTTCATTGCGTTGGCGGCGCGTTCCCACGAAACGGCTTGCCCCAGCGCAAGTTCGAGCGTGGTGGCGCGAGCGCGCACGCGCTCTTTGGCTCGTTCCCGCACTGCATCATCGGAAAAGGCCAGCGCATCGCAAATGCGGGCGATGTCGCCGGTGAGCGGCAGTGTGCCGTGCTGCAAAACTACGCCCTGCTTGCGCGCCTGCGCACTGCCGATCAGTTTTTTGCCGATGACGGTGATCTCGTAATTCGACGGCGACTCGAAACAAACCGGGTTGTCACTCCCATCCGAGCCGCCTCCGACACTGGAATAGACCGCATCGTTTTGGGCGGCCAGACTCAACAGCGCCAGCCCGCGCAAAAGCCCCTCGCTCAATCGGCGATAACTTTCGACGATGCCGCCGGCCACACGCGGATCGGATTGCGGCGCAATGACCGAGTACGTGAGTTCGTCGGTGTGCAAGATCGCTTTGCCGCCGGTCGGCCGGCGCACCAGCCCCCAACCGCGCTCCGCGAGTCGTTCCGTATCCACATCGGTCTTCGGTTGTGCATAGCCGAGCGAGAGGCACGGCGGAGTCCACGCAAAGAAGCGCAGGGTCGCGAGCGAGGCCCCGGCGGCCACGCTGTGCATGATGGCTTCGTCAACGGCCATGTTCATCGGGCCGTCGGTTGGCTCGGTGATCAAGAGTCGCCAGCGGGCAGGAGGATAGGAGGGCATGAGTGTTGAAATATTTTACCGCTTGCGTATAATCGCGCCATGCCACTTTCCGTTGCGATCCTTTTCCACTTCAATCAGCACATCAATGAATACGCGCGCACTGCCAGCCGCGTTTGCTATCGCGGCCTGCTCAAAGTTCTGCGTTCGCATCCCTCGCTCAAGTTCAACATCCACCTCTCCGGCACGCTCATTCACGCTCTCAACTGGCTCGACCCCGAACCGCTCGATTTGATTCGCGCCGGGCTCGCCGACGGGCAATTTGAATTGCTCGGCTCAACCTACGCGCAGAACGTGGCTTACGCCAGCGACGATTGGAATAACGCCCGGCAGATCGAACTGCATCGCGAGACTCTCAAGGACGCATTCGGCGTCCAGCCGGCTGTGTTTTGGAATCCGGAACGGTGCTGGCGGCAGTCGCTCGCGCCGATCATCGCCGGCGGCGGTTACTCCACAACGCTCGTCGAAGATCATATTCTGCGAAAGGCGGGCGCGTCGAGCCCGGCCACCTTCACCACCCGCGCCGATTCGCATTCGCTCACGCTCGTCGCCGACGACGAAACCCTCAAACACAAATTTAACCTCGCCGCATGGTTTGGCCGCGGCACGCAAGTGCTGAAGTATTTGCGCGAGATGGCCGCGCGCGCCGACTCCGAATCGTTGTGCGCCGCTTACGCCGAAGACGCGGAAGCCATGGGCTTGTGGGGTTGGGAGAACGGATACGGTCCGAATCAAACTTGGGCGCATCTCGACCGAATGCTCACCGCCCTCGAAGCCGAAAACGGACTCCGGCTCATCCATCTTTCGCAAGCGCCCGCGCCCTCCGCCGACCTCACCCCCATTCCCGATGGAAGCGCCGCGTGGATGGATGCCTCGCTCAAACGCCCCGGCGCCCCGTATCACGAAGACGGCTACACCGATTGGTTCGACTTTCATCGCCGCTCGCCAAAACTTTCTCACTTCCGGCAAACCTACGCCATCATCCGATCCAAAATGGGAACGGAGGCCGCCACACCCGGCGCGCAGAGACTGATGCGCGCGGCCATGCACTCCTATCTCGCCCATCAATACGAATACGGCTGTATCGGAGTCGGCGGCCTCAACTATCGCGGCTGGGAAGACGCGCGCGCGGCGGTGGCCATTGCCTACGCCGCCAAACTCGCCGACCGGCCCTCCGAGTTCGTGCTGATCGAAGATTGCAACGGCGACGGCTCCGATGAAGTGCTCATCAGCGATGGCCGCCAACTCATCATCGTCTCGGCTTACGGCGGGCGGCTGTTGTATTGGGCCGATCTGATCACCGGCCAACAATTTGTAGGCAACCCATTGCCGGTGATGGATATCGAATACAAAGGCAGTGAGTTCGCCGTGCCCGAGCCGCGCCCCGCTCGGTGGCTGCCGGAGTCCGACTCCGCGCAGGATGCTGTTGAACTTTCAGACGAACCGCCTCCCACACGCATGGGCCGATTCCTCCCCGACTGGATCTGGAATGGGGAGTCGACTCCACTGCGCGTTGCCCTACGCCCCGCCGATGGCGGCGAGACCGTTCAGCCGCTCATCGCCCAAACACGCGCCCTTGCCGATTTTGTGACTCTCGACGGCGGGGCCGAAGCGCCGCCGCTCGAATGGCTCGACTCGCGGCTCGAAAAGAACGGCGTCACTTTCGTGCGCTACCTCTCCGACGAGTTGACGCTGGAGAAATCGTATCGGCTCGCCTACCATCGAATGGTGATCGCCTCGTACACCCTCCGCAACCACGACGCCAGCGACCGATCCTTCCGACTGCGTGTCACCAACGAGCTGTGCCCCGATTACGATGACGTGATTCGCGGCGGGCGCGGCTCGCTGGCCTTCATCGGCGGCGACACGCCGGGCGTGATCAACACCCGCACCCAAACCTCGGTCACGGCGCAGTCGAGCCGCGCGCCGCAGGCGCTCGAACAACGCGAAGACTTCTGCGCCCTCACCATTGGCTTGGTGTACGATATGACCATCGGCCCGCGCTCCGAGCAAAAACTGGAAATCAAACTTGCCCGAAGCAAGGAGACTCGATGACTGTTCCCGACTGGGCGCAGGACGCGATCTTCTATCAAATCTTCCCCGACCGTTTTTGCAACGGCAACCCCGCCAACGATCCCTTCAACGTCCAGCCGTGGGGCAGACCGCCTCAACTGCGCGGCTTTCAGGGCGGCGATCTCGAAGGCGTCATTCAGAAACTTGATTACCTTCACGATCTCGGCGTCACCGCCATTTACTTCAACCCCATCTTTCGCGCCGCTTCCAATCATCGCTACGACACGCACGACTACTACGAGATCGATCCCAAAGTGGGCGACCTCGCCGACTTCAAGCGGCTGATCACGCAAGCGCACGGGCGCGGCCTCCGCCTCATCCTCGATGGCGTGTTCAATCACTGCGGGCGCGGCTTCTTCGCCTTCGCCGATCTCATTGAAAACGAAGCCGACTCGCCCTACCGCAACTGGTTTCACGTCAAGGGCTTTCCGCTTCACGCCCACGACTCCGATCCGCCCAACTATGCCTGTTGGTGGGACATCAAGAGTCTGCCCAAGTTCAACACGGCCAACCCGCAAGTGCGCCGCTATCTGCTCGACGTGGCCCGCTATTGGATCGAGCAAGGGGCCGACGGCTGGCGGCTCGACGTGCCGAGCGAAATTGACGACGATTTTTGGGCCGAGTTCCGCGCGGT
>VGOW01000126.1 GCA_016875735.1 Chloroflexota bacterium | reverse complement strand
CGCGAAAGTTGCGGTCTTCGATCTCAACATTCAACGCTCTACCCTTGCCCAAAGCGACAACCTGCGGCTCTTTGAGGCGGATGTGACCCGGCGCGATTCGATTGAGGCCGCCCTTGGCCAAGTCATTGAGCAGTGGGGCGCGCCGCACGGCCTCATCAACAACGCGGCCATTGATTCTCCGCCCAACGCGCCTGCCGCAGAGAATGGCCCGTTCGAGTCGTACCCCGAGTCATCGTTCGACAAAATCATGGATGTGAACGTCAAAGGCGTGGTGCTGTGCTGTCAAGTTGTTGGCGGGGCAATGGCCGAAGCCGGACGTGGTTCCATTATCAACATCAGTTCCATCTACGGTCTCGCCTCGCCCAATCAAACCATCTACGAATATCGCCGCGCGGCCGGCCAACCGTTCTATAAGCCCGTCGCCTATTCGGTTTCCAAGTCGGCGCTGTTCAACCTCACTCGCTACCTGGCCACCTATTGGGCGGGCAAAGGTGTGCGTGTCAACACGCTCACCTTCGCGGGCGTGTTCAACAATCAGGATGAAAGATTCCTCAAGGCTTACTTGCCGCATGTTCCGCTGGGCCGCATGGCGCACGAGGACGAATACAACGGCGCGGTTATCTTCCTCCTGTCTGCCGCCTCGTCATACATGACCGGCTCGAACATGATAATCGATGGAGGGTGGACGGCATGGTAGGCCAAATTCCAAATTGGATCGGTGGTCAAGAGCGAACGGCGCTGAGCAGCGAGTGGTTCGACAAACTCAACCCTCACAATGGGGAACTTTTGTCTCGCGTGGCGCGGTCGCGCCTTGACGATGTGGCGCAGGCCGTTGAGGCGGCCAAATGCGCCCAGCCTGCCTGGGCCGATACGCCTGCTGTCCAGCGCGGCCTCATTCTGCACAAGATCGTCGTTGCCATGCAACAACGGCAGGCCGACATTGCCCGAGTAGTGCACCTTGAAACGGGCAAATCGTATAAGGACGCTTTCGGCGAAACGGGCGGCGCAATTCAACTGGGGCTCTTCTATGCCAGCGAGGGTCAGCGACTGTACGGGCGAACCACCACTAGCGGCGTCGTCAACAAAACTGTGATGACGATCCGACAACCTGTGGGGGTGGCCGGACTCATCGTTCCGGCCAACACACCTATCGCCAACGTTGCGTGGAAGGTGTTCCCCGCGCTCATCTGCGGCAATGCCTGCGTGCTCAAAGCCGCAGAAGACACCCCCGCCACCGCGCACATCTTCGCCGAGATCGCCCACTCTGCCGGCCTTCCGGCCGGGGTGCTCAATATCATCCAGGGTTACGGCGAAGAAGCGGGGGCGCCGCTGATCGAGCATCCGGATGTGGGCGTGATCAGTTTCACCGGCTCGACATTTGTGGGCAAACTCATTGCCGCAACTGCCGCCAAGCGCCTTGCCAAAGTATCGCTCGAACTCGGCGGCAAAAATCCGTTGGTGGTATGCGACGACGCCGATCTGGAGAACGCAGTGAAATGGGCCTTGCTCTCCGCCTTCAGCAACGCCGGCCAGCGGTGCGCCTCGGGCAGTCGCATTATCGTTTTCGATTCAATCTACGATCGATTCCGCGAGATGATGATCGAGCGAGCAAACAGACTCAAGGTTGGGTCGGGCGACGACGACGATTTTGGCCCAGTGATCAGCGAAGAGCAGTTGAACGGCATGATCGCCGCCATCGAGCGAGCGCGGCAACGGGGAGCGGCTATCCTTACCGGAGGGTGCCGCCTCACCGATCCCGGCCACGAACGCGGATTTTACCTCGCCCCGACGCTGATTGAAAACATCGATCCACACGACGAAGTCTCCGAAAGCGAATTGTTTGGCCCAATCGCAGTCCTATATCGCGTGAAGGATTTTGCCGAAGCGTTGGCTTTGGCAAACGACTCGCCCTACGGCCTCACTGCTTGTATTCACACGCGCAGTCTGCAACGGGCTATCGAGTTCACGCACAAAGTGCAGGCCGGAGTAGCCGTAGTCAACGCCGGAACATATGGCAGTGAGCCTCATATGCCGTTCGGCGGACTCAAACAGTCGGGCAATGGCACACGCGAGCCCGGCACTGAAGCGCTGGATATCTACTCCAATCTAAAGAGCATTGCTATCAACCAGTAATTCGATTATGCGCCAACTCTACAATTTCTTCATGTTTGGCCCGGCGGCTGATGCCGATGCGCTTTACATCAAACTAACTGAAGAGTCCGCTCATGTGAAATGCTTCTATATCACCGAAAGCGACCGAACGTTTCAGAACACACCCAAGGCCCCCTGCTTGGCTGAAGTTCTTCGCCAGCCCCGTTTCAAGCCTTATCTTTCTCAGATTGTTCATGAAGTAGTCCCGGCAGACGAATTAGGATTTCAGTCTGTTAGCAGTGATGCAGAGGGTTGGGCAAATGTGCGCAAGCAGATCGACTACCTTTACAACAAGCACAAAGATACGCTTGAGCCGGATGCGCTGATCATTGCTTCTGATTGCGATGAGTTGTTGTGCGGCGAGGACATTCCCGCGATCAAGGATGCCTTTGACCGTGACGCAACCCTGACACGATGCATGACGCCCCTCCTACACATCATCTACGACTACGACAATATCGCCGAAGATCGCGGCTACTGGCACACGAGTGTGGTTACGCGGGCCTATCTTGATTCGGCGCTGGGCGGATCGCTGTACAGAGTTCGTTACGATGTAGATTGGCCCACAGTCAAAACGATTTGGCGTTACGCCCGCCCGAAGCGATTCAAAGGCGGAGTAGGCCGGGAGATCATGTATTGGGTGAGCGCCGCCATCCGGGCCGCCTGCCGTTTAGTGCGACTCAAACCACCGGAACCATTTGCGTCGCTTTCGCTCTACAAAGTCTCCCCTGACAATCCAACCTACTTCGGCTGGCATTTCTCATACTGCTACAGCGACCCCGTTGATCTCTTCCGCAAGTTACATGCTATTCAACACACCCAGCATCGAGACCTTTCACTGATCCCTTACCAAATAGACATTCTGCGACAAAACCGTGGCCCCACCGCTCCCGGCCAGCCTCTGAAGCCTGTTTGCAAACCGTGGCCGCTCACCGCTGAACACTTTCCCAAAGAACTTGTCGAAAACCCGGACGCTTATTTGACCCGCTTCCGTGAGAAGATACAAGAACTCACACCGGAAAAGGTGTTGCAAGAACTACAGGCGCGTTCGTGGTAAATTGACTCATGCCTTCCTGCATCGCCCTCGTTCCCGCGCGCTCCGGCTCCAAGCGCGTGCCCGACAAGAACATCAAGCCGCTGGCCGGCCACCCGGTGATTGCTTACACTATTTCGGCGGCGTTGCAAAGCGACATATTCGACGCCGTGCTGGTATCGACCGACTCCGAAAAATATGCCGACGTTGCGAAACACTACGGTGCGGAGGTTCCTTTCCTGCGCCCGGCTGAAATCGCCGATGATACATCCCCTGATATTGAATGGGTGGAAGACATGCTCACACGTTTGCGTGGCGAGGGGCGGAACTACGACTGTTTCAGCATCTTGCGCCCGACAAACCCGTTTCGTCTGCCCGTAACCATCCGGCGCGCGTGGAAAGAGTTCCTCGCCGAAGAGGGTGTGGACTCGCTTCGCGCTGTGGAGAAATGCAAACAGCATCCGGGCAAAATGTGGGTGGTGCGCGGCAAGCGCATGTCGCCCCTGTTGCCCCTCAGCCCGCCCGAACAGCCGTGGCACAGCAGTCAATATCCGGCCTTGCCCGAAGTGTACGTGCAGAACGCCAGTCTTGAGATTGCATGGGCGCGAGTGGTGTTCGAAACTCACACCATCTCCGGGTGGACACTGATGCCTTTTCTGACCGAAGGTTATGAAGGCTTCGATGTAAATCAACCGTTCGATTGGCATTATGCCGAAACTCTGGTGCAGACCGGCCAAGCCGTATTACCAACAATTTTGCATCCACCCTATACAACATATGCATCTCACTCTCATCCCCAAAACTGAATTTGATCGCGTCCGCGATTCATCGCTGGATATTTACGACGAAATCTCTATTCTCTCGGACATGTGCCGCGCCAATGCGCTGGCCGCCGTCAAACGCGCCGGGTCGGGGCACCTCGGCTCCAGTTTCAGCGCCATGGACATCGTGACGTGGCTGTATTTCCACGAGATGAACACCCTCGAACTGGGAATAGCCCACCCCGATCGCGACATCTATTTTTCGTCCAAAGGGCACGACGTGCCGGGATTGTATTCGGTGTTGTACGCGGGCGGCGTTGTCCCCCGCGAGAAGCTGCTCAAACTGCGTCGCTTCGGCGGCCTCGATGGACATCCCGATGTGGGCGTGATCGGAATCGAAGCGAACTCCGGCTCGTTGGGCATGGGCATTTCCAAAGGGCGGGGCATGGCGTGGGCCAAGAAGAAGATGGGGCGAGGCGGGCGTGTGTTTGTGCTGACAGGCGACGGCGAATGGCAAGAAGGGCAGAATTTCGAGGCTCTGCAAACCGCTGTCGCGCAAAAGATTGGCAATCTCACCATCATCATCGATCACAACAAAGTGCAATCGGACAAGCCGGTCAGTGAGATCGTCGATCTGGGCGATCTCGAGGCAAAACTGCGCGCCTTCGGCTGGCAGGTGGCCCGCTGCGACGGCCACGATTTGCGCGCTTTCGAGCAGGCGCTACGAGAGTTCGCGGCGATCTCCGACAAGCCGAAGGCTCTCATCGCCGACACCATCAAAGGGCGCGGCGTGTCGTTCATGGAACATCCTGTTGCCCTAAAGAACGGCGGCGGCTACTACAAATGGCACGCGGGCGCTCCCGACGACGCCTCGTTTGCGGCGGCGTACGATGAGCTGATCGCCCGCACCAATGAGCAGTTGCAAGCGGCGAAGATGCCGAGGCTGGCGCTGGAAGAAATGGAGCCGCTGGAAGCGGCAGTGGTCGTCGTGCCGCGCAACGCACTGGGCGAGCCGATCAGCCAGGGCGGAGAGGTGAAGCCGAAGCCGGCGGTTGTGTCCAACGAATATGTGGCCGAGGCGTACGGGAAGGCGCTGGTGGAATTGGCGGCCTCCCGGCCCGATCTGGTTGTGGTAGACGCCGACCTCGCCGCGGATTGCCGCGTGCGTGAATTCGAGTTGACGTATCCTGATCGGTTCATCGAGAACGGCATCGCCGAGCAGGATATGGTTTCGATGGCGGGCGGGCTGGCGCGGCAGGGATTCTTGCCGGTGGTCAACTCCTTTGCCAGTTTTCTCGCTTCGCGCGCCAACGAGCAGATTTACAACAACGCAAGCGAGAAAACGAAAATCGTTTATGCCTGCCATTATGCTGGCTTGATCCCCGCCGGGCCGGGCAAATCGCACCAGAGTTTGCGCGACATCTCGCTGTTTGGCG
>VGOW01000125.1 GCA_016875735.1 Chloroflexota bacterium | reverse complement strand
TTCAGCACGACCCGGATGAAGTTGAGCAACGCATAAGTGAAATAGCCTGCATCCGCCCGCACCACCTTCACCGAGAAACCGAAGCGCCCGACCGTCAACACCAGCAACGGGATGGCCAGGGGACTCTCTTGGCAATTGGCCGGGGTCACCAAGAACATGACCGGCAGTTCCGACCAGCGACACAGGACCGTATGGACTTTGTAGCCCCAGACCGACCCTTTCCAGGGCTTGGGAAAACTCCACCCGGCCTCCGCATCCGTGTGAAACCAGACCTTTTGGGTCGTGGCATCCAAAATCAAATCCGTGCCTTTGATCACGGCCAGCCGGGTCAATTGCCCGACCAGGCCCAAAAAAAACAACCAGACCGGCAACACCCCCAAAGCGCGCCGGCGTTCCCAATATTGACCAATACTGATCACGCGTCCGCCGGGGAAGCCGGCCGCTTGAGCGGCCGGCGGCTGGGCCCGGAAATAATCGACCACTTCTGCATAGGCCATCTGCCATGCCACTTGGATCAGAGCCATGACCAAGAGGCTGCTATCCCGATAGACCGGTTTCGGCCCCCGGCGGGCTGGGAGCGGCAGCGTGGGTCGCCAGCGCTGGCTGACCGTGACCGCCCATTCGGCCAGTTGCAGGGCATGGGTCACGACCAAAAACTCTTGGGGCGTCACCCACAGCCGTTTGCTCAACTTGGCTGGCAGGGGACTCAAGTCCGTCCAGGGCAAATTCAGACTGTGGGGTTGAACTTGGAAAAGTGCGTTAGACTCAGACATACGGCCTCCGTTGGCGGGTAGGTGAGTGGACAAACCCATTCTACTCGCCTTCGGCGGCCTATTTTTCACTGCAATGAATTACCGAATCATCTCACTGTGATTATCAAGTCGCCGCGTTGGTTGATCTCGGTCTTCAGGATGCGAACATCAGGTATTTCCAATGGAATGCTTACTTGGGCTTTGCTCATGGTTGGTTTTATTCCGTTTTTCCTGCCAGTTTACACCCCCAGATATGGGGGCTACCACGCCAATTCCCAATGAGCCATAAAATTTCGACGGGACAAATTCGAGTCGCTCATAGCATACCTCACTGACCACAAAGGCGCCAAGACGCAAAGACACACAATAGGCTTCTTCGGAAATAGTAATTTTGCGGCGCAGGCGACGGCAATGCCGCCGCCCACTCGTTATTTCCGATAGAGTCCAACGTATCTTTGAGCCTTCCAAGTCTTTGTGGTGGAAACTCGCCTCACTATTTTACGACTACTCTGGGGCAGGGCAGCTATGCCCCTTTGGGGTGAGGTCTTTTCGCGCGTCGGCCTCCGGTTGATATATAATCGCAAGCACGCTCATTGCAAGGACCCCCCCATGACCCAACCCAACACTTACACCCTCCGTTTGCTCCGCGCCCAAGCCCATCAACTCTCTCACGAGCTCGCCCTCATGCCCGCCGAGGCAATGCTGTGGAAACCCGCCCCCGAAGAGTGGTCGGTGCACGAGTGCCTCACCCACCTCCGCGACATCGAGCGGCAAGTCTTCCTCGTCCGCATCACTCGCGTGATCAAAGAAGACACGCCTCACCTTCCCTTCTTCGACGAAGCGGCGTATCACAAAGAGCATTGGAATCCCGACGAACCGATTCAAAACATACTGGCCGATTTCGTCGCCGCCCGCGCCGCCGAAGTCTCTCTGCTGGAATCCGCCGACTGGTCGCGCACCGGCGTCCATGCCACGCGCGGCCCCATCTCGCTCGGCTGGCTGGCCGATTACACCGCCGGGCACTCATGGGAGCATCTCAGCCAGATCATGCGCGTGCGTTTGTATCACGCCACCAAGAAAGGATGAAGGATGAATGGGGAACGATGGCCGCATATCATTCCTTCGCTCTTCATCCTTCCTCCTTCCTCCTTCATCCTTTTGCAATGACCGATCCCCTTCTCGAATACCGCGAGCGTTTGCTCAACCGCCTCGAGGCCGTCGTCTCTGAAATTGCCGACACCGTCGCCGCCGTGCCCGAGTCCCGTTGGCATCAGCCGCTTCGCGCGGGGGCGCGGCCGCCACACGCCATCATCGCCCACTTGCGCGATGTCGAGCGCAACGCCTATGCTCCGCGCCTCCGGCGACTGCTCGATGAAGACATGCCGGAGTTCGAGTCTTTCGATCCCGAAAAATGGGAAGCCGACCGCTACAACCCCGATGAGCCGTTGACCGCGCTGCTCGCCGAATACGCCGGACTGCGCGAAACCGAAATGAGTCTGCTGCGCCCGCTCACCTCGCGCGGCTGGGCCCGATGCGGGCGGCACATCACCTTTGGCGTGCGCACCGTGCAGTGGTGGGTCGAGCGCGCATTGCGGCACGCCGAAGAACACCTTCGGGAACTCCGGGAACAATCATAGACTCTAGGTGAACATCATGGACTACAGAAATATCATTGTCGAAACTCGCGACCGCGTCGGGTTGATTCGATTCAACCGGCCCCAACAACTCAACGCCCTCAACGGCGCGATCATGGAAGAGCTTGTGGCCGCCGCCGAAGACTTCGACAAAAGTGACGCCATCGGCGCCATCGTCATCACCGGCGATGAGCGCGCCTTCGCCGCCGGCGCCGACATCAAAGAAATGGCCGAGGCCTCGGCAGTTGAGATGCTGACCGCCGACCGCATCAGCCTGTGGGATCGCTTGCGGAAAGTTCGCAAAGTGATCATCGCCGCCGTGTCGGGCTTTTGCCTCGGCGGCGGCTGCGAACTGGCGATGGCCTGCGATATGATCGTCGCCTCGGAGTCGGCCAAGTTCGGCCAGCCGGAGATCAATCTCGGAGTCATTCCCGGCGCGGGCGGCACCCAGCGGCTCACCCGCGCGGTGGGCAAAGCCATCGCTATGGAAGTGGTGCTGAATGGCCGCTTCCTTTCCGCCGAAGAGGCGTATCGGTTCGGGCTGTGCAATCGGGTCGCGCCGGTGGAGCAGTATTTGGGCGAAGCGTTGAGGCTGGCGAATGAGATCGCCGCCCGCGCGCCGCTGGCGGTTCGCTTCGGCAAAGAGGCGGTGAACAACGCCTTCGAGAATTTCCTCGCCGACGGGCTGGCCGACGAGCGCCGCGCTTTCTATTTCCTCTTCAGCACCGACGATCAGAAAGAAGGCATGAAGGCCTTCATTGACAAACGCAAGCCGGAGTGGAAGGGGCGATGAATGGTGAATGACGAATGCAAAATGGCGAATGGCCGAACATTCGTCATTTTGCATTCGTCATTCGCCATTCTACGTTATACTATCGTCGGCATGGTTCAGCCCTCTCTCACGCAAGCGCAGATTCGGCCTTTGCCCATTGCGGGGCAAGTGGGCTTTCATGATGTGGTGCGGGGTTTGCGCGGTGTCGGCCTCACCCAGCACAGCCGCGTCATCGTGCACGCATCGCTGTCTGCGTTCGGCCGAGTCGTCGGCGGCGCGCAAACGATCGTCGGCGCGATCACTGCCGTGTGCGGCGCGGTGATCGCCCCTTCGTTTACTTATCAGACTTTGCTTGTGCCCAAAGTGGGCCGGCCCGATAACGGCATGGCCTACGGCGACGACAGCGGGGACGCCGACTTTTGGCGCCCCGACCTGCCCGCTCACGACACCATCGGCTCGATCCCCAATACACTGCTCAAACACCCGGCCGCCAAACGCAGTTCGCACCCCGCGCTTTCGTTCGTCGCCGTCGGGCGCGACGCCGAACACCTTCTCTCTCTGCAAACTCTCGACGAACCGTTTGCCCCGCTCGCCTGGCTGGCCGACAACGGCGGCGATGTGCTGCTGCTCGGAGTGACTCACCGCACCAACACCACGATTCACGTCGGCGAATGGCGCGGCGGGCGCAAGCCTTTCGTGCGCTGGGCGCTCACGCCGGAGCGCGTCGTTGAGTTCGCCTGGCCCGGCGACTCGTCCGGCTTCGACGCCATCGCCGACTCGATCAAGCACATCGTCGTGCGCGGGCAGATCGGCACAGCCAATGTTCAACGCATCCCCGCCGCCGCGCTGGTCAAAATCGTCGAAGACCTCATTCGCGCCGACCCCGCCGCGCTCCTCTGCAAAGACCCCGACTGCGAACGATGCCGCGATATGAGGAAGAGAAGCCAGTAATGCAGACAATTTACTTCGACAAAAACATCCCGCGCGTCTTGGCAACAAAATGGATCAGCCGCTATTGGCCCGGATTCGTGTGGACGCCGTTCTCTTCGGCGCGATTCGACACCCTGCCCGATCCGCCTCTGCCCGGCCCGAACTGGCTGCGCGTGCGAAACCGCCTCTGCGGAATCTGCGCCTCTGATCTGCATTTGCTTTTCGTCCACGCCGATCCGTCCATTGCCCCGGCGGCGCTTCCGGGCACTCAACGGATCTATCTTGGGCACGAGGTGGTCAGCACCGTCGTCGAAGTCGGAGCCGGAGTCACCCGATTCAAAGTGGGCGACCGCGCCATCATGGATCACCGTTTCGGCGGCCCCACCTGTTTCACGCTCGGCATCGATCCGCCCTGCCGCCAATGCGCCGATCATCAAGAATACTTTTGCGAAAACAAAGAGCGGCCCGGCCCGCGCGGCGCGGGCGGCGGCTTCGGCGATTCGTACACGGCGCACGAAACCGACGTGTATCCCTGCCCGCCCGATCTCACCGACGAGCAAGCGGTGCTGGTCGAGCCGATGTCGTGTTTGGTGAGGAGCACACTGCGCCACCCGCCGCAGCCGGGCGACCGTGTGCTCGTCGTCGGCGCGGGCGTCATCGGCCTCGGGCAAATCATGGCCGCGCGCGCCTTCCAGCCCGATTGCCACATCACGGCCATTGCCCGTTACCCGCACCAAGCGGAGATGGCGAAACGATTGGGCGCGAATGAAGTGTTGAGCAGGCGCGAAGGATATGAAAGGGTTGCCAAACTCACCGGCGGCAAGTTTTTCTCTGCGCCGATGAACAAAGGCATCGTCGTCGGCGGCTTCGACGTGATTTACGATTGCGTGGGCAGTGGGCGGACGATTGAGGATAGTTTGCGCTGGGCGCGGGCCGGGGGCGCAGTGGTGATCGTCGGCGTCAACTTGAATCCGGTCAACATCGATCTGACTCTGACGTGGTATCACCACGTCAGTCTCATCGGCGTTAACTCGCACGGCCACAGCGCGTGGAACGGTGAGACTCGCCACGACTACGATTGGGTGATCGATTTAATGCGCGATGGCCGCTTCCCCACCGACGGCCTCATCACTCACCGCTTCCCATTGGCCGACTACCGACGAGCCATCGCCATCTCGATGTCGAAAGCGAAAGAGCGGGCGATCAAGGTGGTGATGGAGTGTGCGCCGCTGGGGAGTAATTTATCTGGCATGGAGTACCCCCATTAGCATGAGCAACACATTGGCGAAAACTAATGCATCGCAACGCGTTGAACGTGCGGCATGGTGGGCAGTGCTTCTCGTTATTTTAGGATCGACAGAAGTATTACTTTTCTGATTTATGATAGGCTCTCGCGTGGCAGGCGCGCTCGAACGTCTATCCATTGGGCGTTGCCTCCAGGGAGAGCAAGTGAAAGCCAAGA
>VGOW01000124.1 GCA_016875735.1 Chloroflexota bacterium | reverse complement strand
ACATGGAAGAAACTGCATATCGGGGTGGATGAAGCCACCGGCGAGATGGTGGCGGTGACGGTCACGGATAACAGCGTGGCCGACCATGAAGAGTTGCCCCGTTTGCTCGACCAGATTGACGAACCGCGAAGGCTATCGCCTCTTCGCTAACCACCCCCAGATATGACCGAATCACGGCGATTCCCAATGAGCCAGAAAATCACCGCGCGAGATATTCTCGAAGCAGGCTGTGGCACGGGGCGCTGGCTCGCCGAGTTGCAGTCGCCAACCCGTGGCGTGCGCGGGCTTGATCTCTCGCCCGGAATGCTGAGGCAGGCGCGCGAGATTCACGGAGCGCGAGCGCTCACCTGCGGGCGAGCCACACAGCTTCCGTTCCCCAACGCATCGTTCGATCTCATCTTCTGCGTCAACGCCGTTCACCACTTCGGCGATCCCCGCGCCTTCGTCGCCGAAGCGCGGCGGCTTCTGCGGCCCGGCGGGGCGCTGGCCGCCATCAACGTTGATCCCCACAGCCGCCGCGACCGCTGGTACATCTACGATTATTTCGACGGCACACTCGAGGCCGACCTTCGCCGCTTTCCATCGTCGGGCGCAATGCGCGATTGGATGATCGGCGCGGGCTTCGAGCGAGTCGAGCGAAACATCGTCGAGCGAGTGATGGAACAGCGGATCGGGCGCGATGTGTTGAATGATCACTTTCTGCAAAAGGGCGGCACATCGCAGTTGGCATTGTTGGGCGATGCTGAGTATGCCGCCGGAATCGAGCGGATCGAATCTGCCGTGCGGGGCGCCGAGTCGCGCGGAGAGACGATCACGTTCACTGCCGATATTTCGTTCGTGATGCTGACGGGCTTGTTAGAATCGTGAGGCGAAGCGCCGCGCAGAGTCGGCGGAGGCGCCGCGCTCCGACGGATCGTGCGAGGGCAGAAGAGTGTCGAAGTCGAGCGCGGCGATTTTTTTCATCGAGCGCCGCGCTTCGGCAGGATCGGGGGTGGACATAGCCAATGGCTCCGACAACTTGCCGCCGAGATTCATGAATGTGTCGCTGCAGATGATAGCGCGGTCGGCGCGATGGTGGAGAGCGATCATGCCGGGCGTGTGGCCCGGAACGTGGATCACATCCATTCCGCTCACTTTATCCCCCTCATTCAGCGCGCGCGCCACCGGCACGCGCCACACGCTGGGTGTCAGAATCCGTTTCGACAAATTGTAGATCGCGCTCTGCGAATCGATCTTCCGGTAATCGTTGGCGCCGGCGACAAAATCGGCTTCGAGCGCGTGCGCCCAGATTGGCAAGCCCCACTGTTTGCTCAAGCCGATCAGCCCGCCGCCGTGATCGTAATGCGCGTGGGTGAGCACGATGCGGCTGGGTTTGGCCGCGCCGAGAAAACGGGAGACGGACTCCATCATGATGGACGTGTGCGCCGGGGCGCCGGTGTCCACCAGAGTCCACTCGTCGGCGTCTTTCACCAGCCAAACGGCCACCGGGATCGGCGGATAAAACGGAATCTTCAGATCCCATTGCAGGTTGAGCCGCCAGATGTGAGGGGTGATGGGGCGAAATTCGATCATGTTGGGCGCGGCCTCCAGTTTCGATACTTCCACAGAGCGCGGAGGGCGGGCAGTCCATCGGAGGGAGAGAGTTTCTTGTTTTCGTAGCGCGCGGTGTAACTGATGGGCAGTTCGTGGATGGCGTGCCCGGCGCGCATAAGTTTGGCGCTGATCTCGGCTTCCACGTCGAAGCGGCGGCATTCGAGATCGAGGCTGAGGGCGATCTCGCGGCGCATCATTTTGTAGCAGGTTTCCATGTCGTGATACTGGCCGCCGTACATGAGATTGGTGACGAGGGTGAGAAAGTTGTTGCCGAAGCGCATGATGGGGCGCTGGGTGTGGAGCGAGCGCACGCCGAAGATGACGTTGGCTTTGCCTTCGGCGATGGGGGCGAGGAGGCGCGGGAAATCGTTGGGGTCGTATTCGAGGTCGGCGTCTTGGATCACGATCACGTCGCCGGCGGCGGCTTCCAGCCCGGTGCGGATGGCCGCGCCTTTGCCGCGATTGACGGGGTGATGAATCACGGCGATGTCCGGCCCGGCCAGCCCGTCCATGATGGTGTGTGTGCTGTCGGAGGAGGCGTCGTTCACCAGCACGATCTCCTTGTCGAGCGGCACGGCCCGCACGCGCTCGACGATGGCGGCGATGGTGGGGGCCTCATTGAAGACGGGCATGAGGATGGAGAGTTTCATTGAAGAAGGAGTCGTAGTCAGAGGTCGGAAGTCAGAAGGTGAGGAGCAGGGAGGGCAGTTCGTCCAATGAGGCGGCGACGGCGTCGGGCAGGATGGTGTGGCGATGGGCGTTGTTGTCGGGGGTGTCGGCTTCCATGGTCACCCACACACTTTTCATGCCCACGTTGCGCGCGCCGAGAATGTCCGCGCCGAGCGTGTCGCCAATCATCACCATCTCGACGGGCGGGATGCTCCACGCGGCCAGCACGGGATCGAAGATGCGCGGGTTGGGTTTGCGCACGCCCACTGCGGCAGAGACGACGATGGGATCGAAATAAGGCCGAAGGCGGTGGTTGTCGATGAGGCGCTGGACGTTGGCGCTGTCGGCGGCGTTGGAGACGATGGCGAGATGCGCGATGCGCGCGCCAAGCGCGTCGAGCGTTTCGTAGAGATGCGGCATCGGTTTCCACATGGCCTCACTGGGGCCGAAGTAGGCGGCCAGCGCGCGGGAGAGATCGAGGCCATTGGGGCTGAGGCCGAGTTCGGCAAACGTGGCGCGCAAGGTGTATTCGCTGGTGATCTCTTTGAAGTGTGTTTGCCGCTGGCGATCAAATTCGGCGGCGTTGCGGCTGAATGTTTCGGCAAAGGCGTCGGCGTCCACCGACAAACCTTGCGCGCGCAGATCGTCGAGCAGCACGGCGATGAGGCGGGGCCGAAGCAAGTGCCAGCGATTGTTGTATTCGTGAGAGAGGAGAGTTGAGCCGAGATCGAAGATGACGCCGCGAAGCATTGAGTGAATTGTAACGGGGGATCGGCAATTGGGGAAGGCGGCGCGGATCAGGCCACTGCCAAACTTGCTAGCGTCTCGAACAACTTGGGCACGCCCTCGCCGGTGGCGGCGCTCGTTTCGACGTAGGCGGCGTGAATGCTGGCGGCGTATTCGGCGATGGCCGATGACTCGACGGCGCGCGGCAGATCGATCTTGTTGCCCACGACGACGAACTTTTGGCGCGGAGTCACTTTGGTGATCTCGGCGTGCCAGCGGCGCAGGTCGGCAAACGATTCGCCGTCGGTGACATCGAAGACGAGGGCGGCGGCCCGGCTGCCTTTGTAAAAGCCGGGGCGCATCACCGCGAACCGATCCTGCCCGGCCATATCCCAGATCGACAGTTTCACTGCGCCGCCCGGCAGCTCCACCACTTTGGTTTGGAAATCCACGCCGATGGTCATCACCCGCGAGGCTTCGAATTTGCCCTCGCAGTAGCGGCGCACGAGAGACGTTTTGCCCACGTTGCCGTCGCCGGCCACCACCACTTTAATCGCAGAAGAAGCGCCCATTGCCGCCA
Organism: Chloroflexota bacterium; assembly: GCA_016875735.1. Taxonomy (GTDB): domain Bacteria; phylum Chloroflexota; class Anaerolineae; order Anaerolineales; family VGOW01; genus VGOW01. Next base: position 2,439 of record VGOW01000124.1, on the reverse strand, counting down.
CTCGTTTTACCAGATTCCGCGCCGGGTTCTCTTCCAACTGCGTTTCATTTTGCTGACAGGGGCTTCACTTTTTGAGGAAGAATTCGTGCGGGAAGAGGAGCGCATCGGCGTCCACTGGAGGCTGAGTGAGCCGGTGGCGGTTGGCCTTCTCGAAAAGGCGGTGGAGGTCTTCGATGTATTCGAGTTGCTTCTCCGCCGGTTCGTTGGTGAACACGGCCAGCAGGGTGGTGAACTCGCCGGGCACGAAGCACACCCAGCGCCCGCCCTCGATGGCGGTGGAGCGAATGCCGCCGCCGAAAATTTCCTGCGTGGCGGCGCGGAACGACGACAGCATGGGCGCCACCAGCGCCGGATCGAGCTCGAACTTGCCGAGCGTGGCCAGCGGCATGCCCGACTCGTTGTCGTACACCGAATAGCCCTGCGCGCGGGCGATGTGCTGGCGGCGGATCATCACGCTCTGCCCCTCGCCGGTGGCCGCGCTCAACTCGGTCGTGTTCGAATCGACGGCCAGCAGATTCTCAATCGAGCGGCGCTCGCGCTGATAGTGTTCGTACAATTTTTGGAACTGCTCGCGGTTGATCACCCCTTCGGCAAAATCATCGGCGAGGTGGTTGAGTTTGACTTGCAATCGCTGCAGATATTCTTCGGCCTGCTGGCGCGTGCTGATCGTTTTGCCTTCGGACTCGGGCGCGAGGGGCGCCGTGCCCTGCCGCCCCGGCCTTTTCTCGGCCACCGAATGCACCGGCTTGGACTCCGCCGCCGTTGCGGGGGCCGCCGACTCGGCGGGAGGCGGCGGCGGTGGGGCGGCCGGTTTGGGCTTGGCTTTGATTCCGATCAGTCGGCGGAATTTATCTTGCATGAGGCTTCCGCTTCTTTTGAGTCGTTTTGCCGCCTTTATACATCGGCGCGGTGATGGGGCACACGGTGCTGAGTCGCGGATCGAGCATACGACTCTGCAAACGGTCGTCGAGCTCACTGCGATCAATCGAAGTGGTGATCACGGTGGGCAGGGCGCTCACGTAGCGATAATCAATGAGTTGAATGAGTTTCTCGCGCGCCCAGGGGGTGGCGCTTTCGAGGGCGAGATCGTCGAGGACGAGCAGGGGCGCGGTTTTGAGTTCGGCGAAGCGCTTGTCGTAGCGCACGGTCGAGTCGGGGCTGAAGGTGGCGCGCAAGTGATCGAGCAGATCGGCGAAGGTGATGAAGAGGGCGGGCTGGCCGGAGCGCACGCGCCGATTGGCGATGGCGGCGGCGAGGTGGGTTTTGCCACAGCCGTGCCCTCCGGTGAGAATGAGCCAGCCGCGCGGGTCGGCGGCGAAATGCTGGGCCTCCTCGAACGCTTCGTTGAGCAAACGGAAATGCTCCGGCGCAATATCGCCTTTGCGGAGATCGAACGACTCGAAGGATTGGTGGCGGTGCTGTTCGAGGGAGGAGAGATCGGTTTGGTCGGAGTCGGCGCGGCGGAAGTCGGGCGAGTCGATCACCACTTTGCGCACGAGATCCATGTCCACGAGGCGCGAGCGCAGGCGCGGATCGAAGCGGTCGAGCTCGACGTTGGAGGTGACGACGGTGGGCAGGCTGGCGTTATAACGATGGTTGAAAATCTGATACAACTTTTCGGTGGCCCACTGAGTGGGACTCTCTGCGCCGAGATCGTCAACGATGAGCAGAGGCACGTTGCGCACGCGTTCGAAGAGATCGTCGTACGACACTTCGGAGCCGGGGCCGAAGGTGGCGCGCAGATGATCGAGCAGATCGGGCGCGTTGACGAACATCACCGGCTGGCCGGCGGCGAGCCGCGCGTTGGCGATGGCGGCGGCGAGGTGAGTCTTGCCGCACCCGTAACCGCCGTGCAGAAGAAGCCAGCCGCGCGGCGCATCGGCAAACTTGCGCGCCGACTCGAAGGCGAGGCGCAGGCTGGCTCGCTGGCTGGGGTTGGCCGCGTGCCCTTCGGGCTCGAAGGCCTCGAACGTTTTGCTGGTCAACGGGCCAAGGCTCGACACCTCGCGCTGGCGCTGCTTCTGCGCGGCCTCGATCTCCGAGAGGCGGCAGGCGCACGGAAAGAGCCGCCCGAAGTTGGGATGCCCCACTTCGACCTCTTCGCGGATGTAGCCGATGCCGTGGCAGTGCGGGCAATTGGGATCGCCCGGCCCGGCCGGCCCGCGCGGGGTGACGCCGCCCCCGCTATTCGAGCCAGTCGAGATATTTTCGGCGGTTCTTTTCAGTGTCGCCTTTAGGCTTTCCACGATCCGACTTTCCTTGCGTCTTCCAACTTTCGAGCACTCGCGCGATGTAGCGAAGCGAGCGCGCGTTGTTCGCCACCGCTTCGCGGATGGCTTCTTCGATCCATTCCGCCGGGTATTCGCCTTCGAAGTCGCGCAGTTCATCGGCGATGAGCGGCGTGAGCGGGCCGATGTTCTGCTCGTAGAGTGTGAAGGC
>VGOW01000123.1 GCA_016875735.1 Chloroflexota bacterium | reverse complement strand
TGGAAACCTTGAAATGACTAATCACCGGGCAGACGTTGTCATCATCGGCGGGGGCATTGTGGGTTGCGCGGCGGCGTACTATTTGGCGCGGCGCGGCGTGAGCGTGCTTCTGCTGGAGAAGAACGGCATCGGCAGTGGCGCGTCGGGCCGGTCGGGCGGCGGCGTGCGGCAATCGGCGCGCGTCTCCGCCGAACTGCCTCTCGCCAATGAGACTGTTGCTCTCTTCCCTACCCTCTCCGACGAACTCGGCGTGGACATCGAATACGTTCAGCGCGGCAACTTGCGGCTTGTGGAAACCGTCGATCACATCCGCCCGATGCAAGTGGACGTGACCCGCCAACAAGCGCAGGGACTCGATGTGCGCTGGGTGGGGCAGGCCGACGTGTGCGAAATGGTTCCCTCACTCAGCCGCGAGAATGTGTTCGGCGCGAGTTTCTGCCCCACCGATGGGCACGCCAATCCGTTGAAACTGACCACCGGATACGCCAACGCCGCCGTTCGCGCCGGGGCCAAAATAATGACTGGATGTGAAGTTCGCGGCGTTCGCCAACTCGACTCGGGGGACGCCGTTGTGGAAACGACTCGCGGCGACGTGCACGCGCGCACGGTGATCGTCGCCGCCGGAGCGGGCGCGCGCGCGTTGTGCCTCAATCTCGGCTTCGGGTCGCCTAACGGCGGTTTCGATCTGCCGTTGGCAAACATGCGCTACGAGTCGCTCGTCACCGAAGCCCTGCCGCCGATGTTCCCCTACATGTTCGGCGTGGCCGCCGCCGATCTTTTCTTCCGGCAAACCCGGCACGGCAGTATTCACCTCGGCGGCGGGATGGTGGAGCAGGGCGACGACGAACGGACGACGACGAAAAACGTTCAACTGGCCGCCGAGCACATCGTCCGCCTCATTCCCGGACTCGGACAGGTGAGCCTCGTGCGCACGTGGGGCGGACTCGATCCCTCAACTCCCGACGGCATCCCGATCATTGATCGCCTCAATGAAAACATCATTGTCGCCGCCGGGTTCTGCGGGCACGGGTTTGCCATCGGCCCGGTGGTGGGGCGGCATCTCGCCGAGTGGGCGGCCAGCGGCGAAAAGCCCGTCGCGTTCGAACCCTTCCGCCGCGATCGCTTCGGTGCATTGTTGCAGACGAAATGGACTCCGAGCGGCTCGTTCGAAGCGGCGCTGGCGACCGAGTCCACGCAAGCGGTGAGCAGTAAATCGTCCGCGGCATCGGCGGCAGTGGAAGAGTCGCTGGAAGTGGACGGCAAGAAATTCCTGCTCATCACTCCCGAACTTTGCACCGGATGCCGCATGTGCGAGATGGCCTGCTCGATCCATCACACCCATTCGGCGCGCGCCGTGCAGTTGCGAATCAAAGTGGCCTATTCGAGCGACGCCGACTTTGCGCCCGTGCCGTGCATCCATTGCGAGGAAGCGTATTGCATGGATGCCTGCCCGGTGAATTGCCTTGTGCGCGACGGCGACACCGCCGTGATCAAAGTGGTGGACGAGGATTGCATTGCCTGCATGTTGTGCATCGATGCCTGCCCGTACGGCGGCATCACCTATTCGGAAGAAAAGGGCGTGGTGATCAAGTGCGATTTGTGCGGCGGCGATCCGGCCTGCGCCGCGTATTGCGCGCCGGGCGCGATCCGCTTCCGCGCCATCGATGAGCCGATGTGGGAAACCATGAAGGCCAACGCGGTGGCGAAGGTGAAAGATTTGGATCACGGATACCGATAGAATCTCAAACTCCAAAACTCAAACTCCAAACTCCCAACTTTGGAGTTTGAAGTTTGGAGTTTGAAGTTGAATTTCCATGCACGGTTACGTCGGCAAGATTCTGCGCATCAACCTTACAGACCAAAAGATCACCCGCGAGCCGCTCGACCCGCAGTTGTGCGAGACGTACGTCGGCGGGCGCGGACTCACCTCGTATCTGCTGTACCGCGAGATGGATCCGGCGGTCGATCCGCTCGGCCCCGAAAACAAGTTGATGTTCGGAACCGGGCCGCTCACCGGCACGGGCGCGGTGGCCGCCTCCCGTTACGTCGTGGTGTGCAAAGCGCCGCTCACCGGAACGATTGCCTGCTCCAACTCCGGCGGCTTCTTCGGGCCGGAGATGAAGTTCGCCGGATACGACGTGATCATTTTCGAGGGCAAAGCCGAAAAGCCGGTGTACGTGTGGATCAACGACGACAAAGTTGAAATCCGTTCCGCCGAAAAGTTGATGGGGTTGAGTCCCGAGGAAACCGACGACGCGGTGCGCGCCGCCACCAGCCCGATGGCCAAGGTGGCCTGCATTGGCCCGGCAGGCGAGAAGATGTCGTTGATCGCTGGCGTGTTGAATGATCGTCAGCGGTTGGCCGCGCGCTCCGGCGTGGGCGCGGTGATGGGCAGTAAAAATCTCAAAGCCATCGCCGTGCGCGGCACGGGCAGCATCAAGCTTGCCGACCCCGAAGGCTTTTGGTTTGCGGCGCTCGACGTGCTGAAGAAGGTCATGAACGATCCAGTGTCGTTCGGAAGTTTCCGCGCCTATGGCACGGCTAACCTCGTCAACCTGATCAACGAAATGGGCGCGTACCCCACGCGCAACTTTCAAGAGGAAGTGTTCGACGGCGCGGCGGCCACCAGCGGCGAAGCGATTGCCGAAAATATCTTGGTGAAGAACCGCGCCTGTTTCGCTTGCCCCATCGCTTGCACGCGCGTGAGCGAAGTAAAAGACGGCCCGTACAAAGGGCGGGGCGAAGGGCCGGAGTATGAAACGACGTGGTCGTTCGGCGCGTTGTGCGGCGTGTCGAATCTCGATGCGATCACCAAAGCCAACTTCTTGTGCCGCGATTACGGCATCGATTCGATGTCCGCCGGATCGACGGTGGCCTGCGCGATGGAGTTGTTCGAGAAAGGCTACATCCCGGAGAGCGACATCGGCTTCCCGCTTCGTTTCGGCGATCATGAGGCGATGATCCGGGCCACGGTCATGATGGGCGAGCGCGACGGCGATTTCGGCGCGTTGATGGCCGACGGCAGTTATCGCCTTGCCGAGCACTACGGCCACACCGAACTGTTCATGGGCGTGAAAAAACTAGAGATGGCCGCCTACAGCCCGCGTGTGTTTCAGGGCATGGCCTTGCACTACGCCACCTCCAATCGCGGCGCGTGCCACGTGCGCGGCAACACCGTCGCCGCCGAGCTGTACGGCATCCCCAAATACGTTCCGCCCGACATGCTCGAAGGAAAGGAAGAACTCGTCCGCCGCCCGTTCCAAAACTCAACGGCCTTCGTCGATTCGTCGGGCATCTGCCTCTTCACCAAGTTCGCCATCACCCATCGCGAAATCGTGGCGATGATGGCTCCGGCCACCGGCATCGACTTCACTTTCGACAAGTCGATCACGCAGGGCGACCGAATCTGGAATCTGGAGCGGCTGTTTAATCTGCGCGCCGGATTCACCGACGCCGACGACACTCTCCCATCCCGGTTGCTCGAACCCGTGCCCGGCGGCCCGCGCGCCGGCAACCGCGCCGTCCTGCAAGAGAATCTGCAAACCTATTACGCTCTGCGCGGTTGGGACGAACACGGCGTGCCGACGAAACAGAAACTGGAGGAGTTGGGATTGGAGGATGTGTGGGGAGTGGCTGGCGGATAGCGATTAGCAAATGGTTGTTCGCTATCTGCTATTTGCCATAAGCATGATTATCCACGTCAAACTCTTCGCCAGCCTGCGGCGGTATCGGCCCGAAGTGGCGCTCGGGCAATCGTTCCCCTGCGAAATCGGCGATGCCAGCACGGTGGCGCAATTGGTGAGTGATGTCTTGCATCTGCCGCCGGAAGAGGTGGCGATTTCACTCGTCAACGGCGTGTATCAGACTCGCGAGTGCCCGTTGAATGACGGCGATCAGGTGGGTTTGTGGCCGCCCATCGCCGGAGGCGAGCGCTGATCCCGACCTGATCAATATCATGGTTATAATGCGCTACAAATAATAAAGTGGGACAAGAGACAATCTTGCCCCACTTATTTTTACAAAGGAGAAAAGGAAATGGATTTCACCCTCACCGAAGAGCATCTGCAAGCGCAAAAGATGGTGCGCGATTTTTGCCAAAAGGAAGTTGCGCCGCTCATCAAAGAGGCCGACCGCAAACAGGAAATGCACCCCAGCCTCCTGCCGCGCATGGGCGAACTCGGCATTCTCGGCATCTGCATCCCCGAAAAGTACGGCGGGCAGGGCTTCGATTACATCACGCTCGGCCTCGTGTGCGAAGAGCTGGAAGCGATGGACACCAGCCTGCGCGTTGTCATGTCGGTGCACATGGGATTGAACAGCATGGCTGTTCTGCAATGGGGCACCGAAGAGCAGAAAATGAAGTTCCTCAAGCCGCAGGCCGAAGGCAAGAAGCACGCGATGTTCGGCCTCACCGAGCCGAGCGTGGGCAGTGATGTGGCAAACATGCTCTCCACCGCGCGGCGCGAAGGCGATGAATACGTAATCAACGGCGAGAAGATGTGGATCAGCCTCGCCTCGAAGGCGCACCACATTTTGTGGGTGGCGCGGACGAATCCCGAACGGCCCGATCCGCACGATCAACTGTCGGCCTTCCTCATCGAAACCGATCGGCCCGGCGTGACTCGCGGCGACATTCATGGCAAGCTGGGCGTGCGCGCCGGTTCGACGGGCTGGGTGCATTGCAGTGACGTGCGCGTGCCGGCGGCGAATCGTCTCGGTGAAGAGGGCGAAGGATTCAAGATTGCCATGTCGTGCCTCGACAATGGGCGGTACACGGTGGGGGCGGGGGCGGTCGGCCTCATCCGCGCGGCGCTGGAAGCGAGCGCGAAATACGCCAGCGAGCGCAAAGCGTTCGGCAGAGAGATCGGCAAACATCAACTGGTGCAGCAGAAACTGGCGTGGATGGTGCGCGATTACGAGATCGGGCGGTTGCTATATCTGCGGGCCGGGTGGATGAAAAACATGGGCATTCGCAACACGAAAGAAACTTCACTGCTGAAATGGTTCGCCACCGACGCATCGTTCGAAGCCGCGCACCAAGCCATTCAAGTGCACGGCGCGTACGGCTTCAGCGATGAGTATGATGTCGAACGGTATCTTCGCAACTCGCGCGGGGCGATCATTTACGAGGGAACGAGCGAGATTCACCAGATCATGCAGGCCGGGTATGTGATGGGGTATCGGAAGGATGGCGCCCTGCGTTGCGAACTTCCCGCATATGATCCTAAAGTTTGGCAGGGGTAATGGGAGGGTGGGGCGTCCCGATTGGAGTGCAACTGTTGGTGCCCCGTAATCTGATTGTGAACTCTATCACTAAATTGACAAAGTCGGTTTTCATGCTAGACTGAAAATGTCTCACTTCTGAAACGGTAAGATTGAAAACTGACATATGTCGGGGCGGCCGCATCTACAGACTCAGTTCATCATTTTCGTTCTGTTTGGCGATATAGTTGCCCCGCGCGGCGGCAGGGTGTGGACGGCCAGCCTGCTGCAAATGCTGGAAGTGCTGGGTGTGGGTGAAAGAGCGGCGCGTTCCACTCTTTCGCGGATGAGGCGCAACGGGTGGCTCAAGCCGGATAAAGACGGACGGCACAGCGCATACAATCTCACTGTGCGGGGGCGCCGACTCGTGGAAGAGGGCGGCCAGCGTATTTTTGAGGCGCGCAAACCGGAATGGGGCGGCGAGTGGTATCAGATTGTGTATTCGCTGCCGGAGAACAAGCGCAAGTTGAGAAATGTGTTGCGTAAACGCCTCACCTGGCTGGGATTTGGGCGGTTGGCGCCGGGCACTTGGATTTCTCCGCATAACCGCCACGCGGAAGTAGAGGCCCTGCTCGACGACTTTGGGCTTCGCAACTACGTTGAACTGTTTGCCGGTTTGCGGCTGGTAGGCGGCGATGATCGCGACGTGGTGGAACGCTGTTGGGATTTGAAGAGTCTCAATCACCTTTATCAGCGTTTCCTCTCGAAGTGGGAGCCGAACTACCACCGCTGCGCCGAAACGCTGGTGAA
>VGOW01000122.1 GCA_016875735.1 Chloroflexota bacterium | reverse complement strand
AAGACCAGGCCCCTGAAAATTTCGCCGTCCTTCGGCATATTGCTCTCAATCTTTTGAAAAAAGAAAAAACTGCCAAAGGCGGTATTCATGCTAAACAACTTCAAGCCGCTTGGAAAGAAGACTACCTCATTAGAGTCCTTTCCCCTGATATTTAGATGCGATTGCCCTAGAATCTCCTTCGTAGCGTCTAGACTGTCATGGGAGTGAAGGGTCAGGGCACACGCACACCCGGATTGCCATGAATCTGTGGGGAGTGTGCAAACAGCCGCTTGCATTGTTCCGCGCGATGCTATCATCCTTCTTTCCTTCGTTTGGTTACTTCAACGCTTCCACTCGTTTCGCTGTAATAGCAATCGCAGGCTGCTTTTGGCGCAACACCCCTTCCACGACGAGGAACGCCGAACGTAATATGTCGTGAGACTTGAGATACAACTCTTCGGGGATGATGACATCCACAATCCCATCAGGAGAGTCGAGTCTCAAGAACGCCGTGCCCTTCGCCGTGGGCGGCCGCCTCACACCATCGGCGACCAGACCGCCCACCTTCACCTTTGACCCGAGCCGAGTCTTGAGTAACTGGTGGTACGGCCAGCACCCGGCACGGGTGAAGGCATCACGGCGCACTTCCACCAGATGCATCCCAGCCGTCACTCCGGTTGTGGCGAAGGTGATGATGAGTTTTTGGGCTTCAGTCATAGGATGCATCGCGGCGTGTTCATCTGGAACAGCGAGAGGGAGACCCTGCGGGCGACGGGCAAGGTCGAAGGCTTCGGCCAAATCCCACAGGACCTGGCGTCGCTCGCCGAGCGAGCCAAACGCTCCGGCCAGAATGAGCGACTCGACCGCGCGGCGATCAAGGTGAGTGCGCTCGACGAAATCTACCAACGAGCGGAAGGGCTGCATCCCGCGAATCTCGATGGTGGCTTCGGCCTGCTCTGCGCCGATGCCCTTCACATAGTCGAGTCCAAATCGTATCGCGCCGCCTTCAACCGTCGCCTTCGCCTTCGAGCGGTTGATGTCGAAAGGCAGGAAGCGGATGCCGTTCCGCCGCGCTTCGGACTCGAGCACATTCGGGGGATACGTCCCCAGCGGCGAATTACGAAGCAGGCCACAGAAGTATTCGGCGGGGAAATGCACGCGCAGCCAGGCCGACCAGTAGACGATGACGGCGAAGGCGCTGGCGTGGGCTTTGCTGAAACTGTACCCGGCGAAACCGGCGATCATCTCCCACACCTTTTCAGCAATCGGCTGGCTAACACCTTGCGCGAGTGCCCCTTGAATGAATTCATGGTGAAAGGCCTCGAGCGATTCGCTCGCGTTCTTGCTCCCCAACGCGCGGCGCAACAACTCGCCCCGGCCGGGTATGAACCCGGCGAAGTCACGGGCGATCTTGATGACCTGCTCCTGAAAGATGATGACGCCGAGGGTGTCTTCGAGAGCAGATTGGAGTGAGGGATGTGGGTAAGTCACCGGCTCTTGCCCATTGCGCCGCCTGAGGTAGGGCCGCACCATGTTGCCTTGCAAGGGGCCAGGGCGGATGAGCGAGACTTCGACGACCAAATCCTGAAAGCATCTGGGTTGCAGATGCGGGATGACGGACACCTGCGCGCCGGACTCGACCTGGAAGAGACCAATCGTCTTGGCCGAGCAGATTTGGTCATAGACACGTTTATCCCTGAAGTCGAGCGCGTGCAGGTCAATGCGCCGACCGCGAGTCTCACGCACGAGTTTGAGCGCGTCCGAGATGGCCGAGAGCATTCTCAGGCCGAGCAGGTCAATCTTGACGATGCCAAGCTCTTCCAGCCATTCCTTGTCGAACTGGACGACGGTGCGATTGGGCATCGTCGCCGGTTCGATGGGCATGAGCGAGGCAATCGGCTCGCCAGTCACAATCATGCCGCCGTTGTGCAGGCCGAGATGGCGTGGGCGTTTTCGTAAGCGTTCGGCCATCGTCACCAGCCGCTGCCATTCAGTTGAGTTTAGCCAGGTGGTCGGATGGTCGAATAGTCTGGTGGTCAGTTGGTCAACAGGCACGTCCAAGTGTTTGACCTGTCCATCTTCATCCAGTTCCTGCGCCCGGCGCTCGCCCTCGATGGCTGTGGCGATCTCTTCGATGGTGTTCGGGTTGAAGCCAAGCGCGAAGCCAGCATCGCGAATCGCAGAAGCCGAGCGATAGGTGATGTAGGTGCAAGCCATTACTGCATGGTCACGTCCCCAACGGTCGTAGGCATACTGGATGACCGACTCGCGTTGGGCGGCGTCAATGTCCAGATCGATATCCGGCGTGCCGCCGTGCTCGACCGAGAGGAATCGCTCGACGACGAGTCCCTGAGCAATCGGGTCCACGGCGCTGATGCCGAGCAATTTGGCGACGAGGGAGTTGGCCGCCGAGCCGCGCCCGTGGCAGAGGATGCCCCGACGCTGGCAGAAGGCGATGATGTCCCAGACTACAAGAAAATAGTTAGCGAGGCCGAGTTGAGCGATGAGGGCGAGTTCCTTTTCGAGCAGCACTTTAGCCTCTTTGAAGTTGCGCGAGTAGTGCCGCGGCAACTGCTCTTCGCACAACCGGCGCAGGTAATCGTCCGCCGCAAGCCCATGCGGAGCCGGGAATTGCGGGAGCGTTTGCAGGCCAGTGGGTAGGGAGACTTTGCACCGCTCGGCTATGAGCAGAGTGTTCTGCAAAGCTTCCGGCAAGTCAGGGTAGAGCGCAGCCATCGCCGTTGGCGACCGCAGGTAGTATTCGTGGTTAGGGCGCAAGGGCGAAACGGCGTTGCGTCCCGCGACGATTTTGGGCAAAGGGACTCGCTCGCGGATGCTGACGAGCACATCCTGTAGATCGGCGTCGTCACGAGTCAGGTAGTGAACGTTGCCGGTCGCCACGCACTGGAGGCGGTGCTCATGCGCCAGCCCGGCGAGACGGCGGGAGAGGCGAACATCGTCCCGGCGCAGGTTGCGCTGCAATTCCATGTAGACACTCTTTCTTCCAAACACATCCAGCAGCCACACCAACCAGCGGCGCGCGGCGGCCATGTCGTTCAGCAGCGCGTGGCGCGCGACCGGCCCACGCCGGCAGCCGGTGAGGCAGATGAGGCCGGTTGTATGCTGAGTGAGAGTTGCCCAAGCCAGCCGCGACTCGCCTTTGGGCCGTGCCATCCGCCCGGCGCTGATCAGGCGGCAGAGATTGCGATAGCCAATGTCGTTCTCGGCCAGCAGAGTGAGGTGACTCTCGTCTTCCAATGTGAACTCGACTCCGATGATGGGCTTCACTCCCAATTCGCGGGCGCGCAGATAGAAGGGGACCAGGCCGTACAACGCATCGTGGTCGGTCAGGGCGATAGCAGTCAAGCCCAGTTCAGCGGCGCGCTCAGCCAGTTGCTCAGGGAAGGGCACGCCGTCGAGGAGGCTGTATGTGCTGTGGGCGTGGAGTTCGCAAAACATTAATGATGAATGCGGAACGACACCTGCCCCACCGCAGGCGCGGGTGAACGATGAGCAGCGATGAACATTCATCATTCACACCTGCACTTGCGCGCAGGTGCAAGTGTCGTTCATCAGTCACACCTGCACTTGCGCGCAGGTGCAAGTGTCGTTCACACCATCGGCCAGGCGCGGTCGAGGAACCAGTCGCCGTCATTCAAGTTTTGGAAGAGATTGCGGAGCGAGCCGTCGGTCAGGATGACGCGGTAGTAGTCACGGCGCAGAGGCTGGCTCCACCAGGCGCGCTCTTCGCGCCAATGCTCGTCGATGCCAGCGATGCCCCGCGCCTGCCCGGCCAGGGTGACCAACGATGGCAGGCCCACTGCATTCACCTTCACCTTGACTTTGAGCGGGATGGGTGGGCCGAGCAGGGAAGCGATTCTGATCGCCGCCTGCCCAAAACGATGAAGGATGAGTTGGATAACATCTTCGAGCTGCGCCCGTCGCTCAGGAATGCCCGCCTTCACCAGAGCGAGTTGATGCGTTTGGTGATGCCAGGATCGCAGGGGATAGGCACAGAGGGAGACGCGGGCGACGGGCTCCGCGATTCCCAGTTGGCCGAGAAGGTGCATCGCCAACCGGCTCAGTTTCCCTTCGTCTGCGGTGGGCGGCTTGAGCGCCTGCCCCTGTTCGAGCCGGAGGGGAGTCTTGCGTCCAATCTCAAGGGTGAGCTTGAGGGCTTCGGCATGATAACCGCGCGCGGCGAGTGTGCGGCTGAGCCGCTGGCTCAAGTGGTTGACGATGTTGAGCAGAACGCGCCGGTCGGAGATTGGGTGGGACAGAGTCATGGCTCGCGCAATGCGCAGGGGCGGCACATCCGGTTGGAGCGGACGGGAGTCGTTGCCGCGAGCGAGTTCATAGAAGAAAGATGCCTCACTCCCGAACTGGCGGAGCACGGCAGGTTTGTTCAAGGCAGACAGGTCGCCGAGCGTGTGGATGTCCAGCAGGGTCAAACGGCGATACATCTCGCCGGGCATATCGGGCAAGATGGTGATGGGGAGTGCGGACAGGAATCTTCGCTCATGCCCAATTGGAACAACAAGCGCGGTATTGTCCGCCGTTTGTCGGGCTGCTTGTTGAGCGACAAACTTGCCCGACCCGATGCCAACGCGCGCCGCCAGTTGGCTGGCGTTCCGAACCGTCTCGCACAGAGTCTTCGCCAACCGTTCTTCGCCGCCGTGCACCGCCCCCAGGCCGCGAATATCCAACAGGAACTCGCCCAGCGCAATCGTTTCGATAGCGGATGAGAAGGCTTTGAGCGACTCGTGCATCGCCCCGTGCCGCGCGTGATACTCGGTTTCGTCCGGTCCGACGATGAGGGCCGAGGGCGCGATCTGTTTGGCCTGATGGAGCGGCAGGCCGGTTTCGACGCCGGCCAGAATGAGCTCGTCCGATGCGGCAAAGACGGTCTGGCCCCCCAGCAGATCTGGGACGATCAATTGAGCGGCATAACCGTGACGGGCCTGTTCAACTTGAATGGGCAGGTTTGGCGCGAAAATGCAGGCCAGACGTTGCAAATTGAGCATTGCTGTTTTATAATAACGAACAATTGTTCTATCCGCAAGCATGAGTGGACATTGGATGCGGGCCGGTGCAGAAGGAACACCTGTGGAATGCCTGACTACATCACGCTAAAGGAGGCCGCCAGACAAAGCGGCCTGCATGAGAATTCTCTGCGCCGCCTGTTGCGGTCGAAGGAGATTGAAGGCTACAAGAGGGGTTGGTCGTGGATGGTGTCTGTCCGGTCGCTCGACAACTACGCCGACCCGGTGACAGGTTTCTTGCTGGAGTTGCCGGGGCCGAAGTTGTTTTTGACGAGGCGCGAAGATAAAGAAGACGAGTGACGAGATAGTGTTGAAGCAGAACTCAATCTTTTGCTTCCCATGCCATTTCAAACTATACTCTCCCTTGAGTGACGCGCTCAGAGCCGGCTGGCAAGATGCTCGAAGCCCGCGTCCCCGCGGGCGTTTCCAACCGCGAGGACGCGGTTAGGGAGCACTTCAATGACAATCGCTCAAGGGATCCCATGCCGCGGAAGAAACCTTCCAAAAAATCATCCAACAAGCGACCGGCGACCAAAAAGAGTCGCGTCGCCGCGCGCGGCGGCACGGCTATCGGCGGCAACGTCCACTGCGCCGATTTCGTCGGGCGCGATCAGCACATCACTTACGGCTACACCGCCAAAGATGTCGAGCGCCTGATTGACAAGGTGCTGGCCTTCCTCAGCGCCGGGGCTACGTTTGTGCCGCAGGGCGATTTGCTCCGCGCCGAGTTGGACGGCGAGACTCTCACCTTCCTCCCCGGCGCGGCCCAACAACTGGCCGGGCGGCGGAACGAACGATCCTATCTCCTGTCCCTCACCGTCCGCCAGGATTATCTCATCTGGGCCACCAAGTTCATCCCACTCGCCGGGCGGATGGACATGAAGCGCGCGGTCGAAGCCTTCGACCTGCCCATCGCCTACAGCGAGTTTCGCATCCCGCGCGAAGGCGAGGCCGGGCAGATCACGGTCGCGCCGCTGGCCGACATCACCGAAGCCCTCGACAAACACTCGGCTTTCATCATCC
>VGOW01000121.1 GCA_016875735.1 Chloroflexota bacterium | reverse complement strand
AGCCAACGTGCTGAAGGCCATCGGCGACGTGCAACAGTTTCGCAAAGAAATGGACGCGGCGCTGAAAAGTTACGGCGAGGCGCTGAGCCTCTTCCGCGCCGTCGGGGACAAACTCGGCGAAGCCAACGTGCTGAAGGCCATCGGCGACGTGCAACAGTTTCGCGACGACCGGGACGCGGCGCTGAAAAGTTACGGCGAGGCGCTGAGCCTCTTCCGCGCCGTCGGGGACAAACTCGGCGAAGCCAACGTGCTGAAGGCCATCGGCGACGTGCAACAGTTTCGCAAAGAAATGGACGCGGCGCTGAAAAGTTACGGCGAGGCGCTGAGCCTCTTCCGCGCCGTCGGGGCCAAACTCGGCGAAGCCAACGTGCTGGCCGCGCTCAGCAGATTAGCGTTGAGGCAAGGCAACCTCGCCGAGGCCGAAAAACAATTGGCCGAAGTGATTGCCGTTCGGCGGGCTATCGGCGATCTCTATAGCGAGGGCGCGGACTATGGAAACTTCGCGGTGGCGCTGTTGCAGTTGGGGGAAAAAACAAAAGCCAAAGAATACGCATTGAGGGCGAAGGCGGCCTTCGAGCGTATTGGAGAGCCGATGCTGTTGCAGTGGGCTGAGCGAGCGATTGCCGCTTGCGAGTGACTCGCCTCGCCCGTCGTAAGGTGACAGTATCTTTCCAATTGCTTCGGTTTGTGATCGTGTTTCCATAATTGCCTACGCGAATCAAAAGATATCTCTTGCCGCCGATTCGCTCTGGCCCGACGTTTGGGCGGTCTTGCCGCGAGTGATTTGGCCGAGCAGTGGATGGAGCCAGCAGAGTCACCAGCGTGCCGAGCAACACTTCTTTTTTCGCCAATCGAGATCGGAGATTGAGATTCATCTGGCGATCCGCCTCCAGTGATCACGAAAAGTACAGGCGCACGAACATCCACGCCGACACCACCACCCCGGCGATCACCACGCCCCAGCGCAGCTTATCCTGATCCACTCGTCGCGCGAAACTCGCCAGCCCATATCCGCCGATCATGGCGAACACGGCGGCGAACAATCCAATGGGCCATTCCACTCGATTACTGAGAATGAAGAACACCATCGCCGTGCCATTGATGCCCACTGCCAGCGCATTCTTCAGCGCGTTCATCTTCAGGATGTTCGACATGCCCATCACGCTGAGTGACGTGAGCATGAGAATGCCGATGCCCGCCCCGAAGTAGCCGCCATAAAACGAAATGAGGAATTGCAGGGCGATGCCCGTCGCGTACCCCAGCGGGCTGAAATGATGATCGCTGGCCGGAGTGGGCGCGGCCTCGTTTCGCTTCGCCCATTGGGTGATGCGATTGCGGTTGGCAAAGATGATCGTCGCGAACAGCACCAAAAACGGAACCACGCGGCGAAAGATAGACTCCGACGTGTTGGCGACGGTGAACGCGCCGAGCAAACTGCCGAGCACGGTCGGGGTGAGCAGAATGATCAGCGTGCGCGATTGTTGTCTCAATTCGCGGCGCAACGCATACGCCCCGCCAATGGAGCCGGGGATGAGCGAAGTCGCGTTCGTCGCGTTCGCCCGCACCACCGGCAAGCCATACCACACGAGCGCCGAAAAGTTGAACACCGTTCCGCCGCCCGCCACCGAATTCACCGCGCCGGCGGCCATCGCCGCCAGCGCCACCACCACTAACCTAAGCATCTCCATTTCATTCCTCTCGAATAAGACTTGCGCTAATCATTTCTTGCCCGCGAATTGCGCGAATTTCTCGAAAGAGAACAACATAGCCAATGCCCCCATTGCCGCGCCGACTCCCAAACTAGGCAAGGCCTCGCGCGCCGTCACCCTCAGCGCCCGCTCCGGCCTGCGCCAACCGATCATCGCCAACACATTGCCCGCCGCGCCCGCCGCGCCCAACCCGGCCCACTTGCGCGCCGGTTGCGGCCCCAGCGCAATCTTCGCGTCGCCCATCCATCGCGCCGCCGCCGAAAGATGATGCGTGTGCCCCTCCGCGTGCGCCGGATCGAATCGCGCCAACGGATCGTCGAGCATCACCCACGCGGATATTGAATCTCGATCCGACTCCGCGCTCGATCCAAAAACGGCAGAGCCGCCGCGCTCCCCGCGCTCACCATCGTGAGCGGGATGGAAGCCGACTCCGATAAACGGGCGGCGCTCGCCGCCGCCGCCGAGGCCGCGCTCGCCGCCCCCAAACCGATCAGCGCCAACTCGCCTTTGCTCGGCTGGGGCACGGGAGTCGGCAGTCCAACAGCCGAAGAGCTCACCTGGGTTCAGCGGCTGGCAAACTTCATCGCCGGGTTCAGCGGCAGTATGCCCTTCCTGTTCATCAACGCCGCGATCTTCTTCGTGTGGATTGCGACCAACATGGTGTTGGACTCGGGCGCGATACCGGGCGCGAAAGCGTTCGACCCCTTCCCCTTTGGCTTGCTCACCATGGCCGTGTCGCTCGAAGCGATCTTCCTCAGCATCTTCGTGCTGTTGGCTCAAAACCTGCAAGCGGCCAAAGACCGCATTCGCTCCGATGTCGAGGTTGAAGACGACGAGATCGAATGGCCCGGCGGCAAAAGGCGGTTCGTCGAAATCGGCCTGCGCGCGTGTGAACTCGGCTGGGTAGTGATTGGCCGCGCCCAGTCCGTCGTCGGCGTCATCCAGCCAGTCGGCCGCCGCGAGTCGGTGCCCCGCCAGAGTCAAGCGATGCGCGAGCCAACCGTTTTGCAGAACGATCAAAAAGTGATCGCCCCAGCTGCGGAGCACGGGTCACGCCGCCGTTCGATCTTCGATGCCTTGCAATGCGCTCACGAGTCGCGGACGGCGCGAGGCAAACGCGGCCAGGTACGGCGGCGGCGAAAAGAGTCCGAGGGCGCGGAGGGAGAGGCGGCGAAACCCGGCGGCGGCAAAGGCGGACTCGAATTCGCGCGGCGTGTAATATCGAGTCCACACGGTTTGGCCGCCGAGCGGCACGGGCACGACTTCTTTGGCAAACCGGACTCGCGCCGAGGTGGTGATGATCGGCGGCGCGGTGTAACTGGCCGGTGAAGTGGAGACGGCGGGCGGGGCGCCGTAACTGCCCGGCGGAGTCACGACATTGCTGGTGATCACCACCGCCCCGCCCTGCGAGAGTTGATCCACAGCGCGCATCGCTTCGGTCAGGCTCACTTTGAAAACCTGCTGATACAAATTGTAGGCCTGCACTTTTTGCCCGGCCTTCACCAGCCGCGATAGCTCCCGCAAATTGGCCGCCTGCCCTTGAAGCGACATCGTCACTTCGGGTGATACCCGCTCCGACCGCTGGCCGCGCATCTCTTGCGGCACGATCACCGATGAGTTACAGTATAGGCACTCGATGGTGGAGCGGGCACTGCCGTCGTAATCGAGCGGGGCGCCGCAGCTGGGGCAAGTGAATGTTTGGGCCATCGGTTATTTCTTCTCCTCTCCAAATCGTCTCTGCCATTCGAATAATTTGTTCAACGCTTCGAGCGGAGTCATCGAACTGATGTCGAGCGAGGCCAACTCGTCGCGCAATGGGTTAGTCTCCGGGAACAGCGCGATTTGTTGAATCGGCGACGGCTCGGTTTGCACGGCCTTGCCCGACGACGACTCCAGCGCGGCCAGCAATTCCTGCGCCCGATTGATCACCGGCTTGGGCAGTCCGGCCATTTGCGCCACATGGATGCCGTAACTCCGATCGGCGCCGCCGGGCACGATGCGATGCAAAAACACCACGCGCTCCGCCGCCGGGTCTTCAGTGACAGCCACATTATAGTTCCGCACACCCGGAAACAGGTTCGCCAATTCGGTCAGCTCGTGATAGTGAGTCGCAAACAGGGTCTTGGCCCGCAGGCGCGGATGGCTGTGGATATATTCGATGATCGCCCACGCCAGCGACAATCCGTCATAGGTACTGGTGCCGCGCCCGATCTCGTCGAGCACCAACAAACTGCGATAAGTGGCGTGATGCAAAATGTTCGCCGTCTCCACCATCTCGACCATGAACGTGGACTGCCCGGCGTGAATCTCGTCTTGCGCGCCAATGCGGGTGAAGATGCGATCCACAATGCCGAGAGAGGCCGACGAGGCCGGAACGAAACTGCCGATCTGGGCCATGAGGACGATAAGCGCCGCTTGCCGCAGATACGTTGACTTGCCGCTCATGTTCGGGCCGGTGATCACTCGCACGCACTCGCCCGGATCAAAAGCAATACCGTTGGGCACAAAGCGCTCGCCCGACTGCATGAAATGCTCCACCACCGGATGCCGCCCGTCTCTAATCTCCAATCTCGAATCGGCGGTGAGGACGGGGCGGGAGTAATTGTTATTGGCCGCCACTTCGGCCAGCGCGGCAAACACATCGAGGCGAGCCAGCGCGCGCGCGGTGTTGAGCAACCGCGCCGCCTGCGCCGCGATCTGTGCGCAGGCTTCTTTGAACAGCCGCGCCTCGATCTCCGAAATTCGTTCTTCGGCGTTGAGCACCAGCGTTTCGTATTCTTTGAGCTCGGGGGTGATGAAGCGCTCGGCGTTGACCAGCGTTTGTTTGCGGATGTAATGCGCGGGCGCGTTCTCGGCGGCGGCTTTGCTGATCTCGATGTAATAGCCGAAGACTTTGTTGAAGCCCACTTTGAGCGTTTTGATTCTCGAACGCTCGCGTTCCACTTTTTCGAGTCCGGCGATCCAATCGCGCGCGCCTTTGGAGGCCGCCGCCACTCCATCCAATTCTGATGACCATCCCGGACGGATGACGCCGGGATGATCGAGATTCGACGGCAGGTCGTCGTCGGCGAGGGCGGAGCAGAGGAGCGAATGAATGTCGGGAGAGGGATCGGTTTGCGAATCGAGTGAGCCGAGTCCGGGAAGATTAGAGGCTTGGAGGATTTGCTTGAGGCGCGGGATGGCGGCCAGCCCGGATCGAATCGCGCCGAGATCGCGTGGGGTGGCCGTCCCCCCCAGCACCCGGTTGACCAGTCGTTCGAGATCGCCCAGCGGTTTGAGCGCGGCGCGAATCTCGGCGCGGCGCACGCCGTCGGTGTGCAGTACGCTCACCGAATCCAAACGGCTGTTGATCTCGGCGAGATTGAGCAATGGCTGGTTGACCCACACGCGGAGGAGGCGCGCGCCCATCGGCGTCACGGTTTTGTCGAGCGTGCCCAGCAATGAGCCGCGCACCTGCCCGCCGCGAATGGTTTCGGTGAGCTCGAGGTTGCGGCGAGCCGCCGGGTCGAGAGTCATGAACTCGGCGGTGGAATACGAGCCCAGCCCGACGAGCAGACTGAGCGCATTGGGGCGCGTATCTTTGATGTATTGCAGGATTGCGCCCGCGCAACGAATGGCGAGCGGCTGATGTTCGATGCCGAAACCGGCGAGAGTGGAAACAGAGAAGTGATCATGCAGAAGTTGGCGGGCGACAGCGAGATCGAAACGATGAGGCGGGAGCGGCGTGGCGGCGAGAGTCGGGAGAGGGGATTGGGCGCCGTCGGCAGGGGCGAGCAGTTCGGCGGGCGCGAGGCGAGTGAGTTCGTGGCGGAGGAGGGCAGTGATATCGCCCTCACCCCGATCTCCTCTGCCGGAGGGAGAGGGGAGTTCGAGCTGTGCGGCTTGGAATTGGCCGGTGGTGATGTCCACGAAGGCGAGCCCGGCGCGATGGGTGTGCGCGTCAACGAGAGCGGCGGCGAGGAAGTTGTTGCGCGTTTCGGCGAGCAGGCCCGGCTCGACGATGGTGCCGGGCGTGACCACGCGGGTCACTTCGCGCGGGAACAATCCTTTGATCGGCTCACTGCCCATCTGCTCGCAAATGGCGATGTGAAAGCCTTTGGCGATGAGGCGGGCCAGATAATTTTCGACGGCGTGATGCGGCACTCCGGCCATGGGCACGCGCTGGTTGGTGTATTCGCGGCTGGTGAGAACGATGTCGAGTTCGCGGGCGATCAGCTCGGCATCGGAATCGAAAGTCTCATAAAAGTCGCCGAGCCGAAAAAAGACGATGGCGTGCGGGTATTGCTTTTTGATGTCGAGGTATTGCTGACGGACTCGCGGAACGTCGGAGGACATTGGGGATGATTGGGTGGTTAGGTGGTTGGATGGTTGGGTGGTTGGATGGTTGGGTGGTTAGGGAGGAGGGGAGAGCCAGGCGAAGTCGCCGACGTTGGAGAGGTCGGTGATCTTCTCGGCGGTGAAATCGGGTTTGCGGGCGACATGGAG
>VGOW01000120.1 GCA_016875735.1 Chloroflexota bacterium | reverse complement strand
CACCAAAACCGGCGAGTTGAGTCTGCGAGTCAAATCGTTCCGGATGCTGGCGAAGGGCATCAGCCCCCTGCCCGCCGCCAAAGAGCAAGTGGTGGACGGCGAGCGCAAAGTGTATTCGGCCTTCGACAACACCGAAGCCCGCTACCGCGAGCGATACGCCGATCTGGCGGTGAACGCCGAAGTGCGCGACATCTTCCGCGCCCGCGCAAAAGTGACTACCGCCCTACGCCGATTCTTGGACGGCGAGGGCTTCCTCGAAGTGGAAACGCCGATTCTGCAACCGCTGTACGGCGGCGCGGCGGCGCGCCCCTTCGTCACTCACCACAATCAACTGCATCAGGATTTGTATCTGCGTATCTCGTTCGAGTTGTATCTCAAACGATTATTGGTGGGCGGCCTCGAGCGGGTGTACGAGATCGGGCGGGACTTTCGCAACGAGGGCGTGAGTTTCAAGCACAACCCGGAGTTCACCCAGCTTGAGTTTTACTGCGCCTACACCGACTACTTCGGCGTGATGGATCTGACGGAGCGAATGCTGGCAAAGGTATGCGATGACGTGCTCGGCGCGCGCGAGTTCGAATATCAGGGGCGCCGACTCAACTTCAACCCGCCGTGGCGGCGCGTCACGATTCGCGACGCAGTGCTGGAATATTCGGGCATTGATCTGGCCACGCACCCGGCCGCCGAGTCGTTGGCGGCGGCCATGCGCGCCAAAGGCCACCACCCGGAGCCAAACTCCACGCGCGGAAAACTGATCGACAGCCTCATCGGCCACTATCTCGAGCCGCAGTTCATCCAGCCTACCATCCTCATGGATTATCCCCGCGACATCTCGCCGCTGGCCAAGAGCAAACCGGGCGACCCGAACACGGTGGAGCGGTTCGAGGTTTATGTGGCCGGATTCGAGCTGTGCAACGCCTTCACCGAATTGAACGACCCGCTGGATCAGGAAGCGCGGTTTGTGGAAATGGGACGCGATTACGCCGCCGACGACGAGGAGAAGCACCCGCTGGACGAAGACTACTTGCGGGCGATGCGCTACGGCATGCCGCCCAACGGCGGTTTCGGCATGGGCGTGGATCGGCTGACGATGCTGTTGACCGACAAGGCCTCGATCCGCGAAGTGTTGTTGTTCCCGCATTTGAGGACGAAGGAAGAGTAATATTCACGAATCTTTGGCTCCCGCCGCTTGACGACTCGAAGGCTCGCGGTATAATCGCCTCAACTTCATATCCCCAAAGACGAGTGAGACATGATCGCCGGGAAACTTTTCAGAGAGCCGCCGGAGGATGCGAGGCGGCAGGCAAACCGGATGATTTCCACTCCATTGCGGCAACGTAGGGGCGACTTCAGTCGCGCAAATAATGACTAAAGTCATTACTACAAAAGCCGCATGTCGCCCCCGAAGAGGTGTGGCCGGGCCAAGCCCGTTACAGCGTAAGAGGTCGAACCGCCCGGTTCGACAAAAGCAGGTGGCACCACGAGCGGCCCCTCGTCCTGCAAACGGATGAGGGGCCGCCTTTTTTCACTCATCATGGAGGTGCGCTATGCTCGACATCAACCTTTTTCGCAATCAACCCGATACCGTCAGAGCCTCGCTGAAGGCTCGCCGATTCGCCGAGCCGCAGGCCGTTGACCGCGTGCTCGAACTCGACAGCCAGCGGCGCTCGCTGCTCACCGAGGCCGAGAAACTCAAGGCCGAACGCAACGCCGCCTCGAAGGCCATCAGTCAGATCAAAGATGCCGCCGAGAAGCAAGCGAAGATCGCCGAGCAGAAAGGGCTGGGCGAAAAGATCGCCGCCCTCGACGAGCAAGTGAGGCAAGTGGAGGCCGACCTCGAGGCGCTGTTGAGCGGCATCCCCAACGTGCTCGATGCCCGCGTGCCCGACGGCGAAGACGACGCGCAGAACGTCGTCATCAAAACCGTCGGCGAGCCGAAGCAATTCCCCTTCGAGCCGAAGCCGCATTGGGATTTGGGAACCTCGCTGGGCATCATCAACTTCGAGCAAGGCGTCAAACTCACCGGCTCACGCTTCTACGTTTTGCACGGCGCGGGCGCGCGCCTGCAGCGTGCCCTCATCGCTTTCATGCTCGATCTGCACACGCGGCGGCAGGGCTACAGCGAAGCGTACACACCATTCATCGTCAAAGGCGAAACGGTGTACGGCGCGGGGCAACTGCCGAAGTTCAAAGACAACTTGTACCGCGACGCGGAAGAAGACCTCTATATGGTGCCCACCGCCGAAGTGCCTCTCACCTGCATTCACCGTGATGAGATCGTGGACGCCGCTTCGCTTCCCTTCCGCTACTCGGCCTACACCCCGTGCTTCCGCCGCGAGAAGGTGGCCGCCGGCCGCGACGTGCGCGGCATCAAACGCGGGCATCAGTTCGACAAAGTGGAAATGTATTCTTTCACCCTGCCCGAAGAATCGGACAACGAACTGGAGCGGATGCGCGAAGACGCCGAGCAGACGTGCGCCGAACTCGGATTGACGTATCGGGTGAAGCAACTGTGCTCGGGCGACGTGGGCTTCTGCGCCCGAATGACCTACGACATCGAAGTGTGGGCGCCGGGCCAGAACGAATGGCTCGAAGTGTCGTCGGTGTCGAATTGCGGCGACTTTCAGGCCCGCCGGGCCAATGTGCGCTTCCGAAGGAGCCGCGAGGCCGGAGCCAAGCCCGAATTTCTGCACACGCTCAACGGATCGGGGCTCGGCCTGCCGCGCACGATGATCGCCATCATGGAAAACTACCAGCAAGCCGACGGCAGTATCGTGGTGCCCGAGCCACTGCGCTTGTGGATGGGCGGGATTGATGTGATTCGGTAGAGGACGACAGACGATGGACGACGGACGGTAGACGAAGCGGACATTTCGTCATTCGTCATTTGACATTCGTCATTCGTCATTCCCTTTGGAACCCGCCGACTGGCAGCAATTCCTCATCGCCTTTCTCGCCTTCCTCGTCATGCTGGTCGGCTTGGTGGGAACGTTCATCCCCGCCCTGCCCAGCATCGAACTGATCTGGCTGGCGGCGTTGGGTTACGGAATCTTTGCCGGGTTTGGCCGATGGGGGCCGTTGTTGTTCACCATTATCACCCTCGCCCTCATCATCGGCGAGGTGGTGATTTGGTGGCTGGGCAACACCACTGCCCGGTTCACGGGCGCGTCGTGGAAGGCGGTTCTGGTGAGCATGGTGTTGGGGCTGATCGGAATGTTCGTCATCCCGGTAGTGGGTGCGCTCATCGGCGCAATGCTGGGCGTGTTCTTGGTGGAGTATCAACGCCGCCGCAATCTGAAAGAAGCGTGGAAGGCGACGACCGGCGTGCTGTGGGGTGCGGGGTTGTCGTTCGGGGCGCAAGTAGTGATCGCGCTAGTGATGATCGGCTGGTGGGGGGTGTGGGTGATTGTGCGATAGATTCCCTCCCCCGTCGGCTCCTTCGACTGCGCTTCGCTCTGCTCAGGATGCGCCGACGGGGGAGGCCGGGGTGGGGGTTAGGGTTGGAAGTAAACCATCCCCACGCCCATGCGCTCGAGGGCTTCGTCGGCCCAATATTGAACGATGGCCGACTCGTCGTCGAGGGCGTTGAAGAGCGCGGGGATCGAAGCAGTATCTTTGATGTGAGCGAGCGCGCGAGCCGCAAGGCCGCGCGTTTGCGCGTCTTGGGCGCGGAGCGAGTCGATGAGAGCGGGCACGGCGGGCGAGCCGATGCGTCGAAGCGAGTCGGCGGCGGTGCGGGCGAGGAACGGGCTGGGGTCGGAGAGAACGGCGACGAGCGCAGAGATCGCTTCGGGTTCGGATCGAGTCCCCAGCGCGAAGATGGCAATGGCGCGGGTTTCCGTGTCGGAGTCCCCCAGCGCCGCGAGGAGTGTATCGAGAGGCAGTTGCCCGAGAGAGTCTTCGTCGAGCGAGAGGAGATCGGGCAAAGGGTTGAATCCGCAGATTGCCGCAGGTGATTTTTATCTGCGCTCATCTGCGCAATCTGCGGATCGATTCATCAATCGGCGGGGGGCGGGGCGGGGAGCGCCTCTTCGGCAGTGTTGGCCCACTTGTCGCCGACTTCGATCAGCATCACCGGAATATCTTCACGGATCGGATACTTGCGTTTGCAGTCCGGCTCCTGGCACACGAGCCACGTGTCTTTCACTAGTTTGAGCATGCCCGGCTTTTCGCGCACGCACGCCGGACAGCGAAGGATGTCGAGCAAATCTTGACTGACCATTGATGAGCCTCCGTTGGCGCGAAGTATACCATACGCGAAACATCTGGTAAGATACGCGGACACAAAGGAGACGCACATGGCACACGACCATGAAAAAATCAAAAAGGTCGCCGAGATCATCAAGGCGCGCAACGTCGAGTTCATCAATCTGCAATTCACCGACATTATGGGTATGGTGAAGAGCGTCGGCATCCCCACGGCCCAGTGGGATGATGTGTTGGATCATGGGATGTGGTTCGATGGATCGTCGGTGCAGGGATTCGCCCGCATCGCCGAAAGCGACATGCTTCTGCATCCCGATCTCGACACCTTCGCCGTCGTTCCGTGGGACACCGACGTGCCCACCGCGCGCGTGATCTGCGACGCGCACATGCCCACCGACGAGCCGTTCAGCGGCGACCCTCGCTACATTCTCAAACGCGCGCTGGCCGAAGCGGCGAAGTTGGGCTACGAGTATTTCACCGGGCCGGAACTGGAATTCTTTTTGTTCAAGCCCCATGCCAACGGCCAGTTACTGCCGCTCATGCCGCACGATCAGGCCGGGTACTTCGACGTGAGCACCGATATGGCCCACACCGTGCGGCGGCAAATGGTGACCGCGCTCGGCACGTTCGGGATCAACGTAGAAGCTCTGCACCATGAAGTGGCAGTGGGCCAGCACGAGATCGATTTCAAATATGATCGCGCTCTGCGCACCGCCGACAACGCCGTCACGTTGCGTTTGACTCTGAAAGCGATTGCCCAACGCAACGGATTGTACTGCACGTTCATGCCCAAGCCGGTGTCGGGCATCAACGGCAACGGGATGCACACGCATCAGAGTTTGTGGAAAGGCGGCAAGAACATCTTCGCCGACCCGAACGACGAATACGGCCTCAGCCCCACGGCCAAGAGTTTCATCGCCGGGCAACTCAAGCACGCGCGCGAAATGTCGGCAGTGATCGCGCCGCTGGTGAACAGCTACAAACGGCTGGTGCCGGGCTACGAAGCGCCGGTGTACATCTCATGGGCGCGCACGAATCGATCGGCGCTCATCCGTATCCCGAAGGTGAGCCCGGGGCGGGTGACGACGGCCAGCCGCATCGAACTGCGCTGTCCCGACCCGAGCGCCAATCCCTATCTGGCTTTTGCGGCGATGCTCATGGCCGGGTTGGATGGAATCAAGAACAACCTGGCCGCGCCCGCGCCGAACGAGGAAGATTTGTATCACCTCGATCATGCGGCGCTGGCGAAGCTCAAAGCCATGCCCGGTTCGCT
The DNA here is from genome assembly GCA_016875735.1 of Chloroflexota bacterium. GTDB lineage: Bacteria > Chloroflexota > Anaerolineae > Anaerolineales > VGOW01 > VGOW01. Next base: position 1,051 of record VGOW01000120.1, on the reverse strand, counting down.
GGGTGAGGCCATCGAGGAAATGAAGGCGAGCGAGTTGGTGAAGGCCACGCTGGGCGAGCACGCCTTCGAGCGTTACATCGAGGGCCGCACGCAGGAATGGGACGAGTACCGCATCAATGTGAGCGAGTGGGAGTTGGAGAGGTATCTGCCGGTGTATTAGCAGATAGCGATTGGCGGATAGCGGTTAGCGAATGGTAACTCCCCGAGGGCGCGAGGCCGGAGGGGTGCTCTGTTGCAAACATCGTTTACCGGTCAGATCGCGCGGGCATGAATTGCCCGCGCTACTCAACGGCGCCCGATGAATCGGGCTAAAAGTCGGCTTCAGCCGACGCAGGGATGTAGCCCGCCGACTTCATCGGCGGGCGGCGCAAGGTCGAAACGGGATCCTTGCAACAGAGCACCGGAGGGGAGTTTTGGGTTAGGGAGGCCGCATGTGGCGGGGGAAGGCTATCTGTTTTGCCACGCACGCTCGAATCGTTCGACGATCTCCGGCTCGGCGAGCGCATTGGCAAACTCGTTGAGCCATTGGCGAATGTAGGAGAGGTCGAGTTTTTCGCCCTGCCGATACACGACGCCTTGAATATCGCTGAGGTCTTGCGTCCGTCCGGCAACGGCTTTGTGGATGATCAAGTCTTCCGCCGAACACAGCCGAATCGTCTTGCCCGGTTCGATCTCGTAATCCACGGCGGGGGCAAAGAGCGAGTCTTCGTAGCCGGGGAGCGCCAGTGAGATGTCCACTTCCACGCCGTTGCTGGCCGTGATCAAAACCATGCGAGTCTTGCTGGCAAAGTCAACCGGGTCGGCGGAGCGGGAGGGGAAATGTTGAGTGATGAGGCGGACGAGCGGGGCGGAGCCGGTGGCAAGCGGGGAGGCAACGGCCAAGTTTACATCTCGAGTGAAGCGCGGGTCGCTCCACTTCCCGACTTCACTACCGGACAGTTTTGAATGACGGCTGACACCCATGCTATGCTCAGGTTCCTTCTAGAGAACAGGAGCATCGCCATGAGTGACAGCCGCCGCCAATATCGTGCCATAAAAAAGTCGGTGAAGC
>VGOW01000119.1 GCA_016875735.1 Chloroflexota bacterium | reverse complement strand
AGGCAACAGCATGTTGTGAAATCCATTCCGCAACTCCTCAGGCCGCTGGTGTAGGCCGAGGATACTTGCGGTCATGAGCAGGCGGAACGCCTGTTTTTTACCAGACACACGTTACAGGGACACTACCCAGAAGCGGCAGATCGCCGGTTTCAAAAACATCAAGTTGCTGCGGCGACAAGTCAACGAAGGAGTAGAGTTCATCACCATCATGGCGTTTGAGTCGCTGGACGCCGTCCGCGAGTTCGCGGGGGAAGATTACGAAGCCGCGGTCGTCCCACTGAAAGCAAGGGAAGTGCTGGCGCGTTTCGATGAGCGTTCGCGGCATTATGAAACCATCGTGGAGCAGACGGGAGAGAAATAAAGTGAAAATCATTTTGCGTGCTGTCGAAAGGAGAAAACATGCCGCCCCGATTGTGCGCGGCCATGAGCGGCGGGCCTTCAGCGCCGCGCGACGTGGAGCCGCTCACATTCGTTATAATGTCACTCCATCATGCGCGCCCATCGTTGGCTTCTTCCCTTCGCCGTTCTCCTCGCCGCGTGCGGCGGCCAACCTTCCGCCTTCCCCACCGCCGGAGTCACCGTGCAGGCCTTTCCGAACGTGGAGATCATTCTTCCATCGAGCACGCTGATCTCAACCTTCACCCCTCCGCCGAGCGATACGCCCCTGCCCACCCTCACCGGCACGCCGCAACCCACCGACCCCGCGCCGCCGACTCTCACCTCGACTCCGCTGATTCAACTCGCGCCGCCCACCGCCACCTTTCCCGCCGCGCCGACTCTGCGCCCCACCCGGACAACAGCGCCCACGCCCACGTCGGCCTCCGCCGCGCCCCTCCGCTTTCGCGGCGTGTCGTTCGTCTCCAACGCCCTCGATCCCTCGCGCCCGCCCGACGGCTCCATCGTCACCCTCTCCGTCGAGTTCACCGGAAGCCGCCCACCGTTCGCCGTCAAACACGATAATCTGATCGGAAGCGTGAACGCGAACGGCGACGGCTCATTCATCGACGCCGGAGTCGTTTATACTTTCGTCCACTTCCGAATCGCCCGCACGTGCGGCGGCCCCATTCCCGGCACGGTCACCGTCACCGGCGGCGACGGGCAAACCTTCACGCACGACTATTACGTTTCAGACTCGCCGTGCCAGTGAAAAAAGAACTGCAGCGGCGAAATCGGTGTAATCCGTGATTGCTTCACAGTTCAAGCGCGCAACTTGCATCCCATCAAATGATCAACGCTCATCCGTTTCTTCCGCGTTCATCCGCGTTCCCCTCATCCCGCAAACAATCGCTCACCCATCATGCGCATTGACCGCCGACTGACCAGCAACCCCAAACCACTTCGCCCGCGCCAACCCCTCCGCCTTTCGCTCGGCGGTTTCCGGCTGTGGCTCGCCATCTCGGCGGTCGGCATCCTCGGCTCGCTCGTCGTTCTGCTCATCCAAATTCTTCTCTTCGCCCGCAGTCTCGATCATCTGCCCGCCGAGTTGATCATCGCTGAGATTCCCGTGGGCGGCCTCACCCGCGACGAAGCCGCCGCTCGACTCGACAGCGCCTACAGCGTTCCACTCACGCTCGACTATCGCGGCAATGCAATACAACTCGCGCCATCGCAAGTCGGCTTCACCCTCGATTCCGACTCCATGCTCGCCCAAGCGCCCACCGTCGAAGTGAGCGGCTCGTTGTGGTCGGCGCTGTGGGCACACCTTTGGGCGCAGACTCCGCCGCCGCCCGATCCCATTCCACTGCAAGCCTCATTCGATCAGCAAACGTTGAAAAACTTTCTCGCCGACGTGGCCGCCGCCTACGACGAACCCGGACTCCCCGCCCGCGCCGACCCCGGCACACTCGGCTTCGTTCCGGGCACTGCCGGATACGCCCTCGACCGGGATGCCGCCTTTGCTTTGATCAACACTGCGTTCCGTTCTCCCAACTCCCGAACCGTGACTCTGCCCGTCAACAACTTCGCTCAATCGCCGCCCACCTTCGACACGCTGGCCGATCTTCTGCGCGCCGACGTTCGCCTGCATCAGTTCGACGGCACGGTGAGCATTTACGTGGCCGACCTGCAAACCAGCGAAACGCTCAACCTCGCCATGCGCGGCCAACAGCCCCTCGAGGTAGACGGCGGCATCGCTTATTCGGGCATGAGCACGATCAAGATTCCCATCGCGGTCACCTTCTTTCGTTATCTCGACGCCGCGCCCACACCCGACGAACAACTTTTGCTCACCGGCGTCTTCGGCGAATCGGCCAACACCTACACCGATCTCATTCTCGGACTCATCGGCGATGGCAGCGGACTCATCGGCGCGAACATCGTGAGCGACACGATGGCCGAACTGGGGTTGCAGAACACTTACATCGCCGGACTGCTCGACACGCTCGGCGCGATCACCACCCCGCGCCGCACGCCCGCCAACACCCGCGCCGACATCGATCTTGCGCCCGACCGCTACAACCAAACCAGCGCCGACGACATGGGGCGATTGCTGGTGATGATCGACGACTGCGCCGCCGGGCGCGGAAAACTGATGGAGTCTTTCTCCGGCCAGTTCACCGCCGAGGAATGCCAGCAGATCATCGATCTGCTGTTGGCAAACGAAGTGGGGCCGATCTTTGTGGCCGGCGGATCGCCGGGCGCGATGGTGGCGCACAAACACGGCTGGGATCTGTTGCCGCTCAACAACGTGGGCGACGCCGCCATTGTGTATTCGCCGGGCGGCAACTACGTGATGACGGTATATGTTCACCGCGACGAGCCGGTGCCCTTCGACGACGCCAACCGCCTCATCATCTCGCTGGCAACGGCCGTATTCAATTTCTACAACCGGAAGTGAGAATGACGGATCACAGACGAGCGACTCGCTGGCTGGCCATCATCGCCGTGATGATGATCGCCGCCTTCATGCATCTTTATCTTCTCAACTCGTATCCCACCGGCCTCGACCCCGACGCGGCGCAGGACGGCATGGACGCCCTCAAGCCTCTGCGCTACAACGTCTGGCCGTTTTACATTGCCATCAACAGCAACCCCGACCCGATGTACGTGTACACAGCCGCCCTCACCACTCAACTGTTTGGGGCGAGAGCGATCTCGATGCGCTTCGCTTCAGTGATCTATGGGTTGTGGGGGATCGCCGCCACGTATTTGTGCCTCGCCGAACTCGGGCGCGGAAGTTTCGATGCGGACACCCGGCGCGTGATCGCACTGCTCGCCAGCGCCGCGCTGGCCGTCTGCGAGCCGCTGGCCTTTTTCGATCGCATGGCTTTGCGCTTCATCACCGAACTGCCGGTTCAGATGCTGGCCGTGTGGGCGTTGGCAAAGGCCGCGCGGACGGGCGTTCGCCGAGATTGGATTTGGGCGGGCGTGCTCGCCGGACTCACGCAATACACCTATCCATCGGCGCGAGTCTTACCGCTCCTCTTCTTCCTCGTCCTCGCGCTGAAATACTTTCAGGAGAAGCATCCTTTCCAAACTTTTTTGGCTGGCCTCGCCGTTTGGCTGGCCGCGCTTTTGATCGTCCTTCTGCCTCAACTCATTTGGTATGCCTACTATCCCCAAACTTTTCTTGCCCGCGCCGGGCAAACCTCGTTCACTCAGAATCCGCTTTACGCCGAGCAAGGGTGGAGCGGCGTGTTCATCACCAAATTCCAGCATTACCGGGAAGCGCTGTTCGATTATTGGCCCGGCCAGTACAACCAAATTTATGAGCCCCTGCTCGCGCCCATGTTCGGCTACGCTTTCCTGCTCGGCTTGGCCGCCTCCGCTGTTTACTTTCGCAAATGGTTCGTGCCGCTGGTGTGGTGCGGCTTGCTGGTGATGCTGCTGCCCGATCTGATCTCAGGGGATCGCGACTGGCCTCACGAGTTTCGACTGATCGGCGCATATCCCTTTGTCGCCGCTGTGGCCGGATTGGGCTTGGGCATAATTTGGTCGTGGACGAAACGCTGGGCGAACCTGCGCCGACTTGCCAGCGCAATTCTGATCGCGGGTGTGGCAATCACCTCCTTCCAACAAGCGCGCGAGTTCTTCGGAGAAAAATACAGCCGCATCTATTGGGGCGGGAGTTCGTGGCTGAGGCAGAACGATAACCGCGTGGGCGAATTGCTGGCGGCCACTTCCCAATCGGTGGTGATGCCGTTGCAAAACTATGCCGACACGCCGATCAAGTATTTGGTTTCAGAGAGAGCCGCACAAATTCGGAGCGCACTCGACGCCGAAGGAAACTTGCTGCCGATACTGCAAGATCAAAACACCGCGCAAGTGCTGCTGCCTTTGGGCGACGATGGTCAACCCTGGCAGGGCGACGCCTCTCAATGGGTGATGCTTTCGGGCCGCACCGTTTACGTGATGCCGCCCCTTGACCCCGCCGCGATGACTCCGCTTCTGCCGCCACAGGATGACGCCGCCGCCGTTTACGCGCTCGGCGATTACGCCAACTCTCGCATCGGCCATTGGGCGAGTGTGACGGCATCGCAATTGCCGTTCGCCCCTCACTACGCCGCGCAAGCCCCGGCCAACGCTTGCTTTGCCGCAGGCATGTGTCTCATCGGCGCATCGTTCGACAGCGCGCACCTACAGCCCGGCGGGCAGTTACGAGTCAACTTGCATTGGCGCATGGCGCACCCCGCGAAAGACGACTACATCCTTTTTGTGCATCTGCTGGATGGCGGCGGCAATGCCATCGTCGGAAAAGATGAGTTTCCCCTCTATCACGCCTATCGCACGTACGAGTGGCGGACCCACGAAACGATCATCACTCAAACCGTGTTGGATGTGTCCGCCGATACCCGGCCCGGCGCGTATGCCATCGAAGCCGGATTCTTTCTATCGCACGACCCGAAGCGTATTGCCACCGTGGACGGCAACGGCCAACCCACTGGCGACCGCGCCTACGTGGAGCGCCTCAAAGTGGCGCGGCCCGCGATTCAGTTTCCCGCCGACGCCGCCAAAACTGAAATTCGGTTCGGCGATGAATTAAAATTGGCCGGTTACCGGATAGAGGCCGCTCAGCCATTGCGGCTCACGCTGTGGTGGCGCGCGCTCAAGCCCGCCTCACAAAACTGGACGAGCTTCTTTCACTTCACCCCCGAAGCCGATAACATCAACCTCGTCGGCCAATTGGATCACCCACTGACCGGCAGCGAGTATCCGCCGATCATTTGGGATGTGGGCGAGTTAATCGAGGAGCAGATCGAGATTGACACAAGCAACGCCGCCCCCGGAAAATACGCGCTGTGGATGGGGCTGTATTCACCGATGACGTTCGAGCGGATGCCCGTCACGTTTGCCCCCGGCCCCATTCAAGACAACCGCGCCCTTCTGCTCCAAATCGAGATTCCGTGAGCCATCCCCTCGTTATGCTAGAATTTCATCACGCCAACCACCCAACCACCTAACCACCCAATCACCTATTTCATGAGCCTCACCGACGCCCTCAACCGCCCGCTCCGCGACCTTCGCCTCTCCGTCACCGACCGATGCAACTTCCGCTGTGTGTACTGTATGCCGAAGGAAGTTTTCGGGCCAGACTATAAATTTCTCGACCGCAGTCAGGTGCTCACCTTCGAGGAGATTGCCCGCCTCGCGCGAGTCTTCGTCGGGCACGGAGTCCGCAAAATTCGCATCACCGGCGGCGAGCCGCTGGTGCGCCGCGAACTGCACAAACTCATCGCCATGCTGGCCGAGATTCCCGATCTCGATCTCACCCTCACCACCAACGGCGCACTGCTCGCCCAACAAGCCCGCGCGCTCAAAGAGGCCGGACTCAAGCGCGTCACCGTGAGTCTCGACTCGCTCGACGAGTCCGTGTTCCGGGCGATGAACGATGTTGATTTCCCGGTGGCGAAGGTGCTGGAGGGAATGGAGGCCGCCGCCGACGCCGGCCTGTGGCCGATCAAAGTGAATATGGTGGTGAAGCGCGGGATGAACGAGCAAAGCATTCTGCCCATGGCTCGCTACTTCCGCGAGAAGTGTTACATTCTGCGCTTCATCGAATATATGGACGTGGGCAGCACGAACGGCTGGCGGATGGATGACGTGGTTTCGGCGGCGGAGATTGTGCGATTGATTGATGCCGAGATGCCGTTGGAGCCGATGAGCCCGAACCACGTCGGCGAAGTGGCCGAACGCTGGCGCTACAAAGATGGGAGCGGAGAGATCGGGGGGGTCGCCTCGGTGACCCAGCCCTTTTGCCGCGATTGCAACCGCGCCCGCCTCTCGGCCGAAGGCAAACTGTACACCTGCCTCTTCGCCCTCAACGGCTTCGACTTTCGCCCGTTGATGCGCGGCGGCGCAAGCGACGACGAACTTTCGGCGGCCATTGCCAGCGTGTGGCGCGTCCGCGCCGACCGCTATTCCGAGATTCGCTCAGAGGGAACGATCGCTCTGCCCAAAGTGGAGATGAGTCACATTGGAGGGTGAGGCCGCGCCCCAGCCCGATCAACGGGGCGGCGCGTTCTGCGGCTTGCGCCCATTGGCGATTCCGAATCGACTCGCGCAGACGGAGGAGGATCGACAGGGCCGGATCCGGTGGGGGCGCCGA
>VGOW01000118.1 GCA_016875735.1 Chloroflexota bacterium | reverse complement strand
GCTTCTGAAAGGTCATCGAGATTTTGGGCTCATAGTGACGGCGCGTTTTGCAGACGGAAAGGTAGTCTTGTTGGGCGTTTTGCCAGGTCGGAAGAAGAAAACAGTGGCAAATTTCCCGCGTTCCATTCCTGAGCGACTGAAAAGTACCATTCATTCGGCTTGTTGTGACATGTACGAAGGCTATACCGAAGCGTTGAGCGAAGAATGGCCCGTCGAGTGCGGCGCAAATCAATTTCCTTCCCCTTTCGCAAAACCTATCCATCCATCAACGCCGCCACGCCGGGCAGGGCTTTGCCTTCGAGAAATTCGAGGCTCGCCCCGCCGCCGGTAGAAACGTGCGTCATCTGTTTGGCAACGCCGGCTTTCTTCACCGCGCTGGCGCTGTCGCCGCCGCCAATGACCGTGACCGCTCCACTGTTCGCCAGCAGTTTGGCAATAGCAAACGTGCCCTCGGCAAACTTGGGAAACTCAAACACACCCATCGGGCCGTTCCACACCACCAACTTGGCCCCGCGCAACGCCTCGGCGAACGCCGCCACACTCTTCGGCCCAATGTCCAGCACGCGCCACCCTGCCGGGACTTTGTCCACATCCACCACTTGGCTGGCCGCTTCGGCCTCGAACCTGTCGCCGACGACCGCGTCAACGGGCAACAGCAGTTTATCACTCGCCTTCGCCAAAATATTTTTGGCTGTTTCAACGGAGGCGGCCTCCACCAAACTATCGGCCATGTTGTAACCTCTGGCCGCCAAAAAAGTGTTCGCCATTCCGCCGCCGATGATCAACTTGTCGCACTTCGTCAACAAATTTTCGATCACCGCAATCTTGTCACTGATCTTCGCGCCGCCCAAAATTGCCACGTAGGGCCGCTCCGGGTTCATCGTCGCCCGCCCCAAGTATTCGAGTTCCTGCTCCATCAATAAGCCCGACACCGCCGGAAGGAATCGCGCCACGCCTTCGGTGGAGGAGTGCGCGCGATGCGCCGAGCCGAAGGCGTCGTTGACGAACACATCGGCCAGCGCGGCCATTTGCTTCGCCAATTCGAGATCGTTCTTCTCCTCGCCGGAGTGAAAGCGCGTGTTCTCCAGCATCAGCACTTCGCCCGGTTGAAGCGAACGGGACATCGCCTCCACGTCCGGGCCGACACAATCGGGGGCCATCGCCACCGGCTTGCCCAACAACTTCGCCAATGACTCCGACACCGCTTTGAGGCTGAATTCCGGATCCGGCCCGCCTTTGGGCCGCCCGAGGTGGCTCATCAGAATCAGCGACGCGCCCTGCCCCAAAATATATTCGAGCGTGGGCAACGCGGCGCGGATGCGTTTGTCGTCGGCCACTGCGCCGTCCTTCATCGGCACGTTGAAATCCACGCGCACCAGCGCGCGCTTGCCTTTGAGATCAATGCCGCGGATCGTCTTTTTGTTCATGGTCGAGTGGTCAAGTGGTCAAGTGGTCGAGTGGTCGAGTGGTCAAGTGGTCGAGTGGTCAATGGCTATTCGACCACTCGACCACCTGACTATTTGACTACAACTTACTCGCAATCATCGCCGCCAGATCAGCCACGCGGCAGGCATAACCCCACTCGTTGTCATACCACGCCACCACTTTGACCATGTTGCCGATCACCAGCGTATCCATCGCGCTGAAGATCGACGAGGCGCTGTTGCCTTTGAGATCCATCGACACCAGCGGCTCATCGCTCACTTCGAGAACGCCCTTCATCGAGCCGTCGGCATATTCCATCATCGCCGCGCGGATGTCGTCTTTGCTCGGCTCTTTTTCGAGCGTGGCCGTAAAGTCCACCACCGACACGGTGGTGGTGGGCACGCGGAAAGCCATGCCGCCGAACTTGCCTTTGAGTTCGGGGATGACCAGCCCCACCGCTTTGGCCGCCCCCGTCTCCGAGGGCACAATGTTCTGCGCGGCGGCGCGCGCGTCGCGCACATCTTTCGCGCCCACGTCCTGCAGTTTCTGCGAATTGGTGTAAGCATGCACGGTAGTGAGCAGGCCCTTCTGAATGCCGAACTTGTCGTTGAGCACTTTGGCCACCGGCGCGAGGCCATTGGTGGTGCATGAGGCATTGGACACGACGTGATGCTTGCCCGAATCATACTTGTCAGCGTTGACGCCAAGAACGATGGTGAGGTCTTCGTTCTTGGCCGGAGCGGAGATGATCACTTTCTTCGCGCCACCCGAGTCGATGTGCGCCCGCGCTTTGGTCGCGTCGGTGAACAGGCCGGTGGATTCGATGACGATCTCCACGCCCATCTCTTTCCACTTGATCGCGCCCGGATCCTTCTCCGCCGTCACTTTGATCGTTTTGCCGTCCACCACCAAATTGCCGTCTTTCACTTCCACCGCGCCGGGGTAGCGGCCATAGGTCGAGTCGTACTTGAAAAGGTGAGCGTTGGTGGCCGCGTCAAACAGATCGTTGACGGCCACCACCTCGATCTCGTCTGGGCGCCGTTCGTTGATCGCCCGCAGGGCTTGCCGCCCGATTCGCCCGAAGCCGTTGATGCCAATTTTTGTCGATGCCATTGCCTAAATCTCCTTTGTGTTTTTTCGTGATTGAGTCGTGACGACTGCCGGCCTCTATTTTTGAGAAGCCACCAGATTTTCTTCGAGCAGTTTCATCAGCGCTGCCGCAAGTTTGGCCGGGTCGTGCCGCCATGGATTATCTTCGTCGCTGAGATCGGCAGTGATGAGTCGATGGCCGCCATTGAGAGGCGGATCGAGCCGCACCCACTGAAGGTTGGGAAGTAGTTTGCCGGTCTGTTTGTCGTTGGCGATCACCGCCGGGAACAATCCCTGATCAGCGTGAGCCTCCAATGCGCGGATGTGTTCGAGGACGGTGTAGCCGCCCGTTTCGCCCGGTTGAGTGGCCGTGTTGCACACGTAGACTTTGATCGCGCGGCTGGCGCGCACGGCGGCGGCCACATCGCGCACGAGCAGGTTGGGAATGACGCTGGTATACAAACTGCCGGGCCCGGCCACGATGAGATCGGCGGCGAGGATGGCATGCACGGCGTCAGGGAACGCGGGCGCGTCGTCGGGTTGAAGCGCCACACGTTCGATGGCGCCCGGCGCGGTGGGGATGGCCGACTCCCCGCGCACCCGATATGCCGACGCCGAATCGTCGGGGCGCAAGTCGGCCACCAATGTCACATCGTGCAGGGTCGCCGGAATCACTCTTCCCTGAATCGCCAGCACTCGACTCGATTCGAGCAAGGCTTTCTCGAAGGAGCCGGTGACTTCGGCCATCGCGGTGATGAAGAGGTTGCCGAAGGAGTGGCCTTCGAGTCCATCGCCGGAGCCGAAGCGATATTGAAAGAGGTTGGTGATGAGGGATTCGTCGTCGGCGAGGGCGGCAAGGCAGTTGCGGAAGTCGCCGGGCGGGAGGACGCCGAGCGAGCGCCGCAGTCGGCCCGACGATCCACCGTCGTCGGCCACCGTGACGATGGCAGTGATGTTCGAGGTGTGATGTTTGAGTCCGCGCAGAAGGGTGGAGAGGCCGGTGCCGCCGCCGATGGCCACGACTCGCGGGCCGCGTTGTTTGCGGCGATGTTCGGCCACCACTTCGACAATGGGCCTGCCGCGCGCGGCGAAGGGCGACAGGAGCGCTTTGCTGAGTCGGGCGAGGGAAAGGGCGATTGCGCCCAGCCCGATCCCGCCCAAAAGAAGGGCGCGCGCCCAGCGAGGGAAAAACTGAAGCGTGATCAGATCGAGGGGCAAGGGCATAGCGCCGCCCCGATAAATTTCGACGAGCGCGAACGCAATGCCCAGTCCGAGTCCCACAATGCCGATGAGCAACAACAGCACCCAACGCTTGATGCCCAGCCCTATCCGGAGCCAGCCCAGCCATTGAAATCGGCGCGAGAGTTGATCGAAGGTGTGCCGCATTGCGAAGTGAGCGCTCGGTAAAAGTACGTGAGCATAATAGCAGAATTCAGAGGGAGGGTCAAAGAAAGGTGTCCGTAAATTGACACACATTCGTCCCGCTCTTATAATGGCCGCACGATACTCACAAAGAAAGAGGGAGCCATATCATGGCCAGCGTAACCTATGACCACGTCACCAAGAAATTCGGCGAGGTGACCGCCATCAACGATCTTAACATCCACGTGGAAGACAAAGAGTTTTTGGTGCTGGTCGGTCCGTCGGGCTGTGGCAAATCCACCGCTCTGCGAATGCTGGCCGGACTGGAAGAAATCAGCGGCGGCCAGATTCGCATCGGCGAGCGGGTGGTGAACGATGTGGCCCCCAAAGATCGAGACATCGCCATGGTGTTTCAATCGTACGCGCTGTATCCGCACATGTCGGTGTACGATAATATGGCCTTCGGACTCAAACTGCGGAAGATGCCCAAAGCCGAAATTGATGCGCGGGTGAAAAACGCCGCCGGCATTTTGGGCATCGGCCAGCTGCTCACGCGCAAGCCCAAGCAGCTCTCCGGCGGCCAGCGCCAGCGCGTAGCCGTAGGCCGCGCCATTGTGCGCAACCCCGCCGTGTTCCTCTTCGATGAGCCGCTCTCCAACCTCGACGCCAAACTTCGCGTCGAAACGCGCGCCAACATCTCCAAACTGCATCAGCAGCTCGGCACCACGTTCATTTACGTCACGCACGACCAAGTGGAAGCGATGACGATGGCCTCGCGCATCGCGGTGATGAAAGACGGCATCCTTCAACAGATCGACACGCCGCAGAATCTCTACGACAGGCCCGACAACGTTTTCGTCGCCGGGTTCATCGGGTCGCCGTCGATGAACTTCTTCGACGCCACGCTTCGATCCGATACCGGCAGAACGATCGTGGACTGCGGCGCATTCAGCCTCACCATCCCCGAAGGCAAAGAGGCGCCGTACAAAGACTATATCAACAAGAGCGTCGTCTTCGGCATCCGCCCCGAAGACATTCACGATCCGAACTATGCGCCGCCCGGAATCCATCAGGCGCCGGTGGAGGCAAAGGTGGACGTGACCGAATTGATGGGCAACGAAGTTTTTCTCTACCTCGTCAGCGGCGACAAGAATTTTGTGGGCCGCGTTGACCCGCGCAGCCGGGCGCGCATCGGCGACAGAGTGCAAGTGGCCCTCAACCTCGACAACATGCACCTCTTCGACAAAGCAACCGAGCGCGCAATCCGATAGCCCGCTATGACTGCGCACAAACTCGCCCTTCTCCGCCACGGGCAAAGCACATGGAATCTCGAAAACCGATTCACTGGCTGGACGGATGTTGATCTCACCGAGCAGGGCCGCGCCGAGGCCCTCGCAGCCGGCCGCGCCCTGCGCGACAACGGCTTCACCTTCGACGTGGCCTACACGTCCGTGTTGAAGCGGGCGATCAAAACGCTGTGGATCGTGATGGAAGCGATGGAACTGGAGTGGTTACCGGTTCACCGCGCGTGGCAGCTCAACGAGCGGCACTACGGCGCATTGCAGGGATTGAACAAATCGGAGATGGCCGAGAAGTATGGCGAAGCGCAGGTGAAATTATGGCGGCGCAGTTACGACGTGCCCCCGCCGCCGCTCGAACTCGACGACAAGCGCCATCCGCGCTTCGACCGACGCTACGCGGCGCTCACTGCCGATCAACTTCCGCGTTGCGAGTCATTGAAGGACACCGTGGCCCGGATGCTGCCTTATTGGCACAGTACGCTCGCGCCGGTGGTGAAGTCGGGCCGACGACTGCTGATCGCCGCGCACGGCAACAGTCTGCGCGCCCTTGTCAAGTATCTCGACAACATCTCCGACGAAGCCATCCCCGAACTCAACATCCCCACCGGCATCCCGCTGGTGTACGAACTCGATGATGGCCTGCGCCCGATCAAAAGCTACTACCTCGGCGACGAGGAGGCGGTGAAACAGGCCGCGCAGGCAGTGGCGAATCAAGGCAAAGCGAAGTGAAACAAAAAACGGGTCTCGGCAAACAGAGGCCCGTTTTTGCTTTGCGACTCACACAAGGGGCTTAAGCCCCTTGCCTTGCCATTACACCTTCGGCAGATTAGGCTTGAACAGTTCGTATTGCTCAAGCGCCTTGCCGCACCCAATGGCGACGCAGGCCAATGGGTTGTCGGCCAAATAGGCGGGCACACTCGTCTCTTTCGTCAGCAGTTTGTCGATGCCGCGCAAGAGCGCCCCGCCCCCGCACACCACCATCCCCCGATCAATCGTGTCCGATACCAGTTCGGGCGGAGTCTTTTCCAGCACCGTCTTCACCATATTCAGAATCTGCCCCAACGGCTCGGCCATCGCTTCCACCACCTCGGTCGTGGTCAACACCGCCGAGCGCGGCAGGCCCGTCACTTGATCGCGCCCCTGCACTTCCATTGACAATTCTTCGTCCAACGGCGTGGCCGCGCCGATGCGCATCTTCACTTCCTCCACCGTCGGCTCGCCGACCACCAGCCCATATTTTTTGCGAACATATGACATGATCGCTTCGTCGAGTTTAACGCCGCCCACCCGCACCGAGTTAGCGGTGACGATGCCATTGACGGCGACGATGGCGGCTTCACTTACGCCGCCGCCGAGATCGACGATCATGTTTCCGGTGGGAGTCGCCACCGGCAACCCGGCCCCAATCGCCGCGGCCAGCGGCTCCTGAATCAAATAGGCCTCGCGGCTTCCGGCCTGCAGTGCGGCCTGATGCACGGCGCGGCTCTCGACGCTGGTCACGCCATAGGGCACACTCACCATCACACGCGGCTTGAAAAGGCGGAACGGCCCGCAGATTTTTTGGATGAAGTAATAGAGCATCCGCTCGGTGACTTCGTAATCGGCGAT
>VGOW01000117.1 GCA_016875735.1 Chloroflexota bacterium | reverse complement strand
GCCCTGCACCTGACTCGTGATGCTGGCCGTCGCTCCGTTGCCAATAGCCATGAGCGCCACCACTGCCCCCACGCCGATGATGATGCCCAGCATGGTGAGAACGGAGCGCAGTTTGTTGGCGGCCAATGCGCGCAAAGCAATGCGAAAGTTTTCGGAGAAGTCCATAGCGAATTAAGAAAGGAAGAAGGATGAATGCGCGGCTACTTTTATAATTCATCCTTCATCGTTCATCAATGGTGCTCCAACGCCACTTCGCTCGGCCTCGGCGTCCCGGCGGGAATGGCGGTGATGCGCTCGTCGCCCACGATCTTTCCGTCCGAGATTCGGATCACCCGATCGGTGTGCCGGGCGATGAACGGATCGTGCGTCACGTAGACCACCGTCTGCCCCAGTTCACGATGCAAGCGTTGAAAGAGGCCGATGATCTCTGCGCCGGTTTTGCTGTCGAGCGCGCCGGTCGGCTCGTCGGCGAGGAGGATGGCCGGGTCGTTCACCAACGCGCGGGCAATAGCCACGCGCTGTTGTTGCCCGCCCGAAAGTTCGTTGGGCCGATGGTGCATCCGGTCGCCCAACCCAACCACGCGCAGGGCCTCTTGCGCTTTTTCTTTTCGCGCTCGCCCGCGCGCGCCGCCGTAGGTGAGCGGCAGGATCACGTTGTCGAGCGCGGTGGTGCGCGCCAGCAAATTGAACTGCTGAAAGACGAACCCGATCTTGCGGTTGCGAATGTCGGCCAACTGGTTGTCGCTCAACTTCTCGACATTCTCGCCGTCGAGTCGGTATGCGCCGCTAGTGGGCGCATCGAGGCAGCCGACGATGGCCATGAGCGTGCTCTTGCCCGAACCGCTCGGCCCCATGATGGCCGCCATTTCGCCCTTTTCGATTTTGATGCTCACGCCATCCAGCGCGCGCACCTCGTTATCGCCGAGTTGGTAGATTTTGGTGATGGCTTCGATGTCGATCATTTTCCCTTACCCCGGCCCGAATGGCGAGCCGTTGTTCACCGGAACGGGCTTCACGATCTGAACCGTGTCCCCCGCCTGGAGCGGGCCCGTCACCACCACCACATCGTCCTGCACTTCCCCGCTCTTGATATTCACCCTCTCCAGCACGCCGCCCTCCTTCACCCGATTCACAAATTCGCCCTCGGTGTCCAACTGCACGGCGTCGAGCGGCACGGCCAACGCGCCCTCGTCGGTGTTGGTGACGATGTTGACGCTGGCCGTCATGCCGATCAGAATGCGCGGGTCGGCTTCGGCCATGTCCACGCGCACGGTGTAACGCACCAACCCTTGAGTGGTCGCGCCCAACGCATTGATGTTGCTCACCGAACCGGTGAAGAGCAGTTCGGGCAGAGCGTCGATGGTCACCGTCACCGCGTCGCCAATGTTGATCTGGCTCACATCCGATTCGTCCACCGACACATCCACATGCAACTGTGAGCGATTTGCCAGCACCACCGCCGCTTGGGATTGAACTATCGTGTCGCCCGGCAGGTAGTTGACGGCGATCACTTCACCATCGAACGGGGCGATCACCTTCATCGAGTCCACAGTGGCCTGCGCGGCCATCACTCGCGCTTGCGCGGCCTGCGCATCTTCGGGGGCGGGGCCGTTGAGCAGTTCGTCGAGTTTCTTCTGCGCCTCGGCGAGGTTGGCGTCGGCCACCGCCACTTTGGCTTGAGCGATGGCCAGTTTGTTGGCGTCGGGGCCGAGCAGTGCGGCGTTGAGGTTGGCCACCGCCGTTTCGTATTTGTCTTGGGACTTCACCACATCGTCGGCCTGATTGGCGACGGTGGTTTCGTACCTGAGTTTGGCGGTGAGGTAAGCATCGAGCGCGCGCTGATAATTGTTTTGGGCCGCGTTCAACTCGTTCTCGCGAAACACGCGCTCGCCGCAACTGATCTTCACGCAATCGTCGTACGAAACTTGCGCGGCCTGCAATCGAGTGTAGGCAAGGTTTCGGTCGTTCTCGGCATTGGCAATGGCAACAGCGTCTTGCCCCACGTGCGCCAACTGCGCGTTGGCCTTCGCCGTATCGAGCGCAAGCTGGGCATCGGAAACGGCAGTGTAAAGGCTTTCGCCGGCCGGGTTCTCCACCGATTTCAGATCGCGCTTCGCTTTGTCCAATGCATCCTGCGCATCGGCCACCGCCTTCTGCGCGTTGGCAATCGCCAAATCGGTCGGATTCAGCAGATCGTCAAGGGCGTTCTGTGCGGCGATGAGATCGGCTTGGGCCATGATCACCGATTGCGACGCGGAGGCGGCATCCAGCACCATGAAGGTGTCGCCCTTCTTCACCGTGTCACCCACCTTCACTCGCACCTCGCCCACGATTCCGCTCGTCTCCCAAAACAGCGAACCCGATTGCAGCGCGGCCACGGCGCCGGTCGTCTCTACACTCGTCACTGCTGTGATCTGAGTCACTTGGGCGGTTTCAATCGCCGCCTGCTCCGCTCGCTGCGCGTTCGCTCTCTGCCACACCCAAAGGCCGGCGATGGCAAGCACGAGCATCGCCGCGCCGACGAAGAGCCAAAGTCGTTTCGATTTCATAGCCACACTCCTTGATCAATATCGCCGACATGATACCCTTGATTTATGAAAAAAATGTGGAGATGATTCGGGCGTTGGTGAAAACAAAAAGGCGAAGGACTCCATCCTTCGCCTTTTTTCTCGCGGGGGCGTTTGCGCGGCGGGGATCCGCCTTTCGTTTTACCGCGCCGGCCTCCCGCGCAGCGGCATCGGGCGATGATCGAATGGGGCGCCCAGCAGGGCGCGGCCCAACCCGTATTTTACGGAGGGGGCTGAAAGCACGGCGCGAGCCACATCGTGCAAAAACACGCCGTACCCCGCCGCCAGTTCGGCAATCGCATCATGAGACTTGCCCTGCGGCCACCCCAGTTCTCTTTCTAATCGATCGAGCGCCTGATGGTAGATTTGATCGGCTTCGCTATCGGCAACGATGTTCTTGGCAGCAACCATAGACTGTCTCCCGGGCTCATGCGCCACACCCGCGCACGGCCTCACGAATGTAACCGACAATTAGACAATACTCTCGATTGCAAACGGGAGTCAATGTCTGCCGCAAGACATTTATGCGATCTTAATGGCGTGCAAGGAAAGCGCTGTTGCTACAGATCATCAGTCCGATATTTGAACGCTCCTGAAACAATCGTGCCACGCACAACGGTATCGCGTATGTCCATCGGCGGGCAATTAAACAGATCGCGATCTACGATAGTCAGGTCGGCCAGTTTGCCCACAGCGATTTCACCGAGATCAGTTTCGTTGTATCCGGCGTAGGCGGGCGCTTTCGTGTAGCCGTTGATGGCCTCGGCCACCGTGAGTCGTTGATCGGGATACCAGCCGTCGGGGCCGGGGGAGCCGTCGGCGCGGCGGCGAGTGACGGCGGCATGGATTCCCCAGAAGGGGTTGATCGGCTCCACCGGCGTGTCGGATCCGAAAGTGAGCAGTGTGCCGAAGTTCAATTGCGTTCGCCACGCATACGCGCCCATCCCTCGCCTGCCCCAATACTTGTCCACCATCAGCATATCCGAAGTGGCATGGATCGGCTGCGCCGAGCCGATGATGCCGAAGCGGGCGAAGCGGGGCCAGTCTTTGGGATGCACCACTTGCAAATGCTCGGCGCGGTGGCGAAGCTTGCGGGTGGCGAATTGCGACTGGCGCAGCGCTTCTTCGGCGCGCAAGTTTTCGTACACGTCGAGCAGATCGTGATTGGCTTTGTCGCCGATGGCATGCACCGTGAGGGCCAGCCCGTTCTTCGAGGCCAGCGAGCCGCGCTCGTGAATTTCCTCTTTGTCGGTGACGACGATGCCGAGGTTGCGCGAGTCATCCTCGTAGGGTTCGATCATCGCCGCCGTCTTCGGGCCGAGCGCGCCGTCGGCAAAAATTTTCACGTTGCCGATCCGAATCCACGAGTCGCCGAAGCCGGAACGCAAACCGAGCGCGACGGCGTGATCGAGGTAGGCGACCGGAATCGTTTTGACCACGCGCAAACCCTGCTCGCCGCGCTCGCGCAAAATTTGCCACGCCTTCAGACTGCGCACGCCATCGAAATCGTGGACTCCGGTGAGGCCGACTCTCCACGCCGCCTTTTGCCCTTCGATCATCGCTTTCGCGACGTCGTCGGCGTTGTGCTGAGGGATAGCGGCCTTCGTGGGTTTGTCGGGCGCAGTGTACGAGCGGGCGGCGATCAGATCCATCGCCGTTTCGGCCAGCGTGCCAGCCGGGTTGCCGTTCGCGTCGCGAGTGATCGCGCCGCCGGGCGGGTCGGCGGTTTGCGAAGTGATACCCGCGAGCTGCAATGCCAACGAGTTGCACCACGCCATGTGCATGGACTTGGCGGTGAGGTGCACCGGATGATCGGGGGCAACGGAATCGAGTTGGGCGGCGGTGGGGAAGTCGGCGCCCCAGCGGGTGTAGTTCCAACCGTGCCCGCGAATCCACTGCCCCTTCGGGGTAGCGGCGGCCCGTTGAGCGACTCTTCGCAATGCTTCATCGAGCGTGTCGGTCTCGACATCCACAAACGAGAGGCCGATGGAGAACCATTCGAAGTGCAAATGCGAATCGGTGAGGCCGGGAAGAACCAGCGAGCCTTTGAGATCGATCTGCTCGGTCGTCGAGTCCGTCAACGATCGGATTTCCGAATCCGAGCCGAGGGCGATGATGCGCTCGCCGCGAATGGCGATGGCGGTGCACGGTGTGGGCGAATAGATTTTGGCGTTGTAGAGGATGAGCATGGAGGGAGCTTGAGTTGGAGTTGGAGTTTATGGTTTGACCGATGAGGCGAATTGGCCGCGGCCCACGGTGGCGCTCACCGAGGCCTTGCCCGTTGTCGAGGGCAATACGTAAAGGATGACGGCTTCGGCCATCGTGGTGAATCTTTTCGTCTTCACATCATACCCCGTGACGTTGCCTTTGGCATACCACGCATAGCCTTTCTCACGGTTTGCTGTGTGTACGAAAAGCCGGACACGCCGGGAAAGGTGTTCTTCGCTAACGTGAGCGCCGAGTTCGCGTCGAGCGTGCCGCTGTACGATGCCATCAGCGAATACACGCCCAGACTCGATCCCTGCACGTCCACCGTCACATCGCCGGTCACTGTGCCCGATCCGTAACTGAGCGAGGCCGCGCCGTTGCTGAGAAGCGCGCCGTAACTGGTGACGGCGAGATTGACGGCAGAGAGCTGCGCCTGACTCCCCGACGGCGTTTGGGTGAGCGACTTCGTCACATCGCCAGTGAGTCCCCCGGCCTTCTTCACCGTCACCGAGATGCCGAGCACGCTCGATGCGTAGGAGGTGATGGCGGTGGTAGCTGCGCTGGAGCCGGTGGTGGCGAAGGGCGTGAGGGTAGCTTTGATGCCCGAGGCTTTGGTTGCCGCCGCCGCGGCGGTGACGGCGGCTTGCGCCACATTGGTGGACGCCGCCGCAGCAGTGGCCGCCGTATTGCCCCCTCCCCCGCCGCTGCCCGAGGGGAGCGTGATTCGCGGAGTGGGCAGGGCCAACGTGTTGGCCGATGCGCCGGGCAGCATGGCCGCGAACAGCAGCACGCCCAGCATCAACAGCACAAAAGGTCGAAAGTTTCGGTTACGCATGAGAGCCCCCTTCAGTATCGGTTGCGTTCCTCCTTTATATACAACCAGCCTCCGCGCCTCAGGCATAAAAGCAGAGTGAATTTTTCTCGCTGGTCGGTACCCTTTTATGTGGAAGCGTACGCGGCTGATCGCTTTCAACGGCGGGTTTCACCGCAGAGGCACAGAGCGCGCAAAGAGGTTTTTGAGAATCTCTGTGGACTCCGTGATCTCTGTGGTGAATCTTTTTGCGTCGGGAAACGCCGCCTCACTCTCCCAACAATCGCTCCGAGATGGCGTTGAGATCGTCGTCGGAATAGAAGTGGATAACGATGGTGCCGCCTTTGCGCCCGCGATTGATGCTCACCCGCGTGCCGAGACTGTCGCGCAGATCGCTTTCGAGCGAGGCCACTTCGGCGGACTTTTTTACCTTTGCCGGAGAGGGCTTGCCGTTTTTGTGGCCGGTGAGCTGCCGGGCCAGTTCTTCGGCCTGCCGCACGTTGAGGCTTTTGGCAATGATGGTGTTCATAGCCGCCAGCATGGCTTGCGCATTCGGCAATGAGAGCAGCGCGCGCGCGTGCCCCTCGACGATGAGCCCGGCGGCCAGCGCCTCTTGCACTTTGGGCGGCAATTTGAGCAAACGCAGTGTGTTCGTCACCGTCACCCGTTGTTTGCCCACCCGCTTCGCCACTTCCTCGTGCGAGAGTCCGAAGTCGTCGGCCAAATGTTTGTAGGCCTGCGCCGCTTCGAGCGGGCCGAGATCAGATCGCTGGATGTTTTCGATGAGCGCCAGTTCGAGCAATTGCTGATCCGACGTTGGGCTGCGGACGATGGCCGGGATGGTGGCCAGCCCGGCGAGTTTGGTGGCCTCCAGCCGCCGCTCTCCGGCAATGAGGATGTACCGGCTGGAGTCGTCGGTTTGCGAGACGATGATCGGCTGGATGACTCCGTGCTCGCGGATCGAGGCGGCAAGGTCGTTCAATTCTTGCGGGTCGATTCGCGTGCGCGGTTGGCGCGGGTTGCGCGCCACGTGCGAGACGAGAACTTCGGCGGGGCCGCCGCGCGTTTGCGCTTCGGGTTCGTTGATGGGGATGAGCGCGTCCAGTCCGCGCCCGAGTCCGCGTTTGGGCATGAGTCTCTCCTTCCGTCAGACAAGACCTCACAGGTCTTTCAGACCTGTGAGGTCTTCAGAGGTCTTCACGGTTCGGCGGCAACAGCAAACTCTCTTCGATTTCTTTTCGATTGGACACCGCGGCGAGGCGCAAACATTCGGCCAACAGAATCGTCGCCGTGTCATATTCCTGCAGACGCCGCCACTGCTCCTCCGTCAAATTCCATTCGTGACCGATGTTGCGGTGTTGAATCATGAGCCGCCGCAATGTATCCACGAAGGCCTGCCACTGGGCTGGAGAGGCCTTTGGCGCAGGCAAGCGCAAACGCGCCATGAACTCTCGCAACGGGGCAAAGCCCGGAGTTTTGTCTTGCGCAATGGCCGTCATAACCTCAGCCAACTTTGGCCTGAGTTCGTCTCGCTCTTTCGCGTCCGCGAAAAGGGCATTGGATTGGCAGGCTGCAAGGGTGCGGGTGAGGGCGAGGTCGAGGGCGAGGTCGAGGGCGCGGTCGAGGGCGCGGTCGCGGTCGCGGTCGCGGGCGAGGGCGAGGGCGAGGGCGAGGGCGCGGTCGCGGTCGAGGGCGAGGGCGCGGGCGCGGGCGCGGGCGCGGGCGAGGGCGAGGGCGAGG
>VGOW01000116.1 GCA_016875735.1 Chloroflexota bacterium | reverse complement strand
GCAAAGGCGTTGACCTCACGCTCCCCAATCACCCAATCGCGCCCAATCTTCTTGGCCGGAAGGTTGCCCATGAGACAGTGACGGCGCGTCATCGCCACTCCCAACCCCAACCGCTGGGCGGCCTCAGCCACCGAAAGCAGGCGGCCTTGCGGCTGTGGCACAGTCCGCCCCAATGCCCGCGCCGTCTCAATCCATTCACCGATGATAACTTCCGCATTGGCAAGCGCCTTGCGCCGCGTTGCTCCATCGGCCATACAGCCGGGCAGTTCGGGCGCTTCGGCGATGAAGGCTTTATCGTCGTCGCTCCAGTAGATGATGATTTGATACTTGTTCACGGCTTGCCTCTCAGTTTGTGTTTCCGAATCGCGTTCCGCGCTTGCTTGACTTGATACGGCTTCGCTTTCGAGTCGGCGGGTTGCAGATTGAGAATTTCCTCAATGCCCTCTTTGGCGAAGATGTGGTGACTGCCCTTCACTCGCTCCACAAACCCCAACCGTTTCAACAATTGCCGCAAGTCATCGAAGGCGATGTTCGCATCCGCCGCCCCGCTCATGACCCGTTCCCAAACCTTATCGCGCTTCGCCATATCTGCTACGCCCTATGTTATCGTATACGCTACGGATTGTCAAGGCCGCCTCACAACCTATCCGCCGGGCTGTGTCTCTCCGCCGCTTCGCGCAAGTCATCACTCGTTTGCTTCGTGTACCGCCGAATGAGCGACAAGTCCGAGTGCCCCATGAGGCGGGATAGCGTCACGATGTCGCAACCGTCTCTCAGCATAGCCAGCGCGAAGCCGCGCCGGAAAGAATGCAGAGGCGGCGCGTCAATGCCCGCCCGCTCTGCCAACCGCTTGACGATTTGCCTCAGCCCCGAATATCTCAGCCGCCCGCCTTCGTCGGTAGCGAACAATGCGCCCGGCCTGTCGCCCCGCTCTTTCAGCCAAGCGCGAATGGCCTTCCGTGTTTTGTGTCCAGCGAACACCGTTCGCACTTTGCCGCCCTTGCCCTGCCTCACGAGTAAGCCGCCGTTCGCAAAATCGAAATCGTCAACGTCAAGGGCGGTGAGTTCACGCGCCCGCAGTCCGCAATCAATCAGGCACAGCAGTATCGCCCGGTCTCTCGCGCCCATCCTGCCCTTGCCCGTCACCGACAACAGCCGCGAAACGTCGGACAGTTCGGCGGGTTGTAAGGGCAACTCCGGCAACTTCGGCGGCTTCACTCTCTCGATAGGGTTGCGCCAGTGTTCCGGTTCGGTTTCCTCTTCATACCATCGCAAAAACGTTTTGAGGGCGCGGTAGAAAATATGCTGGCCGCCCGGCGTGTGTTCCTTCTCGGCAAGCCACAGCATAAAGGTTCGCAAGTCATCGGGCGTAATGGCTTCGACACTCGACAACTCGCGCAACGTTGCCCACTCGATAAACGTTCGCAGTGTGCTTGCGTACAACTCTAAAGTTTTTCGTGACAACCCTTCGGAACGTTTCGCCACCGTGAAGGCTTCCGCCCATTTTGCCAAATCGGGCGTAACCGAAAAAAGCAGTTGCTCTATCTTCGTGTTTTGCTCATGCTCGGTTGCCATAGCGTCTCTCTCCCTCTGCTACGGCAACTGCCGAAACCGCCTTGTTTTACGGGCGATTGAACAGCGGCGGGCAGTTTTATGTTACACTTTTGGCACGCCCTCGTAGCTCAATCGGACAGAGCATCTGCCTTCTAAGCAGGTGGTTGTGGGTTCGAGTCCCGCCGGGGGCGCTGGCATTGACGGTGGCTGACTGATGAATTTCGACGCTGCAGTTGAGGAAAAGATTCGCGCGGCGATGCAAGAGGGGGTGTTCGACAACTTGCCGGGCAAGGGCAAGCCGCTGAGGCTCGACGACAACCCTCACGAGCCGGAAGCGTGGCGGCTGGCGCACAAAATTTTGTGTGATCACGGATACACACTGCCGTGGATTGACGAGCGAAAGCAGATTGAAGAGGCGATTGAGGCGGCGTTTAAAACGTTGGCGCAGGCCCACCGGGAAACTCACCGCGCAAAGGAGCCGGATGTGTGGGCGCAGGCCGAGTGGCGGCGGGCAACCAATGCTTTCGCAACGGCGGCCAAGAAACTGAACCAACGCATCCGCGATTACAACTTGCAAGCGCCGTCGCTTACCTTCCATCGCGCGCTGATCGACGCGGAAAAAGAAATCGCCCGGTTATCCTAACTGATCCCCACAGAAACCGCACTCTTCGACTACGGCCCGCTGCGCGGGCCTCCGCTCTGAGTGCTCATCTCGTGGATGATGAACCGCCCACAAACCACCAAACCACCTTTTACGTTCCTCTTTCCCTGCGCTCGCGTTCGCACTCTTCGGCTTTGTCGCGCAGAGGGCGGCCTTTGTCGGGCGTCGGGTCTTTCACCAGTCCGTACGTTTCGCGGCCCACATGATCTTCGGGGAGATATTCGGTGATGGGCAACCCCTCCGGGGTCACAAAGAGCAGTCAATGGCAATACTTATATATCTGCATATCGTCGCAGGCGCAGATCCACGTGCGGTGTTCGATCTCCGCTTTCTTGTCGGGGTAGAAACGGCAGGGGCACAGCGGGCGGCCCAGGTCGTCGAGGTGGGCGGCGAGGCCGAGAATCACGCCCTCGGGCACTTCGGGCATCGGGTGAGTCGTCGTCCCCGATTTCTCGCAGTACGTTTTCACGAACTTCCGCATTCGGTCGAGGCTTTTTTCAGAGGGTTGTTGAGGCATATCAGGCTTCGCTTCAATTCATTGCGAGTCTATCACAGAAGAACTCTTCACCGCAGAGACGCAGAGCGCGCAGAGAAATTCTTTAAGACTCCGCGCGCTCCGCGTTCTCAGCGACTGCGGTGAAAAGAGGCCTGCCTTGCCAAAGCCCAAAGGCGCGTGCCCCCGCGCTCGGTATATAATCCTCCCCAACCCACTGCGGAGGACTCTCCATGGCTATTCCATTCCCTAGCGAGGCTTGGGCCAAAGCCCTCAAAGATGTGCTGAACAACGACGCCGAGTACGCGCAGATCGCCCGGAACTGGGAGGGCGACTTTGTGTTTGCGATCGAGCCGGACGGCTCGCTGGCCCGCCCCGTTTACATGTATCTCAATTTGTGGCACGGCCAATGCCTCGAGGCAATGGAATTGGCCGACCCCGCCGAAAAGAAAGCGGCCTTCACCCTCGCCGCGCCGCTCTCGGTGATGGTGCGCATCGTGCAAGGCAAACTCGACGCGATGCAGGCCATGATGACGCGGCAACTGAAGGTGAGCGGCAGTATGGTGTATATGATGAAGAACGTGCCAACAGTGTTGAAGTTTGTGAAATGCACGCAGAAGGTGGAAAGCGAGTTTCCAGTGGACAGTGGACAGTAATCAGTAAGTAGTAATTGGCAATTACTGATCCCGATCACCAATTACTGATCACTTGCCATGAACGGCTGCCTCGGCAGATTGCTGACGGTTGATCTGGGGACGGGCCGGATCGGTGAAGAGGCGATAGCGGAAAACGACCGACGCGACTTTGTGGGCGGCGCTTCGTTGGCCGCCCGTCTCCTTTATCGCCGGTTGACTCCGACCCTCGATCCGCTCGGTCCTGACAACCCTCTCCTCTTCCTCACCGGCCCCCTCACCGGAACCGCTGGCCCGGCAGTGGGCAGGTTTGTGGTGTGCGCCAAAAGTCCGGCCACACATCTTTGGGCAGAGTCCAACTGCGGCGGGTTTGTGGGGCCGGAGATTCGGTTCACCGGATACGATGGAATTCTTTTCAGCGGGCGCGCCTCGTCGCCCGTGTACTTGTGGCTCAACGATGGAAAGGCCGAACTGCGCGACGCCTCGCGCTTGTGGGGCAAAGACGCTTACGAAACACAGTCGCTGATCAAACGTGAAGCCGCCGACTCGCTCGCGCGCGTAGCCTGCATCGGAGTCGCAGGCGAGCGCATGATCCCGTTCGCGCTCATCCTCGGCGATCATGGCCGCGTGGCCGGGCGCACCGGCATGGGCGCGGTGATGGGCAGCAAGAATCTCAAGGCCGTTGCGGTGAGAGGATCGTCGCCCGTGCCCATTGCCCGCGCCGAGTTTCAAGCCATTCGCTCGCGCGCTAACGTGGAACTGCGTAACGATAACGTGACGAAGATGGCGCGCGAGACCGGATCGGCGGGCGCGGCAGAATACTTCGACCTTCTCGGCGAGATGCCCGTGCGCTACTTTTCCCGCAGTGGGTTCGAGGGCGTGGGCCAAGTGTCGGGGGCGGCGATGGCCGAGAGCATCCTCACCGGAGTCTCGACATGCCATGCGTGCGTGATCGCTTGCGGGCGCAAAGTGACTCTCGGCGACGGCCCCGAAGGCAAAGGGCCGGAATACGAAACTATTGTCGGATTCGGCCCGAATATCGAAGTGGATGATTTGGCGGCCATCACTCATTTGGGGCAATTGTGCGACTCGCTCGGCTTGGATGTGATCAGCATGAGCAACACCATCGGGCTGGCGTATGCGCTGTACGAGCGCGGCCTCCTCACCAACGCCGACACGGGCGGCATTGCGCTGAAGTGGGGCGACCCGAAAGCCGCCGAGACTCTGATCGATCTCACCGTGAAGGGCGAAGGGATCGGCGAATGGCTGCGACGGGGCGCGCGCGGGTTGGCGAAGCATTTCGGCGCGGAAGAGATGGCCGTGCAAGTGAACGGGCTGGAAGTGGCGTATCACGATCCGCGCGGGGCAACGGGCATGGGTTTGGTGTATGCTACTTCGCCGAGAGGCGCGTGCCATAATCAGAGCGATTATTTCATTGTCGAGATCGGCGGCGCGATGGAGGAGATTGGGGTGACGATGCTCGACCGGGCGAGCAGTGAAGGCAAAGCGTTGAGCGTGTCCCGGCATCAATGGTGGCGCACGCTGAACAACAGCCTGGTGATGTGCGTGTTCGCCAACGTGCCCTTCGCCGCCGCGCGCGAATTGGTGAACGCGGCCACCGGCTTCGACTATTCGGCGGAGGAGTTTCTGCGCTGCGGCGAGCGCGGTTGGGCGCTCAAACGCGCCATGAACAATCGTATGGGATTGACAGCGGCGAACGACACACTGCCAAAGGCTCTGCTCACGCCATTGAGCGAGGGCGGCGCGGCGGGCGTGATCCCCGACATGCCGACGATGCTTCGCGAGTATTATGCCGCGCAGGGGTGGGACGCCGCCACTGGCCGCCCCACGAAGGACACGTTGAGTCGGCTGGCGCTCGGAGAGGCGGCCCGGGATTTGTGGGGGGGCACAACGCCATGATCTTCGTCACCGGCGCCACCGGCTTTCTCGGCCATCATCTCATCCCCGCGCTCAAGCAAGCCGGTTATCAAATCAAAGCATTGGTGCGCCCCACGAGCCGCGCCGATTTTTTGCAGGCGCAAAACGTGGAAACGGCGGCGGGCGATTTGCTCGACCGCGACTCGCTGATCGAGGCGATGAAGGGCTGTCGGTATGTGATTCACGGCGGCGGGCTGTTCCGGCTGTGGGGCGAGCAGAGATCGTTCGAGCAAGTGAACGTGCAGGGCACAGCGCACATGTTGGAAGCGGCGCTCCGCAACAACATCGAGCGTTTCGTTCACGTGTCGTCCATCGCCGTCATCGGCGTCCCGCAGAACGGGCGGGTGATCGACGAAACGTATCCGTGCCAGCCCGACGACTTTTATCAGCGGAGCAAATACGACGCCGAGAATATGGTGCGCATGTTTGCGGTGAGCACGAAGTTCCCGGCCATCATCACCCGGCCCGGCGCGTATTACGGGCCGTGGGGACATTATGCGCTCAACCGATTATTCTTCGAAGACCCGCTGCGCGGCTTGCGCGTGCAAGTGCATCGGGGACAGCGGCTCACCTTCCCGGCCTTCGTGCCCGACGTGGCGCAGGGCATCATCGCCGCGCTGGAGCGCGGGCGCGTGGGCGAAACCTACAACCTCAGCGGCGACTCGATCACTCACGCCGAAATGAATCGCATCATCAGCGCGGTAGCCGGCATCGGCTCGTGGCGCGTCAACTGCCCGCCGACTCTCATGCTGTGGCTGGCGAAACAAATGGAGCGCCTCGCGTCGGAGACTCACCGCGAGCCGTTTTACCCGGTGGCGCTGGCGAAATATGTGTTTTACGATTGGATGGTGTCGAGCGAAAAGGCGCGCGCCGAATTGGATTGGACGCCGACTCCGTTCGAGGAAGGCGCGCGGCAAACGGTGGGGTGGTATCGAGAGATCGGGTTGGGGAAAAGGAAGAAGTGAGTCGTGCTCGGCGAATCGGTGGATTACGATTCCATCGCTTCAACTTATCATCAGCGTTACACGGCGGGAAGCCGACTCGATGGAGTGGCGCGCGCACTGCGTTCGCTGGCAAAGAAAATCGGCTCATTGGGAATCGCCGTGATTCGGTCATATCTGGGGGTGGTTAGCGAAGAGGCGATAGCCTTCTAGGTCGAGAAAGAGGCGTTGGAAAAGATGTGCGATGTTGGAAACCCATAGCAGCGGCGTTTCAGGACTTTGATCTTGGGCTCTACCAGATTGGATGTGAAAAGGCGTCATTTATGTAATCACAATGTCTGATACCATTCGGCTATCTTTTCCGTGCGAGGGAAGCCCATGGCTATACCGAACGCGGGCACAAATTGCGGTTTTTGGGAGAGGCTCGCATAGCCTCTAGTATGATTTTGTCTATGACGATCCAACTTGAATTCACGCCCGAGATTTTGAAAGAGTTGTACTATACCGCACTCGGTCACAAATTGCGCTTTTTCAGAAGGTGGAAAGCGCAATTTGTGACCGTGGGTATTATAGAGAAACAATGATAGGCTTTACTGTTCAATTACCGGCAGTGCCGTCTGTGGGTTGATGAACAACAAACCGCCTTCACTGTGCAGGCTGTGAACCATTGCCCTATCTACGGTCGAAAATTCATAATCACTTTCAAAATATGAACCAGCCCGGGATGTTTGCTCCTGGCTTAACTCACCGCTGATAGGTGTTGCCAGGAGGATGAGCGGTGTATTGAAGATCCCGCTATTCTTCAGCAACCCATCGAACAGCATCTGTGTGGTGTTATCCATGGAAATTTCGGTGGGTGGGATCAGCACAGTATGGGTGAGCGGCAAGGTTGGCAGTTGATCCAAAGTAAGGGTCAGTTCCACGGTTTCGGCACTATCCCCCGCCTTTTTCCCGCTGGTTTTCCCGCTGATGCTGAAGTGTCCATCTGCCGGGGTGCCTATCGCGCATTTGGAATTGGATGGCATCAGGGTCTGGCATTGCTCCATGTAGATCACCCGCAGGATGCCGTCACCGGAGACAGACTGATCCGGTTGGATAGAGAAATCGCCGCGCAGGTATAACATCTGGTTGGGGATGAAAGCGGCATCGCATACCCCGTTGCAGGTGACCTGCCAGTCGATGGCGTAATTGATATGGAAAGCGTAGTTCCCGCCAGCTGTAATGGCAGTAGTAGCAGAACTCTCATCGGGTTGGTTCTCGCCTACAGTGGCATTGCAATCCACCGGACAAAAACCTGGTTTCTTTTGCTCAAAAGAGTCACAGACGCCATCTCCGCATTTTCCCTTCGCGGGGGTACACGCTGCCAGGCTCACTGCCAGCACGAGCAGAGCGGCAGCGATCATCAGATTTCGATAACGGGATAAATCGCGAAATTGGGTAGCCATCAGGGTCTCCTTCCATTTTCCCGAGGTTGCCTGAAAGGGGATGTATCCCCGGGCATGACCTGCCCCCAAACTATGTACCATGAGATGATTCGGTAATTCATCCGACAGTTTTGAGAGCCAGGACATGAGCACGCGAGCCACTCCATTCGGGGCGTTGATAGCGATGGGCGACCAACGCCACCCCCAACATCACGCTGTAGACC
>VGOW01000115.1 GCA_016875735.1 Chloroflexota bacterium | reverse complement strand
CAAAGTGAAGCTCCTGCGCGAGTTCGATCCGCAGGCCGATGGCAATCTCGACGTGCCCGATCCATGGTACGGCGGCCCCGACGGATTCGAGAGGGTGTATCAAATGATCGAGCGCTCGGCGAAAGCGTTGCTCGATTCCATTCCGCGCCCGTAGGGGCGACCGCAAGGGGCGCCCCTACCCGCCGGGCAATGCCCACAGCCACGCGCTCGCGCCGACGAGCCACACGATGATGAACAGCGAGGCGAAATTGCCCGCCGCGTTCAACGGCATCAGCAATGGCGCGAGGCTCACGAGCAAAGCGAACCACGCCGCGCCCCCGCCCACCCACACTAGCCAACGCTGAAACCGCCCATCCTTCGCCGTTGCCCAGACCATCAACGCCAGCCCGCAGGCGAGAATGAAATTGTTGATCGCGCTGATCGTCGTCAGCGTTCCGGCCAGCGCCAACGCCCGCTCGTCTCCGGACAGGGCCCGCGCGGCGAGGTCGGGGGCGATGATCAATGCGCCCATATCGGCGGCGGCGCGCATCACAGTCGCGGCAATCGTCAGCAGAGCGCCCGCATTCGCCACAGCGCGAGAGGCTTTTACCGCTCGCGCGAGCCCAACCGCGAATGGGATGATGGAGAGAATCATCACGCCCAACAGCGCGGCCATTGCGCCGAGAAGCAGAGGCCGGGTGAGAAGGCCATCGGGTGCGGAGTCGTCCGCGCCGTAAAAACGCCAAAAGGGAGTGAGGGAGAGGAAGGCCATGGCCGCCGCCCGCGCGGCCGCGTTCACGAATCCGGCGGCGGCGGCGAAGCGGGCATCATTGAAAGAAAAGTTTTGCATCGAGACTCCGTCGCATTGAGGATGGCAGTTTACCAAGAAAACAAAATCGCGCTTGCGATTTCGCGCTATACTCGCGGCATGACTCTCCCCCCCGCTGTCGCCGACTACTGCCGCGCCAACGGTTTCGGATCGATCCGCCGCGTCACACCGCTCGGCGGCGGGTGCATCAACAACGCCTCCCGCCTCGACACCGACAACGGCCCGCTGTTCCTCAAAGTCAACGACTCGACCCCGCCTGACATGTTCGAGCGCGAAGCGGAAGGGTTGAGCGCCCTCGCCGCCCCGAACGCGATTCGCGTCCCCAAAGTTTTGGGCGCCGGCCCCGATTTCATTCTGCAAGAATTCATCGAAGCCGGTTCGCGCCGATCCGATTTTTGGGAAACGCTCGGCGCGCAGCTTGCGGCCTTGCACAACACGACCTCGCCGCAATTCGGATTCGATCACGACAACTACATCGGCTCGACTCCGCAGATCAACATCTGGGAGGCCGACGGCCACAATTTCTTCGCCGCGCACCGCCTCCGCTTCCAAGCCGAGCTTGCCCGCCGCAACGGCCGCCTCGACCTCGCCAATTACCAATTACTAATTACTCTCCTGTCGAAACTCCCATCCCTCATCCCCCCTCAACCCGCCAGCCTCCTCCACGGCGATCTGTGGAGCGGCAACATTCACACCGGGCCGAACGGCGAGCCGGTGCTCATTGACCCCGCGGCGCATTACGGCTGGGCTGAAGCCGAACTGGCGATGATGACTCTGTTCGGCAGTCCGCCGCAATCGTTCTTCGACGCCTACGAGTCCGCGCGCCCGCTCGCTCCCGGCTATCGTGGACGATTCGATCTGTACAACCTCTATCATCTGCTCAACCACCTCAACCTCTTCGGCGAAAGTTATGGCGCGAGCGTTCACGCGATACTACAACGATACGCCTGATTTCCCCTGTTTCCTTTGTTTCCCTTATTTCCTTTTCCCTTATGCCCATCGTCTACTCCACCGACCCCGATCCTGAACCCCAGCCCAAGCCCACGCTCAAGCCGGCTCCCGCCAAAGGCCAAACGGCGCGCATCTGGCGCGACAGCAAACGACGCAAAGGCAAAACCGTCACCGTCGTCGGCGGCCTGCACCACGACCCGGCCACGTTCGAGCGCTTGTGCGCCGAACTCAAAAAGCACTGCGGCGCGGGCGGCACGGTGAAAGAGGGCGAGATCGAAATTCAGGGCGACCACCGGGAGAAGATCGCCGCGCGGCTGCAAGCCCTGGGCTACAAAACAAAGTTCGTCGGGGGGTGATACGGTATAATCCTCCGAAACTTTTTTCGGAGATTGATGAATGGCAGACACGCCAACCCCCGCATCCCCCCATACCCCCACCTGGCACAGCCAACCAGCCGAGGCAGTGATCGCCCAGCTTGCCACTCATGGCGAGGAAGGCTTAAGTTCGGCCGAGGCCGCCCGACGGCTGAGCGATTATGGCCCGAACGAACTCGAGGCCGCCCATCGCATTTCGGCCTGGGCCATCCTGCTCGAGCAATTCAAGAATGTGCTCATCATCATCCTGCTTATCGCCACAGTCTTCTCGGCTTTTCTGGGCGAGGGCGTTGATGCCATCGCCATCGGCGTCATCGTGCTGTTTGCCGTCGGGCTTGGCTTTGTGCAGGAGTATCGGGCCGAACGCGCCATCGAGGCCCTGCGGCAAATGGCCGCGCCTACCGCCGCTATCCTGCGCGATGGCGACGAGATCGAAATTCCGGCGCGCGAGGTGGTGCCGGGCGACGTGACGCTCCTGCGAGCCGGCGACAAAGTTCCTGCCGACGCTCGCTTGATCGAAGCCGTCAATCTGCAAGTCGAAGAGTCTGCGCTCACCGGCGAGTCTGTGCCGGTTGAAAAACACACCCTGCCTCTCTCAGACGGTGACCTGGCCCCAGCCGACCGCAAGAACATGGTTTATGCAGGCACCGCGGCCACCTACGGCCGGGGCCGGGCTGTGGTTGTTGCCACCGGTATGCGTACCGAGTTCGGCAAGATTGCGCAGATGCTCCAATCGGTGGAGACCGGCAAGACTCCTTTGCAGGAAAATCTCGATCGGGTGGGCCACACCCTGGCCCAGGCCGCGTTTGTGATCGTCGCCATCATCGTCGCCTTCGGCCTCTTCCGCGGTCAGCCGCTGATTGAAATGATCCTGTTCGGTATCGCGCTGGCGGTGGCCGTCGTCCCCGAAGCGTTGCCCGCCGTCGTCACCATTTCACTGGCGATCGGCGTCCAAAGGATGGTCAAACGCAACGCGCTGGTGCGCCGCCTCCCGGCGGTCGAGACGCTCGGCAGCACCTCGGTCATTTGCTCCGACAAAACCGGCACGCTGACCAAAGATGAAATGACAGTTCGAAAGATTCTCGTGGCCGGGCAGATTTTGGATGTGTCGGGGGCCGGTTACGAACCGCGTGGGCAGTTCTCGCGCGATGGCGGCGCCAGCGAACCTTCCGAAACGCTCAAGCAATTGTTGCGCGGGGCCGTGCTGGCTTCCGATGCGCATATCGTTCATAGCGAGGCCGATGGCCGGTGGCACGTCAAGGGCGACCCGACGGAAGGCGCGCTGGTGGTGGCGGCCGCCAAAGCCGGCTTCAAGAAATCCGACCTCGATGCGAAATACCCCCGCGTGAACGAAATTCCCTTTACCTCTGAAACCAAACGCATGACGACTCTGCACAAGGCCGACAACCGGGTAGTAGCCTATTCCAAAGGCGCGCCCGAAATCATCCTCGACTCGTGCACGCGGATTTGGACCGAAAACGGCGAAGCCCCGCTCGACGCGGCCGGCAGGGAAAAGATACTCGACACGGCGCGGCAGATGGCGGGCGAGGCCTTGCGGGTACTGGCAGTGGCCTCCCACGCAGAGTCCAGCATTGAAAACGCCGAGCACGACATGTCTTTCCTCGGCTTGCTGGGAATGATTGACCCGCCCCGCCCCGAAGCCAAAGCCGCCATTCAAACGTGCGAACAGGCCGGCATCAAGGTGATCATGATCACTGGCGATCACCCGCTCACCGCGCAAGCTGTCGCCCGCGAACTGGGCCTGCTCAAGACGGGCCGGATAGTAACCGGCGCGGAACTGGAGGCGATGAGCGACGAAATTTTCGAGCGTGAGGTCGAAGACATCGAAGTGTATGCGCGCGTTTCTCCGGCTCACAAACTGCGCGTTGTCACAGCCCTGCAAAAACGCGGCCACATTGCGGCGATGACGGGCGACGGCGTGAACGACGCGCCGGCGCTCAAAAAAGCCGACATCGGCATCGCCATGGGTATCACCGGCACCGACGTGACCAAAGAGGCGGCGGCGATGACGCTCACCGACGACAACTTCGCCTCCATCGTCGCGGCGGTGGAAGAGGGCCGGGGCATTTTTGGCAACATCAAGAAGTACTTGATGTACTTGCTCTCGTCAAACATCGGCGAGATTGGCCTGATGGCGGGGGCTACGCTGTTAGGTCTGCCCTTGCCGTTGGAGGCCGTACAGATTCTATACGTCAACCTTGCCACCGACGGCCTGCCCGCGCTGGCCCTCTCGGTGGACCCGCCCGAAGCCGACCTCATGCGCCGCCCGCCGCGCAACCCGCGCACCGGAATCTTCACCCGCCCGGTCGTTACCCTGATGACGATTGGCGGAATATGGTCAGCGCTGGTTAATCTGGGGCTGTTCGTCTGGGCGCGGAGTTCGGGCCGCAGCGACGCCGAAGCCATGACCATGACTTTCGTCTCGCTCGTGCTGATCCAGTTCTTCAAAGCCTACAACTTTCGTTCCGACCGGAATTCGGCGCTGGATCAGCCCTTCGCGAACAAGTGGCTGAACCTGGCCATCGTGTGGGAGCTGTTCTTGCTCATCCTCATCGTGTACCTGCCTTTCCTGCACGAGCCTTTCGGTACCTTCAGCCTGCCGCTGGTGGATTGGGCCATTGTCGTCGGTCTGGCAATTACCGTGGTGCCGGTGCTGGAAACAGCAAAGTGGATGGAGCGGCGGGGGTGGTTCGGAAAGATGGGCTAAGACGCTTTTGAGAGGGCTCAATGATTGTTGCGCAGAGCGACGACGGCCTGGAGCCGCGTGCTGCAACATAGCCTACACAACATAGCATCGCATACAAGGAGATATAACTTATGGACTGGCTTTCCAATCCTGAAATCTGGATCGCGCTCGTCACCTTAACTACTCTGGAAGTCGTTCTGGGGATAGATAATGTCATTTTCATCTCTATCCTGGCCGGAAAATTGCCCGAAAGCCAACAGGTTCGGGCGCGGCAAGTCGGCCTGGCTCTGGCCCTGCTGACGCGCATTGCATTGCTGGCCTCACTGGCCTGGATAGTCAGCCTGACTGAGCCACTCTTCACTATCGTTGAACTGAAGATTACCGGCCGCGACCTGATACTTTTGGGCGGCGGCGTATTCCTGCTGGCCAAAGCCACGCGCGAGATTCATGACAAGTTGGAAGGCACGGCCGGGCACGCCGGCGCCAAAGTCGCGCCGTCCTTCGCCAGTGTCATCGTACAGATCCTGTTGCTCGATGTGGTCTTTTCGCTGGATTCGGTCATCACTGCAGTCGGCATGGTGCAAGAGATCGGGGTGATGGTTGCCGCCGTGGTCATCGCCGTCATCATCATGCTCATCTCGGCCGGGCCGATCAGCAGTTTCGTCAACCGTCATCCCACGGTCAAAATGCTGGCGCTGAGTTTTCTTCTGCTCATCGGTTTCACGCTGGTTGTGGAAGGTCTGCATCAGCACATCCCCAAAGGCTACATCTACTTTGCCATGGGTTTCTCGGTGCTAGTGGAGATGCTCAATCTCCGGCTTCGATCGGCTCAGGCAGTCGCGCCCGTCAAACTGCGCGAGCCTTACCTCGCCGAGAAATCCGGGGCCGGAAGTTAGGCAATAGCGAACCGGGTCAACTGTAGAGCCGCCGGTTTCGGGACGGAAACGGCGGCTTTTGAATTTAACGACAATGATATGATCGCCCCATGCTATTCAACCGCCGCTATCTCCGTATCGTTCTCTTTTTTGGCCGCATCGTACTCAACTTCATCTTCTGGGAAATCTTCCTCCGCCGCCTCGGACTGCGCAGGCTAGCCAACCGCACGGCGCGGGGCCGATACACCGCCGCCGCGCGCCGCTTCCGCGCCCTCGCCATTCGCATGGGCGGCGTGATGATCAAAGTGGGGCAGTTCCTCTCCGCCCGCGTCGATGTTCTGCCCGAATACATCACCGACGAATTGAGCGGCCTGCAAGACGAAGTGCCCGCCGAACATTTTGCCGACATCAAAGCCGTCATCGAAAGCGAACTGCGCGGCGGACTCGCAGAAAAGTTTGCCTCATTCGAAGAGAGGCCGCTGGCCGCCGCATCGCTGGGGCAGGCACACTGCGCCTCACTGCCCACAGGCGAGTCGGTCGTCGTCAAAATTCAGCGGCCCGGCATCGAGCGCATCGTCGAGATCGATCTGGCCGCTCTGCGCACCGTCGTCGGCTGGCTCAAACGCTATCCGCCCATCAGCCGCCGCGCCGACGTGGAAGCCCTGCTCCGCGAATTCAGCGCCACCCTGCGCGAAGAGCTCGATTACGTTGCCGAAGCGCAGAACGCTGTTCGCTTCGCCGAAATCTTTGCCAGCAACCCCCATGTGCGCATTCCCAAAGTGCATCCCGAATTCTGCGCGCTGCGAGTCATCACTTTGGAGTCAGTGTACTTCATCAAGATCACCGATTACGCCGCCATCACCGCCGCCGGAATCGACCGCGCCGAGGTGGCCGAGCGACTCTTTCACACCTACCTCTACCAAATCTTCGCCGCTCAATTTTTCCACGCCGACCCGCACCCCGGCAATTTGTTTGTCGAGCCTGCGTCGGAGGATCACGGCTGGCGGCTGGCCTTCGTGGATTTCGGGATGGTGGGGCGCATCACGCCCGGAGTCCGCGCCGCTCTGCGCGAAGCGGCCATCGCCATCGGCACCCGCGACCCGGCCCGACTCGTTCACGCGATGGAATCCGTCGGCGCCATTCTTCCCAGCGCAGACATCGAGCGCATCATCGAAGCCGAGACGATGGTGTTTGATCGCTTTTGGGGAAAGACGATGAAAGAGCTGCGCGACACGCACCCCGAAGAGATGCGCGTGTTCATGCGCCAGTTTCGCGATTTGCTTTTCGAGCTGCCCTTTCAAGTCCCCGAAAACCTGATCTATCTCGGGCGCACCGTTGCCATTCTCTCCGGCATGTGCACCGGCCTCAATCCCGAATTCAATCTGTTCATCAGCCTCACTCCGTTTGCTCAAACGTTGCTGGCCGAAGAGACGAAAGATGAAGGTCTCGATTTTTGGCTCAACGAGATCATGCAGTGGGGGCGAAAACTGATCGCCCTGCCTGCCCGCCTCGACTCGGCGTTGAGCCGACTCGAGCGCGGCGACCTCATCGTCGTCACCCGCCCCTCGCCCGAACAGAAACGCCAGTCGGCTCAACTCAACGCCGCTCTCAACCGGCTGACGGGCGGGATCATTTTCGCCGGATTGGTCATCGCCAGCACAACCGTCTATGTTAACGGGCAGACAACGATGGGGGTTGTGGGGTGGGCTTTGGCGGGCGTTGCCTTGCTGTGGATGGCCCTGCAAAGCCGATAACAAAAAAGACCCCGAAGGTCATCGAAACCTTCGGGGTCTGCGCTACTTCTCGTCGATCCGCTTCAGCGCCGCGTCGATCAGACTGCGAGCAGCGAGCAGGAACTCTTTGCGCGCCGCGCGGCGGTGCTCGAGAAAGCCCGGCGGCATGAGCGCCTCGTAACTCTTGCGCATCTCTTCGCGCGCCGTCTTCAAGTGCTCGCGCGTCTCTTCGGGAATGTGATCGCGCATACGAAAGTGTTTCTTCTCTTCTTCGGCCATGTGCCACCTCCGCTAATGTCAACCACAGTATAACGCCGACCGATGCGCTGAGTCAATCTACGCGCATAGGGCAATCGCATCTAAATATCAGGGGAAAGGACTCTAATGAGGTAGTCTTCTTTCCAAGCGGCTTGAAGTTGTTTAGCATGAATACCGCCTTTGGCAGTTTTTTCTTTTTTCAAAAGATTGAGAGCAATATGCCGAAGGACGGCGAAATTTTCAGGGGCCTGGTCTT
>VGOW01000114.1 GCA_016875735.1 Chloroflexota bacterium | reverse complement strand
TTTTGAGGAAGGTCTGCAAGGCCTTCAAACCGCTGGCTTCGACTTGAGCGATCCAATCGGTCAGCCCGGCCTCGGCTTCTGGGCGATTGGTCGATTGATTGAACCACACCCGAAAAGCTTCCTTGAGACGGAACGGGCAAGCAATATACTCCGTAACAAGAAGGGGCGCGGGTTGTTTTCGGACCCCGCGCCGATGTTTGGGGGAGCAAAATAGGGTGAAGACGAAAGGGGTATTCTGTGGGCCCGGCCGGAGTCGAACCGACAACCGAGCGGTTATGAGCCGCGCGCTCTGCCATTGAGCTACGGGCCCAGAGCGGGTGATGGGATTCGAACCCACGCATATCAGCTTGGAAGGCTGATGCCTTACCACTTGGCGACACCCGCGTAGTGACGGCATTTTACCATACGCATGACTGCGATCCTCAACATCGCGCAACGAAAGGACAACCATGACCACTGAAACTCATCCCGCGCTGTTGGCGCGCGGGGACGCCGACTCGCGACTCTTCGGGCGGCTGTTGATCACATTCATCGTCGGCTTTGGGCTGCCGGTGCTGGCCTGTTACGGGCTGATCGTCGTCTCGGCGGTAGCCCTGCAGATCATGTCGTTGAGCGCGGGGTCGGCGTCCTTCGGATCGAGCGGCGGCGGCGCTGGCCCGGCAGTGGCCATCATCCACGTTGAAGGCGTGATCACTAGCGGGGAGGGCAGCCCGTTCGATACGGGCGGGATCGCGTATTCCAAAGATGTGATCGAGAATATCGAAAAGGCAAACGACGACTCCGATGTGAAAGCGATTGTGTTGGCAGTGAACAGCCCCGGCGGCGGTGTGGTGGCCTCCGACGAAATCTATCACGCGTTGAGCAAAGTGGAGAAGCCGGTGGTAGCCGTCATCGGCGATCTCGGCGCGAGCGGCGGCTACTATATTTCGATGGCCGCCGATTGGATCATCGCCAACCCCAATTCGCTCGTCGGCTCCATCGGAGTGATCAGCGAATTTCCCAACGCCGAAGGTCTGCTCGAAAAAGCGGGCGTCGATTTCGTGGTCATCACTTCCGGCCCGCGAAAAGATTTCGGCTCGCCGTACCGCGAGATGACCGAGTCCGAGCGCGATTATTGGCAGACGATTGTTGACGAGACTTACGAAGGGTTTGTGGCGGTGGTGGCCGAGGGGCGCGGAATGGCGGCGGACGAGGTGAAGCCGTTGGCCGATGGCGGCGTGTATTCGGGGCGGCAGGCATTGGAATTGAAGTTGATCGATCAGCTGGGCTACGAAGAAGATGCTATCGCCAAAGCCGCAGAGTTGAGCGGCATCACCGGCAAGCCGCGCATCGTCGAGTACAGCCGCCAGCCGACATTCCTCGAACTGTTGTCGAGCGCGGCGGCCCGGCCCTCGTTACTGCCCTCGCTGGCCGAGATCATGACTATTGTCGGTCACCCTTCGCTGTCGGCGCGATGGATCGGACGGTGAGTCGCAAACGAGCGCCGCTCATGGCAACGGATGCCACAGCAGTGACAGGCCAACAGCGAGCCCGGCGAACAACGCGCCGAAGGCGGCGAAGGCCACGCTGATTTCCATGAGTTCGTGGCGGGTGATGAGGTGCGTGGGTAGATTCTCGAACACGCGCTGAAGCTCGCCCGCGCTCTCTGCCGTGTAATACTCGCCGCCGGTCATATCCGCCACCTGCTTCAACGTGGCGTCGTCGATTCCCCTTCGGAAGCCGCCGCCTCCCCCGCCTCCGAAAAATCCTCCGCCGCCAAACGGATCGCCGCTTTGAGATCGTGTGCCACAAAACGGAAGGGGGCCGCTCTGCCCGCTCGCGGTGCCGAATCCGATGGGGCAGACTCGCACTCCGCGATCGGCGGCTTGTTGCGCCGCCTCGACCGGGAGCGGCCCCTGATTGCTCACCCCATCGGTGAGTAAGACAATGATGTGCGGCGCGTATGCGCCTTGAGGCGCCGGAGTCGGCTCGGGCTTGGAAGATGCGCCAGTCACGGGCGCAATGTTCGCATCCACTTCGGCAATCGTATCCAACGATTTGATGATCGCACTGCCGATGGCGGTTCGACGAGCGGTCGCCAAACTTTCGATGGCATCCTGCAGTAATTCCTGATCCGCCGTGGGCGCTTGCACCAGCTCGGCGAAACCGGCAAAGGCCACAATGCCGATCTGCGTGTTGGACGATTGGCGTTCCACGAACAACCGGGCCGCCGTTTTAGCCGCCTCCAAACGATTGGGCTGAATATCGGTGGAGCACATGCTTCTCGAAACATCGAGCGCCAAAATGATGGTGACTTGCCCGGCGGGCACGCTGACGATTGCAGTCGGACGGCCCATTGCAACGATCAGACTGCTCAACGCAAAGAGGAATAGCGCAAAGGGGAGGTGCCGCCGCCAACGAGATTGTTGGGTGAGCGCTTCGCGGATGAGGGACAGGCTGGAGTAGCGCACTGCAAAACGCCGCCGCCGTCGCAGCATCCAAACGTAGGCGGCCGCCATCAGCGGCATCAATCCCAGCAGAAAAAGGAAAGCAGGCCAAAGCAGAATCATTGGCTATCTCCAAATGATCACGGCGCGCGGCTGAACCACCACAGCGACACTGCGCCGCCGATCAGCAGCATGAAAATGCTAACGCCCGCGAAAATCGAGGTGGCTTCCATCTTTTCCGGTTTGACCACAAGTTGAGGTGACAACGACTCGTACACCGCGCGCAAGTCTCGTTCGCTCTGCGCGTTGAAATAGGCGCCGTCGGTGATCTGCGCGATTTGCTCCAGCATCGCCTCGTTGAGCTGCGAATAGATGTTGAAACCGTCGATGCGCAGGGTGGAACCCGCCTCACTGCCAATGCCGACGGTGTAGATGCGGACTCCGCGATCGGCGGCGGCCTGCGCGGCGAGGAGCGGATCGGGAGACTCATTGTTTTCGCCGTCGGTGAGGAGGACAATGGCCGAGACTCCGCTAAGAGAATGCTTTCCCGCTAACGGTATATAATCGTGCCGTCATGTAACCGACTCAACCGATTCCGGAATCCCATTGTGCGTTGTGTTGCAAACCTCATTGACTATGTGGCTCGATCCATTCTTCACCAACAAAGCACTGCAGGACACCGTCGCCACCGTGGTCACGTTCGCGGTGGCCCTCACCTGGCTCCGCATCATCGATGCGCTGGCCCATCGCGGACTCGTCGAGCAGAAGCTCAGCCGCAAGATAATTCACATTGGCACGGGGCCGCTGTTTGTGCTGTGCTGGAATTTGTTCAGCGCCGAGCCGTGGGCCAAATGGGCCGCCGCGCTCGTGCCGCTGGCGATCACCGCGCAGTTCGTGGCGGTGGGCTTTGGGCTGATCAAAGATGACGCAGCGGTGAAGGCGATGACCCGGCGCGGGGACCCGCGCGAGATTCTTCGCGGGCCGCTGTATTACGGTATTGTGTTCGTCATCTGCACGGTGATCTTTTGGCGGCACTCACCCGTGGGCATTTTGGCGCTCATGCTCATGTGTGGCGGCGACGGCTTCGCTGACGTGGTGGGTCGAAGATGGGGAACGGCCAAACTGCCATTCAATCCCGAAAAGAGTTGGGCCGGATCGGCGGGAATGTTCGTCGGCGGATTCGTGTTCGCCTTCGGATACGTCGCGCTGTTCAATGCCTTCGGCAACTTCGATCCGGCGCTCGATCTGTGGGCAGCCGCTGGTGCCGTGGCCGCCATTTCTCTGATTGCGGCCCTCGTCGAGTCCCTGCCCCTTCACGACATCGACAACATTACCCTCACCGCAACGGCAGTGCTGTTGGGGATGTGGTGGCTGTAGCGAACCGCGTCACACAATCGTTTTGTAAAACAACGGCAATCTCTTCACCTTGTCGCGGCTGAACCGATGCGCGGCGAGAACTTGCGCGCGCGCTTCGGCCAATCGCTCGGCGCTGTTGGCGTGAATGGTGAATAATGGCTCGCCCTTGCCCACCCGGTCGCCCACTTTATGATGGACGACGATACCCACCGCCGGATCAATCGGATCGCCCTTTTTCAATCGCCCGGCCCCCAGCGCCACCGAAGCGAAACCGACCTCGCGCGCGTTGATCTCCTTGAGATAGCCCGACTTCGGCGCGGGCACGGTTTCCATCAATGACGCCTTCGGCAATAACTCGACATCGTCTACTTGCGACACATCGCCGCCCTGCGCCGTCACCAACGCGCGAAACTTGTCAAAGGCCCGGCCATCGGCCAGCGCGGCCTCGCCCG
Organism: Chloroflexota bacterium; assembly: GCA_016875735.1. Taxonomy (GTDB): domain Bacteria; phylum Chloroflexota; class Anaerolineae; order Anaerolineales; family VGOW01; genus VGOW01. Next base: position 3,737 of record VGOW01000114.1, on the reverse strand, counting down.
CCGACCGCGCCGCGTTGAGCGTTTTACATTGTTTGCCCAACACGAGCAAATGCGAAGCTACGTGCAAGCAGTGTTCGCGAAAATCTTCCGGGCCGCCGCCCTTCAGTGTATCTATCGCTTCGCGCACTTCGAGCGCGTTGCCCACGGCAAACCCCAGCGGCTGGTTCATATCCGAGATCAGCGCAACCGTTTTGCGGCCCACGCTCTTGCCGATCTTCACCATCGTCTGCGCCAACACAGCCGCCTCTTTCACGGTGGGCATGAATGCGCCGCTGCCCGCCTTCACATCGAGCACAATCGCGTGCGCGCCGGCCGCGATCTTTTTGCTCATCACCGAGCTGGCGATCAGCGGAATGCTCGGCACCGTTCCGGTCACATCGCGCAATGAATACAACTTGCCGTCGGCGGGCGCCAGATCAGCCGACTGCCCGGCCAACGCCAAACCCAATTCCTTCAATTGACTCATGAACTCTTCGGTGGTGAGATTGACTCGGAAACCGGAAATGGATTCCATTTTGTCGAGCGTGCCGCCCGAATACCCTAGCCCCCGCCCCGACATTTTGCCCACCGGCAAACCGCAGGCCGCAACCAACGGCTCGACAACGAGAGTCGTTTTGTCGCCTACGCCGCCGGTCGAATGTTTGTCCACCACTACCGGCGCAACATGCGACAGATCGAGCACGTCGCCCGAATGCGCCATCGCCAGAGTCAGATCGGCAGTTTCGCGCGGCGACATGCCGCGAAAATAGATCGCCATCGCCAGCGCCGAGGCTTGATAATCGGGCACATCGCCTGCGGTGAAGTTTTCGACGAACCATCGAATCTCTTCGGCAGACAATGCCCCTCCGTCGCGCTTCTTCGTGATCAAGTCAACCATGCGATACATGGCAAGAATCCTTTCTCGCCAGTAATATACTCCCCGTTGAAGCAGTTGCCAAATCCAAACTCAGACCGACGCGGTTTTAGAAACCGCGTCGGTCTCAATTGGAGACTCCCATGCCAACCATCGCTCCCTTCCAACTCGAACGCTACTTTGCGAAATATGAATTCAAAGTGAAATATCTTCTCAGCCCGTCGGACTGCGAAAGCCTCACCCTCAACGAACTTCTGCAGCTGGCCGACCCCGATTCTCTGCGGCTGTGGCACAGCCTCAATCTGTGTTACACCGAGTCGCCGGGCCACCCTGCCCTGCGTGAAGAGATCGCGCGCATGTATGAGCATGCGCCGCCCGCTCAAATTGTCGTCGCCGCTCCCGAAGAGTTGATCTTCATTGCCATGCACACGCTTCTGAGATCGGGCGATCACGTCGTGTGCATCTCGCCTGCCTATCAATCACTGTACGAAGTAGCGCGGGCGATTGGATGCGATGTGGCCGTGTGGCCGGTGGAGGAAGTTGAAGGTCAGTGGCGGCTCGATTTGAATCGGCTCGAGTCGGCGATCACGGATCGGACTCGGCTTCTCGTCGTTAACTTTCCTCACAACCCTACCGGCTATCTGCCTACACGCAGGGACATCGACTCTGTGATCGAACTCGCTCGACGCCGCAACTTGTTTCTCTTCTGCGATGAGATGTATCGCCTGCTCGAATACGATGAGGCCGGGCGTTTGCCGCCGATGTGCGATCTGTACGAGCGCGGCATTTCGCTGTCGGGGCTCTCCAAAACGTTTGCCCTGCCCGGCCTGCGGCTCGGCTGGCTCGCCACGCAAGACTCAACCCTACCGGAGCAATGGCTCACATTCAAAGATTACACGACGATTTGCAACAGCGCCCCCAGCGAGATTCTCGGGCTGATGGCTCTTCGCGCCGCCGACTCGATCATCGCTCGCAACCTGCAAATCATTCGGAGCAACATTCGCATCGCCGAGCAGTTTTGCGGCGAACATGCCTCGCTGGTGCGATGGTTCCCACCGCGCGCCGGCTCCATTGCTTTTCCGAAATGGCTGGGCCGCGCGCCCATTGAGCAAGTGTGCCAAAGCGCGGTGGACGAGCGCGAAGTCATGGTAGTGCCGGGAAGCATCTTTGACTTTCCCGGCCAGCACTTTCGCGTGGGGTTGGGACGAAAGAATTTCGCCGAAGCGTTGGAGCAGTTTGGGGCGCATGTTCAACTGCGGGGGTAACACGTCTCTGCGCAACTCCTCACCGCAGAGCCGCAGAGATCGCGGAGTCCGCGAGAAATCTTATAAGAATCTCTGCGCGCTCGGCGTTCTCTGCGGTAAACAAAACAGAACGCGCGCGGAGCGAGTCAATACACAAATTCGCGGATGTCGTAAATGGAGATTTGCGGGCGCGAGTCGCCGAAGGTGAGCCGCCCGCGAATGGCGTCGCGTTGCGCCGCAAGTTCGGCGGCAGAGAGGGGGCGGACGGTGTGCCGGGCCGCCAGCGCGGGATACGGCGTGTCGGGCTGTTCGAGAAATGTGCTGAAGTAGATCAGATCGCCCGCGCCCAACGGCATGGCGTTCAACGTCGCGGCGGTATCGGCCACGTGCCCCTCGGCGAATCGATCTCCCCCCAAACCGATCATCGCGATCACGGCCACGCTCACTCCCGCTGATTTAGTCGCGCGCACGGTTTCGATCACATCCGCGCCCGTCGCCGGTTTGCTCACGAAGCGCAATAGCGGATCGTGCCCGGACTCGAGGCCGATGTACACACGGCGCAGTCCCAGCCCAGCCAGCACGCGATAGTCGTCGGCCGATTTGCGCGCTCCGGTGAAGCCATCGACGAAGGCGCACACGTTTTGCGCCGAAGCGCCGAACGCCTGCCCCATGGATTCGAACAGCGGCACGAGGCGGGGCATGGGCGCGGCCAACGCGTTGGCCGCGCCCAAAAAGATCGAGCGCTGGCGAAGGGTGATCGAGTCGCCGAGATAGTTCCTCACGTCGGCGATGTGCTGTCGAAATTCTTCGACCGGCTTCACTCGATAGGGGTGATGATAGAGATCGCAAAAGGTGCAGGTGTGAAATGAACAGCCCTCGGTGGCCTGCAATACGAGCGTGAGATATTGATCGGGCGGCAGGATGCCGATGGGCCGATAGACGCGGGCAAAGGCTTCGGCATCAGCGCGGGCGGCGGCGCTGTCAAAGGCGGCGGCGCGTTCGAGCGTGGGGAGCAGAGCCGCGCGTTCGTCGGCGTCGGGACTCTGCGCCCACGCGCAGTGAGGGCTGTTCACAGAATCGCGCAGCCAGCGGAAGGACTCGGAGGCGGCGTCCAACAGATCATCGGCTTCGGGTTGAGTCAGCCAGCGCCGTTGGCGCGATTCGTCTCCGCGCCACTTTTGCAGAATGCGGCCATCGAGTCCGCGCCGGAAAGTCGCGCCGTCTCGATAAACGCTGTAGAGGCGGCCACCGCGATCACAAGCAATCACCAGCCGCTCGTCCGTCGAGGCCGTAAGCGAACTGTCGCGCAGGGTAATGACAAACGCACGGTTGTCGCTGCGCCCGCTGAAGATCATGAGCCAAATCCTACCACCCGCCCAAGCCTGCCGTAGTGACGAATGTCATTCTTTTGGACAGGCCGGAAACGGCGGCGTCAATTCACCTGTACTATAATCAAACGAACCCTTATGAAGACCGCGCCTCTCAAACCCAATTCGGCATTCTTCAACCGCCAACGCATCACCGACCCGCGTTACTTCTTCGGGCGCGAGCGCGAAATTGAAGCGCTGTACAGCGCGGTGCTCACGCGCCAATGCCGAAGTGTAGTCGGCGAGCGCAAGATGGGCAAGAGCTCTCTGCTC
>VGOW01000113.1 GCA_016875735.1 Chloroflexota bacterium | reverse complement strand
TTCGGCGCGTTGAGCAAAATGGCGTCGCCCGGTTTGGCAATCGAGTCGAGATAGCGAACGATGCCGCGATAATCGGCGCGCGCGTAAGTTGGATTGAAGTATAGATTCGAAAGGGATGCCGCCGCCGTGATTCCCACCAGCAATGCGCCCGCCAACGACGGCACGGCGACGGCGCGATGGCGAGTGCTTCCGTGCGAAAGCCCTCTCGTCAGTGAAACCGGCTCGCCGGCCTCGCGCGCGAATATCCCTGCCGCGCCGTTGCCGATGATGAGGCATAACGCCGGGACGCCGACGATGAGAAATTTGGCGAACGTGGCCGAGAACAAACCGAGCGCGACTGTGGCGACGGAGGGCGCGAGAAGCCATATCAATGGCGCGAGAATCTGCCCGCGCCGCCGAAGGCCGAGAAGCAACAGCATGATGACTCCGAGAATGGCCGGGGTTGCCGCCGCCGCGTCAATGGTCGCGCCCACCGTCATCCAGCGCGTCACGCCGATAAGCGAGTCGAGCGGCGGCAGATATTCTCGCGCCGCAGGCCATGAGGTGATTTGCCGCAGGGCGATGGGCAGCCACGGAGAGAACAGAAGAAGGGCAAAAAGTTGGGGGAGGAAGAGATTGAGGAGTAGAGAATGGAGATTGGAGGATGGGTTGTTGGTTATCGCAAGTTGGGTAATCCGAGCGAGGAAAAGAAGATTGAGGGCAATGACGATGAAAGCGAAAGAGTAATGTGTGTAAAGCCCGGCAGCGAGAATAATCGCAAATCTCCAATCTCCAATCTCCAATCTTCGCTTATCAATCGCCAAAAACGCCGCCGCCCCCCACAGCGCCGCCCACTCATACATCCGCGCCTCTTGGCTGTAATAGATCAGCGCCGGGTGAACGGCGGCGAAGAAGGCGGCGCACAGCGCGGCCGGCTCGTCGAAATAGCGTTGGCCAAGACGGTAGACGAGAGCGACGAGAACGATTCCGGCGAGGGCCGAGAGTCCGCGCAGGGCAAACTCGCTGTGGCCGGCGGCGGCCCGCCACGCCGCCAGCAGAAGATAATATCCCGGCGGGTGAATGTCGCCCGTTGCGCCTTCGATGATCAACTGCACACTCCGCTCGGCGATGCGCGCGCTGTTGCCTTCGTCGTTCCAAAACGATTGCGCGTCGATGCGATAGAAGCGCAGAAAGGCGCCGAGCAGAATAGCGGCGATGGCGAGTGATTGGCGGGACAAGACGGTTGATCCACAGAGCACGCAGATTCTCGCAGATGAAAAAACGAATCTGCGCCAATCCGCGTAATCTGCGGATTCGTTTCAGGGCGCGTACGGGTGCGCGGCGATGTATTCTTTCATCGCCTCATACACCGGCATCAGTGTGAAGTCGGGATCGGCCATGCGGAAGTAATACCACGTTTGATTCTTCTCCGAGTCGTCGGCGCGTTTGAAGAACCAAAAATTGATCACGCCGATCCACGGCCACTCCTCCCGCGCCCGTTCGTAAGCCAGCGGCGCCCAGCGCGCCTGTTGTTCGAGCGTCACTTGCCCATAGTTTGCGGGCAGGCCACTCTCCGGCGGCACGGCGTTCCAATTCATCTCGCTGATCCAGATCGCTTTGCCCTCGTCGCCGTTGCGCACCATGATGTCGCGCAGATACACGTGACGGCTGTAGTTCACGGTGATCGGGCTGAGGCGCTGATCGGTGGGGCCGCTCCACAGGCCGTAGCCCTGCACGCTCATGATGTCGAAGCACGCGCCCGCCCCCGCGTCGTACATCCTCTGCAAAAACACGAACTCGTTGAGATTGTCGCCGGTGAGTTCATTGGTGGGCGCCAGCGCTCCGGCCAACACCACTGCATCGGGGTTGGCTTTTTTGATCGCGCCGTACGCCGCGCACAGCAGTTCGGTGTACGACTCGGGGTTCACTGTTTGCTCGCCCCACTCCGGATAAATATTCGGCTCGTTCCAAATCTGAAAGTGAGTCACGCGCCCGCGATAACGGTCGGCGACGGCGGTGGCGTAATCGGCGAAGTCGGCAAAATGGTCGGGCGGGGCAAACGCTCCCCGTGCGTCGCCGTCGGCCCGGCTCCACGACGGCGGCGACGAGAGTCGGGCGATGATCTCCAATCCGTGTTCGTCGGCGAGGTCAACGATCTCGTCATACTTATCCCACGCCGAATGGCACGGCGGGAATCGGCAATCGTCGAAATTGCCTTTGCCGCTGATCTCGATGTCGTACCACGGGAACTCTTGCCTCAACCAATGGAAACCGGCTTCAGCGATCAACTGGGCTTGCTTCTCACGTTTGGCCGACTCCACCTCTTGGTGCAGAAAGGTGTTGATGCCATAGGGGTTCACGTCGGCGTGCGCGATGGACGCATGGGGGCGCAGGTCGAGCGGAGGGCGAACGGTTTGCCCGGCCAGATCGAGCAGCCCGCGAATCTGCGGCAATGTTTCTTCCTCGCCCGTGATCGAGAATGCCCACGAGGGGAACGACGGCGCGAGGCTGAAGAGCAGTGCGGCGATGAGGAGAGATGAGAGAACGAATCGGCGGTTCACGTTTCACCAGCGAGCGTTGATCATTATCAGTAGATCACGCGAGCGTCCTGAGCGAAGCACCGATGCTTTTCGGCGCGAAGTCGAAGGGCGCGGATTCGCGGCCAAAATCGCACTCGTCGACTACGGCCTGCTCCGCAGGCCCTCGCTCAGAGTGCTACCATGATCTATTGATTATAAGCCATCCGCCATCCGCCATCCGCTATTCGCTCTCCGCTCCTCGTCACCCGCCATCTGCTACAATCCTCTCATGCGCCCGATTCGATTCGCGTTTGCGATTACCGCCGCGCTTGCCCTCGCCTGCAACACTCTTCTCCCCCGCGCCGCGCCGACTCCGACGGTCGCGCCGACGGAGGCGGTTGCCCCCACGCCCGCTGTTCCGCCGACGGCGGCGGCCACCCCCACACTCGCCCGCCCATCCGATCTTTACATCGGGCCGGGTGATGTCGCCGTGCATCCCGACACCGGAATCTATTCGGGCGACCGAGTCAGTTTCGAGGTCTTTCCGCGCGACGGCGCAAACATTGGGCTGGAGAACTTTCCGGTGGCAATGTATTGGGGAGAGACACAACTGGCCTTCGGCCCGGCGGAGCGATACGGACTCGGCGGGCGATTGCAGGCGACGTTCGCGTGGGTGTGGGACACGGCCGGGCTCGCCGGGCCGCAAACGATCACCGTCGTGCTCGATCCGCAGGGCGAGATTCGGAGCGGCGACGAAATCAAAGACAACAATACGCTCACCTTCACCGTGAACGTATTGCCGCGCAACGAGTTGCCCGTTGCCCAGCGCGAAGCCGAATGGATCACCGCCGAGAGCGATTGCTGTGCCTTCAATTACATCACCGGCTCCGCCGCCGAGCGAGACATCGAAACGATTCGCTCCACCGCCGAATCGGCCATCGCGTTTGTCGAAGAGAAGCTGGGGCGCGAACAAGCCGGAAAGATGGCGTTCAACTTCATCGACCGTTTGTTGGGGCACGGCGGCTTCGCGTCAGACTCTGTCACCATCACTTACATCGATCGCGATTACGCGGGCGGAGGCTTGGAGACCGTCTTTCGGCACGAGGCGGCGCACATTCTCAACCGGCAGGGCGGAGGCCAGCGCCCGTCGCTCATCGAAGAGGGCATGGCCACGTATATCGCCGGAGGGCATTTCAAAGAGGAACCGTTCGAGCCGCGCATGGTCGGCGTGCTGGCCCTCGACCGATACATCCCTCTCGCCCAACTCGCCGACAACTTTTACGCCTCACAGCATGAGATTGGCTACCTCGAAGGCGCGGCGCTCATTGAATATCTCGTCGCCGAATATGGTTGGGATCAGTTCACAGTGCTGCTCGGCGCGTTTCAACGAGCGGGAAGCGAGAGCGCGATGCTCGATGGCGGCTTGCGAGTGGCATACAACAAATCGCTGTCCACCATCGAAAGCGAGTGGCTCGATCATCTTCGCGCGCAGCCGCTCGACGAACGATGGAAGAATGATGCTGCTTTCACCATTGCCTATTACGACACCGTGCGCCGTTACCAGCAAGCCTTCGATTCATCGGCGCACTTCCTCACCGCGTGGGTTCCCGACATTGCCCGCGCCGTGCGCGAAGACATCACCGCCGATTACGACCGCCACCCCTCCGCGCCGCAGAATGTTGCTCTCGAAACCATGCTCATCGAAGTGGATCGGGCCATCGAGGCCGCCGACTTCGCCACTGCCGCCCGCTATCTCGCCAGCGTCAATGCGGTGATTGCATCGGGCGGCAGCTTCGACTCGGACGCGCTGGCCGCCGATTATCTGCAGCTCACCCTCGCCGCACTCGACGCCGGATACGAGCCACAGCGCATCCATTTGGAATCCGACTCGGCAACGGTGGCGGCCTCCCCTCCGGAACAGGCCGCCGCGCTGGTCGAGATCACCCTCACCCGAGTCGATGGTGTGTGGCGAGTCAATTAGCCAATGCTATAATCTCGACAGAGGTGCATCATGGTCGCCCACGAGCCAACCGTCATTTCCAACCTGCTCGAACTCCTGCCCGGCCCCGGCGAATGGGCGGAGGACGAATATTATTTCGTCTCCGATCGCGGTCGTTTCGTCGAACTCTCAAACGGGAATCTGGAGTTTCCTCCCATGCCCACCGAATCTCATCAGCTCATTTCTTTGCGACTCACGACTGCGCTCTTTGCCTTTGTGGCTCAACACAAACTTGGGCAGATTCGCTACGCGCCTCTGCCTGTGCGCCTCTGGCCCGGCAAAATCCGCGAGCCCGATCTTGTCTTCATGTCTGCCGCGCACGCCAACCGCATCGAAAAGTATTGGGGCGTCCCCGATCTCGTCGTTGAAATCCTTTCCGGCACTCAGGCCGATATCGATCGTGACCGCAGGGTGAAGCGCGAAGAATACGCGCAGGCCGGCATCGCCGAATACTGGCTTGTCGATCCGGAAGGCAAAACTGTTGAAGTGCTTCGCCTCGAAGGCAAGGCCTATCGCGAGGCGGCCCGCCTCGCCGAAAACGACACGCTCACCTCGCCCACCTTTCCCGGCTTGGAACTTTCGCTGAAAGAATTGTTCGCCCCCGCCGTGAATTAATTTCGCCTCAGCAATCGAATCTCTGGACTGCGAAGGATCAGCGCGAAGAGGAAGTACACTGCCGCGCCGGCCGCCGCGCCGCCCAACCCGGCCAGCCACACGGACTCCGACGCGGCTCGCGCCCAACCCCACACCGCCGCGCCCATCGCCAGCGCCGCCAGCGCCGAGCGCCACACGCTCGCCAGCATATTGCGCGCGCCCAATCCATTGAGCCGCCGTCGAAGAATCAGAATCAGCGCCATCATTTCGATGGCTGTGGCCAGCGAGTTTGCCAGCGCGAGCCCGCCGTGCGGCATCCAGCTCCACGTTGCGAAGAGTCGAGTGAAAGCCAAACTGAGAATCACGTTGAGGATCATCGCCCCGGCGCCCACCGTCACCGGCGTGCGCGTGTCCTTCATCGCGTAAAAGGCGCGGGTCACCACTTCCACAATCGAATGCCCGACAAGTCCGAGGCCATACCACGCCAGCGCCCATGCCGCGAGATCGGTGGCGCGCGCGGTGAACTCGCCGCCCTCGAACAGCAAGGCAATGATCGGCTTGCCCAACAGAATCAATCCGAGCGTGGCGGGCAGGGCCAAAAACAGAGTCAGATTGAGCGCGGCGATCAGCGTTCCGCGAAGTGACTCGTTTTCGCCGCGCGCCGCCTGCGCCGAGAGAGTGGGAAAGACGGCGGTGGCAATCGCTTGAGCGATAGCCGCCTGCGGAAAAGTGAAAATCTGAAAGGCGATGGTCAGCCCGGAAAGACTGCCGGCGGGCAGGGTGGAGGCGATGGCGGTGTTCACCCAAAAGTTAATCTGCCACACGGCCAAGCCAAACATGCGCGGCAGCATGAGCCGGCCCACTTGCCGCGCCGATTCGTTTCCCCAATCGAGCGCGGGGCGATAGATTGGCTGATGGCGAATGAGCGCGGGCAGCTGCGCGGCGAGATGCAAAGCCGCGCCGAGAGTCACGCCCCACGCCAAGGCGTAAATACCGAACCGCTTCGCCGCCAATGCGCCGACGATGATGCCGAGGTTGTACACGACCGGCGCAATGGCCGGAGCGAGAAAATGATGATGCGCGTTGTGAATGCCCATCAACAACCCGCTCGCGCCGAAGACGACGGTGGAGATCAGCATCACGCGCATGAGCCCCGCCGTGAGTTGTTGGTGTTCGGCGTCGAAGCCGGGCGCGAGCAATGCGCTCACCAGCATCGGCGCGATCAGCGCCGCCGCGCCCGCCGCCGCGCACAGGGCGATGAGCAAGTTGTTGAGCACGGCGCTCGCCAACCGCCATGCTTTGTCGTTTGCGGCTTCGTCGGCCAACAGGCCGGTGAACATGGGGATGAAGGCCGAGCCGAGCGCGCCCCCGGCCAGCACGTTGAACAAAAGGTCGGGCACGCGAAAGGCGGCGAAGTATGAATCGAGTTGTGCGCTGGCGCCGAAGGCGCGGTTGATGATGATCTGGCGGAGGAGCCCCAGCAGGTTGGCGGCCACGAATCCGGCCATCACCACCGAGGCGTTGCGGGCGAGGCGATTCACTCTATCGTCGCCAGCGCTTGATCGAGATCGGCGATCAGATCGCCGGGGTCTTCCAGCCCCACCGAACAGCGGATCATCCCATCGAGCACACCGGCGGCCTGCCGCATCTCCGGCGGCTGGCGCACGTGAGTCGTTGTCGCCGGGTGAACCGCCACCGTTTGATTGCTTCCGAGATGCGTGGCTTGAATGATCACCTTCAGCGATTCCAACACTGCCCACGCGCCTTTCGTTCCGCCTTCGACGACAAACGACAGCAGTGACGTGCCGCCGCAGCCCATTTGCGCTATCGCCAATGAGTGCTGAGGGTGAGTGGGCAGGCCGGGATAATTGACGCTCTGCACGTTGGGGTGCGCGGCGAGAAACTCGGCGACCTTTTGCGCGGTGCTCACTGCGCGAGCCATACGCAGGCCCACCGTTTCGATTCCCATCAGTGTGAGCCAGGCATTGAAGGCGCTCATTGTTGGGCCAACGAAATGATAGTGGCCGTTGCGAATGCCTTCGACCCAATCGCGCTGGCCCACGATCACACCGCCCAGCGCCGCCGAGTGGCCGGAGAGATACTTTGTGGCCGAATGAATGACCACATCGGCGCCGAGCGACAGTGGCCGCAGAAAGACGGGCGTGGCCAGCGTGCTATCAATGATGAGCGGCAGGTTGTGTTGGTGAGCGAGATCGGCCAGCGCTTTCACGTCGGCCACGAACACATCGGGGTTGCTCGGCGACTCGACGTACACGACCGCCGTGTTTTCGTTGATGGCGGCTTCCCACGCGGAGAGATCGTGCGGCGAATCCACGAAGCGCGGAGTCACGCCGAGCGTCGGCCAGGTGAGTCGAAGTTGATTCTTCGTGTTGCCATAGACGCGCCCCGAACATACCACTTCCGATTTCGTCTTTTCGATGAATTGAAGCACGGCCATGAACACTGCCGCCAACCCGGAGGCGGTTGCCAACCCGGCCTCCCCGCCTTCCATCACCGCGAGGCGTTTCTCCAAAATATCGTTGGTGGGGTTGCCCACACGGCTGTAAGTGAAGCCGGAGTCTTCGCCGAGACACATGAGGCGGCCCCGCTCGGCGGAGTCGTATGGATAAGCGACGGCCATGTGCAGAGGCGGGAACAGCCCGCCGCCCGATGTGGGGTCGTATCCGGCGTGCAGGGCCAGAGTGTTGATGTCGGTCATGAATGTGATCCTGTCGGACTCAAATTTTTCAGGTTGCTGTTTGCGACTCGGATTGCTGAACCGAAAGGTAAACGGCGAGCAACAGAGGAACGATGATGGCAATGGCAAAGGCGTTGGGCCCGGCGGCGAGAATGAATTGCCCCACCATGGTTTCGGAGGCG
>VGOW01000112.1 GCA_016875735.1 Chloroflexota bacterium | reverse complement strand
GGTGTCTGCGCCCCATCTTGCAGGGCGCAGGCAACGGCGGCAAGGAGAAGATTCGTCAGCGGCCAGCGGCGGCTCATCTCACACCGGCTTGAACTGCTCGAACGGCTGTCGGCAGGCGTTGCAATAATGAATCGTCCGGCAGAGCGTGGGGCCAAATGTGTTTTTGATCGCCGTGTCGCTCGACCCGCAGAAGGGGCAAGCGGCGGCCTCGACGAAGAACACGTTGGCGTCGCCGTTGACGCGCGGGGGCGGGGCGAGGCCGAAGGCTTTGAGTTTGGCGCGCCCCGCTTCGGTGATCCAGTCCGTCGTCCAGCGCGGGGCGAGAGCCACGATCACTTCGACCGACTCGACTCCCATCTGCCTGATTCGATTCTCGATCTCGGACTTCATCACATGCAGAGCCGGGCAACCGGAGAACGTGGGGGTCATCGTCACCGTGACTTTGCCGTGTTCGACGGCGACCATTCGCACGATGCCCATCTCGACGACGGACACCACCGGAATCTCCGGGTCTTTCACGTCTTCAAGCGCGCTCCATATCTCAAGCGGGGTTAACATCTTTTTTCACCGCAAAGGCGCGGAGAGCGCAAAGGAAATCACAAATGATTCTTCGCGATCTTTGCGTCTTCGCGGTTAGAGTCGTTACCACTTCACGTCGGGCGGTTCGAGCCGCGCCACCTCTTGCATCTCCGCCAACAGCGCGGCGAGATGCTCGGTGTGCTGTTCGCGGTCGGCGGCGGACGCGGTGATCGTCGGGATGGTCAGCCCGGAGTCGGTCAGCCACGAGCGAGTCGCGCCTTCCCACGCCGCGCGCAATTTGTCCGGCGCGGGGAAAATGCCAGCGGCGATCAATTCATCTTCATTGGGCAGAGGCGCAAACAGTTGCAGCGCGCGCGGCCACAGCGAATCGAGCGCGGCCTGCATCCGCCGATGGCTCTCTTCCGTTCCCAAACCGAGCCGCTTCACCCAGTTCGACGTGTGGCGGTAGTGATACATCTCTTCAGGCCGAATTTTCTCGGACACTTCGGCAACGGCTCGGTGAGCGCTGTTCACGGTCTCCGCCAATCGAACGAGCTCCGCCGCGTCGAACAAATACTGCCGCACCATCGTGAACGCCCAATCGCCTTTGGGGAGTTCGACGAATTGGGCGTTGCGCCAACCGCTCGACTCACGAAAGAACACGAGCCGGTCGGGGTCGTCGCCGTTTAAGTCTTTCAGCGCGTTGTACCACAAAACCGCGTGCCCAATTTCATCCTGCGCGATGTTGGCAAAAGCAATGTCCTCTTCGAGGATCGGCGCGTGGCCCGTCCACTCGGCATCGCGGTGGCCGAGAATGTATTCGTCGTCGGCGAGGGCCAGAAGTTTGGCGGCGAGGGCGGCGGAGTTCATTCGCTGGCCTTCGATTTGATCTCGCGTAGCTGCGCGATGACTTTGTAGAAATGCGGCTGGCGATAGGGCTTCGACTCCGACGGCGCAAACATGGCGCTCACGTCGGACTCTTCACTGCGCGTGACGGCGCGAGCCGGACACACCCACCACACGAACACGCCGCCACTGCCGAACTTTTCTACCGCGTGGGACATCGCCTCCGCGTGGGAGCGCGCTTCCACTTCGCCGACATGCACGACGAAGGTCTCGGCGGCTCGCTGTGTTTGTTTTTGGAACACGAGGTAGGGTTCGGAGTCGGGGCCCGCCGGAACGGATCGCCAATCAAACCCGGCGAGCTGCTCGGCGGTCATCGAAAAAATTTCGCTGGCCGGGGCGACCCACAGGCTGAGGCAGTGCGGCCGCCGCACAAACACATCGCGCGCGTTCTCCAGCGCCATTTCGGCGTCGGGCGCGTGCACCGAACCGGCGTTGCGATGCGGCCAGTCGGGGCGCTCTTTCTCGAATACTTCGTAGCGGGGCCATTGAGTATCCATGGGATTGCAGATTTCAGATTGCAGATTTGGATTTGTGGGCGTAGGCGGCGAGGGCTTCGCGCACCCACTGGCCGTCGTCGTGGGCTTTGTTGCGGGCGGCGAGGCGCTCTTTGTTGCAGGGGCCGTCGCCGTTTACTACTCGCCAAAACTCATCCCAATCGATCTTGCCGATGAGCCAGTGGCCGCTGGCTTCGTCGTAGCGCAGGTCGGGGTCGGGAATGGTGAGGCCGACGAGGTGCGCTTCGGCGATGGTTTCATCCACAAACTCTTGGCGCAGTTCGTCGTTGCTCTTGGTTTTGATTCCCCAGCGCGCGAGCTGCGGGGTGTTGGGCGAGTCGGAGTCGTGCGGGCCGAACATCATCAGAGTCGGCCACCACCAGCGGTTGAGGGCATCCTGCGCCATTGCTTTCTGTTTGGGCGTGCCGAGCGCATAGCGATAGATCATCTCTTTGCCCTGCTTGTTGTGGAAACTTTCTTCGGCGCAGATGCGCACCATCGCTCGCGAATACGGGCCGTAGGAGCAGTGGGCGAGCATGGTTTGATTTTTGATGGCCGCGCCATCGACGAGCCAGCCGATCATGCCCATGTCGGCCCACGTGAGCGGCGGGTAATTGAAGATGGACGAGTATTTGGCTCTGCCGTTGAGGAGGGCTTCGATCATCTCTTCGCGCGTCGCGCCGAGGGTTTCGGCGGCATGATAGAGATATTGCCCGTGGCCGCCTTCATCCTGCACTTTGGCGATCAGCACCAATTTTTGCCGCAGGTTGGGGGCGCGAGTGATCCACGAGCCTTCGGGCAGCATTCCAACGTACTCGCTGTGGGCGTGCTGTGAGATCATGCGGACGAGCTGCTTGCGATATTCGGCGGGCATCCAATCGCCCGGCTCGATCTTTTCGCCGCGCGTGATGCGGGCCTCGAAGGCGGCCAGTTTGGCAGGGTCGGCGTTTTGAGAGGCTAGAGTAATGTCGGTGGGGAGGATATTGGCGCACATTTTGGTGAAGGTTCAGTGGCGCATAATTATGCTATTGGATTTCCGAAAGCAACGCTTGCAGATCGCCGTAATCATAGGGCGGGCGTTTCCGCACGGCCAATACGTCAATGATCTTTTGGGATTCGGTGACGGCGTATACGATTCGCCACTTGTCCAATCGGAGGCGGCATAATGTCACATCGAAGCCCAGTTCTTCAGGAAGTTCAACCACTTTGCTGTCGGATGGTTGAGGAGTGTTGGCAAGCTCATCAATGGCGCGTTTGACTCGATGGCGCATTTGGCCGGGCAGGTCTTTGATCTCGCGGAGCGCGCCCCGCGTAACATAGACCGTGTAAAGACTCACCCGATCTCTCCCGATACGTTACTCCACTCAACCCACCCGGCGCGTTTGCGGTCGCCGCCGGCCGCTTTCAGCTGGGCAAACGCTTCTTTGGCGACGAGCGCATCTTCTACTGTTTCCAGCCATTCAATCAGCGCCTCCCAATCATCGGCGCTCAATATCGCGAACCGTTTGCCCTTGACGGTGACAAACTGGACGGACTGCAAAATATCTGAACCACTCATGGTATCACCTGCGCCTTCTTTACTTCCAAGTTGATGCCAACCGCTTCGTCATATACAACCCTTCCACCTCAAACCCGCGCTTGCGGTAATACTCGCGCGTGCCGATGGCGGAGATGACGGCGATCTTTTTGTAGCCGCGCTCGATGGCGATCTGTTCGGTGTGGGAGAGGAGGCGCGCGCCGAGCCCGAGATGCTGGGCTTCACCGCTCGAGTCGTCGCCGAGAGAGAGGGCGGGGCCGTAGATGTGCAGTTCGCGGATCATGGCGACCCCCACCCCTTCCCCTCCCCCGTCGCGTAATTCAGCGACGGGGGAGGGATCAAGAGTGGGGGCCGGGAGTGAGAGTCGAACAAACCCGGCCACCTTATCTGCGCTCGTCACAAACGAAATGAAATGCTCCGCGCCAACACTCGTTTCATACGCGATCGTTTCGAGGCGCAAATCGTCGGCGCGCACATTTGCGCCGCGCACTTCGCGGGCGCGTAGGCTTTCGTCGCGCAAGCCGCGCTCGCGAATGAGTCGCTCGGCATCCTGCCGCAAGTTCGAGCGCGTGCTGCCGGCCACAATGTTCGGCGCGGGAATGTCGCGGATGACTCGATTGACACGGCAGTAGCGCGGCACGCGAGTCATGCAATCCGCAACCAACTCCAGCAATTCATCATCGGCATAGGGGCGGTGCTCGCCGCGCCGCCAGTATTCATACAGTTCGGCGTTTGCCAACAGTGAGCACGGGTAAATCTTCAACTCGTCGGGGCGCAGAGCCGGGTCGCTCCACAGGCGCATGAAATCTTCGCGATCCGAGTCCGGCGTCGCGCCGAGCAGGTTGGGCATCCAGTGCAGAGCAATTTTGAATCCGGCGGCGCGCAAAAGGTTGACGGCTTCCCGTGTTTGTTCGACGGTGTGGCCGCGTTTGTTGATCTGCAAAATGCGATCGCTTAAGCTCTGCGCGCCCATCTGAACTTTGGTGACGCCGAGCATTCGCAACCATTTGATCTCGTTCCAATCAATGTGATCGGGGCGTGTTTCGATGACCAGCCCCACATTCCGGTGGGGCGCCGACTCGTTCCACTTCTGCGCCTCGGCCAACGAGCGAGAGTCGCGACCATTCATCGCGTCGAGGCACCGTTGCACGAACCATTCCTGATAATCGCGGCGATACGATGACCACGTGCCGCCAAGAATCAACAGTTCGATTTTGGAGACTCCGTGCCCCAGCGCCGAGAAGGATCGAATGCGGTGAAAGGTTTGGGCGTATGGATCGAAGGCGTGCTGTTCGGCGCGCATCGCGCCCGGCTCGTCGCGCAGATAACTCTTCGGCATCCGCACATCGGTGGGGCAAAAGATGCACTGGCCGGGGCACGGATACGGTTTGGTGAGCACGGTGACGGGGGCCACGCCGGAAATGGTGCGCGTGGGTTTCATCTGCAGCCGCCGCAGTGTCTCGCGCTCGAAAGGAATCTCCCCCGCATCACACAATCTTCTGTAAGCGTGAATGATGTGGTGCTTGCTGTACGAGCCGCCGCCGCCGTGTTTGGGGTAACGGCGCAGAATGGCATGGATGTCGTGGGCGTTGGCTTCGGGCAGAGCGCGCACGGCCTCGATGATGGGCAGGAGTCGATCATCGGCGGGATCGTTGTGCAACTTCGTTTCGCGCCAACGAGTAGTATTGAGAGGCATTGTCTACCAGAGAACTGCCACCAAGCCCGAGTTGGCGATCGACGCATCTTTAGTGATCACCGCAACATCCTCGCCCAAGACATCACGATATACTATAGCCGTCGCGACAACAATCGCATCGTGAAGTTCCAGACCGTCGGGAATCCGTTCAGCGACTCGCTCATCGAGAGGGTAGACTGTGCAATTATCGGCGCTGGCCACATCAGCCAGAACCTGACGCACATTTGCCTTGATTCGCTTACGGTTATAAAGATAGGCGATTTCGGCGAGAACAATTGAAGGGATGACGAGGCGCGCATCGGGATCGGCAAGCATAGCCTTTGCAGTCTCGCCTAACCGATCATTGCCTTCCAAAAACCAAACCAGCGCGTGTGAGTCTACAATGTAAACCATCACACCGGATTCATCTTTATGGCGAGTTTGGCCGACTCGATTTCTTGTTCAGTCGTCTCAGAAGCACCTTTAAGCACGCCGTAATATGCTGCAAGCGACTTAGGTGGTTGGCCGGATTGCCGCAAATCCGCCTTCAGCACTGCAAGCTGAGCCTCCAGGCTGCGTATCTGCACTAATAAGGCATCGGTCGTCATGGGCTTCACCTTTCCTGAATGTATTATAACGCCAATGAGGCGCAGGCAATAACACATGAACTTCTCTCAACTCAACCGCGACTTCTACGATTCTTTCGCCGCCGAGTTTTCGCGCTCGCGCGCGGCGATCCATCCCGGCATTCGGCAGGCGCTGAGAGGACTCGATCTATCGGCGGTACTCGACGTGGGTTGCGGCGATGGGCGGGTGAGCAAGATTCTGCCGAACGGATGCGGATACGTTGGATTGGATTTCAGCACTCGACTCATCGGGCGGGCCATCGGGCAGGGGCAAGGAGGGCGGGGGCAAGCCCCGCCCCTACAATTTGCGTTGGCCGATGTTGCCCGCCCATTGCCCATCACCTCGGGCGCCTTCCCGACGACGATTTGTTTTGCAGCTCTGCATCATTTGCCCGAGCGCCAACCGCTGATGCGCGAGTTGGCGCGGGTGACACAACCGGGCGGTCACGTGGTGATTTCGGTGTGGCGAATCACACACAGCGAGCGGATGCGGAAGAAGATCGAAGCAGATTTGGGGAACGGCGATTATTTGATGAGGTGGGAAAGCGGAGGGCGCGGGTTGAGGTTCGTGCACGAGGTGACGGAAGAGGAGTTGCGGGGGTTGGCAGAGGGCGCAGGGCTGAGTGTGTTGGAGATGTTTCGGTCGGATGGGAGGAGCGGGGACTTGGGGCTGTATGGGGTGATGACGCCCATCCCAACCCTCCCCCATTCAGAAGCGCACGAATAGGGGAGGGGGCGCAAAGGCGGCTACGGTGTTGCCGTTGATTCAGTCGGGCGATTGGCTTTGCGCCAGTCTTGCACGGCGCGGCGGAATTCACGGCCAGCGTCCTTGAGAATGCGGCCCGCTTCGCGGAGGCCGTCGCCCACCGCGCGCAAAGTCGTCTTCGCCTGATCACGGTCAGTCATTTTGCAGTTGCCATCGAAGCCGGATTGAGAGTCGTATGC
This sequence comes from Chloroflexota bacterium, assembly GCA_016875735.1. GTDB lineage: Bacteria > Chloroflexota > Anaerolineae > Anaerolineales > VGOW01 > VGOW01. The sequence goes on along the minus strand of VGOW01000112.1, from coordinate 1,696 downwards.
GCTTTGGGCTTCATCGTGTTTGGCCTGCGCCGAGTCCAATGCCGACTCGAATGCGGCCAGCGCCGACTCGAGCGCGGAAACATCTTTGCCTTTGGCTTTCTGCTCGTTGATTCACGTTTCGGTTTTGTCGGCGAGATCGTTGGCGACGTTGAGTCGATCTTGCTGGCCTTCGAGCGCGCGGCCCTGCTCGCGGCAAAGGTATTCGAGGCGCGTGCCGTCGGCGAAGGGGCCGGGGGTGGGCGTGCCTTCGTCGGCGCGGGCCGCTGGCGGCGCGAGAAGCAGCCCACCGAGGGCAAGCACACAGGCGGTGGCGAGTGTGACGATGCTTGCGAAAAATTTGGTGATGAGTTTACTGTTCACGGTTGCCTCCATTGGTTGATGCTGTCATCATAGAGGCCCCATGTTATGGGACAACACGGAGGGTGTAAAAAGATTGAAACCGGGCGCATTACCGCGTTAGGCTTTCCCCGATTCGTATTTCTTGAGCGCTTCCTGCAATCGTTGTTGGCGGAGGCTGGTGGTGAGGTCGCCGCGCGTGCGTTCGACGACGGAGCGGACAACGTCGGTGGTGCGGCGCAGGCCGCCGGTGATGGCGTCCGGGTAATCAATGGTGACGAGGAGGTTGTAGATTTCGTCCATCGCTTCGAGAAGGCGCTCGGCTTCGGCGGAGTGATCGTGGCGGATGATGTCGAGACAGCGGCGGCGCATTTCGGTGGCGGCTTCCCCGAGTCCGTTGAGGTAGGCGGCATATTCCACGCCGAGCGAGTCAGGGTCGGGCAGTGGCTCGTCGGCGATGAGGGCGAGAACGATGCTGGCTTCGGCAAATTCTTTGAGCGCGTCTTGAGTGTATCCGGCATGATAGAGGTCGGGGTAGTGGGCGAGGTCGGCGCGAATGGCTTCGACGATTTCGCGGGCTTGGGCGAGTTGGGCGCGGGCCTCGCCGCGCTCGTCGCGGTGAGCGGCGCGGATGGAGTTGGCGCAGAAGCGGATGAGCGTGCGCGAACGTTCGAGGGCTTTATCGCGCGCGGCGTTTTTGGAGGAGAGGCTTTCGCGGATGCGGGTGGAGATTTGATCGAGGTTGTTCATGATTCGTCAACGGATTTACCGGATTCAACGGATTGAGGATATCTATTTCTTCTGGCTTGGAAGGCGGCGCTTGATTGAACGGCCTTGGGCGGGAAAATGCGCTGGTGTTGCAGGCTGGAAGATCCAAAGTTAATCAACAAGCCAACTTCAAGGCCGGAGGCGGTCAAGTAGGAGATTACTTGCCGCTCGTGAGCCAAATGCAATGTGTCTACCGCTTTGAACTCAACCACAATGATGTGTTCGACAACAAAATCCAGTTTGAATTCACCAACCTTCTGACCCCGGAATTCAATGTCGATTCTCAACTCGCGGTCAAATGTCATGATTTCCGCATTCATGGCAACCATCATAGCCCGTTTGTAAACCTCCTCTGGAAAACCGGGCCCCAGTTCCCGATGAACTGTCATTGCCAGTCCGATGATCTTGTAGGTCAATGCATCGTAAGGAGTTTGAACTTTAGGCATGACAGAAGTATTACTTTTAGGACTTACGCAAAACTGAGTGTTTGACGAACAGGCAAAAAGCCGATAAGTTTGGGAGTATGCGACCCAAAACTCAAAACGTCACCCGCTTGGACTATTGCCAGTATCTTCTGGTCAGCCAAATCAAT
>VGOW01000111.1 GCA_016875735.1 Chloroflexota bacterium | reverse complement strand
CTCAATCTTTTGAAAAAAGAAAAAACTGCCAAAGGCGGTATTCATGCTAAACAACTTCAAGCCGCTTGGAAAGAAGACTACCTCATTAGAGTCCTTTCCCCTGATATTTAGATGCGATTGCCCTACAATTTTACATGAATGGAGAGAACGCGCCTCCTCCGCTGGTATAATCCGCTCGGCAAGTTACATCTCTGGAGAAAAACTTTCATGCGCATCCTCATCACCGGCGGAGCCGGATTCATCGGCTCACACTTGAGCGACCGTTTTCTGGCCGACGGCCACAGCGTCGTCGCCATCGACAGCCTGATCACCGGATCGACTCAGAACATCAATCACCTCGCCGGGCGCCCCGACTTCCACTTCATCCGCCACAACGTCTCCGACTACATTTACGTGGACGGCTCCTTCGACGCCGTGCTGCATTTCGCCTCCCCGGCCAGCCCGTCGAAGATCGCCCCCACCGGCTATCTTCAACTCCCCATCCAGACTCTCAAAGTGGGCGCATTGGGAACGCTGAACGCGCTCGGCGTGGCCAAAGCCAAAGACGCAAAGTTTCTGCTGGCCTCCACCTCCGAAGTGTATGGCGACCCGTTGGAACATCCGCAAAAGGAATCCTATTGGGGGCGCGTCGATCCGGTGGGGCCGCGCTCGGTGTACGACGAAGCCAAGCGTTTCGCCGAAGCGCTGACGATGGCCTACTATCGCAAACACGGCGTGGACACGCGCATCGTCCGCATCTTCAACACCTTTGGCCCGCGCATGGCCCTCAACGATGGCCGCGTGGTGCCCAACTTCGTGGGACAGGCGCTCATGCAGAAGCCGCTCACTGTGTACGGCGACGGATCGCAGACGCGCAGTTTTTGTTACGTGGATGATCTCGTCGATGGCATCGCCCGCCTGCTCCACTCCAACGAACACGACCCGGTTAACATCGGCAACCCGCGGGAAATCTCCATCCTTGAACTTGCGAGCATAATCAACCGCATCTCTGGCAATCCGGCCGGCACCCGACTCATCGCCGGGGGCCGCACCCAAGACGACCCGAAACAACGCCGCCCCGACATCACCAAAGCCCAAACCCTGCTCGGCTGGGAGCCAAAGGTCTCGCTCGAGGACGGCCTCCAACGGGCCATCGATTATTACTCCAAGTTGGCATGAGCGTTTCGCTCAGCGCTCGTCGCGCTCTCAGCAGTAAATCACTTCTCGTCGCAACTGCAATAGCCGCCGGGATCGCCATCGCCGTTCTGCCCATCCAAGGATCGGCCATCATGAGTGTCGGCGGGGCGACACTGGCGTTGGCAATCGTAGAGCCGCTGGCCGCGCTGGCCATCATGCTTCTCCTCGGCCCCGCCGAGCCGCTGCTCGCCGCCGCAGGGTTGATGCCCATCTCCATCGGGCAGATCACGTTCGCGCTGTTCGCGGGCGCGTGGCTTCTGCGCGGGTTGGCTCGCCGTCAAATTCTCTGGCCCCAATTGCCAATTACCATTCCTCTCTGCCTCTACCTCTGCGCCGCCGCGCTGTCTGTATACTTCGATCAGCATGCGTCTCCAAAAGATTCTGCGACTGAGTTGCTGAAGTGGATCGAGATGTATTTGATCGCCGGAATGGCAGCCGACTCCTCCGGGCGGCGGCGGCTGGGTTGGGCAGTCGGCATCCTTCTCGGAGTCGGCGCGGCGCAGGCGATGATCGGGTTTTGGCAGTTTCAGTTTCGCGGCCATGGACCCGAGGCGTTCAAGATTCTCGGCGATCACTATCGCGCCTACGGCACACTCGAACAGCCCAATCCTTTCGGCGGCTTCATGGGCATTGTGTGGCCGTTGGGGGCAATGGTTGCGCTCGAAGCAGGCGCTCACATGGTTCGGCGGTTCCGGGGAACGCTGATAAACGCGGATGAAACGCGGATGAACGCGGATCTTTCAGGAGGAAAAACAAATCAAAATAATCCGCGTTCATCCGCGCTCGACCCGCGTCATCCGCGTATCACTTTCACCCTCGCCTCCCTCGCCACTGCCGCAACTCTCGCCGCGCTGTTCCTCTCGTTCTCGCGCGGAGCGTGGCTGGGCGCGGCGGCGGCGGGCGGCGCAATGCTCATCGTGTGGCCGCGCAAACGCTGGATTGGAGTCGCGTTGGCAGGCGGCGCAGTGATCGCGTTCGCCGCGCTCTACAACTTCGGCCTTTTGCCATCGGCCATTTCATCGCGCTTCGCCGACGTGAGCGACTTCGCGCAGGTGTACGATGTGCGCGGCGCGCACGTCAACGACGCGAACTTTTCCATCGTCGAGCGGTTGGCGCACTGGCAAGCCGCCGCGAACATGGCGAACGCGAAGCCGCTGTTCGGCGTTGGCTTCGGCAATTACGAAGCGGCTTATCCGCAGTATCGCTTGGCGAAATGGCAATACGCGCTCGGCCATGCGCACATGATCTATCTCAACGCGCTGGCCGAAACGGGCGCGGTGGGACTGGCCGCCTATTTGATCCTGTGGGGAAGCATCATCATCTTGACCCTCCGCATCATCCATCGCGCCGACGGCTTCCATCGCGCGCTCGCCATCGCCCTGCTCGGATGCTGGGCGCATCTTTCCGTCCATCAATTCCTCGACAACCTTTACGTCGGCAACATCCCGCTCTTCATCGGCGCACTCTTCGGCCTTCTCTGCATACTCGCAACCCCAACTCAAACTCAAACTTCCAACTTCAATGCAAACCCTCCAACAACTTCGCGCCTCCACGCCCAAAGAAACTAAACGCTTCGTCAAGTTCCTCTTCGTCGGCGCGTTTGGATTCGTGGTGGACTTCGGCAGTTTCAATCTCTTTCACGCCATCGGACTCGGCCCACGGGCGGCCCACCTCATGTCCGTTGGGCAAGCCTACTTCATCGATCACCCGGAAGTGATCGAGCAATCGTGTTCGTTCGCGCTGGCCGTGATCAGCAACTTCATCTGGAACTACTTTTGGATTTACCCCGAAGCGCAGGCATCGAACCCGGGCAAGAAACTGCTTCAGTTCATCGTCGTCAGCGTGGCCGGGCTGATCATCGGCGCGCCGGTGTTCGCGCTGGCGCTGGCCGCCGCCCGCCCGCTTGTGGCCGCCGCGGGCCTCGACACCCTTTCATTCAACCTCGCCGGAAACCTCGCCCTCATGACTCGCGTGGGCGTGCTGTTGTTCTGGAATTTCTTCGTCAATCGCAAATGGACGTATCGAGAGGTGGCGTAGGGGCGATTCGCGAATCGCCCCTACCGGGAACATGCGCATCGGGATCGAAGTGACTGCCGCCGTGCGGCAAGGGGCGGGCATCGGGCGATATGTGCGCGAACTTCTGCGCGCCCTCGCCCGCGCCGACTCCGCTAACGAGTACCGCCTCTTTTACGCCTCCCCGAATCCGCTCCCGCACCCTCTCCCGCCATCGCCGCCAAACTTTTCTTCGCGCCATCTTCCCTTTCACGATATTTGGCTGGCGCGATTGTGGCACCGGCTCCAATGGCCGATCCCGGTTGAACTGATCACCGGCCCGCTCGATATGTATCATGCGCCCGATTTCACCCTGCCCCCCGTTCGGGCGCGGAGCGTGCTCACCGTTCACGATCTGTCGTTCGAGCGCGATCCGGAGTCGGCCTCTCCCGGACTCCGAAATTACCTTCAGCGAGTCGTCCCCCGCTCGGTCGCTCGCGCCGATCACCTCATCGCCGTCTCTCACGCCACCAAGTCCGATCTGATCGATCTCTATCGCGCGCCCGACTCGAAAATCACTGTGCTGTACGAGGGCGTCGATCCGATCTTCAAGCCGACTCCGAACCCGGCCATTCGATCCAAATACGGGCTCGGCTCCGCGCCGTACGTTTTTTCGATCTCCACCATCCAGCCGCGCAAAAATTATCGGCGGCTCATTCGGGCGCTCGCGCAACTGCCCGCCGATTTCAATCTCGTCATCGCCGGGGGCAAGGGCTGGTTGTTCGACGACATCTTCGCCGAAGCCGAAGGGCCGGGCGCGCGAGGCCGCGTGCGCTTCATCGGCTTTGTGCCCGACGACGATTTGCCCGCGCTGTACAGCGAGGCCGCCGTGCTTGCGTATCCGTCGCTGTACGAAGGCTTCGGCCTGCCCCTGCTCGAAGCGATGGCCTGCGGCACACCCACCGTCACTTCCAACGTGTCGTGTCTGCCGGAGATCGCCGGGGGCGCGTCGGCGCTCGTCGATCCGTTGGATGTGGAGTCCATTGCCGATGGACTACGGCGGGCGATGGATGCGCGGGAAGAGTTGAAAGCGAAAGGCTTCGCGCGCGCGGCGCAGTTCAAGTGGGACGACGTTGCCCGAAATTTGCTCGACCTTTACGCCTCGCTGTGAATGACTGCGCTATAATGGGAATCATCACCTCAGTTCACGCACTTTCACCACCGAGCACACAGAGAACTCCGAGATTCCTATGAGTCTCTGGGGTCTCGGTGGTCTCTGTGGTGAATGCTTCCATCATTCTTTCAGGCATAGATTCTCATGGCGCTTCGACCCCTCTACACCACGCGCGGCGAACATGCCGCGTACTTCGAGAACGGCTACCTTTTCAATCTCGCCGGCGAATGGATTGGCTTCGTGGATCTGCGCAACGGCCAAGTGTATTCGGTGCTGGGCGATTACGTTGGCTACATGAGCAAAGACGGGCGCATTCTGCGCAAGCGGGTGACGGATCACGCCACGCCGAGGCAGACTCCGCCGCCGCGGCCCGCGCGGCCTCGCCTCCCGGCCACGGTTGCGCTCGCGCCCCTCATGGGCGATCTCACCTTCGACACGATTGATATGCTGGAAGAGATGCCCGAACGACTGCACACCCTCGACGCCGGAGAGTTGAAGGATGATATGGATTAAGCGCACATGACTCTTCCTCCCAAACCTTCACGCGAATCACGAATCACCGTCAGTCAATTGATGCAACCGGAACACGCCAACGGGCTGGGCAACGTTCACGGCGGCTGGATCATGAAACTGGTGGATGAGACTGGCGGCCTGTGCGCCATGCGCCACGCCCGCCGCCCGTGCGTCACGGTGGCCATTGATTCGATGACCTTCAAAGAGCCGGTTCACGTGAGCGAACTGCTCGAACTCACCGCCGAAGTGACGTGGACGGGCCGCACATCGATGGAAGTGTTGGTCAACGTCATTGCCGAGAACCCGCTCACCGGCGATCGCGTCTTCACCAACTCGGCCTACGTGGTGTACGTCGCCCTCGACGACCGGGGCCATCCCACGGCCATCCCCCCACTCCAACCCGAAACCGAAGAGGAAAGAACGCGCTTCGCCGAAGCCCAACAACGGCACGAACGCCGCCTCCAAAACAAATAACCCCTCCCCGGCCTCTGACATCTGACATCTGACTTCTGACTCCATGCCCATCTCCTCCCTCGTCCAGCTCATCGAACAAGTGTCGGCCAAACCGATTCTCGAAGCCGCGCCCTCCGAAGATCGCGGCGTGGCCGAGCAACTGCCGTTCCCGTTCATGGCTCTCGTCGGCCAAATGGAGATGAAGACCGCGCTGGCGCTCACACTCATCAACCCGGCCATCAGCGGCGTGCTGTTGGTGGGGCCGCGCGGCACCGGCAAAACTACCGCCGTGCGTTCGCTCACCGATCTTCTGCCGCTCGTGCCGCGCTCGTTGTGCGGCTACGGTTGTTTGCCCGAAGACATCGAGAGCGGCGGCATCGACGCCGTGTGCCCCGACTGCGCGAAAAAATTTGGCGAGGGACAGCCGCTCACCACATTGGAGCCGGTATCCATCGTGGAACTGCCGCTCAACGCCCGGCTCGACGACGTGGTGGGCGGCATCAACGAGCGAGCCGTCGCCCATCAGCGCATGATGCTTCAGCGCGGCATCCTCGCCCGCGCCGATCGAAATCTTTTGTATGTTGACGAAGTGAATCTGTTGGGCAACGAGATCGTGGATGCCATTTTGGATGCCGCCGCGCAGGGGCAATACACATTGCGGCGCGGGCCGTTCGCCGCCACCTTCCGCGCCCGCTTCGCGCTCATCGGCTCGATGAATCCCGAAGAGGGCCGCCTCCGCCCGCAGATACTCGACCGCTTCGGCCTGCGGCTGGTGGTGCGCGGCCTCACCGATCCGGCGGAACGGCTCGAAGCGTACCGCCGCGTGCGCGCCTACCTCACCAACCCCCGCGCCGCCATCGCCGCCTTTGCCGATCAGACTCTCGCCGCGCGCGACGAAATACAGAATGCGAGAAATCTTTTGCCCAAAGTGACGCTGAGTGAGGCCGCCGAAAAAGCCGGGCTGGCTTTGGTGCAAACGATGAAACTCGATTCGCTTCGCGCCGAGATCACGCTGTTCGAATCGGCGCGCGCCTACGCCGCCGCCGACAACCGCACCGAGTCCGCCCCCGCCGATGTGCGCGCCGTCGCGCCCATGGCTCTGCGGATGCGCCGATCCAAATTCATGGAAGACTACTTCCACTCACAGCACGGCGAGGAAACCGAAATCAATTCCATCATCGACGCCGTCATTCCGGAATCGTAGTGCCCGCCCGTTCCGCATTCCGCATTCAGCGTTCAACATTCAGCATCGCCGCCCTCGCGCTCGCCTGGCTCGGCTACTTTTCGCCGTGGCTGTGGCCCGTGCCCGCCGCCCTGCGCCTCTCGGCCTACGATCTCGTCGAGTGGATGACGTTCATGCAGAGTGTGCGTGACGGCACGTATCCGGTGACGCGGCTCGATTTGTTGTGGCCGCTGGCCGGAGTTGCGATCCTCACCGCGCTGGCGGCTCACAATTTTCAACCACAAAGGCGCGAAGGCACAAAGGCACAAAGGTTCTCTTTTGTGTCCTTGCGTCTTGGTGACTTCATGGTGAATCACTGGCCCCGTATTCTCGCCACAGTGTTCGCGCTGTTTGCCGCCTACCTCATCCTGCCCGTCTACCCTTTCATCCTCACCGCGCACACCGACCCCGAACTGCGCCCGCAATTGATTCTCGGCGTCGCCACTGGCGTTGCAGTGATCGCTTCGGCCATCATCGCCGCGGGCCGCCCCGTGTGGGCACGCTGGCTCACTCCGGCCATTGCCCTGCTCTCGCTCCTCGCCGCCATTCGCGCCTTCGCCATCACTCGCCAGCCCATCGCCGATGTGCTCACCCATCCCGCGCTCGTGGGCTACGGGTTTGTGCTGGCGATGGTTGGGTTGGGCGGCCTCATCATCATTGAGTTGCTGCGGCGGTTATAATCGGCGCTATGGGCCTGTCCGAGGCTGACACCCGCGCAGAACTGATTGACCCCATCATCCGAGGCAAAGGATGGATGATGCCCTACGTCAGGCGCGAGGAGAGCGGCAAGCGGGTTGACATTGTTGGCGGCCAGCCACGCCAGAGTCGAATCGTTCATCTGGATTACGTGTTACGTGTCGAAGTCAACGCCGAGACTCAACCCGTCGCCGTCGCCATTCTTGAAGCGAAAGCCGAAGATTGGCTCATTGGGAATCGCCGTGATTCGGTCATATCTGGGGGTAGGGCCTTCTCAAAGTCCATTGACAGGGAAGAAAAAGGTGACCCACCTGGGTTACGATTGCGGTCTGCGAAGACCAATCTAACCGAGGTGAGTCAGGATGAACCGGTATGAGTTGGCGGTCATCTTGGTGGCGCTGGTGCTGGCGAAGTTGGCGGGGGAAACGACGCCGAGCGGGCGATGGGGTTGATCTCCTTCGGCGTCGTGTTCGAGGTCTGCGAGTCGGCTATGAGTTGCGGTTCGAATTAGCCCTGACCCATCGGGCGTTTGGCGTCTGCCTTTTAGAGGGTGAGGCCGTGATGCGCGAACTCGACAAGTTCGAGGGCGGCCTCGATGCTGTCTGCTCTCAGCTCCGGCCCTTCGTATCGCACCGGCCACGCGGAGAGCACGTCCCAACGCTGGGCAATGATTCCGGCCGGGTCGCTGACGAGGACGGAGAGATTTTTGCGGATGGCGGTGCCGGTGCGCGCTCCGGTCATGAACCAATCCCACAGCGCAGGCGAAAAGGTAACGCCGCGCTTGAGGCGGATGTTTTCTTGTTTCATGCGGCCCGGAAACTTGTAAATGAAATTGTTGGTGCCGCCTTCTTTGTAATCCACCACTTCGCGTTCGAGTTTCAATCCTTCGCACGAGGTGAAGAAGGATTCAGTGATTCCGGCGATTTCGATGGCGAATTTGTAAGAGAGGGCCGGATCAAAAGCGGAAAGTCGGATTGCGCCGGGCATAGCGCCTCCTTCAGCGGCCCAGCCGTTCGCGCTCGAGGCGCAGATCGGTGATGAGCATTCCCTTTAGCACTTGCTGGCGGCCCTGAACCCGTTGAACGCTAAACAAGTACCAAAAATCAAAGGCGCCACTATCCTTATCATGGGTTCTGTTCTAAGTCGGTATGCAAAAAACCTATTCACTTTTACACAGCCCTTGCTTGAGCGGCCCGCACGACTTCCGAGTTGACGAGACGAAGTACCCGCTCTTTCGTGAGGCTCGCGAAGTACTGGCAGATAGC
>VGOW01000110.1 GCA_016875735.1 Chloroflexota bacterium | reverse complement strand
TCTTCGAACAGGCGTTGGATCAGCGCTATCATTTCCTCCCGTGACAAGTCGCGCAGGGCATTCACCGTCGGTTCGGGCAGCACGTCTTGTATAACACTCAACTCTCAAGAAAGTCGTGAGCAGTTACAACTGAAGTACGCTCGGTTGGGGAGAGGCCGCCGCAAATAAGCTCCATCCCCTTGGCAAAACGAATCTCACTCCCTTTTCATCCTTGTTACCAATCCCATCGTCATCATAAACACGAAGGCTAAATCCACAAACCAAAAGCCGGTGTCCACCATTCCATGCGCCGCTAAATTGATCATGCTGGCAACGAGGCCGATGGCAAGAGCGCGGAGGTCGGGGGTTAGGTGGTTAGGTGGTTGGGTGGTTGGGTGGTTGGGGCGCACAAGATCGAATGCGATTTTGGAGAAAGCGAACAGTATGGCGAGAAAAGCGAGGAGGCCGATCAGCCCCGTCCGCGTGAGCGCGTCAAGCAAAAAGTTGTGCGCGTGCGGCAGGTTCGGTTCCTGCCACGCTTCGGGCAAAATGTATTTGCCGCGATAGGCGTAGAGGAAATTGTCGAGGCCGACGCCGAGCATGGGATGATCGGTCCACATGGCCAGCGCCGAGCGCCACAGGTTGATTCGGAAGAAGCCGGTGCCGCTGGTGATGTCGAAAAGATTCGCAAAGCGCGGGTTGCGCGACAGCAAGGCGAGAGCGGTGACTCCGACTGCGCCGGACGCGGTCAACGCCATTGCGGCGCGGCGGCTTCCCCAAAAGAGGAGGATGACGGCGAGCGAGGCCGGGATGCCGAGAAGCAATGCGCCCCGCGAGAATGAAAGGGCGGCGGCGGCGAGCAGGGGCAACAGCGCGAGGCCGTAGAGGATGCGGCGGCGGAGTCGGTTCCCCAGCAGAGCAACGGCGGCGGCAATCGGAATCGCGCGCCCGAGAAAGAGTCCGAGATTGTTGGGTGAGCCGAAGACGGATCGGATGCGAGCGGCGCCGCCCTCGGCGGTGATCAGATTCTGCCCGGCGGCGAGGTTGCTCAATCCGTAGAGGGCGACGACGACCGCGCCGATGAGGAAGCAATCAACAATGTTCCAGATTCGTTTTTCGTCGAGCGGGAGGGCGCGGAGCAAAAGGTAGAACAGCGCTGGCTCGATGACGACGACGCGAAATTCGCGAACGGCGACCCCGCGCACATCGGCGATGAAGAGAGTGAGGGCCGAGGCGGCGATGAAGGCAATGACCGCCCAATCGAGGAAGATCAGTTTTTCACCACAGAGACGCAAAGGGCGCAGAGAAGTCAACTTTAATTCTCTGCGTTCTCTGGGCTCTCCGCGTCTCTGCGGTGAATCGACTCTTTGCCTCAACGTCTCGACAGCGTGCGGCAGCAACCTCAACACCGTCGCCGCCACTGCCAGCACCGCGCAAATCTCCACCATCGAGAAGGCGCGGTCGAACAGCGGGCGCGGCAGGAGATAGAAGGGGATGAAGAAAGCGATGAGCGGCAGGGCGAGATCGGGGCGGAGGTAAAAAAGTGAAAAGAGGACGGCGAGGCAAATGAGCGTGAGTATGAGAAACGGCGAGTAGTAAAAGAGTCCGGCGGTGAGGAGGGTGGCAATGAGCGGCGCGGCGTCGCCATATTTGCGGAACTCGTTGGCCGTGTTGCTGCCCCATGTGAGCCAGGCCGAAGCCCAGAGGAGGAGCGAGGCTATGAAGGCAAGCGAGGCGTGGAGCGTGGAGGGTGGAGCGTGAAGCGGAGAAGTTTGGAGTTTGGAGTTTGAAGTTTGAAGTTTCGATATCGAATAGATCAATCCGAAGAGACTGCCCATCCCAACGATGATGAGCATTGTCAGAGGCAACCGGATGTCGGGGCGGGAGACGTTGGGGCCGATGGTGAAACTGACGACGGCCCACTGATCCCAGCCGCGCTCGGCGCGGACGACGGCAGTGTGCGGGCCGGGCGCGAGTCCGCGCGCAAGTGTGATCGTGTCCAATCGAGGCTGAAGATCGGGCGAGGTGAGAATCACATACGCTGTGCCGTTCGAGTCTTTCGGCAAGGCGTTGGCGGGCTGGCCGTCAATCGTCACAAAGAGGTAGGCGCGGTAATCGGCGCGGCGAACGGTGACGGCGAGATCGGCGCCGACGAAGTTGAGCGTGATGCTTGCGGGCGAGTCTTGCGGAATGTCCGCGCCGAGATCGGAGAACTTCCATGCGCCGTCGAAGGTCGCGTAGGCAGTTAAACTTTGCGACTCATATGCTCCCGGCAGTAACACTGACGATAGGCTAACGATTGACGACATATCAACAGCAAACCCACGATGCGGATCGTCAACACCATCTTTCGGACTCGGCATTTCCAAAAACATTGGCCCCGCCCATTGCCACTCGCTCGCCGCACGGTCGAACGCTTCGCCAGTGAAACGACTCTGCTCTTCGGGCGAAACCTGTCCCCAAATCGAAGGCCGCGTGTTCCACCCGAAGTTCGATGCCCACACGAACTTGCCGCCGTCGCCGTGCGCGATCATTTCCTCGCGCAGAAGAATCAGCCGCGAGAAGTTGAGCGTGTTCGTGTCCACCGTGCGATCACTCGGCGATGAATTGAATCCGTAAGGCTTTCCCGCCACCGCATCGAAAAAATCTCGCGCGCCCAACTCATACAGCTGCCGCAAATACAACACGTCGCTGATGTTCTTCGGCCCCGTCTCCACCGTCGGCGCGAGCCCGGCCAGCATCACCGTCGCCGTCGGGTCGGCGGTGTGGATGGCCGCGTGCGCCGCTTGCAGCACTCGCGCATACGCGGCGGCGCTCGGCGGGCCGCTCCAGCCGATCTCAAGATTCGGCTCATCCCAAATTTGATAATGATCGATCCGATCTCGATACCGCGCCGCGAACCCACCCGCGAACGCGGCGAACTCCACCGGGTCGGGCGGAGTCGATCCGGTGAGAACGGCTACCAAGCCCAACCCGTTGGCTCGCGTGGACTCCGCCACCGCATCGGCCTCGACCCAATCCGTATTTTGCCAATCGAACTTTTGCCGCACCCAACCGAAGCCGGACTCTTTCAGCGCGGCCAATTGCGCGTCGCGGTTGTCGGCCTCCAACAGATGAACATTGACGCCGTATAAATTGTTAGGGCGGTTGATCGGCGCGCCGAGATCGAGCCCGCGCGTTTGCGCCTGCGCTTGCGCCACAACGGCGTAACCCGACAAAAGGGAGGCGATGAGAATCAGAAAACAGAGAATGGCGGGGGCGAAGCGGCGCACCTTCGGCAACGAATGAACGAGTTGATTCATCCTTCACCCTTCATCGTTCATCGTTTCATTTCACCCACGTTGGGTTCGTCGTCTGCCCGTCGCCAGTGAGCTGCTGGCTGAGTCCGGTGGCGGTGTCCACCACCCACAGGTTGCCATTGAAAATGACGGCCAGTTGTTCGCTGTCGGGAGACCACGCGTATGTGACACTCAAAGGTTTGAGCCCGGACTGATCGAGCGGCGGAAAGATCGTTTCGGCGTTGCTTCCATCTCTGTCCATCATCGCCACCCGATAGGATCCGGTGATGCTTTCGAGCGGAGCAGTGGCTTGCATGTAAGCCACGCGTTTGCCGTCGGGCGAGGGCAGGGGGTTGGCCCAAATTCCGGCGCGCGCGATCAGCGAGGCATCGAACGATCCATCGGCGGCGACGACGGCCACATCGAACACGCGGCTGTCTTCGGGAGTCTCCAGCCCGATGGGCGGGCCGTGCAGAACGGTGTAAATGAAGCGGCCATCGGGCGACCAGGCGATGGACGGATTCCACACCCAATCACTGTACGTTTGATAGATCGCGTAACTGGCAACGGGGGAGGCCGTCACCGTTTCGGGATCGATGATCCCCAGCTTGTCGGCTTGCGAGAATGCGAGGCGCGCGCCGTCGGGCGCCCACGCGAAGTTGGTGCCGAACCAGCCATACAACCCGCCCGATGACGGTTCGAGGGCGAGCACAGGATCATCTGGCTTGCCTTTGGTATCGAAGTTGAGAATGTAGAGATCGTTGTTGGCTTGCCAGCCGGGCGCGGTGTTGCGCGGCTCGGCGGTGGTGTAGGCCAGCGTGCGTTCGTCGGCGGGCGACCAATCGGCCCACAGCACATTCTCTGCATCGAGATCAATGGGCTTGGGGCTCGGCTCGGTGGCGCTGATGGCCCACAGCGCGTTGCTGAGCCCCGCCGTTTCGGCGGCGGAGGAGATCACGCGAGTATAGAGGAGATGTTTGCCGTCGGGTGAGAGGGCAAACACGCGGCCATCGAGATCGCCCGAGGTGGTGAGCGGTTTGCGGCTTCCGCTCGACCCGCGAATGAGCCAAGCGTTGCCTGCCGAAAGGTAAGCCAGCGTGCCGTCGATGGGGATGGCGGTGAACGCCGTCTGTGCGCCGACCATCACGATTTCGGGCACGGGGTCTTTGAGTGTCACGCGCCGCACGGCAGAACGCGATACCTGCGCGTCGTCCTCGAACACCGTGCGATACGTGATCTCATCCACCCCGTTTTCTCCCGTTTGCAGAAGGCGCGTTTCTCCGGCGGGCAGGCCCTCGTTGCGCACCGTCTGTTTCTCGAAGGGGACGATCACTTCTTCAATACCGAACTGCTCGGTCACGCGCACAACGGTGACGGTCACCCCGTCGGTGAGGGGCGTGAATTCCGAAGGAGTCACCCGATCAATCTCGCCCAATGTCACGCCCGCTTCGGCCAGTGCGTCGCGCACGGTGAGGGCGCGGGTGGCGAGGGCCGTCGTCTTTCCGTCGGCGATCACCGTCACGCTCATATCCACCGGCAGCGGAGGGGTGAGGGAAGGGGTGCAGGAGGCAAGGAGCAATGAAGCAATGAAACAATGAACAATGAAGAATGAACAATGAAACAATGAACAATGAAACAATGAACAATGGGGCAATGGCGAATGGCCGCTTCGCGTGGCGAATGGCCGCTTCGCGTGGCGAATGGCGAATGGCTGATGGCTAATCGCTGATCGCTGATCGCTAACGGCTAACTGCTTCTTCATGGCCGAGATGGTATCACAAAACCCCCACCCTCCCCTCCCCCATCCGTGCTTTCTCGGATGGGGGAGGGTTAGGGAAGGGGTCGCTATGCTATAATCCAAAAAAAGCGCAGACGATGCGAGGAGTTTTCTATGTCCGGTCATTCCAAATGGTCAACCATCAAACGAAAGAAGGGCGCGGCAGACGCCAAGCGCGGCCAGTTGTTCACCCGCTTGGCGCGAGAGATCGCCATGGCCGCCCGCGAGGGCGGCGGCGACGCCGACACCAACTTCAAACTTCGGCTGGCGGTGGATAAAGCCCGAGCCAACAACATGCCCAAAGACAATATCCAGCGAGCGATTGATCGCGGCACCGGAGCGGGGGAAGGCGGCGCGTTGGAGCAACTGACTTACGAAGGATACGGTGGGCACGGCGTTGCGCTGATCATCGAATGTGTCACCGACAACCGCAACCGCACCGTCTCCGATCTGCGCCGCGCGCTTACCAAAGCCGGAGGCCACCTCGGCGAAACCAATTCGGTGGCCTGGCAGTTTCAACGCAAAGCCTATTTCGCTTTTCCCGTGGGCGACCGCAACCCGGACGATATTTTCGAAATGGCGGTGGACGCCGGAGCCGACGATGTGTTGTTCACCGATGGCGTGGCCGAAATCTTCGCCGCCGTCGAAGCCTTCAAGTCGGTCATTGACAAACTGCGCGCGGCCAACATCCAGCCCGAAGAAGCCGAACTGCGAATGGAAGCGACCAACCTTGCCGAACTCGGCCCCGAAGACACGGTGAAAGTGATGCGGGCGATTGAGGAGATCGAAGAACTGGACGACGTGCAGAAAGTGTATTCCAACCTGCAAATCACCGAGGCGGCGCTGGCGGCGATGGAGGCCTGATTACTACTTACTAATCACCAAATTACCGGATCGATTGAAACTGGTAATTAGTAAATAGTAATCGGTTATTGCGCCTGTCGTGCTTGTCATCGGCATCGACCCCGGCACGGCCACCACTGGCTACGGATTGGTGCGGGAGCGGGAAGCCGACTCCGCGCTCGACTGTGTGGCCTACGGGGTCATCGTCACCCCCGCCGGGCAGGCCCTGCCCAAACGACTGCAAACCATCTATCGAGAACTGAGGGGCATCATCGATCTCTATCGCCCCGATACGGGCGCGGTGGAGAAATTGTTTTTTCAGAAGAACGTGACGACGGCGATGTCGGTGGGGCAGGGGCGCGGCGTGGCGATGCTGGCTTTGGCCGAGGGCGGTCTCGAGGTGGGCGAATACTCGCCGCGCGAAGTGAAATTGGCGGTGGCCGGTTACGGCAACGCCGATAAACGACAGATGCAGGAAATGGTGCGCGTGCTGCTCGAACTCGATTCTGTTCCCAAACCGGATGACGCCGCCGATGCGCTGGCGGTGGCTATTTGCCATTTGCATTCGATCAAACTCACGCGATTGGATTGGAAATGATCTCCTCCCTGCGCGGACTCGTTCAACACATCGACACCGACTTCGTGATCATCGAAGTCGGCGGGGTGGGATTCAAAGTGCTCGTCCCCTCCAGCGTCTTCGAGCAAATCGACGGCGTGGGCAAGATGGTTTTTCTGCACACCCTGCTCATCGTCCGCGAAGACGCGCTCACTCTCTACGGCTTCGCCTCCGAAGAACAGCGCGCGCTGTTCGAGACTCTGCTCGGTGTGCAGGGCGTCGGCCCCAAACTCGCCCTCGCCGTTCTCTCTTACGTTTCGCCCGACAACTTGCGCCGCGCCGTTGGGCAAGAGCAACCCGAACTGCTCGACCGCGTGCCCGGCGTGGGAAAGAAGACCGCCGAGAAGATCGTCTTTCATCTCAAAGATAAATTTGGCCCCGGCCTGCCGTTGGGCGCGACCGCTCCCATCAGCGACGCCGACACCGAGATCCTCGCCGCCCTCACCGCGCTCGGCTATAGCGTCGTCGAGGCGCAAGCGGCCCTGCAATCCATTCCCAAAGACGCGCCCAAAGATGTGGAAGAGCGAGTGAGGCTGGCCTTGCAGTATTTTGCCAAACCATGATGAGCCGTTAGCCATCAGCGATCAGCATTCAGCCGTTGCGTGAGTGCTAACCGCTGACTGCTGACCGCTAACCGCTATGTTCTCCAACACCACCATTGCCTTTATCGGTTCCGGCTCGATGGCCGAGGCCATGATCGGCGGACTCATCGCCGAGAAGCACATCGCCGCGCAGTCTATCGTCGCTTCGGGCCCGCGCCCCGAACGCGGCGAGCAACTCTGCGCCAAACACGGAATCCGCGTCACCACCAGCAACCGCGAAGCCATCGAAGGCGCGGGCGTCGTTGTCCTTTCGGTCAAACCGCAAATCCTGCCGCACATCATGCCCGAACTCAAAGGGCACATCCAACCGAATGCGCTTCTGTTGTCCATCATCGCCGGAGCGAAAATCGAAACCATCGCTCACGGCCTGCTTCACACCGGCATCGTGCGCGCCATGCCCAACACGCCCGCGCAGATCGGGCAGGGCATCAGTGTGTGGACGGCCTCCGCCGACGTGAGCGAACCGCAACTCAAACAAGCCGAAGCGATTCTCGGCGCGTGCGGCCAGCAAGTGTTCGTGGCCGACGAAGATTACCTTGATATGGCGACGGCCCTCTCCGGCACCGGCCCGGCCTATGTATTTCTCTTCATGGAAGCGATGGTGGATGCGGGCGTGCATCTCGGCTTCTCACGGCACGTGGCCGAGCAGCTCGTTTTGCAAACGGTCAAAGGCTCGGTGGAATACATTTTGCACTCGCCCAATCATCTGGCCCGCTTGCGTAATCAAGTGACCTCGCCCGGCGGCACCAGCGCCGAAGCCCTCTATTATCTGGAGAAGGCCGGGTTCCGCACCGCGCTCTCCCGCGCTGTGTGGGCCGCCTATCAACGCTCGGTGCAATTGGGCAAAGGCAAGAAGCGCAGTCAACTCGCCGATGGGGAGAAGTAGCAGTGAGCGGATGACTTGTTTGCTATCGTGCCCAAGTTCAGAAGTGCACTACAGTGATTGCTGATATCTGTTACCACCCAAATTCTTCGAACCACATACTTTGCTGATGCTTCTGGTAGTTCTCTAGCGCGCACCTTATATAGGGAATCGTGTTTGCGGGTAGCGAGTTAACAGAAAACCAAGTGAGTTCGTCGCACTTGTTTGGCTCTCGATTAGTCAATTCACCAGACCAGATTGTGTTGGTTAAGAAAAAATCTATTCGTTCATCATTTGACTTCCGGTGCATGATGCCGATCACATTAAAATTCTGTGGCTGAATAGTAACGCCTACTTCTTCACTAGCTTCTCGAATTGCTGCTTGTGTAACTGTTTCGCCCCTCTCAACATGGCCTGAGACGACACTGTAATTGCCATCTTCATATCCAGTGTTGAGGCGACGCAGTAGAAGTATGCTTTCCTCACGCAAAAAGAATATGTGTACTGTAACAGGGAATTGATCGCGCATTTTTCGCTAGCCTCTTTGGGATTCTATAACGCCAGTGTCATTCTATGGTGACAGCACCTTTGTGTAGGGTGTATTTTTCATAGATGCAGCCCACTGTGCGTGAAAGTTGTTCGGCCTGTCGAACAAGAGATGTGTGGCTCTACCAGATTGGATGTGAAAAGGCGTCATTTATGTAATCACAATGTCTGATACCATTCGGCTATCTTTTCCGTGCGAGGGAAGCCCATGGCTAACTATGACCTGCTCACCCAATTGCTCGACTTACCGAACGTCCGCGTTACTCATTACCAACTGGTCGGTCAGCAACGCTT
>VGOW01000109.1 GCA_016875735.1 Chloroflexota bacterium | reverse complement strand
TTTCAAGACCGCGATTGAGACCTGCCTGCAAGAGATGCCCACCACTCATCGCGCCGCTTTACATTCATTGCTGACCTTGCGTTTTCAACTGTTTTCAAAAGCGCAGTTTGTGCCCGCGTGAAGTATAGTTGGAGGGCGAAAGGTTGTCGCCGGCCATATATGCGCCTGCGCAGCGCAAAGCCAATGGCAGACGATGAGCAGATCGACGATGGCGTTGGCGGCGAGGTCGGCGGAGAAGGTTTGCAATCGCGCCGGGTCGCTTCCGGCGAGGAGATGCAAGCCGGAGGCGGTGTCCAATGGCGGGAGGGTGAGCACTTGCGATCCGAATTGCCCGGCCCAATCTTCATGATGGGTGAGGATGAGGACTCGGCACCCGCCGGTTTCGGGCTGCCAATCGTGCACGGTGGCCGGGTCGTCAACGTCGTCGAGGATCAGCAGGCGCGGGATGGGTTTATGCCACGCGGAGACGACGATGGAGATTTTTTCGGCTTGCGGGAGAGAGTCGTAATTGGGGACCGAGGCGCGATCCTCGCTACCGCAGGCGGCGACTTCGCCGGGGATGAGATCGCGGTGGGCGCACCGAAGCCAGAAAATGCCGCCGGGGAATTGTGAGGCGAAGCGATGGGCGAACTCGATGGCCGTTTGTGTTTTGCCGATGCCGTGCGGGCCGACGAGGATGGCGAGGGCGTTGTCGGTGTTGAGGCGCGCGGCGAGTTGGGCGAGGGTGTCGTCGTGCCCGACGAAGGCGGGGTTGCGCGGCAGGGGCAGGCGCGAGCCGCGCAGGTCGCGCGATTTGTCGAGGTGATAGTGGTAATCGAATTCGCCTTCGGTTTTTGGGCGCGGGGCAGAGAGTTCGGTGGTGCGCCCGTCGTCGCCAAATGTGCCTGTGAACGGCGCTTGGGCGCGAGCGTCAATGGCCATAATAGCATTGTAATGCCGAGCGGAAGGGCGCGCAAAGCAGAGCGCGTTTCAGTTTCGTGGCAGATTTGAGTCAGGCCGGTTCGGCCACGACGATCATGCGTTCGCTGTCGTCGGTGAGCGGGGAGTCGTCGTAATCTCTGTAGAGGTGGGCGAGGCGGAGGCCGGAGCGCTCGAGCAAAAGGCTCATTTCGGCGGGGAAGGTGTAGCGGAGGGAGATGGGGACGAGGGCGCGTTTCATTGAGCCGTCGGCGGCGATGGAATCGTAGTGCCACAAGATGTGGGCAAGTTGCGCTGTTCGATCAAGCCGGGTGGCGCTGAATTGCTGGATGGTGAGGTCGTTCGCATCGTCGCGGAGGGTGCGCTCGAGGGTGAGCGTTTCAGATGGCGGATCGGAATAGACCGGGATGGGGTTGGTGAGGTCGAGGACGAGTTGGCCGCCGGGGGCGAGGCAGCGGCGCGCGCAGTGGAGCATCGAATGCTGATCGGCGGCGGTGAGCAAGTGCATGAAGGTGTTGAAGGGGGAGATGATGAGGGGAAATCTGGCAGGGTGGTTGGGTGGTTGGGTAGTTGGGTGGTTGGGCAGTTGACTTGAGGATTGAGATTTGAAGTTTGAAGTTTGAGATTGGAGGATTGGAGTTTCCAACAGAAAGTTCGTCATGTCGCCGAGGAGGAGGATGGAGCGAGCGGCGAGTTCGGGTTTGCGGTTGAGTTTGGCGCGGGCGAGGGCCAGCATGGGCTCGGAGTTGTCGAGGCCGACGATGGTGATTCCGGCGCGGGCAATTTGCTGGGTGACGCGGCCACTGCCACAGCCGAGTTCGAGCACCGGGCCGCCGCTCTCTTTGGCGAGGCCAACCCAAAAGTCGAGGTCTTCGACAAAGTCGGCGTTTTCGAGATCGTAAAAGCGCGAGAGAAGATCGTACGTCATCGGATTCACGTCCCCTGGCGATTGGCGGTTAGCGGCTAGCAAGGGCTGTTCCGCTAACGGCTAATAGCCAACTGCTAACAGCCTTCAATCAATGGCGGGCAGTGTATCACGGAAGGGCGAAGCCTATTGCCCTCACCCCGGCCCTCTCCCGAGGGGAGAGGGAGCAACGAGGATCGTCTGTCGTCATAAAGTCGCAGAGTGAGCGGCGGTTGTCAAACCCCATGCCCCATGCTAGAATTTTGCCCACGCTCGAAGGATAGGTAACAGCCTATCCTTTTTGTTTGCGAGAAATCCGGAGGCGGCGACCGAGTCGGACTGGCCGCCGTTTTTTTTGATAGACCGACAATGGGCGGAAGACGATGGACGACGGAATGGAAACGGTCGTCGGTCGTCCCCCGGCCATCGTTCAATGCAAATGCAACGCAACATTGGGCCAATCATCATCGTTGCCATCGTGGCGCTCGTTCTCTTCGCCGCCATCGGCGGCGGACTCTATTTTGTGCTGGGCGGCGAATCGGGCAACGCGGGACTCACTGCCCTCACTGCCGAGAAAAACGTGATCTCGCACGAAGGCTTCAGCCTTGCCGCGCCGCCCTCTGCCGTGACAGCCGGATTCCGGGTGGGAGTGGACAGCGTCTCGGCCAGCGACTTCGCGCAGAACACGCTCGCCGATCCCGATCTCATTGCCGCGCGCTCGGCGTTGCCCGCATACCTCACTGCCATTTCGTCAGTGCATATCATCCGCTCCGAAGGCGCGCTCCCCGCGCAGTTGACTCTTGCTATCAATGTGACCGACGTGGGCACGGAGACGGTTGACCTTTACGGGTGGGACGGCAAAGTGTGGAACTTCCTGCCGAGCCGCCACAATGGGCAACGACTCGTCGCCTCTGCCTCAACCCTGCCCAAACTCATCGCCGCCTTCCAAACCTCGCCCACCGTGCAAGTCGTCTCCACCGTTCTCGAAGTGGGCGACACAGTGAGCGAAATCGGCTCGACCGTGAACGCCGTGCAAGTGAGCGGCCTCACCCTGCAAGCCGATGGCTCGCTCAGCGGCGGCCTCGCCGGGGGATTCATTCTCGGGCAGGGCTATGCCGTGATGCCTCTGCTCCGCGCGCCCGATGACGACGGCGCGACTCTCAACGCCGTGATGGCCGATCTCAACGCCCAACGAATGCAGATCGGCGGCATCGTCGATCTGGTGAACAGCAATGACTACAACGGCGTGGTGCTCGACTATCCCGGACTCGATCCGGCGCGCGGCGCGGCCTTCAGCCAATTTGTGGCCGACCTCGCCGCCGCGTTGCATCAGCAAAACAAAACGCTCGGCGTCGTCGCGCCGACTCCGATCATCGAAAACGGCGGCTACACCACCGGCGGATACGATCTTCGATCCATCGGCGCCGCCGCCGACATCATTGAATTGCCTCTCGGCGATAACCTCGCCGCCGTGGGCAACGGCGGCGCAGCCCAAATGATCGACTGGGCGTCGGGCGAAGTGAGCCGTTACAAACTGCGTCTCCTCCTCTCCACCCTCTCCGCCGATTCTTCTCCCGATGGCAGTGTGGCTCGCTTGCCGGGCATGGACACCCTCGCGCTCTTCGGCAGCGCCACCCTGCAAACCGATCTCGCCGCCATCGCTCCCGGCTCGCCTGTCACCTTTGCCCTCACCGGCAACGTGCAGACTCTCGGCTACGACGGCTCAGCCTTCGCCCCGCGCTTCTCGTACCTCGACGACTCGGGGCAGGCGCGCACCGTCACTTACGTCACTCCCGAAACACTCACTCATCAACTGGCTCTCTCGCAAAAATACAATCTCGGCGGCGCCACCGTGCGCGATCTGTTCAACCCCGGCAACCCGGCAGGCATGTTCGATGCCGTCGTGCAATTCAAATTGAAGAACGCCGTGCTCACCACTTCCGGCGCATCGCTCAGTTACACCGTCAACGGCGCGAACGGCGTGGTGTATCAAGCCACCGCCGCCCCCGGCCAACCGTTCACGTGGACGGCGGGCGAGCCGGGACAATACAGCGTTGCCGCGAATTTCGACTCATCGGGCAGTGTGGATTTGGGCGCCGTGGACGTTGTCGTGCCTCAAGCTACCGCCGCCGCGACGTTGGCCGCCACCGCCACGCCCAAACCCATTCTTACCGTCGGCCCCACATCCACGCCGTGCCCAAATTGTCCCACCGCCACTCCGGCTCCCACCAAAGCGCCCACGGCCGCGCCGGTCACCACCGGCGGCGGCGGCGCGTGGGGCGCGTTCGAGTTCGGCGGACAAGTGGTGCACGGCGGCATCCCGCACGCGGCAGAGATGAAACGCGCCGGGATGACGTGGGTGAAAGTGCAAATCTATGCGCTCGGCACCGACGCCGCTCCGGCCATCAACAACGCGCACGCGCAGGGATTCAAAATACTGATCTCGTTCATCGAATTCAGCAGCGCCTCGCGCGCCACCGATCCGGCATATCAACAGCAAGTGGCCTCGTATCTCGGCAGTGTGGCCGGGCAGGGGGCCGACGCCATTGAAGTGTGGAACGAGGCCAACCTCGACCGCGATTGGCCCGCCGGGCAAACCACCGGCGCGGCCTACACGGGCATGTTGCAAAAAGCCTACGCCGCCATCAAATCCGCTAACCGAAACACCATCGTCGTCAGCGGCGCGCCCGCGCCCACCGGCTCGAATGGCGGCGGGTGCGGCGCGTTCTGCGACGACAAGCCGTGGCTCGAGCAGTTTGCAGCGGCGGGCGGCCTCAACTACACCGATTGCGTCGGCATCCATTACAACGAAGGCATCGTCTCGCCGCGCGAGATCGGCACCGACCCCCGCGACAATCATTACACCCGCTACTATCAAACGATGGTGAACACTTATGCCAGCATCATCGGCAACGCCCGCCCGCTGTGCTTCACCGAACTCGGCTTTCTCACCGGCGAGGGCTACCCCGATCTGGCCAGCACCGCGCCCGGTTTCGCCTGGGCGGCGGGCAACACCATTGCCGAACAATCACAATGGTTGGTTGAGGTAGTTCAAATGGCCAAGGGCGGCTCGGCGATTCGGTTCGTGATCGTGTTCAACGTGGATTACACCGATTACGGCGCCGACCCCAAAGCCGGTTACGCCATCATCCGCGCCGACGGCAACTGCCCGGCCTGCGACGCGCTCGATGCCGTATTGCCGTGAATCAAACGAGTGGTGAAGGCTGAACGATGAAGCAATGTGGCACTGTATTTGCAACATAGGATGGCGCTATGAAACGCGCCCTCTCTCTTGCCCTCGTCGTTGCCATGGCCTTTCTCAGCGCAGGCCCGGCTCAGGCCGCCCCCTCCGCCGACATCACCTACACCGTGCAACTCGGCGATACGCTGTTTGCCATCGCCCTCCGATTCGGAGTCACGGTGCAGGCCATCATGCAAGCCAATGGCCTCACCAACGCTGACCGCATCTTCGTCGGCCAGCGGCTCACCATTCCCGGCGTGAGCGGCAGTGCGCCCGCCACCGGCGGAGCGAGCGGCGTGTGCGGCGCAACGTATACCGTACAGCGCGGCGACACATTGAAGATTATCGCCAGCAAATGCGGCGCCACCTTCAGCGCCATCGCCTCGCTCAACGGCCTCGCCAATCCCGATCTCATTTTCGTCGGGCAAGCCTTGCGAATGCCCGCATCGAGCGGCGGAGTTGTCAGCACGCCCACGCCGATCACAGCGCCTTCGGCCACGCCCGCCCCATCCAGCGGCGGTTCGAGTCGGTGTGGCGCGGTGTACATCATTCAGCGCGGCGACACCCTGCGCATCATCGCCGAGAAGTGTGGAGTCACAGCGCAAGCCATCATCGCCAACAACGTGCTTCCCAATCCGAATCTGATTTTCGTCGGCCAACAACTTTCGATTCCCGGCGGGTCGCCGAACATTACCCCCGCGCCCACCACCGCCCCCTCTGCCGCCACTCCGACTCCCGCGCCCGTCACCACCGGCCACGGCGTCACCGGAACGCTCACCCTCTGCAACCCGGAGAAGCCCTCGTTCGCCTCGAAGATCGAAACCATCTGCTTCACCGAAACCATCGTCAATCACACCAGCGGCAACATTCCCTACGGCATTCTCGGCGTGCGCTACGAAAATCTTTCCGGCGGGCCGAGCGGCTTTCACACCAGTTGGCGCGGCGATCTGGTTATCAACGCCGGATGCACCGGCCCCACCGACTCATGCGGCGGCCCCACCACCGATTTCGGAATGCGAATCGACACCGCCGGAGTCTATCGGCTCACGCTCTCCATGTGCTTCTCTTCCGTGGATGCCTGCCTCGCCGGAGGGGCTTGGGAAGTGTTGACTTCGGGCGTGACGGTGAAAGTGGTGGACTGGACGCCGTAGAGTCTTTCCGATCAGGAGTTATCCATGTCATTGCCTCCCCTCAAGCCGCCAAAGAAGCACGGCCTCAATCAAACACAACTCACATACCTTGCCATTGCCTGGTTTGCCATTGCCATCATTCTCGGCCTGTGCACCTTCTTCGCCATCTTTTGGGCGGCAGGCGGTCTGCCCACTCCCGCGCCCACACAGGCCGCGCCCACCGCTTCACTTGCGCTCACCTTCCCGCCTCCGCCGCCCACCAACACACCCTCCCCCGGCGCTCTGCCGCTGGTCGATCTCAGCGCGCCCTTCATGCTCGGCGGCCAAACCATTCACGGCGGCATCCCCGGCCTCGACCGAATCAAATTATCGGGCATGACGTGGGTGAAGATTCAAGCCAAAGACCTCACCGTCGATTTCGGCCCGGCCATCGAAAACGCGCACAACAACGGCCTGCGCATCCTCATCAGCGTGGTGGATAAAACCGACGACAAATACAGAGTGACCGATCCGGCTTACCAGCAAAAATACGCCGACTACGTCGCCAACATCGCCCGGCAAGGGGCCGACGCCATCGAAGTGTGGAATGAAATGAACATCGACCGCGAATGGCCCTCCGGGCAGATCAGCGGCACGTCGTATGCCGCCTTCATCAACTTCGTCGCCCCGCAGATCAAAACCGCCAACCCCAACACGTGGGTGCTCACCGGAGCGCCCTCGCCCACCGGGTTCTTCGGCGGCGCGTGTTCGCCCACTGGCTGCGACGACAAACCTTTCATCGAGCAAATGGCGGTGGCCGGAGTCTTCGCCAACCCCAACGTCGATTGCGTCGGCGTCCATTACAACGAGGGCCTCATCTCCCCCTCCCAATCCACCGGCGATCCGCGCGGCAACGCCGAGCATTACACCCGCTACTATCAAACGATGGTGGACACTTACTGGAACGCATCGGGCGGGGCGAAGCCGTTGTGCTTCACCGAACTCGGCTACCTCTCCGCGCAAGAGTGGGGCTACTTGCCCGGCAACTTTGCCTGGAAGCCGCCCATCAATCTCACCGTCGCCGAGCAAGCCCAATACCTCGCCGAAGCCGCCCAGCTCTCCAAACAGCAAGGCAAAGTGCGGCTCATGATCGTCTTCAACGTGGACTTCACCGAATACCCCGCGCCCGACGTGACCGAAGGCGACCCGCAGGGCGGCTACGCCATCATCCGCCCCGACGGCTCCTGCCCGGCCTGCGACTCGCTCGCCGCAGTGATGGCAACGCCATAGATTGCGTTGAAGACCCGCCTCGCCCTCATCGCGCCCCTCATTCTGATCCTCACCGCCTGCCTCGGCGCAACGGCGCCGGCTGGGACTCCGACTCCGCTCCCCGAACCGAGTCCGACTCCCATCCCTCTTCCCCGCAACCCGCCCGGAGTCTATCGCCCCACTCTCGACGCGCCGTACTTCCGCACGCCCGAATACGGCATCCAAATTTTCTCGTGGTGGGATCTCGAAAACGGCGTGCGCGATCTCGATCTCGTCAAAGATATGGGCTTCGGCTGGGTCAAGCAGGGTTTCGCCTGGCGCGACATCGAGCACAGCGCCAAAGGCTACTACGATTGGTTTCGCCCCGATGAGGTTGTGAACTTGGTCGAGCAACGCGGGCTCAAACTTCTCGTCCGGCTCGATCATCAACCCTTTTGGGCGCAAGAGGATGGCGGCGCGACTCCGTTGCCCTCCGCCCCGCCGAAGAACTACAGCGACTTCGGCGATTTCTGCCGCGTCTTCGCCGGGCGATACAAAGGCCGCATCGGCGCATATCAAATTTGGAACGAGCCGAATCTCTCGCGCGAGTGGGGCAACCAACCGCCCAACCCCGCCGAATATGTTCGACTACTCGCTGCGTGTTACGTGGGAATCAAAACCGCCGACCCCGCCGCCATCGTCGTTTCGGCGGGGCTTGCCCCCACCGGCACCGACGACGACACCGCCATGCCCGACGACAAATTCGTGCGCGGCATGTACGAAGCGGGCGGCGCAAATTATTTCGACATGCTCGGCGTGCACGCCGC
Source organism: Chloroflexota bacterium (assembly GCA_016875735.1). GTDB lineage: Bacteria > Chloroflexota > Anaerolineae > Anaerolineales > VGOW01 > VGOW01. Next base: position 1,247 of record VGOW01000109.1, on the reverse strand, counting down.
CGGATACATGAACCCGCCCGAACGCTCGCCCGACGACACCGAAGCCGACCCCGCATTGCAAGCCCGCTGGATCACCTTCCGCCACGTCGAAGACATCCGCCAGATCATGATCGACTACGGCGACGAAAACAAGCAAATGGTCGTCCTCGAAATGGGCTGGACAACCGACGCCGTCGATCCCAACTATGCGTGGTTTGCCGTCACCGAACAACAGCAAGCCGATTACCTTGCGCGCGGCTATCAATGGGCCAAAGAAAATTGGAGCCCGTGGATGGGGCTGATGATCACCATCTACATGGCCGACCCCGACTGGACGGAAAAGAACGAGCAATACTGGTTCGCCATCAACCGCCCCTCCTTCCCCGATTTCGATCCGCGGCCCGCCTATTTCGCGTTGAAAGAGATGGAGAAGTGATTCCCCTCTCTCGGCGGGAGAGGGGCCGGGAGCGAGGGTGAAATCACCATTATCATATCTCTCCCTTAAACGCCCTATCCAGCACGGACGACATCAACGCCGACAACTCCTCTCCGCTCGCGGACTGCAACCCCCGCAACGCATTGACCTTCGCCTGCAACCCATCCAGATAAGCGACAATGCGCCGCTGTTCGTCGAGCGGGGGCAAAGCAATTTCAATATTCTTTATCATGCCGCCATTCCAATTTGGCTGTGCTCCACCATGCGATTTCTCACGCATTTCATAATACAAACTTCTTTGCCAATACTGGGTAAATCGAGAATCAAGAATTTCAGGTGTAGGCAAAATAGCACAACAAGCCTGATTTGTAGTTGCTTCAATCATCAATCTCGCTGTGCGTCCTCTTGTTTGCCCTTGTCCGTAAAGCGCAATCAAAATGGTTTCTGGCGGGAATAACCTTGCGCTACTGTTTTTCATTCCTTCTTCGGTGATATGCTCTTCCGAATCATAAATATCGCCGTCAATCAATTCACCAGTTTTTATCCAAGGAATATCACCACCCCAATAAGTTGGATTATCACGTGAAGGCGTACCGCCAGAAGTAACTACTGCAACATCACCTATTTTGCTTTTCGGGAAACCATTTTCAAGCAATTGGTGACGTGTGGCTTTCAAATATGAAGCAAATAACAATTCGCTTTCAACATCTGCCTCTTCCCGCAGACGTTGTGCCTCATTGACCCGCGCCGCCAGCGACTCGATGTGCGCCACAGTTGCAGAAGCACTGTTTAGAAAGTCAGGTAATTTTGGTGCTGTAGAAAAATCGGGACG
>VGOW01000108.1 GCA_016875735.1 Chloroflexota bacterium | reverse complement strand
ATGTCATGGGGGCGCGATCATCTTTCAAACTTCAAATTTCAAACTTCAAATTTCAAAGGCGGCGAAGGATGAGGCCCATGACGATGAAGATGATAAGCAGTGCGAGAGCGACGAGTTCGGCGAAGAGGAGGGGTGGGGGCTGAGTTGGAGTTGGGGTTTGAGTTGGAGTTGGAGTTGGGATCGGGGTGGCGGTCTCGGCGGCGTTGCGGACTCGCAGAGACTCGTCGGCGGTGGGTGTGATAGCGTTCGCGTCGGCGGCATAGCCCAATACGTCGGGCGTGGCGGCTGTGATGCCGACTCCTTCGGAAGCGTCGCCGCCAGCGCCACCGGCGCCTCCACCGACTCCGGTGAGCGGTTCGCCCGATGGCGGAATGGGAGCGCCGCCCGCGCCAGCGCCAACACCGGATTCGCCGGCGAGCGGTTCGGCGGATGGTTCGAGAGCCGGAGCGGCGAGCGACTCCGCTTCGGGCGTGGGCGTGAGCGATTTGAGCGCCGCGCCATCTTCCTCAGTAACGGGGAGTGATTCTTGCGCGACGGCGACTTCGGGAGCGGCGGCGGGTTGCGCGGTTTCGAGCCGGAGTCCCCCGGAGCGTTCGGTGACGACGAGTACGGCCAGCACGATGGCGGCCAGCGCCGTGGCCCAGTTGAGGGCCGGGATGAGTGGCGAGACGCGGCGCGGAGTCCGAGTTGTTTGCCCCACCATCGCCGGGGTGAGGGTGAAGTTGCGAGGCGGCTTCACCGTCGGCAGTGCGCCGAGGGTGGTCTTGGCGTAGCGCAGTCCGTCGAGCGCGGCGCGTAGTTGCGAGTCGGTTTCCAATCGGCGTTCGAGTTTGGCGCGTTCGGCGGGGGAGAGTTGATTGTCGAGATAGGCCGAGAGCAGTTCAGTGTCCCGGTCGTGAGAAGTGGGGAAGAGAGTCATGGCCGCTCCTCCCCAAGACGAAAGGCGGCGGGCAAAAGTTCCTGCGCGCTTTGCAGGCAGTCGCGCAGTTTGAGGCGGGCGCGGGCGATGCGGCTCTTCACCGTGCCGAGCGCGGTGCGCATCGCGGCGGCGATCTCGCCGTAATCCAAACCCTGCACGTCGCACATCACTACTGCCGTACGCTGATCATCCGGCAGAGTGTCGAGGCAGTGTTGAATGGTGTCGGCCAGTTCGGATCGTTCGGCGTGCGATTCAGGGGACTCGGCCTCGCTGACGAGCGACGCTTCGCCGTCGGCGTCGGGGCCGGTGTCCACCACCGCGAGGGCTTCGAGCGAAGCGGCGGGGCGGCGTTTGCGGCGGCGCAGTTCGTCATAGCAAGCGTTGGTGACGATGCGCATGAGCCAACCTTTGAACGATCCGCCGCGATAGCCGCCGATGTTTTTGTAGGCGGAGATGAACGCCTCTTGGGTCGCGTCCGACGCCGAATCGGCCTCGCCCATGATTCGGTAGGCCACGTTGTACACAGGCGATTGATATTCCAGCACGAGGCGATTGAAGGAGTCCAGATCGCCGCGCTGGGCTTCACGAATGAGGGCGGGTTCGTCCATGAGGATTTTAGATTGCAGATTGCAAATCGGCAATCGTCAATCGAAAATTTCTTCGATGACGCGGCCTTCCCAATGTTGATGTGGGGTGAGGCCGAGAATGTGGGCGATGGTGGGCGCCGTATCCAGAAGGGACACCGGCGACTCGATGGTGTGCCCGGCTTTGATTCGCGGCCCGGCGATCATCCATGGGATGATCATGTCTTCGGGGACATCGTCGCCATGTGTGCGGTCGTGGCCGCCGTGATCGGCTTGGGCGATGACGGTGTAATCGGCGGGCAGGGCCTTCAACACATTGCCCAGCAAAGCGTCGATGCGCTCCAACTGCGCGAGATATTCTTTGGACATCCAGCCGAAGACGTGGCCCACTGCATCCACCGTGCCGAAATAGAGAAAGGCGAAGTCGGGCCGGTCGGTGGGGAGGCGGCGGGCGGCTTCGGCGGCGATCTCATCATCGCCGTCCATTTGATAGGCGGTGTTGCGGAAGAAAGAGAAGGCCAGCGAGCCGGGGCGGTTGAGATCGCGCAGCGGCTCCCAGTTGTAATAGAAGGCGGTGTTGAGGGCCGCGTTGCCCGCCAGATCGACGAGGCCGGGCAGTGGGCGAGCCATGGGATGCCACTCGTTGCTGGTGATGCCGTGGCGCGAGGGCGGCACGCTGTGAAAGATCGAAGCGTGGCACGGCAGGGTAATGCAGGGCATTACGCTCTGCGCGTTCATAGTGGACGAGCCGCGCGCGCGAAGCGCGGTGAGCGCGGGGCAGTGGGCGGCGATGAGGGCGTCGGGCCGAGCGCCATCGAGCATGACGAAGAGGAGGGGAGGCATGGGAGGCGGCAGCGAATAGCAGATAGCGATTAGCGAATGGCAAATGGAATGGGGCTATAGTAAACTATTGCCGACGAAGGAGCAAGCCGTGATCGTTGCACAGGCCAAAGGCCAACCCACAGCCGAGTTGATGATCGCCGAAGCAGTCCGCCGGATCGTAGAAGCAATCTCCCCTGACAAGGTGATACTTTTCGGCAGCCGGGCGCGAGGTGATGCGCGGCCCGACAGCGACATTGACTTATTGGTGATTGCGCGGTCCGAGTCGCCCCGCCACCAACGCTCGGCGGCGCTCTACGGCTTGTTGAGCGACATGTTAGTGGCGATGGATATTCTGGTGTACGACCCGCGTGAAGTGGATGAGTGGCGCGAGGTTCGACAAGCATTCGTGACCACAGCCATCCGCGAGGGGACGGTGTTGTATGAAAAGCAAGACTGATTTGGTGAAAGGCTGGCTAAAGAAAGCCGACAGTGACATTGCCAGCGCCCGGACGTGCCTTGCGTCCAATGAGGCATTGGACACGGTTTGCTTTCATTCCCAACAGGCGGCAGAAAAGAGTTTGAAGGCTTACCTCATCGCCAACGATATTGATTTCCCGTTCATTCACAACCTGGAGAAGTTGATCGAGCTCTGCGCCGAGCACGAGGAGGCTTTTCGGACTCTCAAGCCAATGGCGCAGGAACTGACGCCCTACGCAGTCGAATTGCGTTACGATTACGAATTCTGGCCGTCCGCAGAGACGGCGCAGAAAGCGTTGAACTCCGCGATAGCAATCCGAGCCTTTGTACTCGAGCGACTCTCGATGGAGTTGAACGAGGGGTAGCATTTGTCATCAGGCGAATCATCAATCGTGAAGCGCATCAGCAAATTGCTTCCCCAACCCCGCCCAATTCGCTCATTCGTTGCCCATTCGTTGACAACCCCATGCCCGCGCCTTTCTCGTCTCCCGCCGCTCAACTCGCCGAGCGCATCCTCCGCGCCGCGCAAAAAGCCGCCTCTGAAGAAGACTTGAAGATCGCTGTCGAATCTGCGCTCGAAAAAGCATTGGCGACTCTCGGCGTTCAGTCCACTCCCGAATATGAAAAGACAATTTTGAGCGGCTCCGCCGACGCCGTGTACGGCCACGTCGTCATCGAATATGAGCGGCCCGGCAAACTGGCAAAAGACGCCGGGCGAGCGGAAACGGTCGGGCAGTTGACGCGCTACCTTCTCGGCCAGACGGCTAAACATGGCGCCCGGCAAGCCGAAGCATTGGGCAAGATGATCGGCGTTTCGCTCGACGGGCGGCAGATTCTTTTTGTGCGCCACACGACGACTGAGCGCGGGCGCGAATTCTCACTGCCCGGACTCCCCGGCGGGCAACTCACACTGTTTGAAGAAAAGGGGGTAGCGGGGCGTTTCCAAATTCTCGGCCCCTATCCAGTGAACGAAGACAGCATCGGCGTGTTTCTGCTGTACCTCCGCTCGTTGGCGCGCAAGCCGCTCACGCCCGAAGCCCTCGCTCGCGATTTCGGGCCCGGCGGCGATGTGGCCGCCGCGCTTGTGGGCGCGTTGCACGCCGCGCTCAAAGCCCATCTCGATAGCTCGTCGGTCGCCACGTTTTATGGCGAATGGGATCGGCTCTTCGGCATCGTGTACGGCGAGGAGTTGGGCAAAGCCGAGTCCGACGCGAAAGAACTCGCCAAACTCTACCGCATCGGCGGCAGGGCCGAACTGAAACCGTTGCTGTTCACCGTTCACACCTATTACGCACTGCTGATGAAATTTCTCGCCGTCGAATTGATCTCCCTGCAAGGCGGCATGTTGGTCACTTCCTTCGCTTCCGACCTTCCCGCGCTGGGGGAGGCCGAAGTGAAAACCCGCCTCGCCAATCTCGAAGACGGCGGCCTCTTCAACAAACTGGGCATTGCCAATTTCCTCGAAGGCGACTTCTTCCGCTGGTACTTGTCGGTGTGGAGTCGGGAACTGGCGGCGGCGATTCGCCAGTTTGCCGGAACGCTGGCGCAGTTCGAGCCGGCCACTTCCACCCTCGAGCCGGAATCGACGCGCGACCTGTTGAAGAAACTGTATCAATATCTCATCCCCAAAAGTTTGCGGCACGATCTCGGCGAGTATTACACTCCCGACTGGCTGGCCGAGCGGCTGTTGAATCAACTCGGCTACGACGGCGACCCGCAGGCGCGTTTGATTGATCCCTCGTGCGGCTCCGGCACGTTCATCGTGCTGGCGCTCAAACGGTTGCGCCAGCGCGGGGCCGAAGCGATGCTCACCGCAAAACAGATCGCCGAGTCGGCGCTGAAGAATATCGTCGGCTTCGATCTCAATCCGCTGGCGGTCATCGCCGCCCGCACCAATTATCTGCTCGCTCTCGGCGATCTCATCCGCCACACCCGCCCGGTAGAGATTCCGATTTACATGTGCGACTCGATTCTCACTCCGACCGAATCGAGCGGCCAGTTAGAATTGTTCGCCAGCGGCTACACCATTCATTCGACGGTGGGCGATTTCAAGATTCCGGCCGAGACGGTGAAAGCGCGCGAGATGGACAGGCTGGCCGCCCTGCTCGAAGAGGCGGTGCGGGGCGAGTATTCGGCGCGGGATTTTGCCGCCCGCGCCCGCCGCGAACTGACTCTGACTCAACCGGCGGCCGAGAGCGCGGTGAAAGAATTGTTTGTGATGATGGCCGATCTCCACAAACGCAAGCGCGATGGGTTGTGGGCGCGGCTGATCAAAAATGCGTTCGCGCCGATCTTCGTCGGCCAGTTCGATTTTGTGGCCGGCAACCCGCCGTGGATTAATTGGGAGAGCCTCTCGCAGGAGTATCGCGAGGCGACGAAAAAGTTGTGGAGCGATTACGGCCTGTTCAGCCTCAAAGGCCACGCGGCGCGATTGGGCGGCGGCAAGAAAGACCTCTCGATGCTCTTCACTTACGCCGCCGCCGATCACTACTTGAGGCCCGGCGGCAAACTGGGGTTCGTGATCACGCAGACGGTGTTCCAAACCAAAGGCGCGGGGGCGGGCTTCCGGCGCTTTCAACTCGGCGAGGGCGACTCGCTCGGCGTGCAGTCGGTGGACGATATGGTTGATCTTCAGCCGTTCGAGGGCGCGTCGAACTGGACGGCGGTCGTCACCCTCAAGCGTGGCGCGATCACCCGCTACCCGATCCCATACACTCTATGGAAGCGCAAAGAGGGCGGGCGCATTGGGCTGGATTGGACTCTCGATGAGGTGACTCAGGCCACCACGCGATCCAACTTTTCGGCCAGCCCGGTGGATGAAAACGACCCGGCCTCGCCGTGGATGACGGGCCGAGGCAAGACAACAAAGGCGCTGGCAAAGGCGAAGGGTAAGGCGGCGTATAAGGCTCGCGCCGGAGTATGCACGTGGGCCGATGGCGTGTATTGGCTGCGCGTTCTCGACAAGCGCCCCGATGGATTGCTCGTCGTGGAAAATTTGGCCGAGTCGGGCAAAAGAGTTTTGCCCACCGTGCAGGCCGAGATTGAGCCTGATCTGCTCTACCCTTTCATCGAATGGAAAGAGATTGGGCGGTTCTCTGCCAGATCCACGCACTACATTTTGATGGCGCAAGACCCGGAAAAGCGCAAGGGCTACGACGAGTCGTGGATGAAGACAGAACTTCCGAAGACATATGCATACCTTCTCAAGTTCCGAGACTTGCTTCGCAAGCGGAGTGGGTACGTCAAATACTTCGACAAGTCGGATCCGTTCTATTCGATGTACAACGTTGGCGTTGAAAACTTTGCCCCGTTTCGAGTCGTTTGGAAGTCGATGGGAACAGACATCGAACCTGCTGTGCTTTCAACCGTGAGCGATCAATGGGTTGGGCAACGCCTGCCAATGCACAAGAATACAGTTTCTTTCGTCGCCACCGACGATGAGGCGGAAGCGCACTACTTGTGTGCTGTGCTGAGTTCATCGGTGGTCAACGCACTGGCAAAATCATCGTCGGTCAAAGGCGGCAAGAGTTTTGGCAATACGAATCTTTTGCACACAGTCGCCATCCCAGCCTACGACTCAACCTCCTCGTTGCATCGACGATTGGCGGAGTTGTCGCAGAGGGCGCATGCCCTCGCCCCCAACTCACCTGCCCCCGTCAGGGGGTCTCCCAAAGGGAGAGGGGAGTCCGGACTCCCTCTACCAGCGGGAGAGGGCCGGGGTGAGGGAGAGTTGGCCGGCATCGAGCGCGAGATTGACGAGGCGGCGGCCGAGTTGTGGGGCCTCAGCGCGGCGGAGTTGGAGGAGATACGGCGAAGCGCAGAGGAGGGGTGAGCGCTACCAAATGCACTCGACGGTCGTCAGTTGTGCGATGCGGGTATCGCGTGTAATCAGAGGCAAGCCAAGCAGTAACGCTGTGGCGGCAATGAGTCGATCCGGCATTTCCGGCACGATCTCGCGGGGAATGCGTCTCATCGTTTGAATCAAAGCCATATCCAACGGAACAAGGTGATAGTGACTGCCGGGAACAACAGAAAGGTTGGCAATTCGGTCGATGCGTTCGCTCGGCACGCGCTGGCGTTCGGCGAGAAACACTACTTCGACTAACACAATGCTGGGAATGAATATTTCCCCACCCCCAATATCAGCCAAACGGAATTTCTCTCCGGCCTGCGCGGAGAGCGCCGAGTCGTTCGACAGGTGCCACAGCAACGCGTGCGTGTCCGTGACAAAACTGTTCACGCCGCTGTGCCCCCGAAGCGTTGCCACATCTCGGCGCGGGCGCGAGCGATATCATCACTGCTGAACTGAAAACCGCTCAACATCCCGCCAACAGCCACTGGCGAGGACTGACGGGCCGCTTGGGTTTTGAACTTGAGAAAATCGATGAACTGGCGCACCTCGTTCAGCGACTCCGGCGGCAGATCATTCAGCGCGTGCGCTATCTCGTCTATGAAAACGGTCGAAACGGCCATATCGATCTCCTGTGCTGTAGATCAGGCTCTTGTAAAACGAGTATAGCAGAAAACAGAGCAGTGCAGTTGCCCTCTGGTACACTTACCTCATGGATTCCCACAGCCTCAAAGCCGCCGCCGCCGATTTGTGGAGCAACACCCGCGCCGCCCTGCACAACTTGCGCTGCCGCCTCAAACCGGCCCAAGTGGATTACATCGTCTTCACCCTCTCCGGCTCACTGCCCGAATACATCCCGCCCACGCCGTCGTGGCAACGACTGCTCCCCTTCCCCCTGCCCGGCTCGCCGGGCGGCCCCTCGCTCACCGGCCTCCGCAACGCCTTCGACCAAATCGCCAACGACCCGCGCCCGGTGGGCGTGCTCATTCAACTTTACGGGCTTGAGATCGGCTGGGCTACCGCCCAAAGCCTCCGTGATGCGATGAGCCGATTGCGCGAGCGCGGAAAAAAGATCGCCGTGCACGCGCCGTACTTCGACATTCTCAGTTACTTCGTGGCCGCCGCCGCCGACACCGTCATCGCTCCCCCGCCCGGCATTTGGGATGTGAGCGGACTCCGCGCCGAACTCACTTTCCTCAAAGACGCGTTCAATGCCTGGGGCGTGCAGGCCGAAGTAGTCAACGTCTCGCCGTACAAAACCGCGTGGGACACATACACCCGATCCGACATCTCGCCCGAGCACCGGGCGATGATCGAGTGGCTGATGGATGGCCGATACGAAACCATCGTGAACGCCGTTGCCGCCGGGCGCAAACTCGAGCCGGCCCGCGTGCGCGAGTTGATCGACTCCGCGCCGCTCACCATCGCCGCCGCCCGTGAGAATGGATTGATTGACGCCGCGCTGTACGAAGACGAGTTGGCCGAATACCTCGCCACACCGGAGCAAAAAGCAAAAGCGGCAACGGCCAAACCCACATGGCGCGATCGACTCCCCCTCAGAAAAAAGGGTGAAGAAAAGAAAGAGCCGCCCAAAGCGCGAGCGCAGATCAAACGATGGAGCGCGGTGTGGGCCTCGTTGAGGCGCCCCATTCGTTGGCGGTCGGGGAAACGAATCGCCGTCATCCCGTTGGAGGGGATCATCGTCAGCGGGCGCACGCCGCAAGTCCCGCCCATCCCGTTCCCCATCCCCATCCCGATTCCGTTCGTCGAAGAGCAAGTGGCCGGATCGGAAACCGTCGCTCAACATTTCCGCGACGCGGAGAAGGACGACGAGATCGCGGCCATCGTGTTCTACGTCAACTCGCGCGGCGGCTCGGCCATCGCTTCCGATTTGATTTGGCGCGAGATGGAGCGCGCGCGGCGCAAAAAGCCGGTGGTGGTGTGCATGGGCGATTACGCCGCCTCGGGCGGATATTTCGTGTCGGCCACTGCCGAACACATTATGGCCCAGCCGCTCACCATCACCGGCTCCATCGGAGTCATCGCCCTCAAGATCGTCACCGCCGGATTGTATGAAAAATTTCAGGCCAACCGCGTAGTGATGAAGCGCGGCGCCAACGAAGGGCTGTTCGCCGACGACGCGCCGTGGACTCCCGAACTGCGCGCCGTGGCCCAAGCGCAGACCGACGCCTATTACGATGGCTTCAAGAAAGTGGTGATGACCGGGCGCAAGATGGATGAGCCGTCGCTCGAAGCGGTTGCCGGAGGGCGCGTGTGGCTGGGGCGGCAGGCGCTCGATCACAAATTGGTGGACTCGCTCGGCGACCTGCATGCGGCGGTTGAAAAAGCGAAAGAGATGGCGAAGATACCGGCGAAGAAATGGACGCCGCCGCTGTGGTACAGCGGATCCGGCGGCAACCTTTTGCCCCCGCCCTTCCCATCGTCCCTGTCGCAAGCCGCCGAATACATCGCCCTCCTCCGCCTCCTCTTGCGCGAACACGTATGGATGCTCGACCCCTTCCGAATCAAATGAAGATTCTCTTCGTTTGCCTCGGCAACATTTGCCGAAGCCCGTTGGCCGAGGCCATCTTCAACCATCTCGCCGCGCAAGCGGGCCGCGCCAATGAGTTCATCGTGGATTCGTGCGGCACCGGCGGCTGGCACGCCGGCGAGCCGCCCGACCCGCGCACCCGCGCCGTCGCCCAACAGCACGGCGTGGCTCTCAAACGCCGCGCCCGCCAGTTCCAGCGCACCGATTTCAACGACTTCGATTTGATTGTCGCCATGGATCGTGAGAACGTCTCCGACCTGCTTTCGTTCTCGACGCTCAAGCCGGAGCATCGCGCCAAAGTGAAACTCCTGCGCGAGTTCGATCCGCAGGCCGATGGCAATCTCGACGTGCCCGATCCATGGTACGGCGGCCCCGACGGATTCGAGAGGGTGTATCAAATGATCGAGCGCTCGGCGAAAGAGTTGCTCGATTCCATTCCGCGCCCGTAGGGGCGGCCGCAAGGGGCGCCCCTTACCCGCCGGGCAATGCCCACAGCCACGCGCTCGCGCCGACGAGCCACACGATGATGAACAGCGAGGCGAAATTGCCCGCCGCGTTCAACGGCATC
>VGOW01000107.1 GCA_016875735.1 Chloroflexota bacterium | reverse complement strand
TTTCAAGACCGCGATTGAGACCTGCCTGCAAGAGATGCCCACCACTCATCGCGCCGCTTTACATTCATTGCTGACCTTGCGTTTTCAACTGTTTTCAAAAGCGCAGTTTGTGCCCGCGTGAAGTATAAAGCGCGACTGCGAAAGTCGCGCTTTTGATTCAGCGGTTATTTTGCGCGTCGATCAATATGATGTGAATTGTCTTCGGCCCGTGTACGCCCACGGTGAGCGTCAGTTCAATGTCTCCGGTGCGGCTGGGGCCAGTGACGAATACCAAGTTGCTTCCGTTGCGCGCGGCGTCGGGGTGGGCGACGAAGAAGGAGGCCATGTCGGGATAGAGATGTGAGATGGAGAGCAGGGCAATGTGTGTCGGCGGGAGGAGAGAGGCCAGCCGACTCTGCGTTGGGCCGGTGAGGAGAGCCAACGTGCCCGTGTCGGCTAGCCCAGCCAATGCGCCGGTGACTCCGGCCAGCGGGCCTCCGAGTTGCGAGAGTTGTTCGCGGCGGATCGTTGAGTCGGGCGAAACATTGGGATCGACGATTCTGATTTCGGCGGCGCGAATGGCCTTGCCCACTTCGGGGAGACACAAGTCGTCGTCGCCCCACGCGAGAATGTTGTTCGCGCCGATTTCGCGCAAGAGAGTCAGCACGGTTTCGATGGCCTCGTCGCGCGATGACGGGCGGTGGACGTTGACTCCGAGCGTCGATGCTTCACGGGCGAACGAGTCGGCCAGCGCGGCAGAATCGAGTTGAGGCGCGGGCCACGTTCGCGGCGGAATCGAATCGTTCGCCGATGGCAAATGCGCGGAGCGGAGAGAGTCTCGTATTCGGTCGAGCATCGAGTCGCGGTCGGTTTTCATGTGATTTACTGCGAAGACTCGAAGGCGCAAAGAGTCACGAAGAGTCTTTTGTGTTCCTTTGAGTCTTCGCGCCTTTGTGGTGATTCTTGAATTGCGCGCTGAAGGGTTGTGCGGCGAACGCCGGGAAGTCGCGGTGATCTGTCCAGCCGGAGAGGGGCGGGGGCAGTCGTTTGAGCCAGCCGTTCGACGACAGCGCGCGAGTGATCCACCGCGCCGCCGCCGCGCCGAAGTTGAACAGCGCCGGTTGCGTGGCGGCCAACTGATAGAGAGGCAAGAATAGTTTGAGCCACGCCGGGGTTTGGCCCGCGCGATGGCCCGCGTCGCGCAGTTCGAGCAACATGCGCGGGATGTCAATGCGCACCGGGCACACGTCGCGGCATGCGCCGCACAGGGTGCTGGCCTGCGGCAGTTCAGGCCACGGCTCAACGCCTTCGAGCGCAGGCGTGAGCACTGCGCCCACCGGGCCAGGGTACACACTGCCATAAGCGTGCCCGCCAATTTGTTGATAGACCGGGCAGATGTTGAGGCACGCGCCACAGCGAATGCAATACAGAATCTCGGCGAGGCGTGTGCCGAGCACGCGGCTTCGCCCGTTGTCCACCAGCACCACGTGCAGTTCGTCGGGGCCGTCGGGTTCGCCGGGGCCCCCTTCGCTTTGCTTCGAGGGTCTTCGACGGCGCGGGCCGGTGATGAGGCTGGTGTACACCGAAAGTTTTTGGCCGGTGGCCGAACGCGCCAGCACTTGCAGCATCGCGCTCAAATCATCCAGAGTCGGCACCAATCGTTCGATGCCCATCATCGCCACATGCACGCGCGGTGTGCTCGTCGTCAGCCGCCCGTTGCCTTCGTTGGTCACGATGCAAATCGTTCCCGTTTCGGCCACGCCGAAGTTCACGCCGCTGATGCCCATGTCGGCGGTGAGGAATACTTCGCGCAGTTTGGCGCGCGCCGCGGCGGTGAGCAACGCCGGATCGTGGGTGAGGGGGATGCCCAACTTTTCATGGAACAACTGCCCCACTTGCTCTTTGGTTTTGTGCACGGCGGGGGCGATGATGTGCGACGGAGTCTCGCCGGCCAATTGAATGATGTATTCGCCGAGATCGGATTCGACGACGGTGATGCCTTCGGCTTCGAGCGCGGGGTTGAGATGAGTCTCCTCGCTGACCATCGATTTGCCTTTGACCACCGTGCGCGCGCGCGCCGCCTTGGCGATCTCGGCCACGATCCGATTCGCGGCGTGGGCGTCGGCGGCCCAGTGCACACGACCTCCGGCGGCTTCCACCGAGTCGGCGAATTGGGCGAGGTATATATCCAACCGGCTGAGGGTGTGGGCGCGGATGGCGCGGGCGCGGTCGCGCACGGAGTCGGCGTGCGGCAGAGAGGCCAGTGCGTTGAGTCGCAGAGTCGTGAATCGGCTGGTGACTCGATTCAGCGCGATGTGCAGGTTGTCGTCAACCAGCGCTCCGGCGACGCGGGAGTGGAACGGGGAGCTCAAAAAAATACGGAACGATGAGCGATGAACGATGAGCGATGAAGGCTATTCATCGTTCATCGCCCCGCGTTCATCGCTCGCCAACAATTCGGCAATGTGCTTCGTCTCCACCTTTGCTCCGCGTCGGCGCAGGCCGCCGCCGATGTGCAGAAGGCAGCTCACGTCACAGCCCACCACTGTTTGCGCGCCCGCGCTCTCGACGTTTTGCAGTTTGCGGTCGAGCATCGCGCCGGAGATGTCGCTCATCTTCACCGCGAACAGCCCGCCGAAGCCACAGCACTCATGGGCCCCCGGCAGGTCGGCCACTTCCAGTCCGTTGACGCGTGCGAGCAGTTTGCGCGGCGCGTCGTCCACACCGAGTCCGCGCAGCAAATGGCATGAGGGGTGATAGACGATCTTGCCCGCGAACCTCGCGCCGAGATCGCTCACGCCCATCACTTCGACGATGAATTGAGAGAATTCATAAGTTCGAGAGGCGATGTCCCGCGCGAGCGGGCCGTACTTTGGATCATCGGCGAAGAGTTCTGGGTAATGGTGCACGATCATGTCGGCACATGATCCGGAGGGGATGACAATGGGGGCGGGGGAGCGACTCAAAACATCCAATGTGTGCCGGGCCATGGCGCGAGCGTCCTCCCATGCGCCGCCGTTGAAGGCCGGTTGACCACAGCACGTTTGCCCGTCGGGATATTCCACCGTGAGGCCGAGTCCTTCCAACACACGCACGACGGCCATACCCGCTGAGGGGCGCAGTGTTTCGATGAGGCAGGTTGCGAAGAGCTGAACTGTGGTGGGTGGCATGAGTCTATTTGTGTATCACCTCATACCCCGCCTGCTTCCACGCCACCATCCCGCCGTCGAGATTCCAAACGTTGGTGTACCCGGCTTTCACCAACGACTCGGCGACGATGGCCGACATGCGCCCACTGCGGCAGTACAGCACAATGTTGGCGCTCTTGTCCGCCGGGTATTCGTCAATCCTCTGAATGCTTCCATCCTCATAAGCGATGAACGCATCGGTCTGCTCGATCTCTCCTTCGTACGGCACATGCACATTCACAAACAAAAAGTCTGCGCTCGAGTCATCCAGCATCGCGGCCAATTGATTCGATGTGATGTTCGTGTACGATCCGCCGCCCACCAACACGGGGACGCCGCCCCCGGCGGACTCAGCCGCTGGCGTCGAAGCCGGCCCGCCGCACCCGGCCAGCCAAACGGAAATGAGCAGCGCAATGATGAGCGCGAGGTTGCGAGAGGTCATGGGGAGTCACTGTATCCTTTGGAGATGATTATATACCAGCGATTTGTCGTAGGGGCGACCACCTGCCCCGCCTTTGGCGGGGTTACGGCCGCCCCGATGCGACCGCCTCAAGACATGCCCGCGCGCAGGACGACTGTGAAAGTCGCCCCTACATTCGTTTGATTGAACACCTTCCGCAATGAGATTGCGTGACTGATTCTTTTGTAGTAATCTGAGTCGCGGGAATCGTTTTGGAGGCCCTATGAAAAAACACCTGAGTCAATACTATCAACCGGTTGATCTGCCGACGGCGCAAGTGCTGTTGGATCGCAACCCACGCTCGGCGGTGATCTCGCTCGGCCCCAAGCCGCCGCTCGATCCGTATGCCGAAGTTGAGGTCGTGATCGACGTGGGGCGGATCGATTTGAGTTACGTGAAAGAAGAGGGCGGCTTGATCCGCATCGGCTCGATGGCGCCACTGCAAACGTTGGTGGAGTCGCCCATCGTGCGCGCGCTGGCCGACGGCATTCTCTCCGACGCCGCGCACCTCTCGGCGCATTTGGGCTTGCGCCATTTAGCCACGCTCGACGGCGCGATTGGCGCATCGGAGGGGCCGCCCGAAGTGCGCGCCGCTTTGCTCGCGCTGGAGGCGCTGCCGGTGATGCACGGCGCGATTCTCGCCGAAGTGCACATTGCCGCGCAGCCCTCGGCGCGCGGCGCGATGGCGCGACTGGCTCGCTCGCCGCGCGACGAAGCCATTGCGGTGGCCTGCGCGGTGGTGGAAGCCTCCGACGGGGTGTGCCGCCGGGCGCGATTGGTGGCGGCCTCCCCCGCGCCGCAGAGATTCGAATCTGCCGGGCGCATGTTGGAAGGCCAAGCCCTCAAACCGGAACGGCTCGATGCCATCATCACAGCGGTGATGAAAGAGGCCAAGCCCGTTGGCGATTATCGAGGCAGTGAGGAATATCGGCGGGCGATGATCGGCGTGTTGATGCGCCGGGCATTGGCCGAAGCGTGGCGAAAGACAGGCTGACATGAAAATTTATATTCGACTCAACGGGGAACCGAAACAATTCGAGTGCGAGCGCGACGAAACGCTGATGTCGCTTTTGCGGCGCAGTGGCTGTTGGAGCGTGAAGCACGGCTGTGAGACGGGCGAGTGCGGCGCGTGTTCGATTCTGCTCGACGGCAAAATTGCGCCGACGTGCGTGATGCTGGCCGCGCAAGCCGACGGCCACACCATTGACACGGTGGAAGGGTTGGCGACCGGGCACGAGGCGCATCCCATTCAGCAAGCGTTCATCGACGCGGGCGCGGTGCAGTGCGGCTATTGCACTCCAGCCATGATCCTTTCGGCGAAGGCGTTGATTGAAAAGGAGCCGCGCCCCACCGAGTCTCAAGTTCGGGATGCGCTCGGCGCAGTGCTGTGCCGATGCACCGGATATGTGAAACCGGTGGAGGCTGTTTTGCGCGCGGCGGCGATCCTGCGCGGGGAGTCCGTTTCCGCCGCCGACGGTGGCGGCCTGCCACTGGAATCGATCTTCGGGCCGCGATCAACGGCGCACGACCCGGAGTCGCCGGAGCCGACCGGCGGGATCCTCACGCAAGTTCGCGCCACTCCTCGCGCGGCGATCGGCGCGCAATCGGCCACCGAAGTCGTGGGCAAATCGGAGCCGAAGGTGGACGCGGTGAAGTTGGCGAAGGGCCGCCCCGTGTTCGCCGACGACATTGATCTGCCCGGCATGTTGCACGCGGCTCTGCTCACCAGCCCGCACGCGCACGCGCGCATCACGCGCATCGACGCGTCGAAGGCGAAGGCGCTGGCCGGAGTGCACGCGGTGCTGACTCACAAAGATATTGCGCGAGTGATTTATGCGTCGGGCGGGCAGTCGTATCCGAACCCGCCGCCGTGGGATCAGGTGTGCCTTGATTCCAAAGTGCGATACGTGGGCGACCGCGTGGCAGTGGCAGCGGCGGAGACGCCGGAGATCGCTCGCGAGGCCTTGAGTCTGATCGAGGTGGACTACGAAATTCTGCCTGCTGTGTTCGACGCCGACGAGGCAATGAAGGGCGAAGTGATCATTCACGACGAGCCGGATGCGGTGAAGATCATGGATGCGAAACACAATATCGCGCAGACTGTTCACGCAAACGTGGGCAACTTCGAGAAGGCGTACGCCGAGTCGGCCCGGCGATACGAGCGCGCGTACACTTCACACCAAGTTCAGCAGGCGCACATCGAGCCGCACGTTGTGATCACGTGGTGGGATGAGGATGATCGGCTGGTCATCCGCACGGCGACGCAGGTTCCGTTTCACGTGCGGCGGATGATCGCGCCGCTGATCGGCGTGCCGGTGAAACGCATTCGGGTGATCAAGCCGCGCATCGGCGGTGGGTTCGGCGCGAAGCAGGAAATGCTGATCGAAGATTTGTGCGCGCATCTCACGGTGGCGACGGGGAGGCCGGTGCGTTTCGAGTACAGCCGCGAACTTGAGTTCACCAGTTCGCGTTCGCGCCATCCGCAGAAGATCGAATACCGCGCCGGAGTGAACGCCGACGGCACGCTCAACGCGCTGGAAATGAAAATCGTGGAGAACACCGGCGCGTACGGCACGCACGGGCTCACGGTTTGCACCGTCTCCGGCCTGCGCGGCCTCTCGACGTATCGCTGCCAAAACATGCATCTCGACGCGAAGATCGTTTACACCAATCGGCCCGTGCCCGGCGCGTTTCGCGGCTACGGCGCGCCGCAGGCGCATTGGGCGCTCGAAAGTTTGATGGACGAGATCGCAGTGGACATGGGAATCGATCCTGTGGAACTGCGATTGAAGAACGCCGTGCGAAGCGGCGACGAACTGCTGCTGGCGAGAGCATTGGGCGAGGGGCGCGAGGGTTTCGAGCAGTTCGTGGGCAGCTGCGGTTTGGCCGATTGCATCGCGCAGGGCGCGGCGGCCGTCGGTTGGGATCGGCGCGGTACGGGCGGGTCTCAGACCCCCCCCAACGAATCCCGTCCCAACGATTGGCGAATCGATCCCGAACGGCCACACATCCGGCGCGGGTTGGGCATGGCGGCGTGCATGCACGGCACGGCCATTGCCGGGCTGGACATGGGCGCGGCCAGCATCAAAATGAACGACGATGGCAGTTTCAACGTGCTCGTCGGCGCAACCGATCTCGGCACGGGATCGGACACGGCGCTGGCGCAGATCGCCGCCGAGTCGCTCGGCGTGCCGCTGAACGACATCATCATTTACTCGTCGGACACCGACTTCACTCCGTTCGACACCGGAGCGTATGCGTCGAGCACCACTTACATTTCGGGCGGGGCGGTGAAGAAGGCGGCGGAAGAAGTGCGCGCGCAAATTTTCGAGCGGGCGGCATTGATGTTGGGTATTTCGGCCCCCACCCCCGGCCCCTCCCCCGTTACGGAAGAACACCGCGACAGGAGAGAGAAGTGGAATCTCCGAGATCGACAGGCGATTGCGCCCGATGGGCGGAGCGTGGAATTGAGCGCGATTGCCCTGCACAGTTTGCACAGCGCCGATCAGCGGCAGATCATGGCGACCGCTTCGCACATGAGTTACGAGTCGCCGCCGCCGTTCGCCGCGCAATATGCCGAAGTGGAAGTGGACACCGAGACCGGGCAGGTGACGGTGAAGAAACTAGTGATGGCGGTGGATTGCGGGATGGCGATCAATCCGCAGATGGCTCAGGGGCAAGTGGAGGGCGGCCTCGCTCAAGCGCTCGGCTACACCGTCTCGGAGGAGATGGCTTTCGACGACGAGGGCCGTTTGCTCGCGCGGCGCTTCGGCGATTATCATATCTTCACCGCCGACGAGATGCCTGAACTGCAAGCCATCCTCGTGCCGACTTATGAGCCGAGCGGCCCGTTCGGCGCGAAAGCCGTGGCCGAGATTCCGATGGATGGCGTCGCTCCGGCGGTGGGCAATGCGGTGTATCACGCGGTGGGCGCGCGCCTGCGCGATTTGCCGCTGACGCCGGAGAAGGTGTGGCGGGCGATGCGAAGCGGGGGGTGAGACAGGGCGATTGCCAAGTCGGGGTGATGAAGATGGAAGTTCCTGCTGGCAGGGTCCTCGAATAGCGGATCGCCCTCGACGTAATCCTCCCCATACACTTCATCTTCGTAGCCGCGATAGCCGTCGATCAAGTTGTGATCCACCTGCACGTTGGCTGGCGGGACATCGACGGCGACGGCGATCTGAAAGGTCAGGTTTTGGCTGACGGCGTTGTTGCGGATGATCACGTTCTGCGCCTGCGCGTTGTCGGCGATGATGCCTCCGCCCCCAATCCACGCCGTTTCCGTTTTCGTACAGGGTGTTGTTGACGACGAAGATGGACTCCATGATGCCGGCGTTGTCGTTGTGCGGCCCGGCGTTGATCACGCGCAGGCCGGTCACGCGAATGTAACTCTTGCCAGCGATCTCGAACACACCAGCCAGATCATCGGGCAGGGTGACGCCGTCTCCGTCGAGTGTGACCGTTTCGCCCGGATAAGCCGCATACACGATCTCACTGCCCGGGCTACCTGAGTTGCTGGGCGTGACTCGTTCGTGGTATGTTCCGGCGCGGATATAAACGGTTTCGCCAACCGTGAGGGTACCAAGCCGCTCAACGCTTTTGCTCGCGCGGAAAAGGTGATGGTTTTCATTGCCCCTCGGCCAAAAGTGCACTTTACCCGCGCGCTGGAACGCCGCGCACTTTGCGCCGTGAAACCACGGCGGTTGCGCGCGTGCTGACCTTCGCAACTGTGGCTGAAGATTGAGCGTTCACTCGCGGCGCTGGCAAGCCGCGCAACAACCCCTCGACGCTCAAGTCTTCATCTACATCCGGCCAGTGAATGCCATAACCGCCCCCGGCTATCTTCCAATTCGCGCGCTGTTGAGGCGTTGCATGCAATAGCCGGGGATACCAAGCCAGCGGCACAAAAATGATTCTTCCATCCAGCAAATCGACTCGGAGCGTGTCTCGCGTGCAGCGCACGTTTTTAACTCGATGACCCGGTTGCGCGTCCATACTTTGTGCCACCTTTCAAGAAATTCAACCTGATGCTCGCGCGCGGCTTTCTCGATTCGGCGCAGTTCCTTGGCGTCGAACCCGAGATTGTTGGCGAGGGCAATTGGGTTGAGCCAGAAGTTGGCCGTCAAGTCATCCCGGTCAACATGGACATGAGGCGGCTCATTAATCAAATCGTGGCTGTAGAAGTAGAAACGGTACGGCCCGATTCTCAGCACTGTGGGCATGAGAGAATATTACTGGCAGTGTTGGCAATGTGTCAAACGTAAGCGGAGCGCCCAACGGTGCGCGTCGGCTGCAGCGCGGGGTTGGGCGGTGCGGTGATGTTGACTGAACTCTCCAATTTCCCAGTGCGTTCCATCGCCGAGAATAAGCACAGTGACAGGCGGAATGTTGCTGACCGTTTCCATGCCAACCACTTCAACTATTGCGCCAGTGTGGATGTTCTGGAATTCGCTCATTCTTTCCTCTGGGCGGTTATTTGCACCATGCTGTGCGTGAGGCGTGAAAGGCCGACAAATACGCGGGTCAATTGTGCATAAACAGTAAATTGACGACCATAGTGCCGAGCAGGAGCAATAGAGGTATAAGCAAGGCGAGCGCAACCATCAATCTGAGATAAGTTTTAAATCGTGCGAATCTTTGTAGTTTAGCGGAATCCTTCGCGAACGTCGCAAGTTCTATTTGCGAATCGAGGTACAAAGCCAAAGTGGGGGCCATGCCGAGTGTAAGTGGAGAAAATATCGCAACACTACCTAAAACTACCGCCTTGGGAAGTGCTGTCAAAGTTTCGAAAAGGCTCATTGTCATTGACGCCTGTTCGAGAGTTGAGAAGAACACTACACCTCCTAGCCATAGTGATAATGGCCCGACAACGATCGCAAGCAGAACACCTAATGTGCGGATCCAAGGCGCAATCTTACGGTATGTTTCAACTTTTTCGTTCTCACGAGCCCGCTTGGCAATGAAAAGAAGAAGCAGGGGAGCTGCCACGGGGCTAATTATCAACCCCACAATTCCCAGAGAAATTACAACCGGGGCCAATAATAATATAAGACCTATTAACGCTTCTCCACCAGACAGTGAACCACTGCTGCCGCCAGAAGAACCTATCTGGACTCTGTCATTGCCAACATAGGACATGACTCCATCAGAGGAATAATGGACTCTTTCATCTCCGATATAAGATATTCGCCCGGACGAGTCATACCAAACCTTCTTATCCCCAATATATGAGGGCTTACCATCGGAGGAACAGGTGACTCTTTCATCTCCGATATAAGATATTCGCCCGGACGAGTCATACCAAACCTTCTTATCCCCAATATATGACGGATTTTGGTCTGCCATTGTTGCTCTCCTTTTCAAGTGAGTGATTTCCAATAAACCGAGAATGAGCAAGCCGCCCAACGGTGCGCTTCAGCGGCGCGGCGGGTGAAGGCCGGGTCGCTCTGGTAACCATACACCCTGCGAGAAAGACGCGCCAGTTTCTCGCGGCGGTAGCCGCGTCCGCTGGAAGCGCGGGTT
>VGOW01000106.1 GCA_016875735.1 Chloroflexota bacterium | reverse complement strand
CAACCAACCCGGTGAACGGCGCGAAGATTCCGATCTGGATTGCCGATTACGTGCTGATGACTTACGGCACGGGCGCGATCATGGCCGTGCCCGCGCACGATGAGCGCGACTTCGCCTTCGCGCTGAAGTTCGGTTTGCCCATCCTGCCAGTCATCGACCGGCCCGACGGCCTGACCAAATCGTTCGCGCTGGGCGGCACGATGAAAGACGGCTTCGCCGACGCACTGCGCGACGAGAACATCGCCTTCGAGGAAAAGCACGGCTCGCTATACATCACCATCTCTCAGCAAAAGGTGGCGCGCTACATCGAGATCGCGCAAAACTTCGTTCAGCCGGGCAAGTGGAATGAAGTGATCGGCACGCGCTGGTCATTCGTCTTCGGCCCCCGCGACGCTGCCGAATGGAACTCGGCGGAAGCCGAAAAGAAAATTCTGGCGCGGTGCCACGAACTGGAGCCGAACGTGTGCGGCAAACGCACGCTGATGGAAATGTTGTGGGCCGTCGAGTTCTACCGCGACGCGCTGTACCACGCCGAGTACGGGGCGATGATCAACTCCGGCGAGTTCAACGGCACGCCGGGCGCGTCGGCCAAACGGGAAGTGATCGAGTGGTTGGAGAAAAAGGGGATGGGCAAGGGCGCGATCACCTATCGCTTGCGCGATTGGCTGATCTCGCGCCAGCGATACTGGGGGGCGCCGATTCCGATTGTGTACTGCCCCGAACACGGGCAAGTGCCCGTGCCCGACGATCAACTGCCGGTGAAACTGCCCGACGATGTGGCGTGGAAGCCGACCGGCGAAAGCCCGTTGAAGCTGCACCCCAAGTGGGCGAAGACGAAGTGCCCGATCTGCAAAAAGCCGGCCACGCGCGACACCGACACAATGGACACCTTCATGTGCTCGTCGTGGTATCACTTGCGTTATCTGAGCCCGAACTACGACGGCGGCCCGTTCGACCCGAAGGAGTTCGATTACTGGATGCCGGTGGATGCGTACACCGGCGGCGTCGAACACGCCACGATGCATTTGATCTACACGCGCTTCTTTCACAAAGCCCTGCGCGATATGGGCGTCGCCAAAGGCGACGAGCCGATGGCGCAGTTGCGGAATCAGGGGCAGATACTGGGGCCCGACGGCCAGCGCATGAGCAAGAGCCGCGGCAACGTGATCGATCCCGATGAGCAGGTTCGCAAGTATGGCGCGGACACGGTGCGGGCGTATCTCATGTTCGGCTATCGTTGGGCCGACGGCGGCCCGTGGGGGACGGAGAACATCGAAGGCGTGAGCCGGTGGTTGAATCGGGTGTGGGGGATTGCAGAAGTCAGAGGTCAGAAGTCAGAAGGCGGAAGTCAGAAGGCGGAGGCGGAGGCGCGTGAACTGAAGCGGGTGACGCATCAGACGATCAAGAAAGTGTCGGATGATTTTGAGGCGTACGAGTTCAACACGATTGTGTCGGCGCTGATGGTGTTGACGAACGCGTTGCACAAGTATCGTGAGACGACGGAAGGCGCGCCGGAGTGGGATGAGGCGGTGAGCACGCTGTTGAAGTTGATGGCCCCGGCCACGCCGCACATCGCCGAAGAATTGTGGGCGCGGCGCGGGATGCCGTATTCGATCCACGCGCAATCGTGGCCGGAGTACGATGCCGCCGCCGCCGCCGAAGAGGTGGTGACGCTGGCGGTGCAGGTGAACGGCAAAGTGCGCGACCGGGTGACGGTGCCCGCCAGTTTGAGCGAGGCCGAAATGCAAGCCGCCGCGCTGGCCAGCGAAACGATCCAGAAATATCTGCAAGGCAAAACTCCGCAAAAGGTGATCGTGGTGCCGGGCAAGTTGGTGAGTGTTGTGGTTTGAGTTGGGGTTGGGAACGCGCCGGGGCGGTCAGGGCCGACTCGGCGCGTGGTTCGTAACTGCGTTGACAACACACCCTCAGCGGATATAATTGCTCATATCCCCTCGGGCAATCCCCTTCAATAGAGGTTTTTGAGTGACACAGCGTCAAACACAGACGGCTTTTTATTGGGAAGATAACTTCACTGTCGAAGAAGCCGACATCGAGCATCTTTACAACATTCTCCTCGAAGGCGAAACCCCCCTCTCTTCCGACGAACTCGTGCTCGCGCTCATTCGCCGCCGAATGGAGCGCGAAGAACGCGCCATCCAACAGCAGCTCTATCACGGCGGGTCGGCCTATCTGCCCAAAGACGCTTACGCCATCGGGCAGGAACTCACCTTTCCCAACCTGCAATTCGCGGCCGGCCGAGTCATCGCCGTGCGCGCCGGCTCCAATTCGGAGCTGGGCGACTTCGACGTGATCACCGTTGACTTTGGCGAGGGCAAGAAGCCGCGCGAGTTCGCGGCGCGGCTCGCCGACCACAAACTCAACGAAATCAACAGCCGTATCGACGATGGCAATGCCCCGCAGAGATCGGCGGAGGAACTTGCCGCCGAAGTCGGGCGAATCGTTCAAGCCAAACTCGAAGCCAAGTTCCGCGCCAAAGGCGACATTGTGCGCATCGCCGGGCGGTGGTTTCCCCGCCCGCTGTTGGCCGACATCAATCAAGGCCACCTCAATTTAGCCGAAGCCGCGCTCGATATGGCCGGCGGCGGCCCCCTGCCCACCTCCGAACTTCTGCGGCATCTCGATCTGCCCAGCGGCATCAACTCGAACCTCAAAACTTTTTCGCTCGATTACGCCCTGCAAGAAGATTCTCGCTTCGACGAAGTGGGCCCGGCCGGAGAAGTAGTTTGGTTTTTGCATCGGCTCGAGCCGCCGGAAGTCCTTTCCATCCCGCGCCACCTCCGCTGTGAGGCCGCCCCCGCCGTTAGTTTGCCCGAAGTGCTCACCAATCTCGAATCTGATTTGGACGACGAATACGGCCCGCACCGCGACGGCGAAGCCGCCAGCGACGAAGTGACTCTGTATCTCACCTTTCCGCATTTGCGCGCCGGAACACTGCCGCTCTCGCAAAAGTTGGCGGCTCTCTTCCCGACGGCGTACGAAACGCCGCGCATCCGCTTCACGCTGGTGGACGCTCACACCGGCGAGAAGCGCCCCGGCTGGGTGGTGAGGCCGGGCCGATACGTGTTCGGGCTGGCCGAGTGGTATCGCAAATACGAAGTGCCCGTCGGCGGCACGATCACTGTGCGCCGGGGCGGCGCGCCGGGAGAGGTGGTGGTGAAGATCGCTCGCCGCAAGCCCGTGCGCGAATGGGTGCGCACGGCGGCGGTCAACGAAGGCCGAGTCTCGTTTGCCATGCAGAAGCGCCCGGTGTCGGTGGAATACGACGAGCAGATGATTGTGGCGGTGGACAACACGAGCGCCATTGATCAAGTTTGGCAACGGATGGATGAGCGCAAGCCCTCGCTCGAAAAAGTGGTGGCCGACATGTTCCGCGAACTTGCCAAACTCACCACGCAGTCGGCGGTGCACGCGCGGTCGCTGTACAGCGCGGTTAACGTCATTCGCCGCGCGCCGCCCGGCCCCATCTTCGCCGAACTGGTGTCACGCCCGCACTTTGTGCACGTGGGCGATGCCTACTGGCGCTTCGACGAGTCGAGATACGCGGAATAGTTATGACCGTTTCCCCTGCAGGCACACAACGTATCAAGCCCGGGCTGAGCACGCCCTTTCATATTGACTTCGAATGGTGGGAACGCGAAAGCCGCGAACTGCGTGTGTATTTGCTCAGCCATCTGTGCAGTGAGCACCGCGCCCAATTCGAGTCGATCGCCGAAACAGGGACGGTCGATTGGGTGGATCCGGAGACGGCCGAAGTGCAGAGAGTGGATGGCCTTCAGCACACGCTTCGCATTCACTGTTCGCAACAGCCCGGCTACCTCGAAGAGCACACGTCGGTGGTGGATGCGATCTTCCGCGTCTTTCTTGCCAACGGCAATGCGCCGCTCACGCCGGTGGAACTGGCCGAACGCATTGGCCGAAAGGGGCAGGGGCCAACCCTCCTCAAAACGCTTTCGGGCGCGCGCGTGTACAAAGGCCTGCGCCCGGCAGTTGAGTGAGCGCGGAGCGCGTCGGGCTGAAAGCAGCGTGAAAGTTCACGTCAAATTGTTTGCGCTTCTCCGGCAGCATCACCCCGGCCCCAACCGCTCTGAGCCGCTCGCCGTCGAACTGCCCGACGGCGCCGCCGTAGCCGATCTCATTCCTGCGCTCAACCTACCCGCTCAACTCGTGCGGCACGCATTCATCAACAACCAACAGAAAACGCTCGACACGCAGTTGGCCGAGAGCGATCAGGTGAGCCTGTTTTCGCCCGTCACCGGGGGATGATCAATTTCATTGACACCCCCCGTTCATTGTGATAGATTTAGCACACTTTTCATACCGGGATACACGAGTTCGGCATCCCTCTCTGTTTTACAAACAGTCGCATATAACATCAGGAGTCGGCAGTTCCATCACAACGCGAAGACGGAAGGCAAACCACACCACATCGTTCGTGCGCCTTTCGCCTTATGCCTGATTGTGTGATTCAACTGTGCGACTCGCAAATTTTCTTATTCTTTCTTTAAGGAGGCATCCGTATGACTGCTGCGGGCACCACCGCCCCAACCACTACCCCGATGACGCGGCGCGAGTTTTTGTACTACGTGTGGGGCGCGTCCATGGCCCTCTTTATGGCCGAGTTCGGCGGCGCAATTCTTTGGTTTGCGCTTCCGCGCTTCAGAGCAGGCGAGTTCGGCGGCAAGTTCACCCTTCCGGTTTCAGAAATCCCCGCTGTGGATGCCGAGCCGAAAGACTTTCCCGCTGGCCGTTTCTGGCTGATCAATCTCGGCCCCCAACGCGCCGCCGATTCGAGACAACCCGCCGATTACCCCGTGAAAGAAGGCGTGGCCGCCGTTTACAAAGTTTGCGTTCATCTCGGATGCCTTTACAAGTGGGTCACGGTTAATGATCGGTTCGAGTGCCCGTGCCATGGATCGAAATATCTCGCCTCCGGCGCGCGCACCGACGGCCCGGCCACCCGCAACCTCGACGTGTTTATCATGCGCGCCCTCGACGCCAACGGCAATGAACTCGCCAAAACCAAAGCCGGAGACCCCACCAGCGATCCCGAAGCGGGCGCTCCGTTCGCCCTGCCGGAAGGCACTGCCTTCATTGAGATCGACACCGGCAAGCGCATTCAGGGCGGCCTCAACACCAAACCCGGCGGCGGCAAATAAGCAGTGGCCTCAGCCGCACAGGAGAGTCTATGGCTATCTTCAAACTTCATCTTCCCATCGTAGACGACATCAAACAAAAAGGGTTGAAGCCCGCGTTGTTGGCGAAAGTGGATGAGGGTGTCACCCGTCTCACCGCCGGGTTGGGCATCAACGACATCCGCAGTGTTCTGCGCGGCGACCCGGCCCCCCGCCCCAACCCGCGCGTCAAACCCCACGCCGACGGATTCTGGTTCCACATGCGGCCCACCTACTATCACAACCTCGTGACGCCGCTCTACCCCCAATTCCGACTCGGCTGGCTGTCGGTGTACTTCATGGTTTTCGAAACCATCACCGGCGTATTCCTCATGCTGTTCTACACGCCCTCGCCGCTGGTGGCTTTCGAGAACATGCTCAACATTCTCAGCAACGTGCCGCTCGGCCTCTTCATGCGCGACCTGCACCGTTTCGGCGCAGAGCTCATGGTGCTGGCGGTAGCCTTGCACATGCTGAGAACGTATCTCACCGGCAACTACAAAAAGCCACGCCAGTTCACCTGGTTTACCGGCGTCCTCCTGCTGCTGATGACTCTCGGCCTCTCGTTCTCCGGCTACCTCCTCCCGTGGGATCAACTCTCGCTGTGGGCCGTCACCATCGGCGCGTCGATGGTGGAGGCCATTCCCACTCCCTATCCGCTCAATCTTTTGGGCGATCAGTGGTTCGGCGATCAATACTTCATCGGCACCTTCGTCAACAACCTGGTGCGCGGCGGCCCGCAGTTCAACGACAACGGCCTGCTGCGCTGGTATCTGTTGCACGTGCTGGGCCTGCCGCTTATTGCCTTTGTCTTCATCGGCGTGCATTACTATAAAGTCGTTCTGCACGGCCATTCGCTTCCGCCGGAAGCCGAAAAGGTGGGCGAGGACACGGCGAAGCGCGTGCCGATGGATCAGCGCACCTACTTCATGCCCGACATCATCACCCGCGAATTGTTCTACGTCGTGCTGGTGACATTCCTATGCATCTTCGCCGTTACCCTTGGCGGCTATCACGCCCCGCTCGAGCCGCACGCCGAGGCGCTCATCACACCCCTGCACACCACCGCCCCGTGGTACTTCTTGTGGCTACAAGGCATGTTGAAAGTGGGCGACAAAGTGTTCTGGGGACTCATCGCCCCCGGCATCATCTTCAACACCCTCTTCGTGCTTCCGTACATCGAAGTGGGCCCCAGCCGCCGCTACGCCGACCGGCGCATTGGCCTCTCGGTGGGGATGGTCGTCTGCGTCACCCTGTCCATGCTCACCTTCATGGGCACGCCGTGGTACGCGGTGTCGTCGTCGGCCGATCAAGAAATAATCGCCGAAATCGTCCCGCAGACTCACCCCGGCCCCCTGCGCGCCACACCGTGGGATGAACTGACAGTGGGCACCTACGAAGCGAAGAATTGGGAACAGGCGCCCACCCCCGGCTTGAAAGGACTGCTCGAAGAATACGAACATGCGGTGGCAACCGCTCAGGCCAAAGATAAAGAAGGCCAATTCAAGAATCTCGATGGCTTGCTGATCATCGAGGAATGGCAGGACGGCCTGAAGAAGATCACCGTGCGCGTGACGTGGCAGGACGCAACCGGCGAGCGCACGGCCTCGCAAGACGTGTTCTTGCACCGCGATTCAAACTACGGAGGCTAATCCAATGACAGTGCGAGTCGTTACCGGCACGATCATCCTCGCCGCCACTATGATGATTGTGGCCTTTATCATGGTGAACGAGCCGAATCGAATGACGGATTTTGAATCAGGCTACAAGGGCCGTTCTGTCGAGGCGGGCGCGGCATTGTATGACACTAACTGCAAAGGCTGTCACGGTGTGCAGGGCGAAGGCATCGAAGGCGTGGGCCCGGCGCTCAACGCCCGCGACCTTTTCGATGGGCGCCGCCTCTCCGAAATCGGCTGGGCCGGCACCGCCTACGATTACGTGTTCTCCTCCATCTCCGGCGGGCGGCCCCGCGCCTCGTCGGCCTTCTCCACTTATCCCCAACGCATGCCCACATGGAGTTCAGATTTCGGCGGGCCACTGCGGCCCGATCAAGTTCGCAACTTGGCCGACTTCGTGATGAACTGGGAGACGACGGCGATGGCTCAACCCGCCGAGACTCCGACTCCCAACCCGAACGCCGCCGGAACCGACCTCGAAACCGAACTGCCCGCTGGCGATGCGGCTCGCGGCGACAAACTCTTCAACGGCCAAGAGGGAACGTATGGGTGCTTCGGCTGTCATTCGTTGGCGGCGGGCGAGGTGAAAGTGGGCCCGTCGTTGGCCGGTATTGCGGGCACGGCGGCGTCCCGTGTGGAAGGTTATGCGGCGGAGAAATATATCCGCGAGTCCATTGTTTCGCCCAGCGCGCACCTCGTCGAAGGTTTCCAAGACCTCATGCCTAAGACTTTCGCCCAGTCGATGACGAAACAGGATTTGGCTGACCTCATCGCGTATTTGATGACGAAGTAGGCGGGGAGATTGAGGAGTGTGAGCGCAAGCGGGCACAGTTCCTTCGAGAGCTGTGCCCGTTTCATCACGGAGGCTCGAATGCGCAAAATTTTGTTTGTATCCGTTATCGCGCTTGTGTGTTTGCTCGCCGCGGGAGTTGGCGTTGCGTTGGCGCAGACCGGCGACCCGAAACGGGGCGCGGAACTTTACGCCGCCAACTGCGCGGTGTGCCACGGCGCTGACGCGCAGGGGCGCATTGGCGCGACCCTTTCCAAAGATTTTTCTAGCATCAACGAAGCGGCCTTTTTGCAGGAAACGATTTCCAACGGCATCGAGGGGACGCGGATGCCAGCGTGGAGCGAGGCCAATGGCGGCCCGTTGAGCGATCAGGACATCGCCGATATTGCCGCGTATGTGGCGGGGCTGTTGGGCGGCAGTGAGCCGATTGCGCCCGCGCCCACTGCGGCGGTTGCCGCCATCACCCCTGCGGCGGGCGTCACCGGCGATCCGTCTGCCGGGGCGGTTGTGTTCGCGCAAAACTGCGCGGCGTGTCACGGCGAACGAGGGGAGGGGCGCATCGGCGCGAAGTTGACCAAGAGTTGGCCGGCGCTCAATCCGTCGGCGTATGTTCGAGAAACGGTGGAAAAAGGGATCGATGGCACGCTCATGCCGGCGTGGCTCGACGAGAACGGCGGTCCGCTGACGAAGGCCGACATCGATAATGTGTCGGCGTTTATCGTGAGTGTGAGCGCCGGGCAGGGTAGCAGCGCAACGGTCACCCCCACGGTGGCCACCGGCCCGCTGAGCGCCGCCGCCGGCTGGATCATTCTGGCAGTTGTCGTCGTGCTCATCGGCGTAGTTGTGGTAGTGTATTACCGCAGAGCGTAAACCCAATTCCGCGATTGCCGGAAAACAAACATCCCAAAGGCCGCGGGGCCTTTGGGATGTTTTGTTTTGAGGGAAAGCGGCGCGTTACTTCTCTAACGCCCCGCCGTCAACCCACTTCTTCACCGTTTCAAGATCGCTGGCGCTCAGTTTGCCAAAGTGCTGGCCGCTTTGCACTTCCACCAATTTGCTGGCCGCCGAATCTCCGGCGACGATGACCGCGCCGTTTTTGCTGCCGGCCATCAACGATTCATACGTGAGCACGTTGAGGCCGCCTGCGGCGGAATCACCGTGGCAGGCGCCGCAGGTTTTCTCGAAGAACGGCTGGATGGCGGCATAGGTGAGCGGGCCGCTGGCAACGCCCGGTTCGGGGGTTTCTGCTTGCGCGGGCGGCGCGGAAGTGGGTGTGGGCATCTGCGCGGCGATGATCTCCGCTACTTGCGGCGCGTCCAGCCCGGCGTAAGTCCACACCGATCCGTGGCAAGCCGAGTTGGAGCAGAAGGAGGAGTTGTCGGTGCCGCCGGGGTTGGCAGTGTCATGGCACAACGAGCAACTCTCGTCGAACGAGCCGCGATGCAGGGCGATCCAGTTCGAGTTCTTGTGGCTTTCCGGTTCGGGGCCGCGGCTGATCTCGATGTTCGCCACGAAATCTTCCGCGCCCACCACCACCGGGATAGAGTGGCAGATGTTGCATTCGAGGCGGATGGCCTGATCGTCGGCGTTGAGGTGCTTGCCATCGTGGCAACGGAAACAACCGGGGGTGTCCTTGTGGCCGACGTTGCTGGGGTGAGAATTCCAATCGGCTTTTTGTTCCGGGAAGACGGATTGGACGTAGATCTGCTGCAACTCGGCAATAGCCGTTGTGATCAATTCCGTGTTGTCGGCGTAGAAGTCGGCGTAGCTGCTCTTGTAGAAACCGTCGAGGGCGGCGATCGAATCGAGGGCTTCCTGCTGAGTCTGGTAAGAGGCGGCCAACACCTCGACGCCCTTCGTGTGAATCTCAGGGATGGCAACATCGATTGCGCCCCGCGTCAGCGCCCGATCCATAGCCACGCCCGGGGTGTAGATGAGGTGGGTAATTCGGTTGTGGCAGGAGATGCAATCCATCTCCTCAAGTTGATCGTCGGAAATGGAGGCAGGATTGAAATTGGCGGTCACATCCACGAACTCTTCCACACTGCCGTCGTCGTTGTACACGCGCACGTAAGGGATGGTTTGCTTTGTCTTGTCGGTGGGGTAATACAGCACGCGATTCTGGATGTGCCAATGGATGCCGCGCCCGAGGCCTTCGCGTTTGGAGCCGCCGCCCGTTTTCAGGGTGAGGAAGATGCTCGTCTCTGAGTTGTTCACGTCGTCGGCGTAGTGCTTGATCTCGCGGAGGCTGTCATCGGCGAATTTCTCGGGCGAATGGCAGCGCTCGCAGATTTCGGGCGCGGGGCGCATTTCGTGGGCCGTGATGGGGAATTCGTAGGTGGTGAAAGCAAGGGCGACAATATGTTTGATGTCGCCTGCCTTGCGCACGAATTGATTGCCGACGAATTCGCGCCCGATGTGGCACTCGACGCAGTTGATGCGGGCGTGCGGCGAGAGTTGATAGGCGGCATACTCTGGCGGCATGGTGTGGCAGGCTGTGCCGCAAAACACCGATGAGTTGGTGTAGTCCCATCCATACGCTCCGGCGACTAAGAGAATCAGGGTGACAGCGCCCAGCGACACATAGGGCAATGCTCGCGCCCAGCGCGATGAGCCGGGAGG
>VGOW01000105.1 GCA_016875735.1 Chloroflexota bacterium | reverse complement strand
AGGCAAAAACCGAGTAAGATTTTGGCATGAACAAAGAATACTTGGAACTCTACACCGATTATTTGCTCAGCACATTTGGATACGCCACAGCGACAGGGTTATCGACGCTGGTGGATGGACAAGTCAGTCACGACCAAATTACACGCTTTCTGTCAGTTAGCGAGTACACCTCCAAAGACTTGTGGCTGGAAGTCAAATCCACGGTGCGGAAGGTGGAACGGGAAGATGCAGTCTTGATTTTCGACGATACCGTGCAGGAAAAGCCGTACACGGACGAGAACGAGGTGATGTGCTGGCATTATGATCATAGCAAAGGTCGGGCGGTTCAAGGTTTCAATCTCCTCAACTGCTTGTATCACGTGGAAGACATCTCCATTCCAGTAGCGTTTGAGTTGATCAAGAAACCTGTCGAATACAGCGACCTCAAGACGCGCAAGCGCAAACGAGCCAGTCTGGTGACGAAAAACGAATTGATGAGAGCCATGCTGGATGTTTGTGTGCAGAACAAACTGAAGTTTCGCTTTGTTTTGTTCGACACTTGGTTTGCCTCCAAGGAGAATATGTGTCATATCAAACAAACACTCGAAAAAGACTTTGTGTGTGCGCTAAAATCCAATCGTTTGGCGGCGGTGAGCGCAGAAGATTATCAAGCCAACCGCTTTACGCCGATTGAAGAACTGCCCTGGCAAGAAGAGACGCTGTTTACAGGCTGGCTCAAAGACGTGCCTTTTCCTGTACTGGTCGTGCGCCAAGTCTTTACCAATAAAGATGGCAGCACGGGAATTCTCTATCTGGCTTGCAGTGATACAACGGTCACGCGGAAACTGATCCTCTCGACCTATCAAAAACGATGGCCGGTGGAAGTCTTCCATAAATCGCTCAAACAGAACGCCGCTTTGGGTAAAGCGCCCGTACGACGCGTCACCACTCAGAACAATCATGTCTTTGCCGTGCTGTATGCGACTTTCAAACTGGAGTGCCTGAAAATCAAGCGACATCTCAACCATTTTGCCCTGCGAGCACATTTGTATCTCAAGGCGACCCGCACGGCTTTTGACGAATTGCAAGCCCTCAAAGCTGCGTAACATCAGTTAACTTATGACCAATGGCCTGAGGCGCGATCGTAGCACGTAAAATAGTGCTTGAAACCCTTCTGTTGGCGCATCAGGGGCAAGACGTTGTCTCGCATGATGCTGATGGCCTCATCCGCTTTCTCCGGCATAACCTGGCTGAAGGTTACTCGGGCGTACATGATGTTCTCCCTGTCTGTGGGCAAGACCGACGCGGTTTCCGAAACCGCGTCGGTCTAAAATTTAACGCTTGGCGCGAACGGGTTCGGGTACCCTCGGCGATGGCCCCCAGATTTCCGTGTGGAAGTTTGTGATGTACTTTTGCCCTTCAGCCAACAGCGCCACTCCCGTCTCGCTGTCGGCATAGTTGGCCCAATCCGCTTTCGATTGCCACACCCAAGTGGCGCGCACTTGAGGCGAGCCGAGCGCATTCCGATTGGCGCGGAACTCGACAAACCCCGGCGCTTGCAATACCGTGCCAATGGATTTCTTGGCAAACTCGGCGTAAGCCTGCATGTTTGCTCCCGGTAGAAAATCCCAGGTCATAACTATTTCGACCATGTGAGTAATCTCCTTTCAGCGTGAGTGATGCGGTGATGACAAAACGCAGAAGATTCAGGCGAGGACGGCCAGCGGCAGACCGCGCTCCTCTCAATGGTTGCCGACGATTGTTTGGAAAGAATTGAGAGACTCGGTCTGTGGGTGCACCTCCCTTCGTTGACGCTCCGCTGTTATTCCCCCCACAGCCGCCGATACTCTTCGCCGCGACGCAGAGCGATCGTTGTCAAATAATCCTGCCCCTTCACCACCTGCGCGTTTTTGATCGTGAGCACCGTCACGCCGCTATTTTGGAATTCCACCCCATCGCGGTTGGTGAGGGCCAGCTCCCACTCGGCGGCGACGACATTGTTGCCCGTCAGCGCAAAGATGTCGGCCACGAGCATGTGTCGCACGGTGAACTGCGTTTTGGGAAATTGCTGAAAGAATTTCTCGAACCACCCCTGAATGGCGGGCTTGCCCTCGAATGTCCCGCTCACCGACAAATCGCCGGGAAAGATCTACACCGCATCGTCGGCCCACGCTTCCATGAACGTGGCGAGGTCATGTTGATTGATGGCCGCAAAACCAGAATTTACCGCTTGCTTGGCGAGAATTGCGCCGATCATGATGAAGCCCTCCTTGACTTCGGATTTCATGGATCCTGAGGCCGGCGAGGTTTCGTTCAGAAAGTGACGACGCTTGACTCCGAGATGAGGGTAGCGAACTTGATCGGATCCATGAACGTGGCGTTGAGGGTCTTGAGGTCTTCTTCGGTCACTCCACGGGCGACGGAGCATGCACCTCAAACATACACCGTGACTTTGCCTCTCACTTTCTCGATCAGTTCGGGCAGTGGGGGGAAGCCGACTCCGTGAACGGTTTTGGCGATCGACTCCTTTGCCAAATAGGCCGCCTCGCCAATCAGCGCGATTGCCACTTCCTTTGTGCCCTCGCAACCAAAAAGCGGGCTTTGTTTCTGAATTGGTAGCCGCCCGATGGCGTTTTGAATGGGGCGATGCCTTTCAGCACGGCGTCGCGCACCGTTTCCTCTCCCGCATGTTGAATGGCTCGTATGGCCGGCCCGGCGGAAAGCAGTCCGCGCAACGCCGTCTTTTCGTCGGGATAATTCCAGGCGCAATCAATCTCCTCGACGTTCCCCGCAATCAGTCCGGCTTGCGCAACCAATGTTTCCAGCACGCCGTCGGCCGAGAGGGCAAAGGGGCCGGGCGGCGGCGGCGGCGGCAGCACCGAACCCAATGCGGCAATGTAGGCGGCGGCTTCGACATCTTCGCGTTTGCCCCACAGTCCGACGATCACCGATGCGCCCGGTCGTGAAACGCGCCGCGCCTCTTGCAGGGCGTTCACCGGACTCGCCGCAAACTGAAACGAATTGAAGCCGGTGATCATGTCGAAGGTCTGATTCGAGAATGGCAGCTCTTCCATATCGCCTGCCCGGAAATCACCGTGCGGCACACGCTCGCGCGCGATTTCCAGAAGCGGCTCGGTCGTATCGAGTCCGCTCACCCGAGCGCCCTGCTTGGCCGCCATTTCGCAGAACACACCCGACCCGCACCCACAATGTCCAAGAGCGCGGCGTTTGCCTCAACGGCGGCCTTGCGCAGCACCTCCTCAATAAGAGCGGCGCGAACATGGCCTCCTGCACCTCGGCCCAATCGGTCGCCCGCGCTCCCCACAACTGGCTTTGCATATCGGCTGTTCCCAATTTGGTTTCTCCTCTCGGATTTGCGTATAATGCCCCCGACGAATCAAAACACAACCATTATTCTCCTAAAATACGCCTTTTCCCACTCCGAGTCAAGTTTTGGCCCCTTTTCCATGACCACCCAACCACCCAACCACCTGTCCACCCAACCACCCCTCACTGGCCTCCGCATCATCGACCTCACCGAAGCCCTCGCCGGGCCGTACTGCACCATGATGCTCGGCGACCTCGGCGCGGACGTGATCAAAATCGAGCGGCCCGGAGTCGGCGACCAATCGCGCAAGTGGGGCGTGAAACGCGCCGACGGATCGAGCGCCTACTTCTGCTCCACCAATCGTAACAAGCGCAGTGTGGCTCTCGATCTCAAACAGCCCGCCGCGCAAGATGTGATGAGCCGCCTTCTCGCCGCCGCCGATGTGTTGGTGTGCAACGTGCCGCGCCTCGACAGCCTCAAACGACTCGGCCTCCATCCCGACGATGTTCGCGCCGCGCATCCGCGATTGATCTACTGCGCCATCAGCGGCTACGGCCACTCCGGCCCCAACGCCGGACTCGGCGGCTACGATCTCGTGGCGCAGGGAGAGGCCGGGCTCATGTCGGTCACCGGCACGGCAGAGTCGGTGCCCATGCGTTACCCCATCCCGCTCGCCGACATGACTTGCGGCATGTACTCGGCCCTCGCCATCCTCACCGCCATCATCGTCCGCGAGAAAACGGGGCAGGGCCAATTCATTGATATGTCGCTGGTGGAATCGCAAGCCGCGTGGGCCACCATCATCGCCGGAGATTATTTCGCCAACGGCAAACCGCCCAAGCCCATCGGCAACGATCACCCCAGCATCGTGCCGTATCAAGTTTTTCAGTCCGCCGATAAACCGATCATCGTGGCCGTCGGCACCGACAAACTATGGGCCTCGTTTTGTGAACTACTCGGCCTCGCCCCCGACGTGCGCGACGATCCGCGCTTCATAGACAATCCGGCGCGCGTCGCCCACCGCCAATCGCTGATCCCGATTCTCCAATCTCAAATCCTCCAACACCCGGCTGATCACTGGATTGAGCTTTTCCGCGCCGCCGAGATTCCGTGCGGCCCCATCAACACCGTGCCTGATCTGCTGGGCGACCGGCACTACCTCGCGCGCGGCAACCTCGTTCCGTTTGGCGGCCTCACCACCCTCGCCAACCCGATGAAACTTGCGGGCACGCCGCCCTCATATCGATTGCCCCCGCCCAACCTTGGCGAGCATTCACGCGAGGTGCTAGCCTCGCTGGGTTACACGCCCGAAGAGATTGCCTCGATCTTGAGTTAAAGAGAACCGCCCCATGATGAACGGGGCGGCATCTTTGCTATTTCCTGTTATCGCGGGCTATTACTTTTTTGGCGTCAGCACCATTACCGGCACGCGTCGCGCGCCGATGCGCGTCAGATACGCCGCGTACCCGCTGTAGAGATTCACGGCTCTACGCCAATATTCCTCACGCTCAACCCCTTCGGCCTCGCGCACCGCGTATTCTCCCGTCTGCCCATTGGCCGAGACGGTCGCCGCCGGAGCCGCCTGCAAGTTATGATACCAGCCCGGGTAAGTCTTGCGCCCCCAATTCGTGCCGATCAAAACGATCTTCTCTCCATCGGGGATGCCGATGATCGGCAGGGTGCGCGGCTGTTTTGTTTTTGCGCCGGTGGTGGTGAGCAGGATGATGGGCAGTCCGCTGAGGGGGCCCAACAGTGATATTCGTCCATTCGAGAGCCGCATGAGCGGGCCGTCAATGTGATGCGACGTCAACGAGAATAGCCATGCCATCGCTCGCGACGAGGCGAGCCGATGATTGATTCTTTGCAACCAGTTGGGGCGATACGATTGTTTCAACATACAGGCATCGCTTTCTGGCAATGGGCCGAAGCGCCGTGCTCACTCGCGCATCGGTGTCATGCATCGCCGGGCTTGAAACGAATCTCTCCGAACTGCTCCGGGAACTTTGCCGTCACGCTGGCGTAGAATTTGCGAATGATGTCGATGTCGGCTTCCATATCCCCCGACGGAAAAATGATCGGACCGAGTCCGCCCACCTTCCGTTTGTAGTCGAGAAAGGCCAGCACCATCGGCGCCTTCGCTTGCGCGGCGATATGATAGAAACCGCTCTTCCAGTATTGAGTGATGCCGCGCGTGCCTTCGGGTGTGATAACGAGCATGAGATGATCGTAGTGCTCGAAGGCCGATACCATTTGCTGCACGACGTTCTGCGGCGAACGGCGGTTGATGGGGATGCCGCCCATCCACCGGATCAGAATCCCCAACGGCCACTTGAACACGGCATCTTTGGCCATGAACCCGTATCTCCATTTGGAGAGCAGTTCGAGCGCGTGCGCGCAGATGAAGCCGATAGGCAGATCCCAATTAGAAGTGTGCGGCGCGACGACGAGCACGAATTTCTCCACGTCGGGCAAGTCGCCCTCCACCTTCCACCGAATGAGCCTCAGCAGAAAATCGGCAATGGGTTTGAGCGGCGATGTTTTGCGCTTGCCGCCGCGTGTGGCGATGACGTTTTCGCCGGGCATGTCACCGTAACAGAAGCCCGACTTTGTCCGGGTTGTTGGGCTGAGCGGGATTGGCCATCACGCCCACCACCGCGCCCACCTGCACTTGCGACATGCGGATCAGGGGCACCGTCACCGCCTTCGTCACTTGATACGGCGGGTAGCCGGGGATGCGAACTTCCATCACCACTTGCACGCGCGGATTATCGTTGATGCGCATTCCGGTGTCCTCCAGTGCGAGGAGGGTGGCCTCGCCCGGCTTGCCGGTCTCCATCAGGGCTTGCGCTTTCTGTTGTTGGTTGCGGTAAAACCAAAACACGAGCGCGATGGGGGCCGATGGTGAGAACGCACGAGCAGACAACGGAAACTATGATGATGAGAACCGTCAGCAATATCGAGCCGCCGCCAAGCAGGCCAACAAGAATATCGGGATCCATGATCTCTCCTTATGGGTGATAGTCTTCACTTCGCCGCGAGTGGGCGCGCGCCGCCGCTAGTTGAACATTATACCGGAATGTGGTGAGCATTATAATATGCTGTAGTTTGGGCGACTGCCCAAGAATATGGAGGTTGTAATGTCAACTCAATCCTCGAACTCATCGGCGCGGCAGAGGCGGATGATTTTTGCCGCGTTGGGGGGCGCAGGGCTACTGGCCGTGTGCCTCTGCTTTGCCGTTGCGGTTGTGGCGGGCGTCTACTATTTTTGGGGCAGGGGAGAAACGGAGACGCAAGCGGCGGTCGAGTATATTCTCGACGCCTCGCCACGAATGCTCAACCCCGCGTCGGGCGGCACGCGCCTCTCGGTAGCGCAAGCCATCCTCGCCGAAATCGTGCGCCCGGCCGACACAACACTCACTGCGGGCTTGCGCGTTTTTGGCACGGGCGCAGTGGCTCAGCCGTGCCAAGATACAAGCCTGATCGTGCCGCTGGCGCAAGCCAACCAAAGCCAGATCGCCGACAACCTTTTCACCGTGAGCGCAGGCTCCGCCGCCGATGCCGCGCTGGCCGAAGCGATGGTCAACGCCATTCGCGATCTGGCCGCCATGCCGGGCTCGCCGACGTTGGTGGTGGTCACTGGCGGCGCGGATTCGTGCAACGAGCAAGCCGGTGAACTGATCAAAGCCGAAGCCCAACGCGCCGGAATACAACTGCAAATGTTCGTCGTCGGGTTCATGGTGGAAGAGGCCGAGGCCGAAGCCGTGAAAGGGCTGATCGACGAATCGGCGGGCGGCGCGTATGTGGATGCGCCCGACGCCGAGACTCTGCGAAACGTCCTGACTTAAGTGCAGAAGCGCATCGAGAGTCCGTCCACGACCTCGGTGGCCGATGTGCGGGCGGCGGCCACTCCCGGCGCCGTTATCGCCGTCACCGCGCCGCCCCTCCCGGCCACTGCCGATACGGCCAGCAGCTATCCATCGCAAACCGCTTGCGAGCATCCGTACTTTCCACTGCGGCAGGGCGCAACGTGGGCGTATTCGGTTGACGGCTTTCAGTACACGTGGGTGGTGAATGGCGTTAGCGGTGATTTAAACAGCGCCACCGCCGAGGTATCTATGGTGTTTGATAGTGGCGCCGTCAATTACATCTGGACCTGCACCCCTGAAGGCGTGACTTACTTTCAGAGCGGAAGCGTTGTCACTGAAGGCGTTACTATTGCTAACTTCGTCGTCTCCGATCAAACGGGGAACTCGATTCCCGCGGCGGACCGCCTCACGCCGGATGCGGCGTGGGCCAGTGGCTACACCATGCAGTACACCGTGCAGGGCGAAGGCTTTTCGAGCGATGTCACAATGGTTGTGTCCGAGTCGAATACGGTTGGAGAGGGTCAACGCCTCGACACCGGCGCTGGCTCGTTCGATGTGATCCCTGTGATCACTAACGCCTCGTATACGACTACCATGACGTTTGGCGGCACTACCACCACCACGCCGTCCAGCAGCATCTACACGACCTATTTCGGCTATGGCGTGGGGATGATCCGCTCCGACAGCAACTTCAACGGCGTTGCCAGCACGACTGAGCTAATCAGTTACAGCATTCCGTGATGAGGACGAATCGGATCGCGCTGATGGCCAGCCTGATCTCACTGCTGATCTCCGCGTGCGGCCCAACGGTGATCGTGGTGACGGCGACACCGACAGCGACCACGGTTGCCAGCCCAACGCCGTTCCCCACCGCAACCGCTGTGCGTTCACCCACGCCTCAGCCATCGGCCACTCCGCCGCCGTCGTCCACGGCGGCCATCGTCCTGCCGCCCACGCCCGTCGGCGGCGGATACGCCTCGCAGTCGGCGTGCGATCAACCCTACCTTCCACTGCGCCTCGGCGCAACGTGGACATACCGCATCACCAGCGACCGCGATCAAACTTACGAAGCGCGTGAGATACGCACGGTGAGCTCGGTGACGGGCGACGCGGTCAGCGCCACAGCCACATTGCGCATCGAGCAAACGCGAGCCGGGCGTGTGCTGTACAAAGCCGATGTGGTGTACGACTGCTCGCCGGAGGGATACACGCTCGACGGCGGGGCGCTTGTGCCGTGGGCCAATTTTGAGCCGGGCGCGGCGTGGCAGGATGTGCGCAAGTGGACTCGGCAAACCGGCGATTCCTGTTGGGAAGCCGGAGAGTATTCGCAGACTTATGCTTTTGCCGTGAGCGCCGCGCCCGCCATTGAAAGCGTGGCCGGAACGCATGACGGAATACTGATGACGCAGATCGGCTCGCTCAGCGTCGGGCCGCGCACGTCATCGAAAGAGTGCGCCGAGAACACCGGAAGCCGCACGTGGCTCGTGCCGGGCATCGGGCGCGTGCGCTCCGAGCACACCCTCACCAACCTCGACAACTCGTATCGTTCCACCACCGTGTACGATCTCGAAAGTTTTAGCATCCCATAACCACTACGGCTTCGTCACCTTCACATCGTCGAACGTCACTACCAATTGACCCTCTTCCCTCATCCCGGCCATGAGCGCGATGTCGCCGCTGATCGGGTTCGGGTCGGTGGCTTCGGCCAGGGCCGAGCCGTCGGCTTCCATCCGAAGCAATGGCCCATTGCAAATGATTCGGAAGTGGTGCGTGATTCCGTTCCCGAATCCCAACAACGATCCGGGCGCGGGATTCCAATCGACGAATCGAGTCGTCGTTCCTTCTCGTTTCTGCCAAATCGAATATGAGCCGTCGGCGCTGATGGCGAAGGCGGTATAGTTGGCGTTGTCGCGCCAGCGGCAGATCACCGCCATTTCGGTGAGCGCCGGGCCGGACTCTTGTTTCGCAGTGGCCTCGATGACGATATCGGCCGCATCCACCCGGCCCGACGGCGAGAACCATTCAATGCCTTTGCTGTTCACCGTGATTCGCAGTGAGCCGTCGGCATATTCCACACTGCCATCGGCGTCGCTGGCGGTGGCAAAGCCACTGCGCGGAACGGAGAAGTCGTCGGCGAGCAGTTGCCCGGCAGGAGTGGGGGTGGGGGGCGGAGTGGTGGTGGGGAGGGCGGTGGCTTTGGGGATCGGAGTCGGACTCCCAAACAGGGCCACGGCAATTGCGCCGCCGCCGAGCGTCACCGCGAGTCCGATCACGCACAACAAACCGATGGCTGCGGCGAGTCCGATCCACAATCCGACGTTCGACTTTTTCTCGATGGGAACGGTGACTGCCGCCGAAGCGGCGACCGTTGGCGCCGACGTGGTTGCGGCGCGAATCGATTCGTGAGGGCGGGCGACGGCTTGCCGGAGCAGGCGCGCAAACTCGGCGGCGGTTTGCGGGCGGCTCGCGGCATCCTTCGCCATGCTCCACTGAATGAGTTTATCAACAGCAGGCGGAATGTTGGAGTTGAGCGCGCGCGCCGAAGGAATGGGATCGTTGAGGTGGCGCACGATCACACCGAGCGCGGTCTCGGCAGTGTAGGGTTTTTGGCCGGTGAGCATCTCGAACAGAGTCACCGCCAGCGCGTAAATGTCGCCGCGCCCGTCTACGCTTTCGCCGCGCCCTTGCTCCGGCGGCATATAGGCCGCGCTTCCGGTGGGTGGCCCACTGCTGGCCGAGGCCAGCGTGCCCGCGATTCCGAAATCGCCGAGATAGGCGTTGCTCCGCTCGTCGAGCAAAATGTTGCTGGGCTTGATGTCGCGGTGAACGATGCCGCGCTGATGGGCGAAATCGAGCGCCTCGGCGATGGCCGCCACCCAACGCGCGGCGGTGCTCAAATTGATCGGGCCTTGAGCGATGCGGTCGGCCACACTGCCGCCGCCGATGAATCGCAAAGCGAGATACGGCGCGCCTTCGTGCTCGCCGAAGGAGTACAGCGGCACGATGTGTGGATGCTCGAGGGCGACGATGACTTGCGCCTCGCGGCGGAAGTTGGCGAGAGACTCGGGGGAGGCCGACGCGCCGCGCAGGACTTTGAGCGCGACGATGCGGCGCGGCGCAGCCTGCTCGGCTTTGTAGACCACACCCATGCCGCCTTTCCCGGCCACACCGAGAATGGTGAAGCCGGGTACAGCAGGCGCATTTGACAATGTGTTGGCAAACTGATTCGCCGTCCACAGCGAGCCGCGCGCGAGCAGTAACGCGCTGGGTACGTTGGGAAGTTGAAACTCGGCGAGGGCCGCGCCGCTCTGTGGGTCGAGTTGAGTAAGCGTGCTGTGCAGTGCGCTGGCGACCCACAGCGAATGCCCGTCGTGCGCCAGGCCAATCGGCAAAACATCCACCGGATACGTGGCGAAAGGTTGCCCGCACGGGTCGGGCGATTGATCGCAGCCGCTGGCTTGCAGTTGAGCCACGCTGTTGCCGAGGGCGTTGGCGACCCACACTGTCTTGCCATCATACAGCGCGACGCGCGGCGAATCGCCGACCGGATACACGGCGACCGACGGGCCGAAAAGTTGATTGCGGAAAGCGAAGAGGCCGACTCCGGCGGCGGCGACGGCGGCGACGCTCGCGCCGACGACGAGCAACAGCGCGAGTGGAACGGCCCACCCGGCGGCGGCGCTTTTCGGCGCGGCGACGGAAGGCGCGGAGGGTTGCGCAACCGCTGTGCTGCCGGTGCGTTCGCGCACGGTGAGCGCGCCCACTGCGGCGCGGGTGGAGGCGGGCGCGGCCATGCCCGCGTGGCCCACAGTGGCCGCCGAGGCGCTGAGGGTTTCGCGCACGGCGCGCACGAATTCGCTGGCGCGGGCCGGGCGCGCGTTTTTGTCCTTTGCCAACGCTGTGCCGATCACCGAGTCGAGATCGGACGGCAGATCGGGTTTGAGGGTCGTAATCGGCGGCGGCGTCTCGACGAGGTGCTTTTGGATGAAGCCCATGGCCGTCTCGGATCGGAACGGCAGTTGCCCGGCGAGGGCTTCGTAGATCATCACCGCCAACGAAGAGATGATTCGGTAACTGATGTTACGCACCGAGTGAGGCAAAAACCGAGTAAGATTTTGGCATGAACAAAGAATACTTGGAACTCTACACCGATTATTTGCTCAGCACATTTGGATACGCCACAGCGACAGGGTTA
>VGOW01000104.1 GCA_016875735.1 Chloroflexota bacterium | reverse complement strand
TCCGCAATTTGCGCATGGGGCAACCCATGCGCTTTCAACCACAGCGCGTCCATGCGGCGTTGGACGAGCGGAGCCAGATGCCGGTAGCGATGATAGTACAACTCTTTCAAAATCTCGGGCGTGAATTCAAGTTGGATCGTCATAGACAAAATCATACTAGAGGCTATGCGAGCCTCTCCCAAAAACCGCAATTTGTGCCCGCGCTCGGTATATATCACAGCGTGGCAAGCATACCAAGTTGAAGGTCACACATGGGAGGCGCTTGACAAACTGCACCTTGACGGCGCACTCAAGTTGGATGATTTGTGCGCCAGTCTCAAAGGGCGTGGCATCCCACAGGAAGTTTACGCCCAAGATTTACAGGAACTCGTCCAACGCGGTTGGGTTGAAGAAAGCGCAGGCAAGTATCAACTTACTGCCGAGGGCAAACGCATTCGTGAAGAAGCCGAAGCGTTGACCGATCACTACGTCTTTGCTCCTTGGTTATGTCTGAACGAGTCGGAGTTGAAAGACTATCGAATTTGGCAACGCAATTGCGCGATGGATTACGCAGTCCACAAGAGTAATAGAGAATAGACGTTATCTGAAATAAGGGTATGCTCTATGAATGCGCTTCACTATCGCCGCCTGCTTCGGCTTCGGCCATGCCCCGCGATGTTATCAGCATCGGCGGGGCGTTTCTTTGTCACGTCTGCGCGGTCGCCAACGCCTGCTTTGCCCATCC
Organism: Chloroflexota bacterium; assembly: GCA_016875735.1. Lineage (GTDB taxonomy): Bacteria > Chloroflexota > Anaerolineae > Anaerolineales > VGOW01 > VGOW01. The sequence goes on along the minus strand of VGOW01000104.1, from coordinate 11,226 downwards.
GGGCTTCCGTTCCTTTTCGGCAAAGGCGTTGACCTCACGCTCCCCAATCACCCAATCGCGCCCAATCTTCTTAGCCGGAAGGTTGCCCATGAGACAGTGACGGCGCGTCATCGCCACTCCCAACCCCAACCGCTGGGCGGCTTCGGCGATGAAGGCTTTATCGTCGTCATCACGGTCCGCTTATCCGCCGCCGTTGCCCGTGCCACCCGAAGGGGGCAGGGCGGTATAGCGAATGAACTCCTCCCGCCCTTTCTCCCTCACGGCCAGCACCATGCGCCCGGTTTCGGTTCGCAAGTCGGTGATGTCCGCTCTCTGCAATTCCACCTGCCGCGCCCCTGTGTAGGCCATGAGGTAGAGCATCGCCGCATCCCGCTTGCCCTGTGGTGTTTCACGGTCAGGAACAGCCAGCACCCGCAACACTTCGGCATCGGTCAGGGCAGAGCGTTTATGCGCCTTGCTCGTGCCCGTGCGTTTCGCTCCCTTCACCGCCGCCGCCGGGTTGTGGAGCAATCGCCGCGCTCCCACTGCCCACGCAAAGAACGCCCTCACCCCTGCCAGCCATGTGTTGATTGCGCCCGGTTTGTGCCCCTCGGCAATCAGGTCTGCTTTCCACTGCCGAATCGTCTCATCGCCCACCGTCCCCCGCCGCTCAGCCCACGCCAGAAAACGCGCCATGCCGCGCTTGTAGGTGTCCCACAGACTCGCCGCGTCGCGCTATCATGCTCCTTAGCCCGAAGTAGTCCAACCTTGCTTCACAGTAGCGGATGAAATGCTCCAACTTCTTCTGGCAAAAACTCAGCGTGGTGACGGCCATCCCGTTCGCCCGCTTCGCAACCAAAAAGCCGCCCGCCATCTTCATTGAGATGGGCAGGCGGCTAGACGAGTCCCCTGCTCTACAATTGCATTGCCCGCAAACGCAAGCAATTTGTGGCGACGACAAGATTTGAACTTGTGGCCAAGGGCTTATGAGTCCCCTGCTCTACCGCTGAGCTACGTCGCCAATGGGTTCAGCGGGCGAGATTATAACTGATCGACTGCGTCCTATCAAGACTGCGCTTTCTTCTGCTCTCGCTTCCGCTTCCCCTTCAATTCATCTTTCATCAACAGCGCCAGCGCAATGCTGACAAGCGTCACGATCAGCGAGCCGAAAAAGGCCGGCCAGAATCCATCCACTGTGAATCCGACGCCAAATTGGTTGCCGATGACTCCCGACAACCAAAACAGCAGCGTGTTGATGATCAGCGTGCCCAGCCCCAGCGTGAGAACAATGAGCGGGCAGGTGAGCAAATGGAGCAACGGGCGGAGCAGTGCATTGACCAGCCCGAAGATGAGCGCCAGGGCGAAGATGCCCGCCCACGACGGCTGGGCATGAATGCCCGACACAAAGGTGATGGCCACCCACAATGCAATCGCATTGATGACCCAACGAACGATCAGTTTCGTCATTGCCTATCTCTCCTGCTTCTGTTCGAGTATCCGACTCTCATTACGCGCCCCGAACTCGAAAGTTGCAGGCTTACGTCAGTCGGCGCTGGCGGCGGCCCCGGCGTTCTTCAATGCCTGAGCCTCGATCCATTCTTTGTCTTCCACGCGCATCAGGTGCGGGTTGAACAGCCCGATGACGCACCACGCGGCGAGAATCATGCCGAGGATCATGATGATCGCGCCGGGATCGAATCGGCTGGCCAAACCGCCCATCACGAATGTGCTGAGCGGCCAACTGAACTGGGCGATGAGCCGCCGCACCGAGAACACCCGCCCCTGCAGTTCGCGCGGAGTCTGAGTCTGCCAGATCGTCTGCGAGTGCGAGTTCATGATCGGGATCAGCCCTTCGAGCAAAAAGGCGCTGACAGCGGTCACGACGAGCCAATGCGATGCGCCGTAGAGGATCAGCGCCAGCCCCGACGCAATGAGGGGAACGAGCACGCCGAGCACGCGCCGCTTCGTCAGCCCGCCCCACGCGCTGATGGCGAAGCCGCCGACGACTCCGCCCACACTGCCCACCGTCGCCAGCAGAGCCAACGCGCTTTCCAGCGTGAAACCGCGCGGAGTCCAATCGGGCGCAAGTTGAAATTTGACGATGAGCGGCTGTAGAACTAGGGCTCCGCTGGTGAAATTGGCGACAGTGAACGTGCCCAACAACCACAGGAACGACCGCCGGCGCCAAATATATGTCACGCCTTCGCGCACATCGGCCCACAAACTTTTCTTTTCACCGGTTGCCGTTTCGAGATCGGTTCGTTTCGGAGAGGGGATAAAGAGGAAGATCGGCACGATGGCGGCGATCAAAAACGTGGCCACGTCAACCCCAACGGCCAGCGTCGCGCCGTCGGAGACGGCCGCCAATGGCGCAGGCAAGAACGGCAGTTTGCCCTGCCGCGCCAACGCCGGAAGGCTGATCAACAGCGCCGCCAATCCCGGCGTGAGAATTCCCGACAGGGCGAAGATCGTTTGCATCATGCCATTCGCGCGGGGCAGTTTTTCTTCGGGCACGATCATCGCGTAGGAGGTGTCGAAGGCCGCGTTGTGAAACGCGCCGAAGGCCGCCGCCAGCGCCATGATCGCCACCAGCCCGTAGATGTTGAGCGCGTGCGCAGCGATGAGCGACAACAACACGCCGCTCAAAACGCAGTTCGCCAAATCCATCGCGATCATCGTGCGCTTGCGGTCGTGGCGATCCACAAACGCCCCGGCGATGGGCGCGGCGAACACAGTGGGAATGGCAAAGGCCAAACCCACCGCCGACAGCGCCCAAGCCAACTGCGGCTTCTGCGACTCTTCGGGATAGAGAGTCGTCGTCAGCCAGATCGTCACCGCAAAATAAGTGAGGGCGCTGCCCATCACCGACAGGGATTGGGTGGCCCATAGGAGCAGAAAAGTTCGCCAGCCGTCCGGCGGCGCTTGATATTTCGTTTCGGTCATTCAGCCTTTTCCTTTCACTCGTCCCCAGCGAAGAACCGCCCCCCGAACCGTCCTTTGCCCTCGGCGCACAGCGGAGTCGCGCCTTCCGAATCGACGAGGCACGAGAACACGAATCCGCTATCAAAATACACTTCCACTTCGACGGCAGTGGGCGAAGTGACAGCTTGATGCTGGGTCAAATAGTATGTGTCACTCATTCGAGAGCGCACATTCGGAATTTCGCGCAGAGAGACCGACAGCGGTTTGTCGGGGGGAGCGGCAAGCGCGTATTGCACGAGCCGATCGATTTTGCGCACAGCCTCGCGCGCGTGCGCGGGCATCTGCGCCCACGTTCCGGCGAAGGCGGCCAATGCCACCGCCGCCGCCATCAACCCCACCTGCGCCCGCCAGCGACTCGCGCCGCCCTCCATTTCAGTTTTCTCGTGCCAGTTCACCAGCCAGCGCAGAATGGCCGCGGCGGGCAAATCCAAAACTAACAGCGGCAGGAACAGCGGCGCGAAGACAAAAATCATCGCCGCCATCGGCAGTTCGAGCGCCGACTTAACAAACATGATGGCGACCATGAACGCCGCGCCGAGCATCACGCCCTTCCAACCGTCGCGGGGCAAAGCCACCACCGCGCCCACGACCGCCCCGCTTGCCAGCCACACTGCAATCGTCAAGATCGTGGCCGGCCAATCCACATAGAGCGGCACATCCCGCAGAGCCACCACATCAATGGTGCGTGAAACGAACGCATAAGCCGCGCCCATCAACGAACCGTAGATGATGCCAACGCGCAAACGCGCGAACGAAAAGGCCCGCGCCGGGTGTTCGGTCAGAGTGGGATAGTTCGGCGCAACGTCAGCCTGTCGAGTCACGGCGGCCTCCTTCATTCGATGAACACCTCGACGTGTTCGCCGTCCTCTTGATCCACCACGTCGAGCACTTTGCCCATTGCGCCATTCCTCAGCGCTTCGGCAATTTGATTCATCTGATCCTGATCGAGTTCGGGAGCGAAGCGCGCGCTCATTTTCAGGCCCACATTCACCAGCGTCATCGGCAGGTTCACGTTCACTTTCATCTTGCCGGTGTTCACATCGGTCACCCGCACACGGAACCATCGTGCGCTTGCGCCGGCCGGGGGCTGAGTGCGGCGGCTGTCGGCCAATGCGGCCAACAGTTTCGCGCCCTCCTCGGCAGTGATCTTGCCATCCTCGATCAACTTCAGTATCTTCATTCGCTCTTCAATCGTAGCCATGCGCCCTCCGCCTCACCCAATGAACACCTGCACGCGCTCGCCGCTCTCGCCGTTATCCACGTCAATGAAGATCGGCGCATCGGGCGTCAACGATTCGTCGAACGCCGCCAGCACATCGTCGATGGCCGTGCGCTGTAAGGCCGGGATGCGCCAGCCGAAACTCCGCACTGCCCACGCCGCCACTCGCGTGGGAACGGGCATGCTGATGGCGACGTCGCGCAGCCTCCTCTTGCGCCCGGTATGCACTCGCACATGAACCCAGCGCGAGTCGCGGCTTGCCCATGCCAGCGACATCAACCCCAGCCCGGCGAGAAACGGGAGCCACGCGCACAAAAACCAAAAGCCGATGCCCGATGATTGATAAGCGCGATACATGAGCAGAGCGCTAAACACCACCGCGCCGACTCCGATCCATAACGGGATCATCCACCACTGCCGCCACTTTTCGATCTGCGGATCGGGCGGCGCTTTTTGGATCGGATCCGGAATCGGGGTGGAAGCCGACTCGGTGTCGGCTCCCCGCAGGGAGGCCGCCTCCTTTGGAAGATCGTTGAGCAGGCGAAGCGCCTCGTCGGAGGAGATTCGCCCCTCATCGAGCATCTCAAGGATTCTCATTCGCTCATCGTGATCGGCCATCACAAACTCCAATCAGTATTCCGAAAGGCTGCCCTTTCGTCTCGCGCTGTCCTCTTCGCGGCGATAAAACCAATAGCCCAGCGGCGGCATGAGCAGGCCAAAGAGAACGACGATAACGATCTCGACGCCGATGGGCGCGAGTTCGGGGAAGCCCGGCGGGTAATTCATCAGCGTGGAGCGGAATGCGTCCACTGTGTATGAGAGAGGGATGAGACGGGCGACGGGTTGGGCCCAATCGGGCAAAGCAAAGAAAGGATAGAACGGGGCGCAGATCACCATGAAGGCGAATTGCAAAAAGTTGGCGAGGGTTTGTCCAGCTTCTTTGACTCGGAGGGTAAGCCCGGCAAAGGCAAAGCCCACGCCGAATGTTCCCGACAGCGAGAGGGCAAGGATGAAAACGCCGAGCGGCACATTGGCGAAAGGGAGGCGGCCAATCATCGCGCTCATCAGCCACGCGCTCGTCGCCGAGAGCAGTCCCGTCCACACGAGGGTGATGGTGACTCGCGACACGAGGCTGGCAAATTTGGAGGCCGGGCTGAGGTAGAGTTGTTCGAGCGTGCCCTGTTTCTGCTCGCGGCGCACGTTGTAGCCAATCGTCCACAACGTGTCGGAGAGGAACATGAAGAGGATGAAGCCATAGACCACGAGGCCAGAGGTTTGCGAACTCTCGCCCGCGTTCTTCACCCCGCCCGGCGAAAACATCAGCCCGGCCAGCGTGAGAATAGTGACGATAATGAACACTTGCCCAAACGAAGCCACGAACTCCACCGGATAGCGGAGCATGATCAGCAACTCTTTCTTCGACATCTCGAAGAGCGAATCGAGCCACGCGGCGGGGCCGGTGAGGAGAGTATTGGAGTTGGGGTTTGAGTCTGAGTTGGGGGTCGCTTGTGTAATCATGAGTCTGCAATCTGCAATTCCAAATCTGCAATCTGCATTCAAAACTGCCCCATCCCCTCATTCTTTCGCAATCCCGTTTCCACGCGGTTGAACACCCAAAAGCCGAAGAGCGGCGTGAAGAAGATGAAAGCCCACAGCACGGCCATATCGAGATACCACTCGCCGAAGAAGAAGCCCACACCGAGCAACGCCGAGCGCACACCGTTCGTCATCCACGTGGGCGGGAAGGCCAGCGCCACCGCGCGCACAACGGGCGGCAGAACGGCCACCGGGAAGAAGATGCCCATGAGGAAACTGACCACCCACTGCATGAGGCCGACGAGCGCATTGGACTCTTTGACTTTGAGCACCAGCGCCCCGAACAGCATGGCGATACCATACAACGGGATCAGCCCGGCGGCGATGAAGGCCAGCGCCAACAACACATCGCCCTGCAGTGGGTTCACCCGAAACAGAAGACAGCCGACGATGTAAGCGAAGATGGCCGAGCCAACGCCGCGTATCGCGCTATAGAGCGCCACGCCCGACAACAGCGTGAGGCTGCTGGTGGGCGTGAGATACACAGCTTCGAGCGTGCCGGTTTCCTGCTCGAAGCGAAGCCAATAGGCAATGTGCCAAAACGCTCCGGTGACAATGGTGAACACGTTGGAGCCGATGAGCAGAAAGGCAACGTAGTTGGCCGTGCCGGTGTTGGCGGCAAAGTTGGCCGCCGCATCATCGCCCGCCGACGCGCGCCCCAACAACATCGGCATCGAGGCGAAGACGATGGGGATGATGATCTCCAACGCCAGTTGGCCGGGATACCGGCTCACGTTGAGCATTCGCAGGCGCGTTTCGGCCAGCGCCGCAGAAAAGGATTGCGGCAGTGTGGGGTGTCCGGGCCGGATCATCTCATTTCACCCGCGTGTCGTCAGCCAACGTGCGCCCGGTGCGGGCGATGAACACATCTTCCAGCGTCACTTCTTCGGGTGTGATCTTTTGCATGATCGCGTTGTGCGCGGTGAGAGTCTGAATGAGTTCGGGGAGGAGCGCTTGATGATCTTCGGCCACGACCGTTAACTGTTGATGACCGTTCGCGGCAGTGGTGGCCGCCTGACTCACACCGGGCAGGCGATGCACTGCTTCGGCGGCGCGTTTCGAGATCACGCCTTCGATACGGATGACGGCCTCGCGTTTGAGCGACGCCTTCAATTCCGGCACCGCGCCCATCGCCAACACCTCGCCGCGATCCACAATGGCGACTCGGTCGCACAGCGTTTCCGCCTCCGACATGATGTGTGTGGTGTAAATCACTGTTTTGCCTTCAGCGTTGAGTTCGCGCACCACCGCCCGCAGTTCGCGCGCCGAGGGCACGTCGAGCGTATTCGTCGGCTCGTCGAGAATCAAAAGCGGCGCATCATTGATGAGGGCTTTGGCAAACGCCAATTTCATCCGCTGGCCCGATGAATAAGTCTCCACCGTGCGGTCGGCGATGTCGCTAAGTTCGAGTTTCTCGATGATGGTGTCGGCGCGTTTGCGGCGCTCGGCGCGGCTGAGGTGATACAGAGCGCCGAAGAACACAAGATTCTCGCGCCCGGTCAGTTTCCAATAAAGGCCGCGTTCGCCCATGAGCATACAGCCCACCGTGGCGCGGATGGCATTGTCTTGCTTGGCGAGTTCGTAACCGTTGATTTGCACGCGGCCCGACGTGGGCAGAAGCAGCGTGGTGAGGCATTTGATCAGCGTCGTCTTGCCTGCGCCGTTGGGGCCGAGCAAGCCAAACACTTCGCCGGGCGCGATCTCCAACGAAACGCCTTTGAGCGCCTCAACCGCTTTCTCTTCGGCCTTGAACAAACCCTTGCGCTGTTTGACGTGATATGTCTTGGCAAGATTCTCGATGATGACTCGGCCTTGCGTCACTTCTGTTCTCCTTCGAGAGCGGTCAGCAGTTTTTCGGCTTGCTCCACCGTGATCCTGCCCTGCTCCAACATTTTGAGAATCGCCAATCGCTCTTCGTCGCTCACGGGCGGCGGAGTCTGAGGCTGCGTCGGGCGGGCCGTGTCAAACTTGAGAAAGAAGGTGCCCGTCTTGCGGCGCGCGCGGTCGCTGCTGCGCTCGGCCAGCCGCTCGGCGCGGCGTTGCGCCGCCTCAATCTTCACTTCGGCGCGACGGCGGGCGGCCTCGCCCTTTCGTCGCGCGGTGTCGGCGGCCCGTTCGGCGGCGGCGCGAGCGCGGGCCACAATTCGCTCGGCGTCCAAGCCGGAGCCCGGGCCGATATTCAGAGAGGCCATTTGTTCCTGCAAGTGTTTTTCGAGTTCGGCCATTTGCGATTCGATTTGCAACTCGATCTGCGCGGCGAACTCTTCGGCCATCACCCCAAACTCGCGCCCCAAATGGTCGCCGAAATCGCCCATCGAGTCAGGGTCGGCCGCCAACGCCGAGAGCGACACATCGCCGCCGCCGATGAGGCTCACCGCCGCCGCGCCGCCGCCCATCGTGATTGTTTTCTGGCGGGCATTGCCTTCCGCTGACGCCCCCACCACATCCACCGAAATCTCGCCGCCAGCACCGATAGAAAACTTGGCCGATGTGTTGGCGGGCACGCGGCACAGCACATCGGACCCGGCCTGCACGTCATAAGTATTGTTTGCAGTGAAGGCAGTGCTCAACACCACATCGACGCCTGCTTTGACGCGCACGCCGCCGCCCACGTCGCGCAAATACACATCGCCCCCGGTCTCCAGCGCCACCGCTCCGGCCACACTTCGCGCTGAGGCGTCGCCGCCGGTGACCACCGAAAGCGAGCCATTGATCTTTTTCGCGTTCAGATCGCCGTCCACGCGCTCAACTTGCACATCGCCCATTTGCCGCAGGGTGAGGTCGCCGCCGATAAACTTGATCGCCGCCCCTCCTTCGATCATCTTCACTTTCGCATCACTGCTCACATGCTCAATCGTGATCGACGCGCGGCGCGGCACATGCAACGCGCAGTCGCTGTCGGCGCTCACGGTGATGCCGCCATCCCGCTGCTCGGCGTTCACGGTGCCCGCGCCTCCTTCAGCCTGAACTTGATTCTGATCCCAACCCGAAAGGCGCAGGCCGCCTCCCACGCGCCGGATCAGAATCGTCGGAGTCCCCATCGTGTTCAGAACAAAGTGATCCATTCCTCAGCCGCCTTGCAACAATCTCACCGCCTCTTCAGATTTGATGCGCCCCGAGGCAATATCATCCAAAATTCTCCTGCGCTCCTCGTCGCTCACCAGCGTGGCCGGTTCCTCTTGCCCCACCTCGAAGCCCATTGCCCGCCGGAGATCGTTGAGACGGGTGCGCAGAGTCGGGTACGAAAGCCCCATTTCCTTTTCCATGCGGTTGAGTTTGCCTTCGCAACGAATAAAGGCTTCGGCGAAAGCCAAATGCTCCGCGCTGAGGCGGTCGAACACCCCAATCTCGAACCGCCCCTCGATAGCCGTGTCGCAACTCCGGCAATGCAGTCGGGTCACCGAAAGCGCATCCCCGCACACCGGGCACGCGCCGATGATGTGGCGCATTACAGAAGCCACCACAGCACCATCCCAACCAAAATTACTGCCGCCATCGCCAGCGCCGCCCGATACTGCCCGGGCTCCCACTGCCGCCCTGTCAGCAAATTCGCCAACGCGGCCTCACGAGACAAAGCCTCCAGTCGCGATTGCCTGTATTCATCCAATCGTCGCCAGTCGTCCATAAGACTCCTTTTAGAATAATGAAATCTATCATGCCCGATGTTTATAGATTATAGCGAGCGAATTGATATTGTCAATAACTAACTTTGTTTTATCAAGCAGCAGATCAATATTATTGAATGTAGCGCCTTGAATCCGGATTTTGGCCGACACCGGCACGCACTTCGCCTTTTTCAGAAGAGCGGCTCATTCCCCCGCTCGGCGTGCCCTTCATCCCATGCTCACGCTGACACAAAGCACTACCCACTCGGCCCTTGGGTGCTTATCATCACCATCAGAAGATTGTCCTACAAGATATGGAGGCCGGTATGTTCCAAAAGATTCTCGTCACCCTCGATGGTTCGGAATTTGCAGAGAGGGCGTTAGGGCCAGCGGCGCAGATCGCCAAAGAATTCCACAGCAAAATCACATTGCTCCGCATCCCCGTCATCGAAGCGCAAGTCGCCGCGCCGTATGGAATTGGATTGCCAAGCGAACCCGATGTGAAACGGAGCCACGACGAAGCCGAATCCTATTTGTACAGCATTCAGATGCGTTTGCTCGGCTCCGGCGTTGCGGCTCGCACCGAAGTGGTGTCGGGCGTGCCTGCCGACGTAATCCTCGATGTGGCCGAAGCCGAACGAATTGACCTGATCGTGATGTCCACACATGGGCGATCGGGGTTGAGCCGACTCTTTTATGGCAGCGTGGCCGAATCCGTTTTGCGTGGAGCGAGTATCCCCGTTCTCTTGATCCCCATCAAAGAATAGGCACTTCAGCTCCCTCCAAAACAAAAACATCCCGAAAGCAAATGCCTTCGGGATGTTTTGACGATCGCGCTTGCGCCGCTCTCACATGGCTTCTACTGCGCGCAAGTGCGGGAAGAACTGGCGAGCCGTTCCCTCAACCCAGCCGTGCAGTGTGACTGGAGAGAGCGGGCAGCCCACGCAGGCGCCCGACATTCGTATCTTCAGCGTCGCGCCGTCAAAGGAGACCAATTCAACCGCGCCGCCGTGAAACTGCTCAATGTAAGAACTGAGCATGTCGATCAATGCGCGCATCCGTTCTTCGTCGGTGGCCGTCGCGGGCACACTACTCATGTCAAGTTCTGGGGTGGGCATTTGGCTCTCTCCTTTCTATCTTGCCAGTAGTATAACCCTGTTCCGCTCTTTGCGCGCACTCTCGTTGGCCGCTCTCCATCGTATGAAAACGCAGGGCCAGTAACGAATCTAAAACGGCGCACTGAGTCGTCGGCATGCCCTGCAGGCAGATTTCAATGCAAGGGCACGTCATCGGCCTGGAAGCCTTTCCTCAAGCAGCGCCCGAAATGCCTTTGGAAAAAAACAAAACACCGCAGCCTCTCAAAGTAGGCTGCGGTGTTTTTAGTAGCGGGCCTAGCAGTTTGTCGGAGAGCAAATAGTGTTTTGCGATAATGTGAGTTTCGATCTTGAGTTCAGCATCTTTTTGGGATCATCTCATTGGCTTTGACCTATGGGAGGGTCTATTTTTCAGGCGGTAGGCGTGTTGAAGCATCCCTTAGACCGGCCACAGGACATGCAGACGTTTCAAGTTGAAAGCCAAGCAGACCAGACACCATTCGCCAGCGGCGGCGGCCAAGCCCCGCAGCGAGAACTGGCGAAAGCCCAACACTTCTTTGATCAGGCCAATCACTGGCTCGACCGTGCATTTCCGCAGGCGGTAAATGGCTTGGCCGATTTCGGTCTGAAGTTTGTAGGCCATCTTGACCGTCGGGCTGGCATCGTCGGGCGGCGCACTGGGTTGTTCAGCAAAATAGGCGCGCCAGTTTTGATGATGGGCTTCCCGCCCGGTCGCGATATAAGGGTCAAT
>VGOW01000103.1 GCA_016875735.1 Chloroflexota bacterium | reverse complement strand
GCACCGAGTCCACTGCGGCCACGGGCGGCGGCTCGCTCATCCGCCGCGCAATTGCGCAGCCGCAGTTGATCCGCCGCGCCGCAGAGTTCGCCCTCAAGCAAGGCGTGGGCGCAATGTTGCGCACCGTGCAACAAGTGGCCGATGAATGGATCCCCGTCGGCTACAGCGCATCGGGCATGGTCGTCGAAGTGGGCGCGGGCGTGACTCGATTCGCAATCGGAGACCGCGTGGCTTGCGCGGGCGCAGGCCGCGCCAATCATGCCGAGTTCATCGCCGTGCCCGAAAACCTCGCCATCAAAATTCCGGGCGGCCTCTCGTTTCGCGAGGCGGCGTTCGTCACTCTCGGCGCGATTGCCCTGCAAAGCGTGCGCCGCGCCGAACCGACGCTCGGCGAAACGGTGGTGGTCATCGGCGCGGGATTGATCGGATTGCTGACGGCGCAACTGCTCCGCGCCAACGGATGCAAAGTGATCGCGGTCGATCTCTCCGACGAGCGACTCGCGCTGGCGCGAACGTTGGGCGTGGAGCACACCCTCAACGCGCGGGAGGCCGACACCGTCAAAGCCGTGTCGGCTCTCACCGACGGGCTGGGGGCCGATGCGGTGATCCTGTGCGCGGCGGCCAAATCGTCCGCGCCGATCAATCAAGCGTTCAAGTTGTGCCGCGAGCGCGGGCGGGTGGTGATCGTGGGCGCGGTGGGAATGGATTTGGAGCGGGCCGATTTTTACAGCAAGGAGATCGATCTGCGAATGTCGCGCTCGTACGGGCCGGGGCGATACGACCGCCGTTTCGAGGAGCAGGGATACGATTACCCGCCCGCCTACGTGCGCTGGACAGAGACTCGCAACATGGCCGCCTTTCTCGATGCGGCGGCTTCGGGGCGAGTGAACGTGTCGGCGCTGATCTCCGCCGAGCATTCGATTGAAGACGCGCAAGCCGCATACGATGATGTGCTCAAAGGCGGGCCGTCGAAGATCGGGGTGTTGTTGAAATATGGGGGGCAAAGCCTCGATGCGGAGAGCCGGGTCCTCAAATTTCAAACTTCAAATTCCAAACTTCAAGCGGGCGTTTCTATTGCATTGGTTGGGGCGGGGTCGTTCGCCAAACTTATGCACGTTCCGAATCTCAAAGCGTTGGGCGTGCGCGTGCCGGTGGTGGTGAGCGGGTCGGGCGCGAGCGCCCGGCAAGTGGCCGAGTCGCTCGGCGCAGAGTCGGCCTCCACCGATTACGAACGGGCGCTGTCCGAATCAAGCGTCACCGCTGTGTTGATCTGCACCCGCCATCATTTGCACGCGGCGCAAACCATCGCGGCGGCGAACGCGGGCAAACATATCTTTGTCGAAAAGCCGCTGGGGCTGACGATTGACGAATGCCGCGAGGTGGTGAGCGCGGTGGAGGCGGCGGGCGTGCTGTGCGCGGTGGGCTTCAACCGCCGGTTCAGCCCGTTTGCGGTTGCCGTGAAAAATGCGTTGGCCGCGACCGCTGGCCCGAAGCACATCGTGTGCCGGGTGAATGCCGGGCCCCTGCCGAAGTCTCATTGGCTGCTCGATCCGAACGAAGGCGGCGGGCGGCTCATCGGCGAGGGCTGTCACTTCTTTGATTTGATGGCGTGGCTTACGGGCGCGGGTCCGGAGTCGGTGTGCGCGCAGAGGATCGGTGACTCGGTGGACGATGTGTCGGCGGTGGTGCGCTTCGCCGACGGATCGGTGGGAACGCTGATTTACACCGGGCTGGGCGATCCGCAATTTCCGAAGGAGCGCATGGAGGTTTTCGCGGGCGGCGGTGTGGCAGTGATCGACGATTTCCGCGCGGTGGAGTTCAGGGGACTGCCGGGAAAGCGAATGAGGGGCGCACAGGACAAAGGGCATCGGGCGGCGCTGGCGAATTTTGTGGCGGCGTGCGAGGGCCAAGCCGTGCTCGGCGTGACGGCGCGCGATGGGTTAATGGCAACCGCGTGCGCCGAAGCGGCGCTGACATCGTTGAAGAGCGGGAAGAGCGAAACAGTTGGAATATAATACCGCTGACGGAAAGAGGTGCACAATGACCATCGAACAGATCATTGATGAACTGAAACGCCTGCCGACCATCGAAGTTCTGCGGGTGATTGAGGCCGCAACGCGCCGAGTGATGGAAGAGATCAAGGAAGGACAATTAGAGTCCGACTCTCCGTTGGCGGCGCGATTGACAAAGGCGGCCGAAGCATTGCGGGAAGACTACGCCACCGACGGGGATTTGATCGCCTTTACGGCGCTCGACAGCGAGGAGTTCATACATGCGTCGGGGTGAGGTCTGGCTGATCAACCTCGACCCGACCATTGGCGCCGAGATCAAGAAAACACGCCCTGCCGTAATCGTCAGCGATGATGCGATTGGCCGTTTGCCACTGCGAGTGATTGTGCCGGTGACCGATTGGAAAGATCGTTACGCTATCGCCCCGTGGATGGTGAAATTGGAGCCGGATGCGGAGAATGGGTTGCACAAACCATCTGCCGCCGACGCTTTTCAAGTGCGTTCGGTTTCGCAGGAGAGATTTGTCAACCGAATCGGGCAAGTGTCCGAGTCCAGTTTGGGTGAGATTGCTGGCGCGTTGGCTGTTGTTCTTAGTATCCACCTTCCTCAATGACCTCCTCCCGCAAAACCTTGCCCTCCGAAATGGCCGCGCTGTCGGCCATTTTGCTTGTTGCCGCCGTCTTTCGATTCTGGCAGATCGACAAATACCCTCGCGCCCTGCATTTCGACGAAGCCATCAACGGGCTGGTCGCGCAAGATTTGCTGCGCGGCCAGTTGCCCGAACTGCTCACCTATGATCGCGCGCGCGAGCCGATGATTTTCTACGTGATGGCCCCGGCGGTTTTCATCTTCGGCCCCACGCCGGGAGCACTGCGCGTTGCCACCGCCAGCGTGAGTTTGGCGGTGGTGGCCGGAGCGTGGGCGCTGGCGCGCGAACTGTTCGGGCGGCGAATCGGTTTGCTGGCCGCGCTGATCTGCGCCACAACGGTGTGGTCGATCTATCACGGGCGGCTTGCCACTCGCTCGATCCTCGTTCCGCTCGTGCTGTCGCTCGCGTTGTATGCGTCGGCGCGGGCGTGGCGGGCGCGCAAACTTTGGCAATGGACAATCGCCGGGGTTTTGCTCGGCGCAGTGTTTTACACTTACGCATCGAATCTGTTCGTCATTCCGGCGATGCTGCTCACAGCGGCGGCATTGGTTGTTTTTGATCGCCGCGCCTTTCTCGAACGCAAACGAGAGATTCTGTGGGCGGCGATTCTGTTCATCGGAGTCGGCGTCCCCATTTTTGTCTTCCGGGACGCGCATCCGCCGAGCGGGCCGGGCCGTCCCGGCATCCTCACGGTTTTTTATCCGGGCCAGTCGCCAGCCGATTTCGTCAAAACGGTCATCACCCAAACCGTGCTCGTGGCGCGCATGTTTTTTCTCAACGGCGACTTTGAGATTCGACACAACATTCCCTATCGCCCGGCCTTCGATTGGGTGATGGCTGTGCCGTTCGTCGTCGGCCTTTTATCGGCGTGGACGCCGAAGCGCCGCGCCGCCGCAGGGTTGTTCGCGTTGTGGGTAGCGGTGTGGCTCCTGCCGACATTTTTGGCGAAGGACGCGCCGCACTTTTTGCGCTCCAGCGGCGTGCTGGCCTTTTTGTTTGCGTGGCCGGCCATGGGGCTGATGCGGATTCAAAAAGTGATCGCCGCGCGCGGAGGCCGGTGGGCAGGTTTGTTGATCGGCGCGGCGTTGATGGGCGGCTCGATTCTGATCACGACCCGCGATTTCATTTTCAGCAACTTCCTCGCTTCACCCGAAGTCACCGAAGCATTCTTCGGAAATGATGTTGCGCCCATTCTCGAATTCAATCGCCAGCATCACACCGGCTGGGCGGGCGATAACCTCTTTGCCCTGCCCGCGCCCGCCGATCCGTCGGCCTTCGATAGAGCGCAGATCGAATCGCTCCCTCAACCGTACGCGCAATACCTCATCCCGTGGGCGTTCGACCGGAGTCTGAGGCAGTATTGAAATGATCGCCCATCGAGACTTCATCATTCTCTCCACGCAAGATTGGAGCGCTCTGCCCACGCGCAAACATCGCTGGGCGCGCAACTGGGCGCGGCAGGGGGATCGCGTGCTCTACGTCGAACAGCAAATGCACTGGGCGGGCTGGCTGGCCGCCATCGGCTCCGAGTTCTGGCGTCCGTTCCGTTGCCTGCGCGGGCCTCAACTTGTGGAGCCTAACTTATGGGTGTTCACCCTGCCCATCGTTCTGCCGTTCTTCCAAATGAGTGTGGCTATCAACCGCCTCAACAACTTTTTTCTTCTACCCGTTCTGCGATGGGCTATGCGCCGAGTCGGTTTCACTTCGCCGATCCTGTGGGCGTACACGCCGCACTCGGCAGACTTCGTCGGCGCGTTGGGCGAATCGATCTCGGTGTACGAATGTGTGGATGAGTTCTCGGCCTCGAAAGGATTGGTGTACGGCCCGGCCATTGCGGCAATGGAGCGCGAACTCATCGCCAAAGTGGATCAGGTCATCGTCACCGCGCCCGCCCTTCTTGAATCCAAACGCCCCTTGGCCCGCCGCATCGAGACCGTGCCCAATGGCGTGGACGTTGAACATTTCGCGCGAGCATCACGGCCCGAAACGACTCCGCATCCGGCGGTGGCGGCGCTCCCCAAACCGGTGATCGGCTTCATCGGCGGAGTCCAGTATTGGGTGGATTTCGATCTCACCGCTCACGCCGCGCGCGCGCACCCCGAATGGTCGTTTGCGTTTGTCGGCCCGGTGGAACCGCTGGCGCGAATCGACAAAGTGCGCGGCCTGCCCAACGTTCATTTTTTGGGCAAACAGCCATACGCAATCGTGCCGCAGTTTGTGGCCGGCTTCGACGTGTGCATCAACCCATACGTGCTCGACGGCGTGGGCGAAAACGTTGACCCGCTGAAACTGTATGATTATCTCGCGTCCGGCAAGCCGGTGGTCTCGACGGACATTCCCGCCGCGCGGCGATTCGCCGACGTGATCCGGCTCGCCCGCACCGCCGACGAATTCACCCGCGCGCTCGAAGCCGCCCTCGCCGATCCGGGGGACGCCGCCGCGCGGCAACGCATGGCCGCCGATCACTCGTGGGAGTCTCGCTTCCAACGTGTGCAAGCCATCGTTGAACGTTTGAGCGCGTGAAGGTTGGTAAAATACAACCTGTGGCCGTTCCCGTTCCACCCGACAAAAAACTGCTGGCGATCATTCCGGCGTACAACGAAGAAGCCAGCCTCGCCCGTGTGATCAGCAACGTGCGCGCCGCCGTGCCGCAAGCCGATGTCGTCGTGATCAATGATGGCTCGCGCGACAACACGGCGCGCGAAGGCGCGTTGGCCGGAGCGCATGTCATCACTCTGCCCTACAACCTCGGTATCGGCGCGGCGATGCAAACCGGCTTTTTGTTTGCCCGCGATGGCGGCTACGATTTCACCGTGCAAGTGGATGGCGACGGTCAGCACGACCCGAACGAGATCGGCGAAATCCTCGCGCCGGTGATTACCGGAGAGGTGGATGTGGCCGCCGGGGCGCGGTACATCGAAGATCGCGGGTACATTACCCCGTGGCCGCGCCGGATCGGGATCATCATTCTGGCTTCGATTGTCAGCCTCATTGTGCGGCGGCGCGTCACCGATCCCACCTCCGGCTTCCGGGCCAGCAACCGCCGCGCCATCGAATACTGCGCCGACACCTACCCGCCCGATTACCCGGAGCCAGAATCGGTGGTGCAGTTCGCCCGCGCCGGACTGCGAATGAAAGAAGTGCCGGTGACGATGAACCCGCGCTATGGCGGGCAAAGTTCCATCACCCCGTTTCGATCTTTTTACTACATGGTCAAAGTCATTCTGGCGATCATGATTGATGTGGTGAGGCTCACCCCGAGGGCCAAGAAACGATGAAGGATGAACGATGAAGGATGAACACACATTCATCGTTCACCCGTCACCCTTCAAATGAATCACCTATGGACAGACTCACGTTGGCAATCTTTGTTGGGGCGTTGGCATTGCTGATGATGGTGCTGGAGTTGGTGCGGCGGCGGCGGCTCGAAGAGCAGTATTCGCTGTTGTGGCTGGGCACGGCGGCGGCGCTCGTCGTGCTGGCCCTTTCGCGCGATGCGTGGGATCGGCTGGCGGTGGCCGTGGGCATTGCCTACCCGCCGACGGCGCTGTTCATCGTCGGCTTCGTGGCCATGATGATGATCCTTCTGCATTTTTCCACCGTCATCTCCAAACTCACGCGGCAGAATCGGCAGGCGGCGCAAGAGATTGGCCGACTGCGTTGGCAGCTGCATCAGCTCGAAAAACGACTCGATGAACAAAAGCCATAACCGCGCGCTCGTTGCGATTCTGATCGCGGCGCTGACACTGCGGCTGGGATGGATTCTGTGGATCGATCCGAATCCGACTCTGGAGGGGGGCGACGGGACTTATTATTTGTCATTGGGGCGGAGCGTTTCACGGGGAGAGCCGGCACCCGGATGGGCGAACGTCGTCGGCCCGGTGTACCCGATCTATCTTTCGCTCTTTTATCGATTCGTTCCCGAAGCGGGCGTCGTGCAGGCGGCGCGCATCGGGCAAGCCATCCTCGATATGCTGACCTGCCTCGCCACTTTCGATCTGGCGCGGCGGATATTCGATGCTAACGTTGGGTTGCTGGCGGCGGCGTCGCTGGCTATCGATTTGCGATTCATCGTGCAGGCGGCGGCCATCAACACCGAAACGCTGTTCATCTTTTTGCTCGTGCTGGGCGTGCTGATGTTCGCCGCCGCGCGCTCGTGGGCGAGATACCGCATCGCCGGATACGCCGCTTCATCGGCGATCCTGTTCGTCACCGCGCTCACCCGCCCCATCATTCTGCCCCTCCCGTTGTTGCTGCTCGCCACACTGCTGTTGCCCAAACCCACGCGCGCGCAACTGATCGCCGTTGGGTTGGCGGTGGCGGCGGGCATTGCCGCGATTGCGGCGCACACGACGTATCATTATCAGCGCACCGGATTGATCATCGTCATCAACGATGGGCTGGCCGCCAACTTTTGGATGGGAAGCCGGGGCGATGGGCAGTGGCACGGCATCATCGAGTTCGAGAAACAGCGCGACGAAATGGCGGCCAAGTATGGCACACGATACGCATACATCGAAGACGCGCTCGACACCATCGCCAACGATCCGCTTGCTTATGTTCGATTGCTTTTTCGCAAGTTGTCCGCCGCCTATTTGCAGCCGCACGGCACGGTGTCGTTTCCCGGCGAGAGCCTGAAAGAGATGGCGGCGAAAGTTTTGCGCGGCGAGATGAGTGTGAATGAACTCTTGCGCGCCGATTCTTTTTGGCCGAAACTGTGCATTTACATTCTTCACTCCTTATCCGTCATCGGCGGGTTGGCTGGCCTGTGGCTCGCCCGGCGCGAATGGGTGAAGATTTTGCCGCTCGCCCTTCCCCTCTTTTGGATCTCTTTTGCCTACACATTGCTCACCATCATCCCGCGATACGTGTTTCCAACCATGCCGTTTTACACCGCTTGCGCGGCGTATGCGCTGATGGCGGGCAGAGAACGACTGTTTCCAAACCCTAAAGGTCTCAAAGACCTTTAGGGTTTGCTGCGCCCCATGCGTATCGCTCACATCTTCAAAGCCACCGGCTTGTCTGGTGCGGAAGCGCACATTCTCACGCTGTCGAAAGCGTTACGGAACGAAGGGCACGAGTGCGCGCTGATCGCGCTGACTGATCCGCGCCGCCCACCCACTGCCGTGTTCGAGTCGGCGCGGGCTGGCGGCCTCCCGTTCGAGTCGGCCCCCCTTCACTCGCATTTTGACATTGCCGTTGTGCCCCGAATCCTTTCGCATCTCAAATCATCGCGAGCGCAGATCGCTCACACGCACATGATTCACGCCGACCTCTACGGCACGCTCGCGGCGCAGTGGGCCGGCTTGCCGGTGGTGCAGAGCCGCCACAACGACGACAAGTTTCGCCGACGCTCCGCCGCGCGCTGGCTCATGCGCGCCGCCTCGCTTCCGGCGAAAAGAGTGGTTGCCATTTCGGACTCGCTGGCCGCCTTCACTCGCGATGTCGAGAAGGTGCCCGCCGCGAAGATCATCCGTATTCATTACGGACTCGATCCGGCAGAGGTGATGGCGAAAGCGCGGCCCGGCGCACTGCGCGCTGAGTTGGGCATCGCCCCCAATGCGCCGCTGATCGGCGCGGTGGGGCGACTGAGCGAGCAGAAAGGCATCCCGTTTTTGATTGAGGCATTTGTCCGCGTGCGCGATTCGTTTCCGTCTGCGCGGCTCGCGATTGCGGGCGACGGCCCGCTCCGCGCAGAACTCGAAGCGCAGGCCGCCCCGCTCGGCGGCGCGGTTCGCTTTCTCGGTTGGCGGAACGACACTCCGACGGTGATGGCCGATCTCGACGTGCTGTGCGTGCCCTCGTTGTGGGAGGGATTCGGATTGGTGACTCTCGAAGCGATGGCGCTGAGCAAACCGATCGTCGCCAGCCGGGTGAGCGCACTGCCGGAGATCGTTTCCGACGGCGACACCGGGTTGCTCGTGCCGAGCGGCGATCCTGCGGCGCTGGCCGAGGCCCTCATCGCCCTCCTCGCCGACCCGGCTCGGGCGCGGGCCATGGGCGAACGCGGCCGCGCCCGGCTGGAAAAAGAATTTACAGTGCGTCGCATGGCAGAACAACATGTAGCAGTGTATAGCGCTGTGGGAGAGCGCAGACTCTGATATGTGCGGAATTTGCGGCGTCATTCATTTCGACGGCTCGCCTGTCGAGCAAGCCAACCTGACTCGGATGGTGGAGACGATTCGCCATCGCGGGCCGGATGATTCCGGTGTTTGGGTTTCCGGCAATGTCGGGCTGGGCAACACCCGGCTGGCAGTCATTGATGTGAGCGCGGCCGGGCATCAGCCGCTCTCGAACGAGGCCGACGATGTTTGGATCGTCTTCAACGGCGAGATTTACAACTTCCCGCCGATCCGCAATGAACTGCTCGAACGCGGCCACGTCTTTCGCTCGCGCACCGACACCGAGACGGTCGTTCACCTGTTTGAGGAGCGCGGCATCGACTGTTTGGCGGCTTTGCGCGGCATGTTCGCGCTCGCCATTTGGGATGGGCGCAATCGCGAACTGTGGCTGGCCCGAGATCGGTTGGGCAAGAAACCGCTTTATTATTTCCACGACGGCTCGCGCTTGATCTTCGGCTCGGAGATCAAGTGCATATTGGCTTATCCGAACACGCCGCGCGTTTTGGATCGCGGCGCTCTCCCGCTCTATCTCGCCTATGGCTATGTCCCCGCGCCCGAAACGATTTTCGTCGGCGTTCGCGCGCTGAGGCCGGGCTGTTGGCTGAGCGTGAAAGAGGGGCGGATCGAGGAACGGGAGTATTGGGCCGCGCCTGCCGCCGCCCCCGCCGCCGCGCTCACCACGAAAGGCGAGCAGGAATGGGCCGAGGGTCTGCTTGAACAGTTGCGCGAGGCGGTGCGCTTGCGGTTGATCAGCGATGTGCCCTTGGGCGCGTTCCTTTCGGGCGGGCTGGATTCGAGCGCGGTGACAGCGCTCATGGCCGAGGCCGCCTCCGGGCCGGTCAAGACGTTTGCCATCGGCTTCGGCGGCGAGCCCTCGTTCGACGAGACGGCGCACGCGCGCGTTGTCGCTCAACATCTCGGCACGGATCATCATGAGTTTATCGTCGAGCCGCAGACGGTTGATCTCATCCCCAAATTGGTTTGGCATTTCGATCAGCCCTTCGGCGACTCGTCGGCCATTCCGACGTATCTCGTCTCGAAGCTGGCGCGAGAGCATGTCACTGTCGCCCTTAACGGCGATGGCGGCGACGAGTTGTTTGCCGGCTATGAACGTTTTCGCGCGGCGCGGCTGGCGCGACACTATCAACGTTTGCCGGAGTGGGCGCATCGTGGCGTGGAAGCAGTGGCGAGGGTGTTGCCTCAAGGCACGGGCTACCGCGATTTGGGGCGTCGGGCATTGCGATTTGTAACGATGGCGCGACTGCCTCTGCCACAACAGTATTTGGGATGGGTTGGGATCATGTCGCCGGAGATGGTTGACGGGTTGACCGTTGAGGCGGGTGGGGAACAGCCCCCTGCTCATTTCCGGAAATACTTTCCCCAACCCGAAGGCGGCGACCCCGTCCCGATATTGCTCAATGTCAACCTGCGCTCTTATCTTCCAGATGATCTGCTCATCAAAGCCGATCGCATGAGCATGGCGGCCTCCCTCGAAGCGCGTTCGCCCTTTCTCGATCACAGGTTAGTTGAATTTGCGGCGACGATGCCTGCCTCTCTCCAGCTGCGCGGCGGGGCGAGCAAATACATTTTGAAGCGGGCGTTCGAGGGTAAACTGCCGCGTGAGATTATCCATCGCCGCAAGCATGGTTTTGGTGTGCCGATTGGAAAATGGTTCAGGACGACGCTTCGAGAGTATTTGACGGATACGCTGTGCTCAGCGCGGGCGAAGGAACGCGGCCTGCTTCGGCTTGAGGCGGTTCAAGGTTTGGTGAGTGAACATCTTTCCGGCGAGCGCGACCACGGCCACGCGCTGTGGGCGCTGCTGATGCTGGAAGCATGGGCACAGGCGTTTTTGGACTAAAGACGAAGGGCGATTGGCGGTCAGCAATTAGCGATCAGCATTCAGCGTTGTTCATGGTCTCATTGTTCATTGATTGGAGGGCTTTCACTTGACTCGTTACCTCATCACCGGCGGAGCCGGGTTCATCGGCTCCAACATTGTGGCCGCGCTCGTGGCGCAGGGGGCGGCAGTGCGCGTGGCCGACAACTTTTCCACCGGCAAGCGCGATAACTTGAAAGCGGTGGCCGACAAGATCGAATTGTTCGAAGGCGATTTGGCGCAGTTGGATTTTGCGCGAGATGCGGCGCGCGAGGTGGATTACGTGATCCATCAGGCCGCCATTCCCAGCGTGCCGCGCTCGGTGGCCGACCCCATCGAAACGAACGACGCCGGGGTGACGGCCACGCTCAACATGCTGGTGGCCGCGCGCGATGCGGGCGCGAAACGGATGACGTTTGCCTCGTCGTCGTCCATTTATGGCGAGGCGGTGGCCGGAGCAAAACACGAAGGCATGATGCTCGATCCGCTGTCGCCGTACGGGGTGAGCAAAATGGCCGCCGAAGGATATTGCCGCGCGTTTCACACGGTCTACGGATTCGAGACCGTATGCCTGCGCTACTTCAACGTGTTCGGCCCGCGGCAAGACCCGGCTTCGGAATATGCCGCGGTGATCCCGAAGTTCATCACCGCCATGCTGGCCGGGAAGTCGCCCACCATTTTCGGCGACGGAGAACAGACTCGGGATTTCACTTTCGTGGGCAACGTGGTGGCGGCCAACCTTCATGCCCTCACTGCGTCCAACGCGGGCGGCGGGTACTTCAATATCGCTATGGGTCAGGCCACCTCGCTCAATCAATTGGTGGATATGCTCAACGAGCTGATCGGCGCGAACATTCGCGCCAACCACGCCCCGCCGCGCACCGGCGACATCAAACACTCCACCGCCGATGTCCGCAAAATCCGCGAGGTGCTGGGCTACACGCCGGCCGTGAGTTTGATGGACGGACTGCGGCAGACGATTGAGTGGTATCGGAACAGCGATCGGTGATCCGCGTTCTCCGAGTCATTGCCCGGCTCAACATTGGCGGCCCGGCTCTGCATGTAGCGAACTTGACGCGGGGGCTGAACCCGGCGCGGTTCGAGACTCTGCTCGTCACCGGGCAGATTGGCCCCGGCGAGGGCGACATGAGCGATCTCGCTCGCGATCTCAACTGGCAAGTGATTCCCGACATGGGGCGCGAGATCTCTCCTCTGGCCGACGCCGTAACCCTGATAAAATTGTGGGGCTTAATGCGCCGCTATCGCCCGCACATCGTTCACACGCACACGGCCAAAGCGGGCGCGGTGGGGCGCGTG
>VGOW01000102.1 GCA_016875735.1 Chloroflexota bacterium | reverse complement strand
ATGTACGTCGCCCGGAATTTTGCTGGCCAGCTTCGGCAGTTGGCAACTTTTCCCCAAGACGATGCCGGTGACCATGTTAACCAGGGTGTCCAGATGCCGCGCCAAGTTCCCACGCGGTTCTTCGGGGTAAAGTTGCTTCACGGCTTGTTTTATGGCACGATGCGCTTGGCGGCTGTCACTCATGGCTTTGCTCCTGTTCTGTGAGAAGAACAAAAGCATAACCCGAGTTTCAGCCGCCCTTGACTTCAAAATAGTGCCCGGTAGTGAATGCCGTGAACACAGTGGTTGCGCGCGCCCACGGCGGTGCGCCCGCCGGGTCGCAGGGCGGCAACCATGTGTCGGTCGGGCGACCAGCGCACGATTTTGTGGGGATCGTTCAGCCACTGCCAGGCAATGGGGGCCGGCGCCGGCAGGTCAGTCTCAAATGTAACGTCGGCTTCGTCGGCGGTGACGAAGACACGGCGCGCATCGATCATGGCTTTGTGGCGCGAATGGAGATCGAGGCTGAAGGTTTCAACTGCGCCGATATGCTCGTAGGTTTCGATCTGGCGGTGCGGATCCAAATCCAGAACCGAGATGCCGGTGTGATCGAGGCTGGCCGCCGTGAACAGGGCATAGGCTCGCCAGCCGGTCGCTTCGCCCACGTGATTCTTCAGCAAGCGGTGGATCAGGTTTACGTCTGTTCCAGCCATTTCGCTCATGCCGGCCACACTCTGCACGATGAAATTGCCATGATGCACGATGAACTTCAGATCGAGAGTTGGAATGGCCTTGCAGGCTTTGCATTCGCAGGTAGTGCGGCGATGAATCGCATCTACCCGGGCGCGGAAGGCGGCGTACGTGTCCTCCACCAGTTCGAGCAGAGTCTCCCCGCGCTCCACTTTCGACTCGACGACATAGGCAAACACCGCATCGCCTTCGAGCTTGGCAATGGTCAACAACGTTTTGAATCGGGTGACGATGGCCTCCAGCAAATCGGTCAGAATCTCTTCGGCATGATCCAACTCGACTCCGGCGAGATAAGAGGTGTAGCCGGTGATGTCGGCCAGAACGAGGTAACCGTGTTGGGTTTTCGTTTCCATGCTTGTTCTCCCAAAGAAAAGGCTCGGCGTCGATCAACAGAATTATGGCATCGTAAGCATACGTTCGTCCACTGCTCGCTTTCCAGTCCAAAAACTGCTCAAATCGGCGGCGCAGTGTACTATAATCGCCCCGTGCCCATCACCCGCCTCATCTTCGATCTCGACGACACCCTGTATCCGGCCAACAATGGCTTGTGGGATGAACTCGGCCAGCGCATCAACAATTTCATGATCGAGCGC
The DNA here is from genome assembly GCA_016875735.1 of Chloroflexota bacterium. Classification (GTDB taxonomy): domain Bacteria; phylum Chloroflexota; class Anaerolineae; order Anaerolineales; family VGOW01; genus VGOW01. The sequence continues at coordinate 10,964 of VGOW01000102.1, read as the reverse complement.
GTGGGCATCCCGCCGGAGCGAGTGAATGAAACTCGCCGCCACTACTTCCAAACTTACGGCACCACCCTGCGCGGCCTCATGACTAACTTCCCGGCCATGAACCCCGACGACTTTCTGGCCTACGTTCACGATGTTGATCTCACTCCCTATCTCAGCCCCAACCCCACGCTCGATGCCATGCTGGCCGCCCTGCCCCAGCCCAAAGCCATCTTCACCAACGCCAACGCCGATCATGCTCACCGCGTGCTGGCTTGCCTCGGCATTGCCCGCCACTTCAGCGCCATCGTGGACATTCACGCCATGAACTTCGACAACAAACCCCTGCCCGGAGCGTACGAGGCTTTGCTGAATAGAATTGATGCCCCCGCCGCCGAATGCGTCCTCGTCGAGGACAGCGCGCGCAACCTGCGCCCGGCCCACGAACTCGGCATGACCACCGTGCTCGTGGGGAACGGTCTCGATCCCGACCCGGCCATTCACTATCGCGCCGACACCATTCTCGAAGTGGGGCCGATCATTGAGACAGTGATCAGTCATCAGTAGTCAGTGATCAGTAGTCAGCGGCCAGTCGTGGGTAGTTGGCGAGAGAGCAATACGCAATCCGGCGAAGTAAAAGGACGCGCAACCGATATGGCAAATCTGCAATCTGCAATCCCAAATCCGCAATCCAAAATCATCCCTCTCTCCGAGACTCCGGCGCTCGTCCCTCCCAATGCCACACTCGGACTCGGCGGCATGACTCTGTATCGCCGCCCCGTCGCCTTCGTCCGCGAACTCATCCGCCACTCCAACTCAAACCCAAACTCAAACTCTCTCACCCTCCTCGCCTTCACCGCCTCCTATGAATCCGATCTGCTGGTGGGCGCAGGATTGGTGAAGCGTGTGCGCTCGTGCTACTTCGGCCTCGAAGCCTTCGGCCTCGCGCCCATGTTCACCCAAGCGGCCAACTTGGGCGAGATCGAAATCATCGAAGAGACGGAAGCCAGCCTTGCCTTTGGCATCCGCGCCGCGTTGGCAAACGTCGGCTTCATGGCCGGGCGCGGTTGGCTGGGCACCGATCTGCCCACACTGCGCCCCGACGTGAAAACGGTGACGGATCCCTACAACGGCGAAACGCTCATCGCCTATCCGGCCATTCACTGCGATGTGGCCGTCATCCACGCCCTCAAAGCCGACCGCGCAGGCAATGCCATCATCGGCGGCAACATGGGCGTGGATGTTGAACTGGCGATACTGGCGGACACGACGATCATCACTGCCGAAGAGATCGTGGACAGCCTCGAACGCGCCGACATCCCCGGCCCGGCCGTGCGCGCTGTGGCGCATGCGCCGCGCGGCGCGTGGCCCACCTCGTGCCACCCCCTCTATCCGCTCGGCGGCGGCGAGCTGCTCAATTACATCGACGCCTGCAACAGCGAAGGCTTCGACGACTACGTGAGGAGACTGCAATCATGATCCGCACCATCTATCGCAGCGGCAAGGGAGGGATGACCACCGACGTGCCGGAGGCTCATTGGAAAGTAGCACTGCACGACGTGGGCGGACTCTTCTGGATTGATTTGGCCGATGAGCCGCCGCAACGTGTGCGGAAACTCCTCGCCGACATCTTTCATTTTCACCCGCTGGCGATTGAAGGCGCACTGGAAAAAGCCAGCACGCCCAAAGTGGACGATTGGGGAGATTATGTGTACATCGTCGTTCACAGCGTGACGTTCGACACACAGTCGAGCAGCCTTGAGACGCACGAGATTGACGCTTTTCTCGGCAAGAACTTTTTGGTGACCCACCACAAGAATCCGATGGCCTCCGCCGATCACGTGTGGAAGACGGCGCAGCGCAACGACCTTGTGCTGGCGCGGGGCGCCGACTATCTTCTCTACAACATCATGGACACGCTGGCCGCCGGGTACATGCCGGTGGTGGACGAACTCGACGACGCGATTGATCAAATGGAAGATGCCATCTTCGAGGACACCACCCGGACTCTGCTGAACAATATCTTCTCGGTGAAGCGCGCGGTGCTCCATTTGCGCCGCATCATCATCCCCCAGCGCGAAGTGATGAACCGCCTCGCCCGCGACACGTACACGGTGGTTGACCCGGCCGAGCGCGTGTACTTCCGCGATGTGTACGACCATTACGTGCGGCTGGCCGACGTGAACGACACCCTGCGCGATCTGGTGAGCGGCGCGTTGGACACGTACCTTTCCGTGTCGGCCAACCGCACCAACGAGATCATGAAAGTGCTGACGATCTTCACTGCGCTGTTCATGCCCATCTCATTCCTCTCTGGATTCTTCGGCATGAACTTTGAGTTTTTGCCGTTCGACAGTGTGATTGCGTTCATCGGAATGCTGGCGGCGACGGTGGGCGCACCTGTTGCCATGCTGTTATGGTTCAGGAAGCAGGGCTGGATGGGTTGAGCACGCAACACTCGCGCCGCATGGCGCGAGTGTTTTTATTTCTCTCCCGGCGCTCATCGGCGTCTCATTTTGTTGCTATATGATTCGACGCAGGTTGAGGAAACCACAATGGACAACAAATTGCTTCGCGTTGTGTTGGTGAGCGCCTTCGTGTTTTTGCTGTGCGCCGGGTTGTTCGGCGCGGGGTTCGTGGCCGGACACACGACCGCAGTCGGCAGATTCGCCTTCGCGCCAGTGACGGGAGGAAGTGCGGTTCCGGCAGATCATTCCACCGGAGTCGGCGCCCCATCCGAAGTGGCCGATCAGTTCGCTCCGTTTTGGGAGGCGTGGAGTCTCGTCCATCAAGAATACGTCGATCAACCAGTGGACGATCAGGCGCTGGCGTACGGCGCGATCAAAGGCATGTTGGAGGCGCTGGGCGATAAGCACACCGGGTACAGCACGCCGGACGAATCGGAGATTCTTTTCAGCGATGCCAGCGGCGAGTTGGAGGGCATCGGCGCGGAAGTGGCGGCCAAAGGCGATTACGTGGAAATCATTTCGCCCATGCCCGGCTCGCCCGCTGAGGCCGCCGGGATTTTGCCGGGCGACCTCATCGCCGGAGTGGACGGTGAAGACACCACCGGGCAAGATTTGTTCACGGTGATCGGCAAAGTGCGCGGTCCGGCGGGAACAAAGGTGCGGCTCGAAGTGATTCGCGAGGGCGAGCCGGAGCCGTTGGAATTCGAGATCACACGCGCGAAGATCACCATTCCCTCTGTCGAGAGCAAAATGCTCGAGGGGCAGATCGGGTACGTGAAGATCAACTCGTTTGGCGACAACACGGTGAGGGAATTGAGAACGCAATTGAAGGCGCTGATGGATCAGACTCCGGCGGGGGTGGTGCTCGATTTGCGCGGCAATCCCGGCGGCTACCGCGATGCGGCCATTGCCGTTGCCAGTCAGTTCGTCGGCGAGGGCACGGTCATGATTCAGCGATACGGCGACGGGCGGCAGGAGGTGTTCGAGGCCAGCAAGGGCGGGCTGGCGACCGATGTGCCGCTGGCCGTGCTGATCAACCACGGGAGCGCGAGCGCTTCGGAGATTGTGGCCGGCGCAATACAGGATCACGATCGGGGAACGATCGTCGGCGAACAGTCGTACGGCAAAGGCACGGTGCAAGATTGGCGTCCACTGTCCAACGATCAGGGGTCGGTGCGGATCACTATTGCCCGCTGGCTCACGCCCGACGAGCGCTCGATTGACAAAGTGGGCATCGCGCCCGATGTGGAAGTGGAGATGACTGCCGACGACCGCACCGCCGACCGCGACCCACAGTTGGAGGCCGCCGTGCGGATTCTTTCGGGCGAGGTGGTGGCCGAATCAAAGTAGCGCAACGATTCATCCCCGAAAGCGTAGAGAGGTGTGAGCCCCGACGCTGATATGCCGCTAACATTTTCTGTGGCACAATTCTCCTGAGTTTGGAGTTTGAGTTTGAGTTTTGGTTTTTGAGATTTGGAGTTTCCTACCATGCCCTTCCTCTATCACTTCGACCCGATGTATTTCATCTTCATGCTCCCGGCCCTTTTGCTGGTGTGGCTGGCCAAAGCGCGCGTGGACGGCGCGTACCGCAAATGGAGCAACGTGCCCAACAACTTGCACCTGCGCGGAGCCGATGTTGCCCAACGTCTCTTGCGTTACGCCGGATTGAGCGACGTGCGGCTCGAAGCCGTGAGCGGCCAAATGACCGATCACTACGATCCGCAGAGCAATGTGCTGAGATTATCGGATGGGGTGGGACACCGCCCCTCGGTGGCGGCGCTGGCGATCACTGCGCACGAGATCGGCCACGCCCTGCAAGATCGCGATGGCTACGCGCCGCTCAAACTGCGCTCGGCCATTGTTCCGGCGGTCAACATCGGTTCCACGCTCGGCTGGATTCTGATCCTCATCGGCATGCTTCTGCAAATCGCGCAAGTGGCCTGGCTGGGTGTGATCGTGTTCGCGGGCGGGGCGATCTTCGCGTTGGTGACACTGCCGGTGGAATTCAATGCCAGCGCGAGAGCCATGGCCCTGCTTGTCGACGCCGGGCTGATCACCGACGACGAGGAGCGGCGCGGCGTGAAGTCGGTGCTCGACGCGGCGGCGCTCACCTATGTGGCCGGGCTGGGCGCGGCGGTAGCCCAACTCATGTACTACGTGTTTCTCGTCGCGGGCATCGGCGGGCGGCGAAGGAATTAGCCAACGGCAATCAGCGGCCAGTCTCGTCGGCGAGGCTGGCCGCTGTTTTTGTGCTATAGTTCCGGCGCTCATGCGCAAACTCGGCCTTGCAGTTATTCTTCTCCTCGCTCTCACTTTCATTCTCTCTCAATTCGCACACCTCGAACAGTTCGTCAGCGTGATTCAGCGCGGACAGCCGTTGTGGATTGCATTGGCTTTCGTTGTGCAAGCAACGTGGCTACTCAACCAAACCGCGCAATACCGCGCCGCGTTTCGCGTGCTGGGCATCGAGCGCACCATCCGCGAGTTGGCGCCGCTGGTGCTGGCCAGCAACTTTCTGAACGTGGCCGCGCCGTCGGCAGGCGTGAGCGGCATCGCCATTTTTTTGGACGACGCCCGGCGGCGCAACCTCTCCAGCGCGCGAGTGACGCTGGCCGGTGTGCTGTACATCCTGTTCGATTACATCGCCTTCAGCGCCGTGCTCCTGCTGGGGCTGGCCGTGCTCTTTCGGCGCAACGATCTCACCGCCGTCGAACTCATCCCGTCCATCATTCTGTTTTGCGCCACCATCGGCTTCGGCTCGGTGGTGCTGTTGGGGACGCGCTCGGCAGACGCGCTGGAGCGCTTGCTGGTGTGGATGGCGCGAGCCGTCAACGGGATCGTGCGCCCCGTAATCCGTCGCGGATATTTATCGGAGACGCTGGCTCACCGTTTTGCGGTGGAGGCGGCCGAGGGCCTGAGGGTTCTTCGCCAACAGCCGCGCGGCAGCTGGCTGTTTCCCATCGCGCTGTCGCTCAGCGGCAAAGCCTTGCAGATCATGCTGTTGTTTTTGATCTTTCTCGCCTTCGATCAGCCTTCGACCATTGGAACGATCACCGCCGGATTCAGCATCGGATTCTTGTTTACCATTGTGTCGCCGACACCGATGGGGATCGGAGTCGTGGAGGGCGCGATGACTCTCGCCCTGCGCACCCTGCGCGTGCCGCTGGAAGCGGCCGCGCTCATCACCGCCGTTTTTCGCGGGTACACCCTGTGGCTTCCACTGCTTTACGGCTCGGCGGCTCTGCAAATGACAGGCCTGCGCCGAAACTGATCGCGCTCAAAATGTGATTGACACCGCCCACAAACGGGTATAAGATTTCGACCGCGACTGAGGCCCGCCAACAGAAATACTGATCTGACGGCGGGCTTTACTTTGCGCCGCGACGCTCGCTGATTTCAGGACAGCCCCCGCCCGACGCCTCGCTCATCCCACAGCACAAGCGCTAGCTCACGCCGCAGGCGTGTTGTGCCGTTGGGGTCTTTCGCGCACTGGAAAACTTATGGCCTCGACAACCCGCGAACCATCGTTCAACGCTCTCAAAACATTGCTCATCGGCCCACGCCTGAACACCGCCGACGCTCCGCACCAGACCATCAGCAAAAAAGTGGGGCTGGCCGTGTTCGCCTCCGACGCGCTCTCGTCCACCGCCTACGCCACCGATGAAATCTTGTTTGTGCTCATTCTCGCCGGAACGGGCGCGTTGAGCATTTCTCTGCCCATCGCCATCGCCATCGCCATCCTGCTGGCTATCGTTACTATCTCCTACGAGCAAACCATTCACGCCTACCCCAACGGCGGCGGCGCGTACATCGTCTCGCGCGACAACTTGGGCGAAGTGCCGGCGCAGATCGCCGGAGCAGCCTTGCTCACCGATTACATTCTCACCGTGGCGGTATCGATTTCGTCGGGCGTGGCTCAGATCACGTCGGCGTTTCCGCAATTATACGAGTGGCGGGTAGCGCTTGCCTTAGCCATGATCGGCTTCATAACCCTGATCAATTTGCGCGGAGTTAAAGAGTCCGGTCTGGCGTTTTCCATCCCCACCTACTTCTTTTTAGCGATGACGCTCTTCACCATTGGCACGGGCTTCTTCCGCTATTTCACCGGCACGCTAGGCGCGACGGCAAACGTGGAGCTGCTGGCGACCGTTAGCGAAGACTTGACGCTGTTCTTGATATTGCGGGCTTTCTCCAGCGGTTGCGCCGCGCTCACGGGCATCGAGGCCATCAGCGATGGCATCCCGGCCTTCGCCGAGCCCAAGAGCCGCAATGCGGGCATCACCCTGATCTGGATGAGCGCCATTTTGTCCGCCATGTTTTTGAGCGTCACGTTTTTGGCTCACCAAGTTGGAGCCCAGCCAAACCACGAAGCCACCATCTTCTCGCAAATCGGCGGCGTGATCTATGGCAACGGCAGCTTTCTCTATCTGGCCTTGCTGGGCGGCACCACCTCGATTCTGATCATGGCGGCCAACACCTCCTTTGCCGACTTTCCACGCTTGGGCTTCTTCATGGCCCGCGACGGCTTTCTGCCCAAACAACTAACGTATCGAGGCAGCCGATTGGTGTACACCTATGGCATAGTAACTTTGGCCGCGTTCTCCTCCCTGCTTATCATCATCTTCGGCGCGCAGACCAACTCCCTCATCCCGCTCTATGCCATCGGCGTGTTTCTGTCATTCACGCTCTCACAGTCGGGGATGGCGGTGCGGTGGTGGAAGACCGGGCATCTCAAGTCGGGGCAGGAAGTTCGGCATATGGCTTCAACGCTGCATTACGATCCGAAATGGCGGATCAAAATGATCATTAACGGCTTCGGCGCTGTGTCCACGTTCGTGGTCATGATCGTTTTCGCCGTCACCAAATTCGCGTCGGGCGCATGGGTGGTAGTCATCCTCATTCCGCTGTTGGTGATCGTGTTCCTCAACATCCATCGACATTACAAACGACTGGCAAGTTCGTTGTCATTGGACTCGTTCGGCGCCCCGCCCCGAGTCAAGCGCCACCGGGTGATCCTGCCCATCGGCGGCGTCCATCGAGGCACCCTGAGCGCCCTCCATTACGCGCGCACCGTATCCAACGATGTCACCGTGCTTCACGTCGCCATCGATCCAACCGAAGCGCAAAAGGTGCGCGAGAAGTGGGACAAATGGGGCGACGGCGTCCGGCTGGTGCTGCTCGAATCGCCTTACCGGCTGTTGTACGAGCCGATCCTCGATTACATTCAGAAGATCGCCCAGCAGCGCCAGGCGAATGAGATCATCACCGTGATCGTGCCGGAGTTCATCCCCGAAAAACCGTGGCACAACTTCCTGCACATGCAAACGGCGTTCTTCCTGCAGCTCGGCCTGCTCGGCTTGAAAAATATCGTCATCACCGAAGTCCCGTATCACGTTCACGGAGATTGAACAGAGGCCTATGGACACTCCCGCTCGGCAAGAAATCATCATCGTCGGTTGTGGACGGGTAGGCATCGAGCTCGCCCACTCCATCTCTAAGAAGAAGCATGCCGTCACCGTGATCGACTCGAACCCCCGCGCCTTCGACCGCTTGGGCGCGGACTTCGTGGGGCGCACGGTGCAGGGCCAAGCGATTGATCAGGATGTTTTGGGGCGGGCCGGAATCCATAACGCTCACGCGTTGGCCGCCGCCACCAGTTCCGACAGCACCAACATTGTGGTGGCTCGCGTCGCCCGCGACATCTTTCACGTCGAACACGTCGTGGCCCGCGTGTACAACCCGCACCGGGCGATCATCTACGAAAAATTGAATCTTCAAACGGTGGCCTCATCCTCTTGGGGCGCGCAACGCATCGAGCAGCTCATCTTGCATTCCGGCCTGCAAAACATCGGCTCGGCGGGCAACGGCGATGTGCAGTTGTACGAAATCAATGTGCCCGAAGAATGGTCGGGCCGCGCCATGATCAATCTCGTCCCGCCCGGCAGGGCCATCGCCCTCGCGCTGACGCGCGGCGGGCAAACGTGCCTGCCCACTTCCGATTTCGTTTTGCAGGCGCACGATCTGATTCAGGTCAGCGCCACCGCCGATGGCGCGGCCTTCCTGCGCCAGCGGCTCAAGACCAACGGAGGCAATTAGCATGTTCGTCATCGTCGTCGGCGGCGGGCGCACCGGATCCCATCTGGCGCACCTGCTCCATTCCCAAAACCACGAAGTCCGCCTCATCGAGAATCGGCCCGAGACGCTGGCTGGCCTTCACCGCGAATTGCCCACCGAGATCATCTTTGAGGGCGACGGCACCGACCCCCAAGTGCTCGAGGCCGCCGAAGTGCGCCGCGCTCAAGTGCTGGCCGCCGTCACTCCCGACGACTCGGACAACCTCGTGGTGTGCAGCCTCGCCCGCCAGGCCTATAACGTCCGGCGCATCATCGCTCGCATCAACAACCCCAAGCACGCGTGGCTGTTCACCCGCGACATGGGCGTTGATGTCGCCATCAATCAAGCCGATCTCATGGCCAAACTCATCGAGGAAGAAATGTCGTTGGGTGACATGATGATCCTCTCCAAACTCCGGCGCGGCAAATATGCGCTGGTCGAAGAAAAAATCTTCCCCGGCGCGAAGGCCATCGGCATCGCCATCAAAGACCTCAGCCTGCCGCCCAACTGCACCATCTCCGGCATCATCCGCAAGGGCGAAATGATCCTGCCGCGCGGCATCACCGTTCTGCAAGCCGAAGATGAGGTGCTGGCGCTGGTGGACGACGAAGCGGCGATAGAGTTGTCCGGGCTCTTGGGCCGGCCTTCCGATTAGCGATAGCATGAACACCGACCCCGACTCACATTTACAGCCCGCGCCCCCGGGCACGAGCCCTTGAGTCCAGCCGTTGTTCCGTGACGCCTGCCTCCGTCGCGCTCTGGCTCAAAGGCCGGGGCGCGATTCTTTTACGACGAGGACAAGCCGCTCATGGAACAACAGATCATCGATCAAACCCTCACCCGCATCCGCGCCGCTCTCGAAGCCGGGCAAGTGGAGGAGGCCATCGCCGCCCTCTCCGCCCTTCACCCCGCCGACCGCGCCGAAGCCTACACCGAACTCGACGACGATCATCAGGCCGAAGTGTTGCCGCGCCTCGATGTCGAATCGACTGCCGAACTGCTCGAAGAGCTCGAAGATGAGGAGGCGGTAGAGGCCGCCGCCATCCTGCCCCCCGAACGCCTCGCCGACGTGCTCGACGAAATGGAGCCCGACGACGCCGCCGATGTGTTGGGCGACCTCTCGCCCGAACAAGCCGCCACCGTCATCGCCCAAATGGACGACGAGCAAAAGGAAGATGTCGTCCCGCTCTTGGCCTACGAGGACGACACCGCTGGCGGCCTCATGACTCCCGATGTGCCGCACCTCCGCCGACAGTGGACGTGCCAGCAAGCCATCGATCATCTGCGCCAACTCCACCCCGACACCGAAACGCCCTATTATCTTTACGTCATCGATCGCAACGGCAAACTCATCGGCATCGTCGGCCTGCGCGATCTGATCATCGCCGACCCAAGCACAACGGTGGAAGCGGTGATGAATCGCAAAGTGATCAGCGTGCCGGTGGGAACCGATCAAGAGGAAGTGGCCCGACTCTTCACCAAATATGGCCTGCTGGCCGTCCCCGTCGCGGATGCCGAAGGCCGTTTCATCGGCGTCATTCACAACGACGACATCGTCGAAGTCATCGAAGAAGAAGCCGCCGAAGACCTCTACCGCCTCTCCAACGTCGCCGACAGCGACCTGCAAGTTTTCAGCCCGGTCAAAATGTCCATTCAGCGCCGCCTGCCATGGCTGCTCGTCAATCTCGGCACGGCCTTTCTTGCCGCATCGGTGGTCAGTTTGTTCGAGACCACCATTGCCCAACTCGCCGTGCTGGCCGTCTTTCAATCCATCGTCGCCGGGCAGGGCGGCAACGCCGGAACGCAAACGCTGGCGATGATGGTGCGCGGCCTCGCCGTCGGCGAAATCGAATTCCGCGACGCATGGCGGGCGATGGCCCGCGAAGCCGGGATCGGAATCATTCACGGCGCCATCGTCGGCATGTGCGTCGCCATCGGCGCCTATTTGTGGAAAGGCATCCCCATGCTCGGCGTCGTCATCGGGCTGGCGATGGTGGGCAACATGATCGCCGCCGGGATCGCCGGCACCCTCGTGCCGCTCACCCTCAAAGCCCTCAAACTCGATCCGGCTCTGGCCTCCGCCGTCATGGTCACCACCGTCACCGACTGCGTGGGCTTCGGCCTCTTTCTCGGCCTCGCCACCCTCTTTCTGCCATACTTGAAGTGAAGGAGCGATTAGCGGTTAGCATTCATTGTTCATTGTTCATCGTTCATCGTTCATTGTTCATTGTTCATTGTTCATCGTTCATCGTTCATTGTTCATTGTTCATTGTTCATTGTTCATCGTTCATCCTTCCCATGCGCTTCCTCCTCCGCCTCGCCTTCCGGCTCCTCTACAACGAGTTCGCCTTCACATACGATCTCGTTAGTTGGGCCGTGTCGGTTGGGCAGTGGCGGCAGTGGCAG
>VGOW01000101.1 GCA_016875735.1 Chloroflexota bacterium | reverse complement strand
GTTGGTGGGCGATGCCATCAGCGCCGCTGTTGCCTATCTGACGGGGCAGACGCCGCCGCAGACCCACACCTACAACAACGGCGTCATCGATGTACCGGCCAAACCGTCGGAAGTGATCTCGGTTGACCGCGACAACGTTCAGGAAGCGGTCATCGACTCCGGCTACTGGCCCGCCAGCGACTTCACCGGATTGCCGTAACAAATAGCAGTGAGTCAATGCAGGAATAGTGATGGGCCACACCATCACTATTCCTGTATAATCTCTGCAAATCTTGTGGGGCCGGAGCCGATATGAATTCTCCAATCTTAGAGATGAAAAACATCACCAAGGAATTCCCCGGTGTGAAAGCCTTGAACAATGTCAGCTTTCGAGTCGCCGAGGATGAGATTCATTGCCTCGTCGGCGAAAACGGCGCGGGCAAGTCCACCTTGATGAAGGTGTTGAGTGGAGTTTACCCGCACGGCAGTTATACCGGCGACATTGTTTTCGGCGGAGACGTGCAGAGATTCAGGGGCATCAGCGACAGCGAGAAGGCCGGCATTGCCATCATTTATCAAGAATTGGCGCTCGTCCCGGAAATGACGGTCTACGAAAATATCTTTCTCGGCCATGAGATTCGAAACGGCCTCATGGTCGATTGGAATGAAACAATCAAAAGAGCGGGCGAGGTGCTGAAGAAAGTAAGGCTCAATGTCACCCCCTCCGTCAAAGTCAAAGATTTGGGCGTTGGCAAACAGCAATTGGTTGAAATTGCGAAGGCGCTCAGCCGAGACGTCAAACTGCTGATATTGGATGAGCCTACCTCGGCCTTGAATGTGGACGACAGCGAGAATCTGTTGAGCCTGCTGCGTGAGCTCAAGAACCACGGCGTTACTTGTGTGCTGATCTCGCACAAATTGAAGGAGGTGATCGAGATTGCCGATTCGGTTACCGTGTTGCGTGACGGCCAGACCATTTGCACACTGGATGCTCACAAAGGCGAGGTGTCGGAACACGCTCTCATCAAGCATATGGTCGGGCGTGAGATCGACAATATCTATCCCAAACGAGAGCGAAAGCAAATTGGGGATCCAGTGCTGGAGGTGAGGAGTTGGAACGCCTACAATCCGGCGCTCGGACGAACCATCCTCAAAGATATTAATTTCAACATCAGAAAAGGCGAAATCGTGGGCTTTGCCGGCCTGATGGGATCGGGGCGCACCGAGCTTGCCTTGAGCCTATTTGGAAACCCGGATGGTTATCGACTCGACGGTGAAATGATTGTTGAAGGGCGAAAGAAACACTTCAAACATCCACAGGACGCGATCAAAGCGGGCGTGGCCTATGTGACCGAAGACAGAAAAGGCGATGGCTTGATTCTGATTCAGGATGTAAAGCAAAACATCACCCTCGCGAATTTATCGAAAATATCCAGCCGCGGCGTAGTCAATAGCAATGCTGAGGTTCAAGTTGCGAACGAGTACAAGGCTACTCTCAACATCAAAACGCCGAGCATCGAGCAGAAGGTTGCAAATTTGAGCGGCGGCAACCAGCAGAAGGTGTCGGTGGCGAAATGGCTGTTTGTCCAACCCGACATCTTGATTCTGGACGAGCCAACACGAGGCATTGATGTCGGCGCGAAATATGAGATCTATACAATTATGACCCGGCTGGTGGAACAGGGCATGAGCATCATCATGATCTCATCCGAATTGCCCGAGGTGTTGGGAATGAGCGACCGAGTGTATGTTGTTTCCTCCGGCAAAATCACCGGCGAACTGCCGATTAAGGAAGCGACTCAAGAAAAAATCATGCAGTTGGCGACCGATTGAGGAGGCGCGAGATGTCGTTCATCAAGAATGCGCAGAAAATCTTGCAAGAGAATATCCGTGAATATGGGATGTTCATTGCTCTATTCGTCATCATGGCTTTCTTTACCTGGAGGACGGAGGGACTCTTTATCTCCTCAAGGAACATAAGCAATCTGCTGAATCAGACGGGCTACATTGCCGTGTTGGCCGTTGGGATGACGCTGGTGATTGTGATCCGGTGTATCGATCTGTCGGTTGGCTTCCTTGCCGGCTTCCTCGGCGCGGTGGCGGCCATCGCCCTCGTATTCTGGGGCCTGCCGGTCTACGTCGTTATCCCCCTCGTGCTGGCGTTGGGGATCGTGGCCGGACTTCTAACCGCCTTCTTGGTGGCGCAGATGGGCATCCCATCCTTTGTGGCCTCACTCGCCGGTTGGTTGATTTATCGCGGAGCCATTCAACTCGTAACAGCCGGCACGGGAACGATCATCATTCCTGACGAGGCTTTCAACGCTATTGGCAACGGTTTTATTCCCGACATCTTTCCTGCCGAGGCCGGGCCGCTGCCGGGCGTGCATAAATTGACGCTCATCCTCGGACTGCTGGGCATCATTGTGTTCATCGTCAACGAAATCAATGGCCGCCGAAAGAAGCAAGCCTATAACTTTGAAGTCCTGCCGATGGATATGTTCATCCTCAAATTGGTGTTCGTGTCGGCATTAGTCGGCGGCATCATTTGGGTGCTCGCTGGATATCAAGGCCTCTCCTGGACGGCGGTCGTCGTCTTGATCGTGGTATTGGTCTACGACTTCATCACCTCACAGACGGTGCTCGGCAGACATATTTATGCTATTGGCGGAAACCCGGAAGCGGCCGAGTTGAGCGGCATCAGCGTCAAGCGATTGACGTACGTAGTGTTCGGCTCCATGGGCATGTTGTCTGCGTTGTCGGGCATTTTGTTCGCCTCCCGTTTGCAATCGGCCACGACGACGGCCGGCACCCTGTTCGAGTTGGACGCCATCGCGGCGGCTTTTGTCGGCGGCGTCTCGGCGGCAGGCGGCGTGGGCAAGATCATGGGATCGCTCATCGGGGCGCTGGTCATGCTGTCGCTGACGAGCGGCATGAACCTGATGGGCATCGACATCTCCCTCCAATACCTCGTCAGAGGCGCGGTGCTCGCCGCGGCAGTGATCTTCGACGTGGCCACGCGCCGCCGAGGCAAATAGGCCGACACGGAAACGCCGGGCGACGCCCGTGTTCTTGGCGTGGATACTGCGCCTTGCCGCCATTCTTATTGCAGACGATTGAGCTGACGAAGCGCTACGGCAATCGCCCGGCGCTTGAGAAGGTTTCGTTCACGTTATCAGCGGGGGAAGTGGTGGGGGTGGTGGGGCGGCGAGGCGCCGGAAAATCTACCCTGCTCAATTTGCTCGCCGGACTGCACACTCCCACAGCGGGCACGCTTCACTTTCGCGGGCAGCTGCTCAAGCCGCGCGGCCTGTATCAAGCCCATCGGATCGGGATCGAGCTCGTTCCCCAAACCCCTCTGCTCTCCGAGCCGCTCGGCGTGCTCGACAACATTTTTCTGGGCCGCGAGATCGGCTGGCTGAGGCCCGATACAACCCGCATGGCCGAACGCGCGCACGCTGTGTTGGCCGAGCTGGATGTCCATCCCCGCTTGCTCGCCCAGAACACCAGAGAACTTTCGGATGAACAGCGGCAGGTGGTGGCCATTGCCCGCGTGTTGTGCTTCGACCCGGCCAAGCCCGCGGCGCTCATATTGTTCGATGATGTGTTCACTTCACTCAGTTTCCAACGACAAGAACGATTGCTGAGTCTGATCAAGACTCTGGCCCGGCGCGGAACATCGTTCCTTATCGCCAGCGACAATCTCAAACATCTTTTCGCCGTCACCGACCGGCTCTTGGTGCTGTACGATGGCCGCTTGGTCAGCGATCAACGCACCGCTGAAACCACGCCGCGCGAGATTGTGGAATTGACGGTCGGCTCGACACAGCACGAGCAAGTCACGCCCATCATTTGGGCGCTCGAAAGTTTTCATCAGGCCCAACAGCAGGCCGAAGAGCTGCGCCGCGTGCAAGCCGATTTGCGCGAGAGTCTCGAAGCGCAAGGCTCGCTCAACCAGCAATTGCTGGCGCGTCTGCGCGCGCAGGTGGATGCGCTCAATCAACTCAACCTCGCTCTGCAATCCACCCAGCGCCGTTTGATGACCGAGCGCGAGCGGGAGCGCAAAGCGCTGGCGCGCGAACTGCACGATCAAGTCATTCAAGATTTGTTGAGCTTCAATTATCGTTTGGAAGAATTAGAAGGCGCGCAGGGAATCGAAGCCCATCGCGGCGAACTCTCGGCATTGCGCAAAAGCATCCGCCAAATCGTCGGCGACCTGCGGCAGTTGTGCAGCGATCTGCGCCCGCCGACCATCGACACCCATGGGCTGTCGGCGGCCATTCGCTCGCACGCGCAGGAGTGGGCCGAGAACAACGGCATCCCTGTGCAACTCGATTTGCAATCCGATTTGGGCCGACTGCCCGAGGCCATCGAACTCTCGGTCTTCCGCATCGTGCAAGAGGCGCTCAACAACACGCGCCGGCACGCTGCCGCGCACAATGTCACCCTCACCCTCCACCGCACCCCAACCGCCACCCTTTTGCTGCGCCTCGCCGACGACGGGCAGGGAATGCCCGAGCCGGTCGATTTGGCGGCGCTCTCGGCGCAGAAACACTTTGGCCTGCTCGGCATCAGCGAGCGCGTGGCCTTGCTGTCGGGCACATTGAAGATCGATTCCAAAAAAGGCGAAGGGCTGACTCTGCAAGTGGAAATCCCCAGCCCAAGCCCGTTGGTGTGAAAGGGGCGCAACGGTTATCGCAGGGCCGGAATGATGAAGCGATAGAGCGACCACACCGACAGCGCGGCCATGCCCGCCAACGCGCCGACGGGCGCGAGCCAACCGATCTTCCGCCGGGTTGCCGCCTCGATCATTGCGCCCCAGCGCCACAGGCTCAACGAGGCGGCCAACCCAATGGGCACGAGCGCCGGAAAGAAATAGCGGCCCTGATGCTGAACATAGGTGAGGTTGTAGAAAAGGTAGAGGCCGAGAGTGAGCAGGGCGGAGGCGGTTAGTAAATAGTAATTGGAGATTGGAGAATCCTCCAATCCTCTAGTCCTCCAATAACCTGCCGCCCCTCCCGTCAACAGCACTGTATAAACCAACAAAACCACATAAACCCGGCTATCCATCACTACGCCCATCCACCCGAACTGGCCCCAGAAACTTTGGAAGGTGGTCTGCCCGAATCGGCGCAACACTTCCGTCGCTCCGAGCTGTTCGATCCACTCGTTCGTGCGCGGCTGATCGGCCACAACGTGATCGTGCCGGATGGCGCCCATGAAATCGGGCCAGCCGTACACGGCAATGTTGCGAGTCCACCACAGCGAGCCGATGAGGAGGGCGGGGAGGAAGAGGGCGGCGAGTTGGGTGATTGGTAAATGGCGATTGGTAGTTTGAGAAGCAGAGGATTGGAAGTTGCGCCGCCATTTGAATGCCAGCACCAATCCGGCAATGGGCAACAGCACATAGGCTTGCGATTTGGTGATGAAGGCAAGGCCGATGACAAACCCTAGCAGAACAAACTCCAAATTCAGAATTTCAAACTTCAAATTCCAAACTTCAAAGTGATTGGCTTCGGATCGGTTGTTGTGGAGTCGCAGGATGAGCCACAGGCCAACAGCAATCAGCAGTTCGGAGAGGCTGTCGTTGTTGACGCCGGCCATCATGGCGATGTGCTGAGGGATGAAAGCGGTGAACCCGGCGGCCACGATGGCAACACCGGGGTGACGGGGAACGGCCTCGCGCGCGGCGAGGCAAGTGAAGATGATGACGCCCGCGCCGAGCGCGAGGGAGAAGAGTCGGAGCGCCAGCAGATCGCCGCTCGAGATCAGAAAGAGGGGCGCGGCGAGGAGATAATACAGCGGCGGCTGCCACGATTCGTATTGCAGAGGCGCAATCGAAAGTTCGGGGGGAAATTTCCGCGAGGTCAGCTCGGCGAGGTAGCCCTGTTGATATTCGCCCTCGTCGAGCGTGGGCAGTGCGCCGGTGTCAACGATGAAGCGAATGTAGTTGTAATGCGCCGGTTCGTCGGGCACTTGCCAGCGCGGGGTGAGGATGGCGTATTGAGCGCCGATGGCGAGGTAGGCGGCGACGATGAGCGAGAGCATGACAAGGTGAAGAGATGACACGATGGCAAGATGAGAGCCGCCATCACGGTTCATCTTGTCATCCCCCCATCTTGTCGCCTTATCAGCCGGCGCCATGCAGTCTCGCCACTTCCTCTTCGGCCACTGCTTCTTCCAACTTCTTGAACAGCGGCGCGGGCGGGTGCAGAACTTGGCGAGGCTTCAGTTTGCTCGGCTGCCACTTGCCCACTGCGCCGCTCCGATCGTAGGTGAGGGCCTCGTGTGAGCCGCTCGACTCATCGTAGGCCACGATCTTCTGCGCGCCGAACAGACTGCCGCCGTGTCCAAGATATTGATGAAGCCTCTCCGACGAGAACGGGAGGAATGGCGCGAACAGCGTCTTCAACGAGTCGATGGCATTGAGGGCGGTGAACACCGTTTTGGCCGCGGCGACGCGATCGGTTTTGATCTCGCTCCACGGGGCGCGCACGTCGAGGTAGCGGTTCACTTCGGAGGCCACGCGCAATGCTTCGCCGAGCGCGGCGCGTAGTTTCACCGCGCCGAGCAGTTCGCCCACCGAATCGAAACCCGCTTCCACTGCGGCCAATAGTTCGCGATCTTCCGGGCGCAGGTTGCCGGGGTCGGGCACTTCGCCCTCGAAGTTTTTGTGGGCGAATGACAGCATCCGGTTGGCAAGGTTGCCCCACGTCGCCACCAATTCGTTGTTGTTGCGCGCCACAAACTCGCTCCACGACCAATCGGCGTCGCGCGCTTCGGGCATGTTGGCGATGAGATAGTAGCGCAGGGCGTCGGCGTCGTATCGCTCCGCCGCGTCGAGTCCCCACACGGCCCAATTGCGGCTCCCGGAAATCTTCTGCCCTTCGAGATTCAAAAATTCGTTCGCCGGAACATCGTAGGGCAGGTTGAGCGTTTTGCTTGCGTCGGACTCGTACAGGCGGCGCGCGCCGATGAGCTGCGCCGGCCAGATCACGGCGTGGAAGGGAATGTTGTCTTTGCCGATGAAATAGTAAGTCTTCGCGTTCGGGTTGTACCACCAATCTTTCCACGCATCGGGCTGGCCGTTGTTTCTCGACCATTCGATGGAGGCCGAGAAGTAGCCGATGACTGCCTCGAACCAAACATACAAACACTTGCCCGTTTCGCGCCAACCGTCCACCGGCACCGGGATGCCCCAATCGAGGTCGCGGGTGATGGCGCGGCCACGCAGTTCGGTCACGTCTTGCCGTGAACGGTTGATCACGTTGGGCCGCCAGTGATCCTTTCCGGCGTTGAGGTAGTCGGCCAGCGCGGGCGCGAGTTTGCCGAGATCGAGATAGAAGTGCTCGGTCTCGCGCAGTTCGAGATCGCCGCCGCCTTTGGCGCGCGGATTGATCAGTTGAGTCGAGTCGAGAAGACTGCCGCAGTTGTCGCACTGATCGCCGCGCGCGTTGGGGTAATGGCAAAGGTAGCACTCGCCCTCCACGTAACGGTCGGGCAAGAAGCGTCCTTTGCCGGGCGCATACCATTGCTTCTCGGTCTGCGTGTAAAGAAAGCCGTTCTCTTTCAGCGCCAGAAAAATATCTTGCGACACCTTGAAATGATTCTCGGTGTGTGTGGTGGTGAACAGATCGTAGGTGAGGCCGTACTTCACGAACAGATCGAGAAAGCGGCGATGGTAGCGCTTGTAAACTTCTTCCGCGCTCAAGCCCTCGGCGTCGGCGCGCACGGTGATCGGCGTGCCGTGCGCGTCGGTGCCCGACACCATCAGCACCCGGTTCCCCTTGAGTCGGTGGTATCGGGCAAACACATCGGCGGGCAAATATGCGCCGGTGATGTTGCCCACGTGAATGTCGGCATTGGCATACGGCCAAGCGACGGAGACAAGAATGTTTTCGGTCATGGCTGGGTCCTCAAAGTGTTCGAGATTATAACCTGTGCGCGGATGCCAGATTCTTTCTGCGCGCGACCGTTTCGATTTCAAGGGGCGCCGCCACCCGGTGACAAACGACACCCGAAACGCTAACGTTTTTCTGATTGACATCCGCAGAAACTGCCGTAAAATAAGGCCAAGTTATCCCACCCCCACTGGGGGGGGATAGGGAGATGGCATGGACGACAAGAAAAAGTCGGACACCCTGCGGCGATTGAAAAGCGTCGAAGGCCACGTGCGCGGCGTGGAAAAGATGATCGAAGAAGGCGCGTACTGCATTGACGTGATCGGGCAGATACAGGCTGTTCAAGCCGCGCTCAACAAAATCAAAGCCCACATCCTCGACGACCATTTGCATCACTGCGTCATCACTGCCGTGCGCGGCGAGGACCCCAACGAGCGCGAGCGTGTGCTGGCCGAGATCAGCGACGTGTTCGAAACGGCAACGAAAGTGTGAGTCTCAAATCTCAAATCTCAAAGGAGATCAACTCTAATGAACACCATTACCGTCAAAGCCCCAGCCATTTCGTGCGGACACTGCGTGAAAACGATTCAAAACGAAGTGGGCGAACTGAAGGGCGTCGCCAGCGTCGTCGCTAACAAAGATAACAAACTGGTGACGATCAATTTCGACGACCCGGCCACGAAGGAACAGATCGAAGCCTTGATGGCCGAGATTGGGTATCCGGTGGAGAAATAGAAAACAAATGACCGCTTCGCGTGACGAATGACGAATTCATTCATCGTTCATCGATCATCGTTTGACACCATGCCTACCACCCAACTCACCCTGCCCGTCACCGGGATGACCTGCGCCAACTGCGCGGCGACCATCGAGCGCAACCTCAAGAAACTGCCGACGGCGGCCAATGTCAACGTCAATCTCGCTTCCGAGCGGGCCACGCTCGAATTCGACCCGACGACCATCACCCGCGACGACGTTATCGCCCGCATCGAAAAGGCGGGCTACGGCGTGGCCGTGGCCGAAGCCGTTCTGCCCATCCGCCGAATGAGCGACGACAACGACGCGCGCCGACTCGAAAAGACTCTCAGCAAACTCGATGGCGTGACTTTGGCGCAAGTGAACTTCGCCGCCTCGAAGGCCATCGTCAAATACATTCCCACATTGGTGAGTCAGGGCGATTTGAGATCGGCCATCGGCGGCGCGGGGTTCGAGGCCGTGCTGGCCGAGGGCAACACCGAAGACGCTGAACGCGCCGCGCGCGAAAAAGAGATCGGGCGGCAAAAACATTTACTCACCGTTGGGCTGATTCTCAGCGTGCCGCTGTTCATCCTCTCGATGGCGCGCGACTTCAACGCCCTGCCTGAATTTCTCCTCAACCCCGCGCACGCCGGAATGGCCGGGATGGCGCGAGAGGCGGTGTGGTGGTTCAACTGGTTTTTGTTCGCGCTGGCAACGCCGGTGCAGTTTTACGTGGGCTGGCAGTATTACGTCGGCGCATACAAAGCATTGCGCAACGGCTCGGCCAACATGGACGTGCTGATCGCTATGGGCAGTTCGGCGGCGTACTTTTATTCACTGCCGATTCTGTTCGGCTGGCTGAGCGGCCACGTGTATTTCGAAACCGCCGCTGTCATCGTCACACTGATCGTGCTGGGCAAATTTCTCGAAGCCCGCGCCAAAGGGCAGACGAGTGAAGCGATCAAACGATTGATGGGCCTGCGGGCCAAAACCGCGCGCGTGATCCGCGACGGAGTGGAAGCCGACATCCCGATTGACGACGTGCGCGTGAGCGATGTTGTCGTCGTCCGCCCCGGCGAAAAGATTCCGGTGGACGGCGTGGTGGTCGAAGGCAAAAGCACGGTGGACGAGTCGATGCTCACCGGAGAGTCGATGCCAGTGGAAAAGAAAGTCGGCCTGCCCGTGATCGGCGGGACGATCAACAAACAAGGGTCGTTCCGGTTCGAGGCGACGAAAGTCGGCAAAGAAACCGCGCTGGCGCAGATCATCCGCTTGGTTGAAGAAGCGCAGGGAAGCAAAGCGCCGATTCAGAAGTTGGCCGATCAAGTGTCGGCGGTGTTCGTGCCGGTAGTCATCGGCGTTGCGGCGTTGACGTTCGTTGGCTGGTGGATCGCCTCCGGCGATTTTACGACGGCGCTGATCGATGCGATTGCGGTGCTGGTCATCGCCTGCCCGTGCGCGCTCGGACTCGCCACCCCAACCGCGATCATGGTTGGCACGGGCAAAGGCGCAGAGCACGGCATTCTGTTCAAATCGAGTGAGGCCCTGCAGAACGCGGGCAAGATCCGAACGGTGGTGCTCGACAAAACCGGAACGATCACGAAGGGCAGGCCGACGGTGACAGATATAGTAATTAGTAATTCAGTAATTACTAATTACCAATTACTCCAACTTGCCGCTTCCGCCGAAAAAGCCAGCGAGCATCCGTTGGGCGAGGCGATTGTGGCGGCGGCGACGGAGCGCGGGTTGGCGATTGAACCGGTGGCCGGGTTCAACGCTGTGGCCGGGCAGGGCATTGTGGCTCACGTGGGCGAACGCGAAGTGATGGTGGGCAACCTGCGGATGATGGAGGGGCGCGGGATTGCGTTGAACGGTTTGAGCGCGGAAGTGACTCGTCTGCAATCGGAAGCGAAGACGCCGATGCTCGTGGCAGTGGACGGCCAAGTGGCGGGCGTGATCGCGGTGGCCGACACGATCAAAGAAGGATCGGTTGAGGCGATTGCCGAATTGCACCGGCTCGGACTCGAAGTGGTGATGCTGACCGGCGACAACCAAAAGACGGCGGAGGCCATTGGCAAAGCGGCGGGCGTAGATCGGGTGATTGCCGAAGTGTTGCCGAGCGATAAGGCGGCGATGGTGAAGCGATTGCAGACGATAGACGACGGACGGGGGACGACGGAATCTCCATCGTCCACTGTCCATCGTCCACTGTCCATCGTCGCGATGGTCGGCGATGGAGTGAACGACGCGCCCGCGCTGGCGCAGGCCGATGTGGGCATTGCCATTGGCACGGGAACGGATGTGGCGATGGCCGCCGCGCCGGTGACGTTGATGAGCGGCGACTTGCGCGGCGTGCCGCGCGCTATTGGCCTCTCGAAACGCACGATGCGCACGATCAAGCAGAATTTGTTCTGGGCGTTTTTCTACAACGTGATACTGATCCCGGCGGCGGCGTTCGGTTTCCTTGTGCCCGTGCTGGCCGCAGGGGCAATGTCGTTCAGTTCGGTGTTTGTGGTGTCGAATAGTTTGAGGCTGCGAGGGTATAAGTTTTAACCGCAGAGAGTGCGGAGAGCGCTAAGGAAAGAGACTGCTCGGGCTGAGAGGATCGGGGCGCTTCACATACGTGTGACACGGTCATTGAGTTGTATCTCATTGTTTGTGCCAATTCATAGTCTCCCGCCTCTTACTCATGATTTTAGCTATTCGCTTTGCTGCTCCTTGTGGATTTTCATGCTCCCACACACGTAAAACTAGCCACCCGCTTTTTTTCAACGTTCGATTCGTGTCCACATCTCTACGTTTGTTGGCTTTGATTTTCTGATCCCAAAACTCGGCATTGGTTTTGGCTTGCGTGCTGTGAATTGGGCACCCATGCCAGAAACAGCCATCCACGAAGACGGCCACGCGTTCTTTTGGAAACAGAATATCTGCCTTACGGCTTGAGTTTGGCAAGGGACGGGCATCCACCTGATACTTTTTCAACCCCTGTTCGGTGAGTGCTTTACGAAGCAACTCTTCGGCTTTAGTGCCAGAGCGCCGAACCGATTTCATGCGGTTGCGTGCTGCTGGGGAAGATGGACGTATTCTTTGCATTCATTTGGGAGTCGACAAGAGGTCGATATTGATATTCAGTCGCCCTTTGATCGACTTCAAAAAGTCATTATAAAAATCCAAACCGTACAAACTCAAAATTAGATTAAACATGGCCTCCACCGGGTTGTTCGCACGAATAGAGATGGCTGGTTGTCGGCAAGGCAACCATTCTGGCATGTCAAGAGGCGGGCCGTCTGTTAGCTCTGTGATCATCTGAACATGATAGAAATCGTGAATGCTCCCAACACGGCTGCCTGTGCAATGAGAAGTGGGAGATTCCAAACGGAAACCGAACCCACATGGTTCCCCACTATCGCCCAAGCGATACATAACCACTCGCAGTTTCAAGCACTCGCTGGCAGGGTGGGCGGTAGGATGGTATTCAAGCGACACCACCGGCACGAATTCTCTCTCTTCTTTCGGGAAAGGCGGCAGGAAGAGAATTAGACGTTCATCAGAGAATTTTATCGATTGCTCTTTCTCTAGAATTTTCGCGAGTTTGGTGTCGTTGATTTCTTTCCATCGCCCACGTGAAATGACGCTCTTCGCAACAAGTGCAGGGGAGCGTTCGTTTAGGCATGACAGAAGTATTACTTTTCTAATTTCCGAACCGCATTGTGCGGCCGAATCGTGTAGTTCCAGCGCGGCAAGACCCGCCCGCGTTGCAAATTGATCTGGGCCTTCTGCGCCTCGGTGATCTTGAGGCCGGTCTGATAGTC
>VGOW01000100.1 GCA_016875735.1 Chloroflexota bacterium | reverse complement strand
GCGAAGAGCGAACGTTACGCCTCACGCTTCACGCCTCACGAGCCGCCGCCAACAACTCAACGTGCCTCTCGCCTCTCGCGCTCACTCTCACTCGCCTCGTGCGGTCATCTTCCCACTGCAACTCGATCCACAACCATTCGGGCGGAAGCACTGCGCGCACGCGCTCGGCCCATTCGATCATGATCGCGCCCTTCGAGTCATCGAGCAGATCGGGCAGGGCAATCGAGTCGGCGTCCGCCGAATCGCGCAGGCGATAGGCATCCACGTGATAGAGCCGCTCGCCGTCGGCGCGGCTGTATTCGTTCACGAACACGAACGTCGGGCTGGTGGCCGGCTCGGCGGCGCCCCACCCGAGTCCGATGCCCGTGGCCAAAGTCGTCTTCCCCGCGCCCAATTCGCCGGAGAGGCAGATCACGTCTCCGGGCCGGATCAGTTGTCCGAGTCGTATGCCGAATTGTTGGGTGTGTTCGGGGCTGTCGGTCACGAAATCAGCGTGCGCTTCGGGGTGAGGCACGCGGCGATTATATCATTGGACAAAACGCGGCTGTGAGATTATTATCTGCCCTATGCGCGTGCTCATTATTTCTGATATTCACGCCAATCTTGTGGCGCTCGAAACGGTGCTCAAAGACGCCGAGGGACTTTACGAAGCGGTGTGGTGCATGGGTGATCTCGTGGGCTACGGCCCCAACCCCAACGAGTGTGTGGAGCGTGTGCGTGCCCTGCCCAACCTCACTTGCCTCACCGGCAACCACGATAAAGCGGCCATCGGCGAGATTGACATTTCGGCCTTCAATCTCGATGCGCGATTGGCAATCAATTGGACTCAACAAACGCTCACGCCGGAGTCGCGCGAGTATTTGGTGACTCGCCCGGAGCGTGTGCTGCACAATAATTACACGCTGGTGCACGCCAGCCCGCGACAGCCGGTGTGGGAATACATTCTCGACCGCCATACGGCGCGGCAGAACTTTGCTCACTTCGACACGCCGTATTGTGTGGTGGGCCACACGCACATTCCAATCATGTATCTCGATAGCGAAGGCGAGGCGGTGGAGTGCCGTCCGAATTACGATGAGATATTGGCTTTCAATTCGGAGCGGCTGATCGTCAACCCCGGCAGTGTGGGCCAGCCGCGCGACAGCAACCCCGACGCCGCCTATGCTCTGCTGGAAACCGACAACGACCATTGGGAATATCGCCGCGTTTCGTACGATATTGCCGAAACACAGCGGCGAATGGCGGCGAACAATCTCCCGGCGCGGCTGGTGGCCCGCTTGCAAAAGGGGTGGTGAACGCTCACCCCATCGCCTCTTCCGGCGGGGCGCACATCGGTGTGCGCCCCGTTTTCATGTCTTTGTCAACCCAACGTCAAGCCCAAGAACCGTTTCTGCCGTATACTGAGCGAAACAAATGCGATGGGAGACATTGCCATGAACGCCAAACCGATTCGCTTTTTGCTTGTCGTCACGCTTGCGCTCACTGCTTGCGCCGCCGCCGCACCGCGCGAGGCCGAGCAACCGGCCAGCCTTGCGCTTCCCGCCGCCACCGCCGCACCCCCGGCCCCTGCCGCAGGCGGTGAAGGATTCGCCGGAGATCAGCCCGCCACCGAGCGCCTCGTGATCAAAAACGCCAGCCTGTCGATCGTGGTGGATAACCCCGAAGGCGCGGTGGAGGCCGTCACTCAAATGGCCGAAGGCATGGGCGGCTTCGTCGTTTCGGTGAACACGTACAAAACGTCGTTCGGGCCCGAAGGGGCGACGGCCACACAAGCCAGCATGACCGTGCGCGTGCCGAGCCAAAGGCTGGGCGAAGCGCTGAAGCAGATCAAAGCGATGGCGGTGGAGATCAACAACGAAAACATCTCCGGGCAAGATGTGACTTCCGATTACACCGACCTCCAAAGCAGGCTGAAGAATCTCGAAGCCGCCGAGGCGCAGTTGCAATCGATCATGGAAGAAGCCACAAAGACCGAAGACGTGCTGGCCGTTTACAATCAACTGGTTTCCACCCGCGAGCAGATCGAAGTGATCAAAGGCCAGATGAAGTATTACGAAGAGGCGGCGGCGCTTTCGGCCATCACCCTCGACATTATCCCGAACATCGCCACTCAGCCCATCGAGATCGGCGGGTGGCACCCCGAAGGCACGGCCAAAGAGTCCATCGAAACATTGGTGCGTATTCTGCAAGGGCTGATCGATTTCCTCATCCAATTCACCATCGTCTGCGGGCCGTTCATCATCGCCCTCGGCGTCCCGGCCTTCGTGATCGGGCGGATTGTGTGGCGGCGAATGAAGAAGGCCGCCCCGAAATCAGAGGCCGAGTCCAAATAGAATCCGCTCCCGTCCCCCCGCCCTCCCCCGTTTGTTTTGCGAATGGGGGAGGGTTTTTGTTTTCCGGCAATGGAACTGTGGCGCGCGGTTGGGCGTCTTTCGATCACAACACCCAAATGGAGGAGACTGCCATGAAACGCAACCTGTTCGTCATCATCACCCTCATTGCCATTGCCCTTGCCGCCTGCTCGACTCAGAAGGGCGGCTTTGCCGAGCCAGCCCCCGATGCCAGCGTCCTGCGCGTGGAGGCTGACGGAGTGGTCGTCGGCGGCGCGGCGCCCGGCTTTGCGGTGGGAGCGCCGGCCGATGAGGCGGGACTCGCTTACGCGCCCGAAGCGCCAGCCGCGCAGGAAACGGTCGCCAACTCATTCGCCGGGGGCGACCGACTCGTGATTATGAACGCCAACCTGTCCGTCGTTGTGGACGATCCGGCGGAAACGGTGGATACCATTCGGCAGCTGACGAAAGAGATGGGCGGGTTCGTCGTCTCCCTCAGCACCTATCAAACATATTACGGCCCCGAGTCGAAACCGGCTCAACAAGCGAACATGACCATCCGCGTGCCGAGCGAAAAACTGGACGAGGCTCTGAGCCGCATCAAAGGCATGGCGGTGGAAGTGAACAACGAGACGATGTCGGGGCAGGACGTGACGGCGGAATACACCGACTTGAAGAGCCGCCTCGCCAACCTCGAGGCCGCCGAGAAGCAGTTGCAGTCCATCATGGAAGAGGCCACCAAAACCGACGATGTGCTGGCCGTGTACAACCAACTCGTGTACACCCGCGAACAGATCGAAGTGATCAAAGGCCAGATGAAGTATTACGAAGAGTCGGCCACATTCTCGGCCATCACCCTCGACATCATCCCCAACGTGGCGACTCAACCCATCGAAGTAGGCGGCTGGCACCCCGAAGGCGCGGCCAAACAGGCCATCGAAGACACGGTGCGCTTTCTGCAAAACTTCACCGATGGCCTGATCTACTTCAGCATCGCCCGCCTGCCCTTCCTGCTCATCGTCGGCATCCCAGCCTTCCTCATCGGTCGCGCCGTGTGGAAGCGGGTGAAGAAGAGCGAGTCCAAAGCCTCAACGGCGGCGGCAGACTAACTCGCGCTCTTTGCGAACTAAAACGGGTGACTTGTTCTCCAACAAGCCACCCGTTTCGATTCTGACTTCCGACTTCTGACTTCTACACCTCGTTCACCAACGCAAACACCATCGGCCTGCGTTTCGTTTCAGCATAGAAGAACTCGGAGAGTTTCTCCTCCACCGCGCGGGCCATGCCCTGACCGTTGGCGTTGAAGGCGGCGACCTCCGCTTTCTTGGCGGCGGCAGAGAACAGTTCCTCTGAGTCGCGCACGAACACGAAACCTTTCGAGAGGATGAGCGGCTTCTCGGCCAGTTTGCGAGTCTTGCTGTTCACCAAAAGGTTGACGACGACGAATCCATCGCGGGCGAGGTTGTCGCGCTCGCGCATCACTTCGGGGCCGATGTCGCCCACGCCCGTGCCATCCACATACACATAGCCGCCGGGCACGCGTTCGCTGATCGACATCGAGTCTTCGGTGAACTCGATCACCGTGCCGTTTTCGACGATGGCGATGTTCTCTTCGGGCAAGCCGACTTCGCGGGCGAGCGCGGCGTGCTGATGCAACTGCCGCAGTTCGCCGTGAATGGGCACGAAGAATTTTGGCCGCACGAGGTTGATGAGCAGTTTCTGTTCTTCGGCGCTGGCGTGGCCCGAGACATGCACCGGCAGGATGGGATCGTACACCACGCGCGCGCCGCGCTGGAAGAGTCGGTTGATGGTGCGGCTCACCATTTCCTCGTTGCCGGGGATGGGGTGAGAGGAGACCACAACGGTGTCGTCGTCCTTCAGATCAAAGGAGCGATTGCGCCCCAACGAGAGTCGGCCCAGAATGGATGACGGCTCCCCCTGTGATCCGGTGGTCATGATCACAACCTTTTTATCCGGCATCCCCAACGCTTGCTCGATGGACACCATCAGCCCGTCGGGCAGTTCGAGGTAGCCCAGCTTTTGCGCCATCTTCGCGTTCTCTTGCATCGAAGTGCCCACAAGAGTCATCTTGCGGCCATTGCGCACGCAGGCATTGGCCACTTGTTGAATGCGCGAGATGAGTGAAGCGAAGGTGGCGATGATGACTCGCCCCGGCGCTTCGCGGAGCACTTTGTCCAACGCGCCGTCAATGACCGCTTCCGATGGAGTCCAGCCGGGTTTGGTAGAGTTGGTCGAGTCCGAGAGGAGGGCGAGCACGCCGCGATTGGCGAACTCGCCGAGTTTCGAGAAGTCGGTCACCCAGCCATCCACCGGCGTGTGATCGATCTTAAAGTCGCCGGAGTGCACGATGAGGCCGACCGGCGTGGTGATGCCCAGCCCGACGCCATCGGGGATGCTGTGGCACACGTGATAGAACTCGACTTTGAACGGGCCGATTTCGACGATGTCTCCGGCCTGCACGGTGTTGAGCGCGGCTTTGTCGAGCAGTTTGGCCTCGCGCAGTTTTACTTCGAGCAGGCCGCGCGTGAGCGGCGTGGCGTAGATGGGCGCGTTGAATTCTTCGATGACGTGTTTGATCGCGCCGGTGTGATCTTCGTGGCCGTGGGTGACGATGATGCCGCGAATGAGGTCGGCTTTATCGCGCAGGAACGAGTAGTCGGGGATGATGTAATCGATCCCCAGCATGTCGTTTTCGGGGAACATGAGGCCGGTGTCGATAATGAGGATGTTGCGGCCATACTCGAGGGCCATCATGTTCTTGCCCACCTCTCCCAATCCGCCGATTGGGATGATTCTTAATTTGCTTGCCATTTATTTCTCCTATACTGGCGGCTGGCTCGCCGCCGAAAAAAGTGAAGCCTCAGCAGAGTCCGACTCCGCCGAGGCTAGATGTTCGTGTGACAGATGAATTTTTACAACCAGTGATTAACGCCGCTATGAGCAGCGAAGGAAACAAGTTTGCAAAACCAACCGTCTGCGAAACGGATTTCAGACTGGGGGAAGTGTAGCACAGCGGGGCGCGGTTGTCAAAGAAACCGCAATCTACATCCCCCAGTTATAATGCGCCCATGACTTCCCCCTCTCTCGAATCTCAAATCGGCCAGATCCTCGCCGAGCGCAAACTCACCCTCGCCGCCGCCGAGAGCTGCACCGGCGGCCTCATCTCCCACCGTATCACCAACGTGCCGGGCAGTTCGGCGTATTTTCTCGGCGGCGTGGTGGCCTATTCCTACGAGGCCAAAGAACATGCGCTCGGCGTGCATCACAACACGCTTTACGATCACGGCGCGGTGAGCAAAGAGACGGCGATTGAAATGGCGCGCGGCGCGCGGCGCGTGTTCAGCGCCGATATTGCCGTGGCCGTCACCGGCATCGCCGGGCCGGGCGGCGGCCTGCCCAACAAACCCGTGGGCCTCACGTGGATCGCGCTCAGCGCTCGCGAAGGCGAGACGGCGCGTCAATTCGTTTGGAACAAAGATCGGGAGGGGAATAAAGCCGACTCGGCGGAGGCGGCGCTGGGGATGGTGATGGATTATTTGGCGAAGGCCGCGCCCCCGTAGCCGATCTACTTTTGGCGGCTGTCAATCGCCAACAATAGTTCCAAGTTTTTCTGCTTCTGCTCGTCGCGCAGAGCGCGAGCCGCCGCCGTAAAGTATCGGTGGCTTTCGATGAATGCGATCTGCCCCGCCCACCATTCCGAGTCGGTGGACACAATGCCGAAGGCGCTCAGTTCCATGCGCAGAGACAGCCCGCGATTCAAAAAGTCGGCGCGGCCCAGCCCGTCGAGATCGGCGTCGGCCAGTATTTGCTCCAACAGCGTGCGCGGCGATTGAGGCAGTTTGGTCGCCATGATCATGCCATCAATCAATGCGATCTGCGCCGGGCTGTAATCGAATTGCGGCAGGGCCTCGCGCGCGATCCGCGCGCCCACTGCTTCGTGCTCGTCCCGCTGCACGACAAACCCAATGTCATGAAACAAGGCCGCCGTGCGGAGCAATAGCAAATCGTCGGCGCTCACGCCCTCGGCCAACGCCAGCCGTTCCACGCCGGGCAGAACGTCGTCGCGCGTGTGCCAAAGCGAGTGATAAGTGTAGACGGGGGAAAGTTCGCGCTCCAATCGGCGCAGAGCGTATTGGGCGGCGCGGTCGTAGTCGGGTGGATTCAAGGCAGGTCTCTCGGCGCGTGCTTCAACTTCCCGGTGCCGTAAATATACTACAGACTCCTCTGGGCCTATGCGCGCCATCCACAAAGCACGCGACGGAACACGAAGAATATCGATGAAGATTCGTGTCTCTTCGTGCCCTTCGTGGAAACAGAATCATTCCCAACATCCTCTTGCGAACCCGGAAGAAGATCGCTTGCTTGTCTTCCGCTCATCTACGCTATTTGCCCGTTTCGGCGAAGGCATCGACGTGCTTGAACAGCTCACGAATCGACTCGTCGTCGGCGAAGGGGTTGAGCAGAACAGCCCTGAGCCAGCGATTGCCGCGATAGAGCGGGAGCGAAAGGAAAGTGCTGCCAGATCGCAAAAGATGCGCTTGCAGATTGGCGTTCCAATTGTCCCACTCCTCCGGCGCGGTGCGCGGCGGAGCGCCGCGAAAGCACACCACATTGGTTTCGGGTTTGCTCGCCAATTGCAGAAACGGGCGGCGGCGAATCTCTTGCGCGACCAATTCGGCCAGCCGGTAGCCCTCGTCGATCAGTTGAGCATAGCCGCGCTTGCCAATGTACTGAAGGGCAAGCCACAACTTGAGCGCTTCGGCGTGGCGCGTGCCCTGCACGCTGATCTCGCCGAGATTGATGAACTCGCCGCTGTCGGCCATGTATGGCGCCTGCACTCGAAACGCGCCGACGAATGTTTCCATATCGCGGAACAAAACCATCGCGCACGTTTTGGCGACATACAACCACTTCTGCGGGTTGAACGTCACCGAGTCGGCCTGCTCGATTCCGTTCAACCGATGGCGTTGGCTCTCCGATAGAATCAGCGCCCCGCCGTAGGCGGCGTCCACGTGCAACCAGAGTCCGTGTTCGCGAGTCACGGCGGCGATGTCGCGCAGTGGATCGATGCTGCCCGTCGTCGTCGTTCCCGCAGTAGCCACCGCGCAAAAGGGAGTCTTGCCTTCTCGCTTTGCGCGCTCGATGGCTCGCCGCAGTTCTTCGGCTTCCATTTGCGAATCGGAGTTGGCGCGCACGGCGACAACGGCGATCGTGCCCAGCCCGAGCAACATAGATGCCTTCTGAATCGAGGTGTGCGCCGCCTCCGAAGCAAACAACACCGGCGGGCGGGCCACTCCGGCCAAACCCTTTTTGAGCGTGTCGAGTTTCGCGTTGCGAGCGACGGCCAGCGCCTGCAGGTTCGCCAGCGTGCCGCCGCTCAACATCACCCCGCCCGCGCGCTCGCCCAGCCCGAACAGTTTGGCGAACTCGCGCAGCAGCTGCGATTCGAGCCGCGAGAACAACGGCGACATTTCGAGACTGAGCATGTTGTTGTTCACCGCCGCCGAAACCATCTCGCCCAAAACAGAAATGGCAGCCGGCGTCGAATCCATGTGCCCGATGAATCCCGGATGAGCGGCGTTCATCGAGCTGGCCAACATGGCTCGCAGTTGATTCAGAATCTCGTCCTCCTCCAGCGGAGACTCAGGGATGCCGACGGCGCGGGGGAACTGCACGCCGCGCGGAAGCGGAGGCCGCTCGCGCGCAGTCTGCAAGTGCGAGAGGATCAACTCGGTCATGCGCCCGGCGAGCTGCTGAACCGCCTCTTTGTTTCCGCCGCGCGGATCGATGAACGCCGATGAAGGCAAGTCGGATTGATTCATGAATGAGTCGTGTTGATGAGCGCCGCGCCGTATGCGCCCATCAATTGCGGGTGGCGCGGCAGGATCACATCGGCGGACATTTCGTCGGCCAGCATTTGGCGAATGGCCGCGTTTTGCGCCACGCCGCCCATTTCGTCGAGCGGCACGCGGAGTCTCTGCGCGGTGTTTTCGAGAAACCGCCCGGTGCCCGCCGCGCATTTGTCGTTCATCGCAAAATCGCGCACCTCGCCTTTCGCCGTCACGCCGATCACTTTGCTGTCCTGCCCGCCAATATCCACCAGCGTGCCGCCGTGCCCCAACTCGCGGAAGATGCCGCGCGCGTGGCAAGTGATCTCGGTGACTTTGCGCGTGGCCTGCTGAACGAGCCCGCGCCCGTATCCGGTGGCGACCACCGGGACGCCGTCACTCAGATCGCATTCGGCGCGGGCGCGCGCCAACAGCCGCGAAACTTGATCTTCCACGCGCGGGTCGGTCGGCTTGACAATGTGCCACGCCAAACTGCCCTCGGCGTCCACACCCACAACCTTCACCGTCGTCGAGCCGACGTCGATCCCCAATGCGCGAATGTCGTTGCCCATTCACACTCCCAGCATTTCAATGAAGGCGTGCAGGCGATTAGCCACCTGCTCTTCGGCAAAGGCGCGCGGGTCGGCGTGATCGGCTTCGAGCAACAACGCGGGGACGTCGAGATCGCGCATCAACCGATCCCGCTGATCCATCTGCCCCATCGAATACGGTTTGCACGAGCGATCCGAGTGCAGAATCGCGCCGTCAATTTGGAAGTCGGCGATCATGCGTTGCATGGTTGCCAGTTTGTAGCCCGCGCCGCGATTGAGCAGAGGGTGCAGATACGTGCGCGCCGCCGATTCGATAGGGCGCTCGGCGTCGATCATCGGCGCGAGTTCGGCCCATGCATTGGTGTACGTCGAGGCCACCAGCGCCACGCCGCGCTCGGCAAATAGATCGGCGAGATATTTCAACCGATACCAGATCGGCAAGTTGTCCCACAACACGCGCTTCTTCTCGTCGCTCACCGCGCCCACGCCCTCGGCGATGCGCTCGTCGATCTCGCTCAACAGCGCGGCGTAAAAATCCACCGTGAACGACTCGCCGCGCATCTCGACGATGGGGGCCATGAGGGTGAACTGATCGAAAACGGAAATGGGCGCGGGACGATGCCGGCCGCGCTCCATCACTTCCAGCCACAGTTCGGTGGCGCGTTTGCTTTGCCGGGTCACTTCTTTCAGTTTGCTTTCATCCAACCGTTGGCCTGCGGCCTGCTCGGCGATGGGGATCGACTCTTCGATCTGCCGTTGAACGTATTCGACGGCGTGGGCGCTCGTCTCGGTGTACACGAACGGCGTGTCGATCACGATGAGCGGCGCTCCGAAGTGATGCGCCAGCACGCGGTACCAATACAACACGGTTTGGCAAATGTTGGTGGAGGCCAGAAGCAGATCGGGTTTGGGGAGTCGGCCCACCGGAGTCTTGCCGGAGAGCATCGAGCCGATGTCAGTGCGGGCGTACGAGCAGAGGTCGCGCGAGTAGCCGCGATCTTCGGCTTGCGATGAAATATCTTCCACCAGCCGCGCCGCGCCGAAGGTAAATGGGCAGGGTGGGCTGGCGCGGCTGAATGAAATCAATGAGAATACTGCCCAAGCCTTGCATCGAGTCGCAGGTGTGCGGGGCAACGATCAGATCAACATCGCCAACGCCGTCGGAGAGGAGGAATGAAAGCGCGTTGCGCGCCACCGAACACACATACGGTTGGATGTGCGCCATGCCGCGCGTGGCATCGATTCCGGGCGGCCCCCACACTTCCACCGGCAACACATCGAACGCATAAAAGAGGGCGCGCGGATAATGAATGGGCAGCACGGCGGCGGCGCGCCCGCCGCGCTCTTTGTGTTCGCGGATGGTTTGCGCACGAGAGGGCAGAGTGAGCACGGCATCATTGTAGCCTATCTCCACCCAGTGATGAACTTCCTTCGGCAAAAGGGAGTCTTGTCACTTCCGATTGAGTGGCGATACCATTTAAGATGACGTGCGGCTTGAGGGCAGAGGCCCCGCCGCAAGGAGAGAAACGATGCAAGACTTGACCGAGCCTCTTGTGGAATTGATCCGGCGCACCTCCACCGACCTGCCGCCCGACGTGGAGAAGGCGCTCACTGCCGCCCGCGAACGCGAGGACTCCGGCTCCGCCGCGCGCGGCGCAATGGACGCGATTTTGCAGAACGTGGCCCTCTCACGCCGCAACTCCACCCCCATTTGCCAAGACACCGGCACGCCGATCTTTTACGTGCGCTATCCCGAAGGGTGGAGCGCGCGAAAACTGAAAGAGCAGATTCGCAACGCTGTGGCCGAAGCGACGAAGCGATCCTATCTGCGCCCGAACGCGGTGGACGCCATCAGCGAAAAGAACAGCGGCAACAATCTCGGCGACGACTCTTTCCCCACCATTCACTTCGAGGAAGTGGAAGGCGATGAGGTGGTGGTAGATTTGATGCTGAAGGGCGGCGGCTGTGAAAACGTGGGCGCGCAGTATTCACTGCCCAACAGCGCGTTGGGCGCGGGCCGTGATCTGAAAGGCGTGCGCAAAGCGGCGCTCGATGCAGTGCAGAAAGCGCAGGGGCAGGGATGCGCGCCGGGCATTCTCGGCATCGCCATCGGCGGAGATCGCGGCTCGTCGTATTACGCTTCCAAAGAAGCGCTCTTTCGCCCCATCGAAGATGAAAACCCCGACCCGGAATTGGCGGCGCTGGAAAAGCAGCTCACCGAGGAAACCAACCAGCTCGGCATCGGCCCGATGGGCTTCGGCGGCAAGACGACAACCGTCGCCACGAAGATCACCGGCATGCATCGCTTGCCCGCCAGTTTTTTCGTCACCGTGTCGTACATGTGTTGGGCGCATCGCCGCCGCCGCATGACCGTGCGCGGCGCCGAAGTAATCTACGAATAAAGGAGTTTCCGATGCGCGCTCTTTCCCTTCCCATCAGCGAAGAGGCAATTCGTAGTCTCAACGTCGGCGACCCGGTGGCGCTTTCGGGCGTGATGATCACCGGGCGGGACGCCGCCCACAAATGGATGTCGGACACATTCATCAAAAAGACTCGCCAGCCGCAGGGCGACGATCTCGAAGTGTATGAGGCGATCAAGCCCCTGCTCGTGGGCGGCGCCATTTATCACTGCGGGCCGGTCGTCTCCGGGCTGGACACGAAGGACTACCGCTTCGTGGCCGCCGGGCCCACCACCAGCACGCGCGAAGAGCCGTATCAGGGCGACGTGATGCGCCACTTCAACATTCGCGCGGTGATCGGCAAAGGCGGCATGGGCGCGAAGACTCTGGCCGCCTGCAAGGAAGTGCCGGGCGTGTATCTGCATGCCATCGGCGGCGCGGCCTCGCTCATTGCCCAAACGGTGCAAAAGGTGACGGGCGTTTACAAATTGAGTTTCGGCGTCCCTGAGGCAATGTGGGTGATCGAAGTGCGGGACTTTCCGGCGGTGGTGACGATGGACGCGCACAGCAACAGTCTGCATGCCGACATCGAGGCCAAATCGAAGGCCGAGCTGGAGAGGCTGTTGGCGGTGTGATTTCTCGCCTCACAAATACGTTTTCATCCACGAGGAACACGAAAGGGCGCGAAGAATGCCAAGTGCCTTTCGTGTTCCTCGTGTCCTTCGTGGAAAATTCTTTTCGATAAACTCTTCTGTTTCCTGCCGAACGCGGCGTTTGTAGTTTGCCCAACGCCGAAGAAATTTGCTCGATGGCGGATTCGATGTTCTGCATCGAGTTAGCGAAGCACAGCCGTAAATACCCCTCGCCGCCGGAGCCGAAGGCTGTGCCGGGCAACACCGCCACGCCAGCCTCTTCGAGCAAATAGTTGGCCAGCCACGCCGACGATTTGCCGAACGACGACACATTGGGGAAGGCGTAAAACGCGCCCTGCGGCGCGCGGCATCGCACCCCGCGAATTGAATTGAGTCCCACCACCAGCACATCGCGTCGGCGTTTGTATTCGGCGTTGACGGCTTCCACTTGATCCTGCGGGCCGTTGATTGCTTCGATGCCCGCGTACTGCGTGAAGCTCGCCGTGCATCCCACCGAATGGGTCAACAACAACTCCACACGCTCGGCCAATGGCTCGGGCATGATCCCGAATCCCAACCGCCAGCCGGTCATCGCATACGTTTTCGAGAACCCGTCGCAAATCACGGTGCGCTCGGCCATGCCGGGCAGTGCGGCGATGGTGGGCGCGGCCACATCGAAAGACAGCCGCGCATAAATCTCATCGGAGATCACCCACAGGTTTCGCCGCCGCGCCACATCGGCAATATGCTCCAGCGCGGCGCGCGGCATCACACCGCCGGTTGGGTTGCTCGGCGAGTTGAGGATGATGAGTCGAGTATGATCGGTGACTCGCTGATCGAACATGTCGAGATTGAAAGAGAAATCTTCCTCTTCTTTCAGCGGCACGGGCACGGGGACGCCGCCCGCCACCCCAATCATGGCCGAATACGTTGGGAAGCCGGGATCGGGATAGATCACTTCGTCGCCGGGCCGCACGAGGGCGAGGGTGGGAAAGAACAGCGCCGGTTTGGCCCCCGGCCCCACCACCACTTGCGAAGCGCGGATTTCGATCCCGCGCCGCCGACTCGCGTCGCGGGCGATGGCCTCGCGCAGTGCGCCGATGCCCGCCGACGGCGCATACCGCGTTTGCCCCTGTTGAATGGCGCGAATGCCCGCTTCGGAAACGTTGGCGAAGGTGGGCACATCGGGCTGGCCGATTTCGAGATGAATGATTTTTCTTCCGGCGGCTTCCAATGCTTGCGCGCGCGCCAGCATGTGATACGCGCCCTCAGCGGTGAGATGAGTCACTCGTTCAGCGAATTCCATGTCAATTCCTTTCACACGTGCCCATAGTAATCTCGATGCACGGCCACCGAATAGGCGTAATCGAGCAATGTTCCCCAACTGAAGATGGGGATGTCGATCTCTCGTTGCAGCGCGCGGGCGAACGGCGGAAAGCCGGTGCACTCCAACACCATCGCGCCCATAGTAGGGTGCTGATTAAAAAACCGAACTGCCGCTTTGACGAACTCGGCTTCGGCTTTGTCATAATCCGCCGAAGGCGGATCGGTGCGCAGACCGCCCGTCCACAAATGATCGAACTCCTCGCATTCGCGATCATCCATCGC
>VGOW01000099.1 GCA_016875735.1 Chloroflexota bacterium | reverse complement strand
TTCAGCGCGAAGGCGAAGTCGCGCTCATCGTGCGCGGGCACGGCCATGATCGCGCCCGTGCCGTAAGTCATCAGCACGTAATCGGCAATCCAGATCGGAATCTTCGCGCCGTTCACCGGGTTGGTTGCATACGCGCCGATGAACACGCCGGTCTTGTCTTTGTCGGTTGCTTCGCGTTCGATGTCGGTGCGGCGAGTCACGTCGGCAACGTACGCCTCCACTTCCGCTTTGCGATCCGGCGTCGTCAGCTGCGCCACTAGCGGATGCTCGGGGGCCAGCACCATGAACGTCGCCCCCCACAGGGTGTCGGGGCGGGTGGTGAAAACAGTGATGCCCCCGCCTGTGTCCCCCGGGGGGGCGATGCCGAACGTCACTTCCGCGCCCTCACTCCTCCCAATCCAATTCGTTTGCAGAGTCCGCACCCGTTCGGGCCAATCAATGCCGTCGAACTTCAGCAGTTCATCGGCATACTTCGTGATGCGGAAATACCATTGCTCCAGATTCTTTTTGATCACCGGGGTCTTGCATCGCTCGCAGTGGCGGTCGTCGCCCCACACTTGCTCGCGAGCCAGCGTGGTGTTGCAGTTCGGGCACCAATCCACCGGCGACATCTTTTTGTAAGCCAGCCCGTGCTTGAACAGTTGGCTGAAGAACCACTGCGTCCACTTGTAGTATTCGGGATCGCAGCTCACCGCCTCGCGCTCCCAATCCCACATCGCGCCCATCGAGCGCAGCTGCTTGCGCATATTGGCGATGTTGCTATACGTCCACTTCTTGGGATGGATGCCGCGTTGAATGGCGGCGTTCTCGGCGGGCAGGCCGAAGGCGTCGAAGCCGATGGGGTACATCACGTTGTAGCCGCGCATTCGCAAATAGCGCGCGCGCGCATCCGACGGCGTCATCGCATACCAGTGGCCGATGTGCAAGTCGCCGCTGGGGTAGGGCAGCATCGTCAGAAAGTAAAACTTCTTCTTGCCCTCGTCGATCACCGCGCGATACAGCCCGTCTTTCTCCCATCGTTTTTGCCATTTCGACTCGATGGCTGCCGGGTTGTACTTTTGCGGCGATGATGGGCGCGCGGCGGAGACGACTCGTTTTGCCGATTTGGCCGACACTTTTTTGGCGACCGTCTTCTTCGCCCCGGCCTTCTTGGGCATTGCCTTCTTGGCCGCCGTCTTTTTCACAACTGCCTTCTTCTTGGCGGCGGTTTTCTTCCTCGGTTTTGTAGCCATGTCAATCACTCCATCTTTCTACTCTTTCAGAAACGGAATCAACACGTCGTTAAACGGTTTGCCCGCCAACTGCGGCGCCTCGGCGGAACCAAGTTTGGGCTGGCTCTCGCCCCGCGCAAAAATGTGTTTGCGGGCTCCCGGGATCGCGTTGGCAAACACTTGCGCGTGCGAGGCGGGCAGATATGAATCCTCTTCGGCCCACACGATCAATGTCGGCGTTTGCGATTCGCCGCGCAGGTCTCGGCCCATTTGCTCTGCGCCCTCGGCGGCTATCAACACCAACTTCGTCACTCGGTTCTTGCCAAGCAGCGCCGCGCGCCAAGCAATCAGCCCGCCCCAATTGTGGCCCACGAGGGCGGCGCGATGGATGGACATTCGGTCGAACAACTCCAGCACGCAATCCACTGCGCTTTCGGTGCTGATGGCTCCTTCGGGGCGGGCCGCCTCTCCGTATCCCGGCAGGTCAACGGCCACCGCGCGGGATCCGGCTTCGGCCACCGGTTCGAGAGTCGATGCCCACGATTGCCAACCGGCGAGCGGCGGCACGCGGCCATGAATGAAGATCACCGTTTGGCCGACGCCGACGATCTTGGCCCGCACCATTCCGTAGGAGGTGTGAATCTCGCGCGCGTCCATAAAACAAAAAGCCCCATCGTCCATTCAGGGACGAAGAGGCCTCCGCGGTACCACCCTGCTTTCCGCAGTGTTCACTGCGGACACTCACGCGATAACGGGCGGAACCGTCCTTTCGGAAGCTCGGAGGCGAGTTCGGCCACTGTGCGCTCTCGCGGGCGCGCGCCGGGCTTGCACCGTGTCACCCGGCTCTCTGGCGAGATGGCCTACTACTCCTCGTCAACGCATTGATATGTTGGGGCTGGCCTTGCGCCTGCCCTGTGTGGACCCAGAGGGATTTGAACCCTCGACCTTCTCAATGCCATTGAGACGCGCTCCCAACTGCGCTATGGGCCCGTTGGCTGGCAGGGGCAGGTCTCAGACCTGCCCTTACGCCAGTGGACCTGGAGGGATTTGAACCCTCGACCTCTTCAGTGCGATTGAAGCGCGCTCCCAACTGCGCTACAGGCCCGGCACGTTTTGCATTCTACCCGACGGGTATAGCCCTGTCAAGCAATGAGGCCGCTCACCAGCGCCAACAGAACGCCTCCGGCCATCACACTGCCCAATTGCCCGGCGGTGTTTGCGCCCATCGCGTGCATGAGGATGAAATTCTCGAAGTCCTCTTCTTGCGCCATCTTCGCCGCCAGCCGCCCGGCCATCGGAAAGGCGCTGATGCCCGCCGCGCCGATGAGCGGGTTGATTGCGCCGCGACTCAAAAACGCCATCAACTTCCCGAACAGCAGTCCGGCCACCGTGTCCAGCACAAAGGCGATGAGACCCAGCGCCAGAATCCCAATCGTGTCCCAATTCAGAAAACTGTTGGCGCTCATCGTCGAGCCAATCGTCAGGCCCAAGAACAGCGTGGCAATGTTGATGATCTCGTTCTGCGCGGCCTTGCTCAATCGCTCCACCACGCCGCTCTCGCGCAGCAAGTTGCCCAGCATCAACATGCTGATCAGCGGCGTGGCCTCCGGCACGAGCAAGCCCACCGCCAGAGTCACCGCCACCGGAAAGATGATCAGCGCGCGCTTCGGCGCCGGGCGAGGGGCGTATTCCATTCGAATGCGGCGCTCGGCTTTGGTGGTGAGCAGCCTCATCAGTGGCGGCTGAATGATCGGAATCAGACTCATGTATGAATACGCCGCTACCGCGATGGGCGCGAGGAGTCGCGGCGCGAGTTTCGTCGCCACGAAAATGGATGTCGGCCCGTCAATGGCTCCGATCACCCCAATGGACGCCGCCTCGTTCAATGGGAATCCGATCAGCGTTGCCAGTATCAACGTTCCGAAGATTCCAAACTGACCCGCCGCGCCGAGCAGAGCCATCTTCGGTTGGGCGAGCAGTGGGCTGAAGTCGATCATCGCCCCCACGCCGATGAAGATGAGCAGGGGGAACAGTTCGGTGCGGATGCCGGCGTTGTACAGCACGCGGAAAAGCCCTTCGCCGTCGGTCATGCCAGTGAGCGGAATGTTTGCCAGCACGCATCCCAGCCCGATGGGCAGAAGCAGCACCGGCTCATATTCTTTCACCACTGCCAGCGCAATGAGCGTCGCGCCGACGGCGATCATCACCGCGTTGCCGAGCGTGAATGCGGCGAGGCCTTTGAATAGTTCGGGAAGAAGCTGCGAAAAATCCATGCTATTCAGCGAATTCGGCTAGCACGTCTTTGTGTTTCACCGTTTGCCCCGCCGACACGCGCACGGCAACAATCGTGCCGGCGCGGTTGGCGCGGATGGCGTTCTTCATCTTCATCGCTTCGATCACGCACAACTCCTGCCCGGCCTGCACCACTGCGCCCGGCCCGACAGCCACCGCCACGATGACTCCCGGAATGGGCGCGAGCACGGTGAGGGAGTTGGAGTTGGATCTTGAGTTGGGGTTGGAGTTTGGGGTTGGAGTTTTAGAATTTGTAGTTTGAAGTTTGGAATTTGCAATTGATGCCTCTTCCGGCCACACTTCGAATTGCTCCCCATCCACTACCGCCACAATCGGCCTCGATTGCAAATCGCCGACTTCAACTTCGAACTCTCGATCCTCGATCCGAACTTTGATTTTCATCGCCGGGGGCCTCTCTGTTTCAACTGATTGGCGCGCATCACCGATTGCCATGGGCTGACGTGGGCTGTGGGGGGAAGCGGACTCTGCGGGGGCGGCCGACTCTGACGGGACACCGCCAGCGCGACGGCCACTGCCGCCACTGCGGCGCGGCGTTTGAGTTCGCGCGAGTCGGTTGGCTCAGCCGGTTCGGCGGCGCTCGACTGCGGCCTGTCGGCGGTGAGCCGCATCAGCGTAGACATCAAACCCCACAGCAGAATGATCGCGGCAAAGACAAGGCTCATGCCGACGAGAGTGATTTGGAGAGAGAGAGCGAGCGATGAAGACATTACTGCAAACTCCAAACCCCAAACTTCAAACTACCAAATCTGAAGTTTGAGTTTTGGAGTTGGGAGTTTATACAGGGATGTTGCCATGTTTGCGCGGCGGGGCGGGCGCGTATTTGTCGCGCAGTGCGCCGAGCGCGGCAATGATCTTTGGCCGTGTCTCGCGCGGCTCGATGATGTCGTCCACGTAGCCAGTGGCGGCGGCGTGATAGGGGTTGTTGAATCGCGCGCGGTAGTCGTCGGCCAAACGTTTGCGTTCGGCAGAAGGATCGGGCGCGGACTCGATCTGCTTCTTGAAAAGAATGTTGGCCGCGCCTTCCGCGCCCAGCACGGCGATCTCGGCGCTGGGCCAAGCGTAGTTCACATCGGTGCCGAGATATTTGCTGGACATCACCACGTAGGCGCCGCCGTAGGCTTTGCGAGTGATCACGCTGATCTTCGGCACAGTGGCTTCGGAATAAGCATACAGCACTTTCGCTCCGTGCCGGATGATGCCGCGATGCTCTTGATCGACGCCGGGCAGGAAGCCGGGCGAATCGACGAAGGTGACCAGCGGCACGTTGAAGCAATCGCACATACGCACGAAGCGGGTGATCTTGTCCGAGGAGTCGATGTCCATCACCCCGGCCATCACGCGCGGCTCTTGAGCCACGATGCCCACGCTGTGCCCGCCGATCCGCGCCAGCCCGACGATGGCGTTGCGCGCCCATGAGGATTGAACTTCGAGAAATGAGTCGCGGTCAACGATGCGGGCGACGACTTCGTGCATCGAATAGGGCGTGGCCGGATCGAGCGGCACGATGGTGTTGAGCGAGTCGTCCATTCGCAGAGGATCGTCGGCGGAGGGAGTGAAGGGCGGGTTCTCGACGTTGTTCGAGGGCAGGTAGCCGAGCACTCGGCGGCACAGGGAGAGGGCGCTCGACTCCGAATCGGCGGCGAGGTGCGCGGTGCCGCTGACGGCCATGTGCACGTCGGCGCCGCCGAGATTCTCCGGATCGAT
This sequence comes from Chloroflexota bacterium, assembly GCA_016875735.1. Taxonomy (GTDB): domain Bacteria; phylum Chloroflexota; class Anaerolineae; order Anaerolineales; family VGOW01; genus VGOW01. Next base: position 8,236 of record VGOW01000099.1, on the reverse strand, counting down.
CACTTCGCCCGTCACGGTTTTGATCACTTCCGGCCCGGTGAGGAACATGTACGAATGTTTCTCGACCATGATGATGAGATCGGTGAGGGCGGGGGAGTAGGCCGCGCCGCCGGCGCACGGGCCGAGCATGAGGCTGATTTGCGGGATGACGCCGGAGTATTGGGCGTTGCGCCGAAAAATTTCGGCGTAGCCGCCGAGACTCTTCACGCCCTCTTGAATGCGCGCGCCGCCCGAGTCGATGAGGCCGATGCACGGCACGCCGTTGCGCAGGGCCAGATCCATCACGCGGCAAATTTTGTGGCTCTGCATTTCGCTGAGTGTGCCGCCGTAGATGGTGAAGTCCTGCGCGTAGAGGTACACGGTGCGCCCGTCGATCTGGCCGTAGCCGGTGATCACGCCATCGCCGAGATACTGCTGGGCGGCGAGGCCGAGTTCATCGCCTTGATGGGTGATGTAGGGTTCGAGTTCGTTGAAGGTGTTGGGGTCGAGGAGAAGTTCGATCCGTTCGCGGGCGGTGAGTTTGCCTTTTTTGTGTTGGGTGGCGATGCGCTCCGCGCCGCCGCCCTGCCGGGCCTTTTCGCGCATGGCGCGCAGTTCGAGAATGCGAGGGTCTTCTTGAGTCATGTGTCCTCAATTCTCTAATGGAGCACTGTGGATTGGAAAGTGGGGAATGTCACCCGTTGTCGGGGAGGTTGATCACGGCGGGGTAAGTCACGCGGTTTGAGTCTGCGCGGCGAGGGGTTTGGATTCCGAGTCCCGGAAGAAAATGTAGGTGAGCGCTGAGGCCAGCGCGTAGAAGAAGCACGTGGCGATGAACAACGGCGCGAACCCATAGCGCTGTTGCACGAATCCGCTCACCGCCGGGCCAAATGTCCAGCCGATCTCCCACACCAGCGTTTGCGCGCTGTTCAGTGTCGCCCGCTCGCCGTCGGGCACTTGCTCCATGCTGAAAGCGCGAAACAACGGATCGCCCATATTCATCAATGCGCCGCGAATGAGAAAGGCCAGCCCGGCCACAAACATGTTCGGCCAAAAGCCGATGGCCAGCATGAAGACGAGTGAGGCCGATTGCGTGAACACCACCGACCGCACCTTCCCCAGCCGACTCGCCAACAGCGGCCCAAATAAAGTGGCCACTCCCATCGTCACCGAGGCGAGGCTGAACAATGCGCCGAGCCAATCGTCGGGTATGGCAAAGCGTTCTTTGAAGAACACGTTCATGTACGGAATGAGGATGGCCGCGCCGAAGCCGATGAACACGCTGGGCGCGAGCAGTTTGAGGATGAGGGGCCGGGTGAGTTCGCCCCACAACCGGCCCACGCCGATGTGCGCATTGGCCGCGCGGTCGGCGGTTTGCGCCGAGTTGCGGATGAGCCACAGCGGGGCGCTGCTCAACAGAGTCATGGCCGCGCTGACGGCGATGGCGGCGCGGTAGGCTTCGGGGCTTTCGGCGCCCCACGCGAAGGCGGCGGCGAACCAGCCCGGAAGTTTCCCGGCCAGCAAACTGCCGAAGAATCCGGCGAGCGTCTGCAATCCAAAATTTGCGCTGAACAGCGCCGTGCGAGTCGCTTCGTTGGAAACTTGCATGATGAACGGGGCAATGCTGAGGATGAACAGCGCTTGCGACAAGCCGAGCAGAATCGCTCCGGTCATCATGAGTGGCGGCGAGGGTGTGGCGATGAGAATCAGGATGGCGGCGGTGGCCCCGGCGTTGCCCCACAGCAGAGCCGTCCGCCGCCCCATTCGGTCGGCCAACACGCCCAGCGGCAGGCCCAGAATCAGAATCACGCCCGACGGCATGGCCGACAAGATGCCGAGAAAGTCTTTGCCCATGCCGAGCGAAAGCACGTACAGGTTGAAATAGAGTTGATAAATGCTGAACGACACGCCGCCGATGATCACCGAGGCGAGGAACAGCCAAGCGTTGCGCTCGAAGGCGGGCAGGCGATCTTTCAACGGGCGGAGCAGGTTGGTCATGGGGCGCAAAAAAGCCGCGAGTGTTTTGGCTCGCGGGACGAGGCCAGTCTATCACGCGCGATAGAGGGGCGCAAGCAACAAACAACCTTCGTCGCCAAACTGGTACAATCTCCATCCATCCTTTCAACGGAGTTCCCTTTCATGCACATTCTTGTCACCAACGACGACGGCGTGACCGCGCCGGGATTGGCCGCGCTGGCAAACGCTCTGCGCGAATTGGGTTTGGGCAAAGTCACTGTGTTCGCGCCCGATCACAATTGGTCGGTGTCGGGGCACGTCAAAACATTGCACAAGCCACTGCGCGTGCGGCCCGCGCATCTCTCCGATGGAAGCGAGGCCCTCACCAGTGACGGCGCCCCTTCGGATTGCGTGGCATTGGCCTTGCTCGGAGTGATCAAAGAGAAGATCGATCTCGTTGTGTCGGGCATCAATCCGCATCCGAATCTGGGGCACGATGTGACGTATTCCGGCACGGTGACAGCGGCGATGGAAGCCGTCATCGGACACGTGCCGGGCATTGCCGTTTCGATGGACACGAACCGCCACCCCGATTACGGCCCGGCCGCTCGGATCGGCGCGCGAGTGGCGCGCGAGGCGCTGGCGCGCGGACTGCCGCCGTACACACTGCTCAACGTCAACGTGCCCGGCCTCCCGGAGAATGAGATCAAAGGCGCGCGTGTGACGCGGCAGGGGTTGAGCGTGTACCGCGATCAATTGGTGGAGCGCGATGACCCGCGCGGCCAACCGTATTTTTGGATCGGCGGGGAAGCGCCGACGGGCAAAGAGGAAGATGGCACCGACTTCGCCGCGCTGGCCGCCGGTTACGTTTCGATCACCCCACTGCAGCTCGACCTCACCGCGCACGACAGAATCGCCGAACTGCAAAATTGGAAATTGTGATCCGCGAAGTTGCGCGAAGAAACACGACGCTGCCTCTTCCTCTCCCGGCGGCTGCTCGTGTCCTTCGTTGACAGACCCCCTCGCAATCTGTAAAGAGCGTATCTTCGCATGATCGACTCGAAATCCGTTCGGCGCAATTTTGCGCTGGGCGTATTCAACGGCCTCTTCTTCATTCTCGGCGAAACACTCATCGACCCCACGCTGGTCATTGCCGCCTTCGTCAGCCGCCTCACCGACTCGGCGCTGTGGGTGGGGCTGGTGATGCCCCTGCTCGATGGCGCGTGGTTCCTGCCTCAACTGTGGGTGTCGGGCTATTTGCAGAGCCAGCCGCACAAAATGAATCTCTATCGGCAGACGGCGGTGGCGCGATCCATTGCGTGGACTCTGCTCACCGTTTCGGTGTTCACCATCCGAGACTCGAATTGGCTGTTGGCCGCTTTCTTCGCCACACTGGGCGTGGCCGCCATCGGCGCCGGGTTGAGCGGGCTTTCGTTTTTGGAGATCGTCGGCAAAACGATTCCGGCGCACGAGCGCGGCTGGTTCTTCGCTTGGCGGCTCACACTGGGCGGCGTCACCGGAATCGCCGCCAGCGTCGGTGTGCAGTGGGCGCTCGGCGGCAACAGCCCGCTCCGCTATCCGTTCAACTTCGGCGTGTTGTTTCTCGTCGCCACGCTCCTCTTCCTCATTGGCCTCTATCTTTTCACGCGCATCCACGAGCCGCCCGACACCCTCACCCACCCGCGCGCATCGGCCATCGAGCAACTGCGCCGCGCCGCCCGCATCGTCCGCGCCGACAGCAACTATCGCCACTTCCTCTCCCTCCGCTCGGCGTTGATGATCGCCGGATCGGCCACGCCCTTCTTCGCCATTTACGTTCAGCAAAAGTTGGGCGGCTCGCTGGCGATGATCGGCGTGTATCTCGGCGTCCTCAAAACGGCCAGCCTGTTGACCAACATGATCTTCGGGCGAGTCTCGGCGCGATGGGGCAACCACCGATTGATGACCCTCGCCGCCGCCGCCGGGATGCTGATGACTGGAATGATGCTCGCTCTCGCGGTGACGGCGTCACTGATCCCGATCTCCGGAACGGCGGCGTCCCTGTGGCTCATCCCGGTGTTCGCCGCCGCCGGGATCCGCGAGTCGGGAATCGGAGTCTCCGGCCAAAGTCTATTGCTCGACATTGCTCCGCCATCGGAGCGCTCGCTCTATCTCGGTTTCACCAACACACTGCTCGGAGTGATTCTGCTTTCTACCGGCCTGGGCGGCGTGATTGTGGAGACATTAGGATTCTTGAGCCTGCTAATGATCACGCTGGCCGCGCACCTCTTTGCGCTTGGCGCAGCCCTGCGCTTGCGCGGGATCGTTCACAGGCCGTAATGACGTTTGGCGCGGCGGGAAATTGCTTTTCTCACTTCCCCGCCATGCCCGTTGGGATCATAGTGAGTATCATTTCCACGACAAGGAGATTCATAACCTCATGCCTGCCGATACCCTGAGCATCACCGACAATCGCACCGGCAAAACTTACGAAATCCCGATCAGCAATGGCGCGATCAAAGCAATGGACTTGCGCCAGATCAAAACAAGCGTGGACGATTTTGGCCTCATGGCTTACGACCCGGCGCTGATGAATACGGCTTCGACGAAGAGCGCCATCACCTATCTCGACGGCGACAAAGGCATTCTGCGTTATCGGGGCTATCCCATCGAGCAGCTAGCCGAGAAGAGCACGTATCTCGAAACGGCCCACCTGATCTTCTATGGCGAACTGCCTAACCAAGCGCAGCTCGCCGAGTGGACGTACCAGATCACGCACCACACTTTCCTGCACGAGAACCTCAAGCACCTGTTAGAAGGCTAAAGCATGTTCACTTTGCACAACGGCGATTGTCTCCAAGTCATGCCCACTATCCCTAGCGGAAGTATTGACGCAATTATTACAGACTTGCCTTATGGCACAACGGCTTGCAAGTGGGATACTATCATACCGTTTGAACCCATGTGGAAGGAAGTCAAGCGAGTGCTGAAACCGAATGGAGTGTTTATTACTACCGCCAGCCAGCCTTTTACAAGCGCATTGATTATGAGTAATCCTGCCGTTTTCAAATATGAAATAATTTGGGAAAAGGATAAGCCGTCTGATTTTGTACTCGCTTCAAAAAGAACGATGAAATATCACGAAAATATCATTATATTCTGTGATGGAGTAGAAACCTACAACCCCCAAATGATTTTGGGGTTGCCTAATCATTCTGTTGGAAAAGGTATTAGAAAAAAGAACAATGAAAGCGGCGCAAATACCAAGATGGTTTCAAATAAACTTGACGGGATGAAACATCCAAAAAGCGTTATAAAATTCAACAGAGAATCTACTCCAATTCATCCCACCCAAAAGCCAGTTGCTTTATACGAGTACCTAATCCGCACCTACACCAACGAAGGCGAAACCATCCTAGATATTGCAATGGGTTCAGGAACAACCATAGAGGCGGCTGAACGAACGGGACGCAATAGCATTGGCATCGAGAAAGACGAAGGTATCTTTCAAGCGGCGGTCTTACGGCTTAAGTCTCTTACGCCTTCTAACAACCGCTTGCACCTGACGGGGGGTACTCAGGGAGATTTATTCACCCCCGAAGATTTACCATCCGAAGGGAAGTTACCTGCACCCGCCCCCCGCAGGTAAAGCGAACCGATGGAGACCTTCCGCTATGATGCTCACCCGATGGGCATGTTCATCAGCACGGTGGCGGCGCTCTCCACGTTTTACCCCGAGGCCAATCAGGTGCGCAACCCCGATGTTCGCTTGAAACAGATTTATCGCTTGATCGGCAAAGTGCCGACTATCGCCGCCTTCTCGTATCGGCACGGGCGCGGCCTGCCGTATGTGTACCCGGACAACGATCTCTCATACACTGGCAACTTCTTGAATATGCTGGACAAGATGACGCAGGTGAAATATCGACCCGACCCGGTGAAAGAGCGCGCGCTGGATGTGCTCTTCATTTTGCACGCCGACCACGAGCAGAACTGCGGCACCAACGCGATGCGCGCCATCGGCTCATCGCAGGTGGATCCCTATTCGGCGATGGCCGGGGCGGCGGCGGCGCTTTACGGCCCTCTGCACGGCGGGGCGAACGAAGAAGTGCTCAAGATGCTCACCGAAATTGGGAGCGTCAAGAACATCCCCGCTTTCATCGAAAAGGTGAAGAAGGGCGAAGGGCGGTTGATGGGCTTCGGCCACCGCGTGTATAAAAACTACGATCCGCGCGCCCGGATCATCAAGCGCACCGCCGATGAGGTCTTCAAGGTCACGGGCGTCAACCCTCTGCTGGAAGTGGCGCTGGAGATGGAGCGCATCGCCCTGCAAGACGACTATTTTATATCGCGCAAGCTCTACCCCAATGTGGATTTCTACTCGGGACTCATTTATCAGGCGATGGGCTTTCCGGTGTCGTTCTTCCCGGTGCTGTTTGCCATTCCGCGCACGGTGGGCTGGCTCACCCAATGGGTGGAATTGCTCACCGACTCGGAGCAGAAGATCGCCCGCCCGCGGCAACTCTACTTGGGCAAGGACGCGCGCGATTACGTGGAGATGGAGAAGAGGTAGAAAGAGTCGCCGCTTGCACGAAAGCGCACCGCCCGCCGAGTCGCGACTCGGCGGGCGGTGTTGATTCATGGGCGGCAGTCACTCGCGCAATGGTTTGGCAATGGCGATGACTTCGCCAACATATCTTTCCACGTTCTCTAGCGGCACAATATCGTAGGGGGTCGTGCTTTCGGAATACAAGCCGTCTCTTGCTTTACGTTTGAGCCCACTCTGTGAAGCCTCGGGGAAATCCTCTTTGAATACTGCCGCCACAATTTGCCCATCCTCAGGCCGATCGGCAATACGCAACAAAACGTAATCCCCACCCACAATGGGAGTGGGCTTGGCCCGATTCATGCTGTCGCCCCGCACACGCACGAAACTGTAGATTTCGTTGGGGTTGATAAAAACGACGCCCGTTGATTTCAGGCTCACAAGGTAGTGAGGCCGTGAATCGAAAAGCACCCGGTCAACTTCGACAGGTGAGTCGGATGCTTGTTGGGTGAAGCCTCCAGCCGGATGAGCGCGAATGGATTCGTAAACGTCGATGTTGCGGAAGCGGAGCAAGGCGCTTTGGAACAGTTCTTCTGCAGGCTCGGGCCCGGTTGACTCTGGCGGCGGCTTGGACGCGGGAGGGGGTGGTGTTGAATCTGGCGGCGCGGTTTGATCGGAAGGAGGGGTGGGGCTGGGTCAGTTGGCGATTGCGCGGGGCCGGATGCTGACTCTGATGGTTGGGTGATTCCTCCTGCGGCCAACACGGCCTGTATATCTTCGGCCATCAGTTTCGCTCGACTATCGTACCAGAGCAATTCTGCTTTCGGGCGGCGGTTGTCGGCGGCGCAAGCGCTGAAGAACTTCCAACAAGCTTGCCAATTTACCAATCCCTCTTGGAAAAGTGTTTTGGGCGTTTCAAGTTGAATATAGCCGGTGAGCCAGCAGGCAATGGTTGCTGCATGAGAGTCGATGCCGGAGAATTCTTTGATGGTAACTGCTCACGACTTTCTTGAGAGTTGAGTGTTATACAAGACGTGCTGCCCGAACCGACGGTGAATGCCCTGCGCGACTTGTCACGGGAGGAAATGATAACGCTGATCCAACGCCTGTTCGGAGAAGTCCGGCGTTTGGAAGCAGAAGTCGAGCGTCTCAAACAACCGCCGCCGACCTCGCACAATTCGTCCCAGCCTCCCTCGCGGGATTGGAAAGCCGACCGCCCCCGGTCGAAGCGGCGTAAGAAAGTTGGGGCGAAGCCGGGGCACGCCAAAGCGGAACGCCGGCTGGTGGATAATCCCGACCGAGTGTTCGAGGTGCGGGTGGAAACGTGTGTGCAGTGCGGAACGGGTCTGCTCGACCAGGCGCCAGAGCGCGTCCTGCGGCGACAGGTGACCGAACTGCCGGAGATCAAGCCGGTAGTGATTGAAACCCGACAATCCCAAGTGCGCTGTCCGAGTTGCCAGCGGTTGCAGCAGGGGTCGTTGCCCGAAGGTCTGGAAGCCGGGCGTCAGTTCGGCCCGCGCCTGGCAGCGTTGGTCACCTATCTGCATCACGAACACCATCTGGGCTTTGAGCGGCTGTGTGGGGTGATGCGCGATGTCTTTGGCGCCTCCTTGAGCGAAGGGGGAGCAGTGGCGATTATCGAACGGGCTGGCGAAGCGGCCCAGCCCGAAGCCGAAGCAATTGGGGAACGCGTCCGGCAGAGCGCGGTGATTGCCAGTGACGAAACCAGCGCCCGCGTTCACGGGCGAAACCATTGGGAATGGGTGTTCATCGGCA
>VGOW01000098.1 GCA_016875735.1 Chloroflexota bacterium | reverse complement strand
ATTCCAAGAATTAGAAAATTTGCATCCTGGCTCACCAGAAGTGTCGTTTTGGCTTGCATGGTCATTGTATGAGAATGGCTATTACAGTGAGGCAATAGAATATTTCGATGATGCCATTGAAAAAGGATATTTTCCTGGCAGGGCACATGCCGGAAAGGGATTTGCTTTCGTTCGAGCGGGGGACTTCACCCACGCAGCTGAAGAATTCATCACCTCCTTGACGCAAACTCCCGATCAGCCTGATGTTCAAAATTGTCTTTTGCGAATTCAAGGCGCACAGGGCAACGATGTGATTTGCGATGAATAGGTTGCTACACCAACTCTGTAACTGGGCGTTTGCCCTCCTCCTCACCTCCTGCGTCACCGCCCTCTCGGCCGACACGCGCATTGCCTTCTACGAAGGCGAGGAGTGGGAAGCCCGCGCCGAAGTTGTGTTCTCGCCGGAGCAGATCGCGCTCGCCGGCGGGCAGGTGGATCAGGCGGTGGCGGAAATAGCGGCCAAGATGCGCGAGGCCGGAGCGGAGGCCAAGTGGGATAAACAGCAGCGCAGTGAGGGCATTGCCTATACCGTCACCGCCAACGGGGTGGGGCTTGAAACTCTCAACACCGCCTTCTTCGATGGGCAGGCCACGCTGTATGTGGATGAGTCTTCAGGCCAGCGGCAGATCGTCTTCAGTTATTATCCCGGCCTGCAATTCGCGGAGACCGAAACCTTCACCCTCGTCGGCGGGCAAATCATTGCCGCCAACGGCGCGCAAATGGACGACCGCACCGTGACATGGGTGAACCCGGCCGGAACAATGGAAGCCATCCTCACCGAAGCGCCGCGCTATGGCTGGCTGCCTTACGCGCTCATCGGAGTCGGCATCGTGCTGGTGATCGTTTCCGGGATCGGAATCGCCGGCGCACTGCTGATCAAACCGCGCGCGCCGGCCATCCCCCGCGCCGTCGAAACGATTCCCGTGACGTCGACACCCGCCCCAACGCCGCCTCCGCCGCCCGGAACTTTTTGCCCACAATGCGGGGCGCGGCTTTCGGATGAAGCCGTGTTCTGCCCCAATTGCGGATCGAAGATCGCATAAGGAGCCGCCAATGACCTGTCCAAACTGTGGAACATATAACGACCCGGGCAGCCGCTTCTGCCTCAAGTGCGGCACGCCGCTAACGACCACTGCGCCCACGGTTGCGCCGCCTCAGCCCACGCCGATTCGCCCGCCAACCACGCCTCAGCCCGCCGCGTATTCGCCTCCGCCAACCTATGCCCCACAGCAATTCGGCGCGGGCGGCGCCAGCGCCGTGGGTTTGTGGGGGCCGTTCGCCGGGTATGGCGCGCGCCGCCGCCATGTGGGTTGGCTGATGGATGGCGAGGGCCATCGCGCTGTTGATCTGGCCTCAAGCGTCGAAACGAAATTCAAGGAGCGCGAGATCCCGCAAGCGCGGGTGTTCAAAACCACGCTGGTGGGGCAGGGCGTGCTGGTGGAGCGGCGGCCCTACTTTGTCCTCCGCCGCGGCCTCGCCAGCCTCGCCCTCTACATCACCCAGTTCGGGCGCGACCTATTCATCTCGCAGGCCTCATACCTCAAGCCGCCCATCAGCGCCTTTCGCGTCATCCTCGCTCTGGCCTCGGCGGCCTTCTTCCTCTTCATGACGTTCATCTATCCATTCATGTGGAGCGCGTTGGCCCGCTCCATTACCGAGTCGTTCTCGCTGTTCGGCGGCGGCCCGTCCGATTTTCAAGTCTCCACGCTTGTCTTCCTCTCCTGCGTGCTTGGCCCGCTGGGCGGGTTGAATACCTTGCTGTTGTTCATCCTTCTCTGCTTCAGCGCCTACAAGTTTCTGACCGAGAAAGACTTTTTCGCCGCGCTTCGCGTGCCGCCCAACGAATTCAACGAAGACGATCTGATGGCGATGGAGAAGGCCGTGGAGGAAACCGTGCGCCTCTCGCTCACCGATCTCAAATTAAACCCGGATGAATTAAAGATGACGACAGCGGAGAGGGGGAGGCAGCTTTTCTGATATGGCTCGGGCGAATTCAGTAGTTCAGGATGGCTGCCGCCAGCCATTCAATCAGATACGTGAATCAGTTCGACAAAGAGTGATGATGGGCTGGCCGAGTTGTTTGTCTTTGCCGACCAACTGAGTCCAGCCACACCCGGAACGGCGCTAGGGAGGCGCAACCATGAAAACCAAGACATTTCATTGCCAATGTCCAATTACAGTTACTTTGCTTGTGCTTGTCGCTTTGTCAGCGGCGTGCAAATCACCATCCGCCCTACCGCTTGAAGAAACTCCTACCCTCACCCGCGAGGAGGGGATGGCGACAGAGTATTGGGGAACGGAACAGGCATCCGATCAGGTTACAGACGCAGCCAGTAAGTCTCTATATGTACAATATTCTTGGCATTCGGACTTTGAGTCGTCGGTTGCCGCTGCTTTCGGAGTAGTCGACATCGTCCAAGTCTGGAGCAATAACAGCCAAGACTATTGGTTTCCCAAAGTGGACTTTCTTATTGAGGTGATCGGAATCGATGGCTCAGTTCTCGGAAGCGAGACGCAAACCATCTTTATTCCAGCCGGTGGCGCTAACCACTTTCAGGCTTCTGTCAGCGCGAATGGCTCGAGACCAAAAGATGTCCGCGTTACAATGATTTCCGTGGAGGCGCTGTCAAGCAATCATCCGGTTGCGCCTATCAGTGCTGAGTGGATCCAATTTGGTCTTTATTCCGGATCTGTCTACAGGAATATGTCTCAAATTCAAATAGAAAACAATAGTGACTTCTCCGTTGACATCGAGGCCATTCAAACAGTGTGTGTCGATACAGGTGGCAACCTGATCGACGCATCGGAATCAAATCACTGGTCAGAGGCGTTTTCGATTCCGTACGGTCGCGCTATTGAGAGGCAGGTATTTGGTGGACACGGACCCGGATTCGATTTGAGAAATAGTAGTCAAGTCCAATGCGATTTTTGGGTCTACTATCGGGACAGAACTGATGAAATCGGTTTCGTTTGGACGGGCGGCATGTTCCGGGCCGATGAAAGTATGGTAATTACGCAACCCTAAGAGACGTACATCACTTCACGCACTGGAGGCTCAAAAATGTTAGGACTTGCATTCACTTTCCTGCTTGGTCTGTTGATCGGAGGGACTCTCGGTGGTTTTGCCATTGCACTGTTCCAACAAATTAGGACTGGCCGCATCAAACTTCCTCCCACTGTTTCGCTAGGCCCGGTGAAGATGGATATTTCGGCGCTGTCGCCACAACCCGGGCAGACCGCGCAGGAAAGTGATTTGAGCAGCATGAAGCCATTGATCGAGGGAGGCGGCTCGGCTACGGGGGGTTGCCTATCGTTTATTGGCGCAGGAATGGTTCTGATCGGTTTCGTTCTGCCGTGGTTTACCTGCAACATCGCCTCATTAATCTCCGGCAGTTTCAGCGGGCTCACTGTGTTGATGCAACTTGTTTTTGCCGTATTCATATCTCTCGCTGGCTTGGCAGGGAGCGCCTCGCAGTACGGCGAATATGGCGCGGCATCCAGCGCAATGAGTGGAGCGATAGTCATTCTGGTTGCCTTAGTCACTCTGTTCGTGGCTTTGACACCATTGGCCGGGCTATCCATCGGCCGATCCGGCTTGCGCTTAATGCAGTCGCTAAAAGAAACAGCCGACCAGCGCAAACGCGCGGCGCAAGGTTTGAGCAGAGTGGCCGTCATTGGCTTCCTTCCGCTCCTGTGCTACTTCACGAGCGCCACAGCCAACATCAACCTATCGGGGTTGGGCGCGCTCGGCTTGCCCATCGAAGTCAAAAGCGCCGACATTGGTTTGTGGCTCACCATGGCCGGCTTTGGCGTGGCATTTGTTGGGGCTATCGTCATTTCAACAGCCGTCTCGTTGTCTGAAGGTTTAACGAACCCATCCGCAAAGGATGAAAAGAAATAGGAATCGCTCGCGCAAGCCGAGTGGAGAGTTTATCCATAGCTGCACAAAGCAAGCCCGCGCTCTTCTATCGGTATCTATTGGGTGTTAGTGAATACGGCAGGTGGAGCGGTGGGCTGGGGAGTTATCGGGGTTGTGATCCGAGGGCTGGGATGGGCGCTGGCCGGCATCTCTGTGATCTTGTTGCCGTTGTATCCGAGTCGATCACTATGGCGTTGGGCGTAGGTTGGCCTTCACCCATGCCACAAAATCGGCGCAGGTCATTTCGTCGGTGAGTTCAAGGCCAGTCTTGTCCTCGGTGTGCCGGTGGGGAATCCGTTCAAGGCGATGCTCGGCGTAATCGGGGCCATGCTTCAACTTCAAGGCGCGCGGGTCCGGCGCATTATCAAACCCGGCGATGACGCGCTGCGCGCGGAGCGCGTAATAGGCATACTTGCGCGGCGCATCGGGCGCGACGATTTCGAGCAATCGCGTCCGGCAGTCGCCAAACCGGCCCCACATTTCCAGAATGCATCGCTCTGGCTGATCGTCGCGCAAGGTTACGGTAGATTCTTGAAAGCCAGCAGCGAAACAGGCGGCTACGCCGTCAAGATACTCTGAAGGCGTTTCAGCCATTTATCGAGTTCTTGCATATGGGATTCCCACAACATGAGGTCGGCTTCCCATTGTTGCGTTGCCGGTTGTGAGTCTAATTCGGACACAAAGCCTTCATCGGTAGTGGTGCGGTAGGCAAACAGGTCGTAGCGGCAATGATACTTCTCTTCCCAATCCCTGATCTTCCGCTGAAGTTCGGCGATGCGTTGCGCCGCTCGTTCGGTCGCCAGCCGGCGCAAGGCTTCGTCCACGCTGCGATCCAGTGGCTCAAGCGCGTCGGCATAGGCCTCTCTAACTTGTATGGTAACCATGAGATTCTCTCCTGCGTCGAACTGATCTTGAACGACAGCAGACTTCGAGAAGAAGTATAGCACAGGACAGCAACGGAACACACGCATGCGCTCCTCTCACTGTAATCATCATCGCCCTATTCGGCCGCGGCCGTTCATCTTTAAGGCGGCGATGCTGGCGAAGGGAACGCAGTTGTTTTGACACAATGGGATCCATAAACGAATCGATCATGAAATCCTCGCTCTGGTTTCTGGTTGTCTTCGTTCCGCTCGGCCTCGCGGGGTGCGCCATGATTCTGGTCGGCTTCGCCTTGCTCCCGCCGTTCAGCCAGTCACCGGCCGGCGCTCTCGCGCCAACAGAGGCCGCACTACTCGAAACCACTTCGTTGCCGAAAACGGTAAGCGTGGTGACGGCCGTTCCTACTCCCGAGTCCACCGCCACCGCGCCACCTCCGACAATGATTCTGTCCACCCGGACACCGACGAGCACACCGTACCCAGCGCCCCGCGGCCAAATCGTCTTCGCTTGTTTCGATGGCAACGACGATGAAATCTGTTTGATGAATGTTGACGACGCGCTGAGTGGCGCGGGGTACGGGCAGCTCACTCACAACGCTACGGGCGACTTCTACCCGTCGCTATCGAACGACGGCCAATCCATCATCTTCGCCCACCAAATCCACGGCTCCAACTACGAAATTTTTCGGATGGATACCGATGGGAGCAACGTGACCCAACTGACCTTCAACGGCGGCGGCAACTTCGCCCCCGCCTATTCGCCCGACGACTCGCTTGTCGCTTTCACCTCCACGCAAGGCGGCGGCGCTCAGCAAATTTGGGTCATGGACAGCAACGGCAATTCTCAGCGGCAACTGACAGCGCAGAACACCAACGCTGACCCGACGTGGTCACCTGATGGCCGGCAGATTGCTTTTGCTTCCATCACGGCGGACAACGCGCAGATATGGGTGATGAACGCTGATGGCTCAAACCCAAGGCAGGTGACGAATATCGCCTATGTCGGTGGGCGCAATTCATGGTCGCCCGACGGGCGAACGCTGATCTTCTACGCTGGCAAGCGCGAGGATCGCAACCGGAATATTTTCTCTATCAATCTGGCCGGAGGCGGCGCCGCGCAACTGACCTTCGAGGGCGACAATCTTGGCCCTTCCTTCTCGCCCGATGGCGGCTGGATCGCCTTCACCTCTTACCGCGACGGCGACAACGACATCTACATCATGCGCTTCGATGGTTCGAACGTTATCAATCTCACCGACAATTCAAGTTCGGAGTATCAGCCCCGCTGGGGGCCGTAGGATCAGCGTGAGGCGAATCAGCGGACTTCAAATGGTGCTGCGCGACGCGCTCACCAACGCCATCGAAGACGCGGGGTTGGGCTTTGCTGTATCTTCCAGGCAGCTTTTCTGAGGGGCTGAAATAAAGGTGCTTACTCGTGGCGCTCTTCGACCCGCTCACGAATTATGAGCAGTACCGATTCCAAAGTAGTCTCATGCGACTCTTCGATGTTGGTTTGCGCCTCAACGTGCTTGTGATGCGGATAGGTGAGCAGATGCGAGTGATGAGGAGCGTTATCCCAACCGACGCGAAGTTGTTCGGCGCTATCGAGCCAGTAGTAGGCATAGCGCGAGATGACATCTTCCTCCCACGACTCGCGGATGTGCAGTTTGTCGCCGTTCACAAAATCTACGCGCAGGCGCAACAGTTGCAGATTGAGCGTTGGCAAGAGCTCAATCTCGACAATAATCGCGCCCGCCAAATCGCGCAACAGCGCAATCCGCTCCAGAGGATTAATCGCCATGCGGCGATTCGAGCGAGTGGAGAGCCGTCAATCGTTTTCGCAAATCCGCGCGCCGCGCTTCCCAGCTATGCCATTCGATATATGCCTCGTGCGCCTCAAAATCGGCGCCGGCCGACAGGCCGGTCTCTTCAACTTTGGCGAACGATGAACCAAACCGCTTCTCGAATTTGGCAATTGCCTGCTCGGCGCGCGCCAGTTCTTCTTCTAACTCGCGCGCGCGGCCATCTGCGCCCAAGCGCAAGATGCGCTCCCACTCTTGCAAAGGCAGTTTTATCGGAATGGGCGAGATCGTCATAGGAATTTCTCCTTGGATTAACGCCGAGAGTAGATCACTACGAAGGATTATAGCATCATGGCCGCGTCCGTCATTCCTCACGTCGAAACCCGATCCCTGCAAAACTCTTCCGTCTCCCTCTTCGGCTATCGCATCCCCCACCTGCCCGACTTCCTCGCCGACCACACCTTGCTTGGCGAGCGGCCGGCCGAGCGCATCGGCGAGTTTCTCGAACGTTGGGTGCAGTTCGTCGGCTGGCTGTGGAAGTGGCGCGGGTCGGCCTTTGCCCTGCGCTTTACGAGCGATCCGGCCAAAGGCGAGATTCGGCTTGCCCTTCTCGTTCGCGCCGTCGGTCCTCAAGAATACGCCCGCGCCGTCGCCGACGACACCCTGCGGCTCCTCGCCGCGTTCGGCTTGCCCGCCCAACCCCTCGCTGCCGATGACCTCTCCGCAGAACTGCGCCCCTTCGCCGCGCCTGCCATTGCCGAAATGCGCCAGCACGAAGAAAATCTCACCTTCCCATTGCACGGCAATCCGCGCGGGTACATCGTTCATCCTTTTGCCTCGCCCGCAGGCTCCCTCCTCGCGCCATTCGAGACGCTCCTGCGCCAATCATCCCCCGCCGCAGTCAGCCTCTATCTCGAACCGACGGCGCTCCTCGACGACGAGCGCCGAGCCATTGAGCGCGCCGCCGCCATTGCCGAAACCCTTAAGGAGCGTCAAATCACCGCCGACTGGCTCCCATCCGACTCGCGCAACTTCCGTATCGCCGACCCGCAAATGGCGCTGGCCGCCCGCCTCTACGCGGCGCTCCTCAAACGCCTCGCCGAACCGTTCATCGTCGTCGCGCAAGTTGCCAGCCCCGATCCCACCACCGCCATCACCGTCGCCCGCGCCTTCGCCCGCGCCTTCACCCACGAACAATCGCCGGAGCCGCAGAGCGAGCCGTTACCCTCCTCCGCCGACGTGATCCCCGCTTCCGATCCCGCTTCGGCGCAGGCCGCCCGATTCGCATTCGAGAATCTAATTTATACGCCGTGGGGGCCCACCCACTCCGCCAACTCACCGGGTATGGAGCGTCTCCGATTCCTGTCCGACTCGCGCGCGGCGGCGGTGGCCTGGCGTCTGCCTATCAATGTGCGCGGCGGCGTCCCCGGAATCGCCGTCCGCCAGCCCGCGCCCGACTTCGAGCCCGGCCCGCGTCCCCTCGAACTCGCCCCCGACGAGATTCACATCGGCTCGCTCCGGCGCGGCGGAATCGCCACCACCACACTCCAAGACCTCACCCGGCACACCCTCATCACCGGCTTCACCGGCAGCGGAAAAACCAACACCGTTCTCTATCTCCTCGATCAACTCTGGCGCAGGCATCGCATTCCGTTTCTCGTCATCGAAGCGGCCAAAAAAGAATATCGCGCCCTCTCAAACGTGAACGGATTTGAAGACTTGCTCATCTTCACTTTGGGCGACGAAACCGCCTCGCCCTTTCGATTCAACCCGTTCGAACTTCTGCCCGGAGTCCGACTCGAAGCCCACCTCGGGCGGCTTCAATCGTGCTTTGATGCCGCGCTTCCGCAGTTTGGCATCCTGCCCTCCATCATTTCCGAGTCGCTCGAAGAAATCTACAAAGCTAAAGGCTGGAAACTCACCGATCGCGCCCTCACCCCCGGCCTCTCTCCCGCAGCGCGGGAGAGAGGGGAAAGGCGGCTCTTCCCCACCCTGCGCGACTTGCTCACCACCGTGATCCGGGTGACGGAAGCGCGCGGGTACAGCGGTGAAACCCGCGACAACATCCGCGCGGCGGCGGCCGGCCGCATCGCCGGGTTGCTGCGCGGCAGCAAAGGCTGGATGTTCGGCTCGCAACGATCTCTCCCGACCGAGATCATTTTCAATCGCCCGGTGATTCTTGAACTCAACGATCTCAACGAGGACGACAAAGCCCTGACGATGATGTTCCTGCTCATGTGGCTGCGCGAGTATCGCGAGCAGCACACCGCGCGGGAATTGCAGCATGTCACCATTGTGGAGGAAGCGCACAATGTCGTCAGCAATGCGCAGTCGGTGGGCAACACCGAAGTGGCTGCCGATACCAAAGCCAAAGCCGTGGCCGCCTTCGCCAACATGCTGGCCGAAGTGCGCGCTTATGGCGAGGGCATCGTGATCTCCGATCAGTCGCCCGAAAAGCTGGCCCCCGACGCCATGCGGAACACCAATCTGCAAATCGCCCATCAACTGCGCGACCGGCGCGACCGCGAAGCCGTCGCCCGCGCAATGATCATGGACGATGAGCAGCAGAATTATCTCGGCAAATTGCGCGTGGGCGAGGCCGCGTTCTTCCGCACCGGCATGGAAAAGGCGACGTTCATCAGCGTGCCCGAATTCAAAGACACAGCCGGCTTCGACTCGCTGCCCACCGACGAGGCGGTGAAGGCGCACATGCAGAAATTCCAGCAAGCCTATTTTTCGGCCTCACTGCCATTCGACGGGTGCCGATTTTGTGGAAGCCCATGCCACTATCGCGAGTCCATTGAGCCGCAGACGTTCGACAAAGAGTTGCACGAGCGATTCAGCGCCGCGCTCAAACGATTTGAGAAAAAACCGCAGCGCGAGCATTGGCCGGAGCATTGGCGCGCGGTCGCCGGCGTGTGCGCCGCCGCCGCCGCGCAAGCCGGACACCCGGCCAGACTCGACGCGGCCTATTGTTACCTCGCCCACGAAATCGACTTCCCGTTCACCGGGCACATGCGGCGGGAGTTTGAGAGAGGAGCGGAGGTGTATGGCTGACAAGACAGTGGAAGTCCGCTTCCCGATACCCATTCAGGCCTGCTTCGACTGGCTGATCGCCATTGGCAAGCAGACGGACGAGTGGAAACTCGTGTCGGCAGACCCGAAGCGGTTTACGATGGTATGGCAACAGGGCGGCGGCTTCACATCGTTCAAATCCCCGGTGCAGACGACCGTCGCCTTGCGCCCGTTGGGCAACAGTGAAACTGAAGGGCGCTTCACGGCGCACCACTACGGTTTGTTTGATCCGCTGTCATACTTGGACGATGCGCTGAAGAAACTGATCGTTCCACTGCAACAGCACATTGCCCGCGTTCAGCAAACGCCGCCGAGCAACAGTGGAACGGCTTGCCCTCGGTGTGGGCGGCCTCTGCCCCCCGGCGCGAAGTTTTGCCCCGCCGACGGCGCGCGAGTGAATGCCGAATGCCCGAATTGCAGACATATCAATGATTCTGGCGCGCGGCTCTGCGCGAAGTGTGGAAATGCAATCTCAGCCGAAAAGGATTCTATATGACTCTCGAAAAAGCATTGACCGATACCGTATCCACTACCCTCAAACTTGCCGACTCCGCTCTCAAGAAAGTCTGGTCACTGATGGACGCGGCGGCTGAAAAGAAGCCGCCCAGCGAGCAATTGAGCCGGGCGGCTGTGCAGGCTATACAAGGTGTGCCGCCGCCAGAAAACCAGTAGAAAAGAGGAAGCGAGAAATGGGTTCAATCGGCGGCGATCCCTTATCCGAACAACTGCGCCGGATGCTTCGCACTGTGCGAAGCCAGAACAGGAGCCAATCTATGAGCGCTTCGCCCGGAAACATAGTAGCCCGAGTCCACGTCTATCTGGTCGACCAGACTTTTTATGTTGCCCCTTGCAGTTTTTCCATCGGGCCGGGTTGGGGCACCCCGAATACCGATTTCAAGTGGGTAGATAACGAACCGTTTCTCGTCGTTCGCGCCAAAAACGTCGGCGCATTGGCTTCGGCCATTACTCATGCGGCGGATCTCTCGGAGGGAGATATCACAGACTCCGCGGATTTCGACAACATCGTCAAATCGGCGCGGGCATTCTGGTGGCTCGAAGAGGACGAGGCTCAGATGGTTACACTTGGCGGAGCTTCCTCTGGCTGCTTC
Organism: Chloroflexota bacterium; assembly: GCA_016875735.1. Lineage (GTDB taxonomy): Bacteria > Chloroflexota > Anaerolineae > Anaerolineales > VGOW01 > VGOW01. Next base: position 2,659 of record VGOW01000098.1, on the reverse strand, counting down.
TACGGGGCAGGGAACAACCTTCGTCTTGATCATGGCAAGTCGGTTGCCAAGGTGATTCACGAATCGGTTCACAATCTGTTGTGAGGATTGAATGGACGCCAAAGACACTTCGTCAGAATCAGCGACGGCATCTCCAGAGCCCAAACTCTCTTCTACCGGTATTGCCGCCATGCAGGGAGACGGCGGTGATGCGTCGGCGGAGAAGTGGCACACCGGCCGCCCGGCAGAACTGGCCGCCATCGAGAGTCTGCGCGCGGACGAGGGGCGATGCATGGACTTGAACTCGACGCGGCAGGGCGGCTCGCCCAACTTCCCCATTTACGATGTGGCCGGCCCCGGGACAGTCGCATCGGTCAAGCATTTGGGGCAGGATGACGGGGGCCAGTTGTTGGAGGGTGCATTAGCGCAGTATCGGAGCGCATTCCGGGAAGCGATCGGCAACGGCACGGACCCTACGAAATTCGAGAAGGCCGCCGAAGAACTGAGCCGCCTTTCGGAAGAGGGGAAGCCCGTGCCCATTGAGTTGCGCGACAAGCCACTGGAGTATTTGCGCGGCCACGCCCAGTTGTGGGTTCCGGCAGATCATGCGTATCAAGTGAAGGACGATCTGAGTCGCCGCTTGCTTTCCGATGACCCTGTCACGCGGGAAGTGACGGCATCGCAATACAACCTCAACCACAACTCCGAAAATTATTCGCAGAATGTGGCCGATTTGCTTAATCGCGTCAAGCCTCTGCCGAAGACTTCGTCGGAGTTGAAAGACGAGTTTTCGCGGGGCGCTCCTCGCGGATTGTGAATGGAGGTGTCCGATGGATACACAAGATTTGTCTTCTGATTTTCAGCCCGCCGCTCCGCCCTCTGCCGACGAGAAACTGTCACCGTCCGGCGTCGCCGCAATTCAGGGCGAAGCCGAGCCCGCGCCCGCCGATCGCGAGTCGATCAAGCGCGCTGTGGCCGCTGGCGCGGCAGGCGCGGTGATCTTGGCCAGCGGTCTCACGTTATTGGATCGCGTTGACTTCCGGCAAACGGAGTCGGCACCCCCGCCGGAAGAAACGCAACAAAACGTCGTCATCGAGACGCCGTCACAGCAAGCGCAGTTTCATCTGCCGGCTGAAGGAGAGCTATCCGTCGAATATCACCTCGACTTGCCCGACGCTGAACCAGCCCAAGCCTCACCCGCCGCCGAAGTGAATCTCGATCAAAGGATCGAGACGCCGCTGAAGAGCCAGCGCGACCTGACTTACAACGGCCAGCCCACTCAATACGGGTGTGTGCCGACGTCGGTCAGCATGATCACCGACTATTGGAATCGGCGCGACTCGACCAACCCCACGAAATCGGCGCAGGAGTTTCTCGACCTCAACGCGGCGCAAAAGCAATTCGACGGCGGGGGCATGAGCGCGACGAATATTCACGACGAACTCTCGAATATGGGATACGCCGCCGGGGATCGCGCCAACGCCTCTTTTGACGATTTGCGAAACGCGACGCAGGAAGGCCCGGTGCTGGCCATCGTCAAACTCGGAATGAAAGAGTCGGGACCCAACCACGCCGTTGTAGTCACAGACGTATCGGAGAGCGGCGAGGTCGCCGTCAACGATCCGTGGACCGGCGAAGCGCGCACGTATGGGCGTGAGCAATTCAGCGCGTCGTGGGGCGCCAATTTTGGAAAGGGCGCGTCGACAAACAATTTCGTGACCATTCGACCGGCGCAAAAATAGTTTTCAAGAATCTGGAGCGACACATGGACGCCAAAGATACACCTCAAGACTCTGCCGATGCCCGGCAACCGCCCGCCGAAGAGAAACTCTCGCCGATGGGCATCGCGGCAATGCAAGGCGATGATGACGCGGTGGCGGCGCTGGAAAAGCGAGTCGAAGCGTTGCGCGCCGAGACCGAAGCGCGCGAGGCCGCCGAGCGCGCCGCGCTCGAAGCCGGCTCTCCCTCGAAGGACGGTGGCGCTGCTGATCAATCCCCCATGGAGCCAATCACCACATTGATCCCGGATCCGACGGATGCCAACCACCCACCCTCACACAAGCCCGGTTACGCAGCCGAAAAGCCGCCGATGGTTGAAGGCGAGCCGCTCGACGAAAAGCCGACGCGCGAGGGCCCGGTGGAACAGCCGGAAGGCCGGAGAGCGGGTGGATTGGAGAGGGGAGGTTAAGATGCATTGTCGTCGAGTCGTTGCCGGTTAACATCTTACAAGCACACCAACATGGAGATATGACATGATCATTTGCCCCTCTTGCAACACTGAAAACAAACCTGATTCCCAGTTCTGCATTAGTTGCGGCGCAAAACTTGTGGCAGAAGAATCCACGCCGCCCGCCTCTCAGCCCATTGTTGCCACGCCTCCCGTCGTTCAACCGCCGCCTCCTTCCGCTCCATACCCGCCGCCCGCGCCCGGATACGGTCCCCCGCCCGGCTATCAGCCTCCACCATACCCCTATGTGCAAAGGCCACCGAAGGATCGGAGCATTGCGCTCATCCTTGAAATTCTGCCTAACTTGTTCGGCTTCTTCGGCTTCGGTTGGATTTACGCCGGAAACACTTCGGTAGGCATCATTTGGCTGGTCAGCGTGTTGGCGTGGGACTTCATGGCGGCCATCATCGTTATCTTTACAGGGGGATTCGGTTGCTTCTGCACGGTGCCGGT
>VGOW01000097.1 GCA_016875735.1 Chloroflexota bacterium | reverse complement strand
AAGACCAGGCCCCTGAAAATTTCGCCGTCCTTCGGCATATTGCTCTCAATCTTTTGAAAAAAGAAAAAACTGCCAAAGGCGGTATTCATGCTAAACAACTTCAAGCCGCTTGGAAAGAAGACTACCTCATTAGAGTCCTTTCCCCTGATATTTAGATGCGATTGCCCTACTGCGAATCTGTTTGACGACTCGCGGAAACTCGTGGTATTATACCCGTGTCTATAGCCGTCCGGCAGTTGTGGGCGGCTCTGTTTTGTCTAGTAAGGAGCCAATATCAGCGCATCAGACTATCGCATCAATGAAGAAATCCGCGGCGTGAGGGAAGTGCGGGTGATCGGCCCCACCGGAGAAAATTTGGGCGTCATCAGCGTGCAGGAAGCGATCCGAATTGCGCGCGACGCCGACAAAGAGTTGGTGGAAGTAAGCCCCAACGCCAGCCCGCCCGTGTGCCGAATTCTCGACTTCGGCAAATTCCTGTACGAAAGAGCCAAGAAGGAAAAGGAAGCCAAGAAGGCGCAGAAGGTCATCGAGGTCAAAGAAATACGCCTGCGCCCCAAGACAACCGATCATCACCGCTCTTTCAAGGTGCGCGACGCGCGCCGCTGGCTGTTGGACGGGATGAAGGTGAAGGTGCGCATCCGCTTTCGCGGGCGCGAGATCACTTACCCCGAAATTGCGCGCGGCGAATTGCAGGAAGTGGCCACTGAACTGGCCGACGTGGCGGTGGTGGAAGTGACCCCCGACATGGAGGGCAAGACGATGCTGATGGTGCTGGCCCCGGCGCGCAAGAGCGGCAAGAGCAGCGCCCCGAGCGGAGAGAAACCCGCGCCCAAGAAAGAGGCGAAGAAATCGGAGCCGAAGGTTGAAGAGAATGTCGAAGTCGTCAAGTATGAAGGCGACGACGATGACGACGAAGAATAAGACTCGCCCGCTGGCGCTGTGAAGCCAGCGGACTGGTGAAGCAGAAAGTTAGGAGAAGGACGCGATGCCCCGCAAAGCGCCGAAAGGCAAATATAAACTCAAGACCCACCGCGCCACCGCGAAGCGATTCAAGGTGACCGGCTCGGGCAAACTCATGCGCACGAAGATCGGCAAAGGCCACCTGCGCCGCAACACCTCCAAGCGCGTGAAGGCGCAGCTCAGCGAAATGCAGGAAGTGAAAGGCCGCAGTATCGTCAAGCGCGTCAAACGGCTGGCGCCCTACCTGCGCCGTTACAAACTCAACCCGTCGTCGTAAGGGCCATTCGCGAATCGCCCTTACCTGCCGCAATCGTCTATCGCGCGAACACACAGAGGCCTCATCTGTGGGCGATAGGGGAACGCAAAGGATGTCGAAATGGCAAGAGTGAAAGGCGGATACGTCACCCGCCGCCGCCGCAAGAAAATCATCAAAATGAACGAGGGCCACTTCGGCTCTCGCCACCGCCTGTGGAAGAAAGCGCACGAGTCGTGGCTGCACTCCGGGCAATACGCCTTCCGCGACCGCCGCAATCGCAAGCGCGATCTGCGCCGGTTGTGGATCGCCCGCATCAACGCCGGGGCGCGCGCCAACGGCCTCTCGTACAGCCGGTTGATCGACGGCCTCAAGAAAGCCAACATCGACCTCGATCGCAAGATGTTGGCTGACCTCGCCGTGCGCGACGCCAATGCCTTTGCCCAAGTGGTGCAGGCGGCGAAGGGCGCGAAAGCGGCATAACCGATTGGCGCATCGGATCAAAAAGAGAGAGCGGAGAAATCCGCTCTCTCTTTTTTGTTGAGCAAAAGCAACCACGGATTACACGGATTTCACTGATGATGGGCAGCTCCGTAAGTGAAGTTACACGAAGATTTGCCGATGTTCTTCGCGCTCTTCGTGGCCTTCGCGGAGAGGGAGTCTAATCTGCCGCAAAGGTGGCGGCCAAGTTTTGTTTCTCTTCGATTCGGCGCGGGGCGAACAGCCCCACGATCACGATGAGGATCGGGCACAGAGCGATCATCACCCAAAATGGCGCGTGGGGAGTCGATTCGTACAACAGCCCGGCCAAAAACGGCGCGACGATGTCGCCCGCCGTGCCCACCGTTTCGCTGACCCCGAAGGCCACGCCCAGCCGCGAGGCAGGCACGATGCGCGCGACCAGCGCGTTGATGAGCGACCGCGCCGCCGCGTAGGCCCCGCGCAGAAAATAAGCCACTGCAAACCATCCGATCCACGAGGCCTGCAATAGAATGACGCCGTAGATCATGAGCAGGCCGATGGCCAGCATGAGCATCCGCCGCGGGGGGCGGCGTCCCAGCAGTTGGCTGAGGGCAAAGCCTCCGGCAGCGTGCGCGGTTCCCATCAGCCCGATCTGCCCAACGTCAATGTGTTTGATGTCGTTGAGGAACTTGGGCGCGAACTCGTAACCCATGTACAGCGCGGTCATGATGCTGAACACCATCAACATGAAACCCATGAAGCGACGGTTGCCGAGCAATTCCGTTGGGCGCGCGCGCTCTTCGGGCGGGTGCGGCGGCTGATGGCGGAGCAGAACGATGACGGCGGTCGAAACAGCGAACATGATGGTGGCAACGTAAAAATTGGCGCGCAGTCCGAACGCCTTGCCCAAATAGCCGCCGATGGCGGGCGAAAGAATCAGCCCGGCGTTGAACATCGAATACACCGCCGTGAGCGCGCGCTCCGGCGGCAAGTCGCCGCGCCCGCGTGTGGCATAGGCGCTGATGGCAGGGATAACCCACGCCGTCACTCGATACAACAGCCAGCCGATGAGAAACACTGGAATGTCGTTGGCGATGATGAAAAAGAAACCGGCCACCGCGCCGATGGCCCATCCGCTCACCAGCCCGGCCTTCGGCCCGAACCGATCGGTTGCCCAGCCCGCCGGGACGAGCGACACCGCCATCGCCGCCGCGCCGATGGCATACAACTGCCCGATCTGCGCCGGTGACGCGCCGAGCTCGGCCATGTAGATCGGCAGGATGAAGACAAACAACCCCTCGCCCATCGCCCACAAAAAGAGGGCGAGGCTGAGGAGCTTGAGATCGCGGCTCACGCCAGCCTCATGAACTCTCGCGGCAGAGTCGTCATCGTCTCCGCGCCCGCCTCGGTGATCACCAAATCATCCTCGATGCGCGCGCCGCTCTTGCCCGGAATGTAAATGCCCGGCTCCACCGTGAAGGTCATGCCCGGCTCCAGCGGCATCGTTTCGCCCTCTTTCATGTCCGGCTCTTCGTGGCCTTCGAGTCCGAGCCCGTGCCCGGTGCGATGGGTGAAGTATTGGCCGAATCCTGCGGCGGCGATCACTCCGCGCGCGGCCCGATCTACATCCTGCCCGGTCTTTCCGGGGGAGGCCGCCGCGCGGCCCGCCTCGTTGGCCTCTTTCACCAACTCGTACGCTTTTCTCAACTCCGGCGCGATCTCGCCGACGGCGAACGTGCGCGTGAGATCGGAAAAGTAACCGTTCACTGCCGCGCCCCAATCCATCGTCACCAAATCGCCGGGGCGAATTTTTCGGTCGGTCACGAAGGCGTGAGGCAGAGCCCCGTTCTCGCCCGAAGCCACAATGGGCTGAAAGGGCAGCTCGCCCGACCCGGCGCGAAACAGCCGCACCATCAACTCGGCGGCGACCTCGCGCTCGCTCACGCCCTCTTTCACGAAAGGCAGAGTTTCGATGAGCGCGCGCTCGGCAATGGCAATGGCCTGCCGCAGGCAGCCCAACTCGGTCTCGTCTTTTTTCATCCGCAGTTTGGCGATGAGCGGTTCGGCCATTTCGAATTTGATTCCGTCGGCGAACTCCTCGAAGTAGTGAGTTTCGAGCACGCGCATTCGCCGCCCCTCCACGCCCAGCGATGCGCCCTTGAGTTTGAGCGCGGCGCAGGCTCCCCCGAACGCCGCCGCCGGGCCTTGCTCGTCGGTGTAAGTGAATTTCCGAAAGGGGATCGGCGCGCGGTCGGGTTTGTCGGTTTCGAGGGCGGGCAGAACGATGGCCGGGGTTTGGCCGGGAGCAAAAATGGCGACGGTGGGCCGTTCGCTCAAATGGAATTGCAGGCCGGTGAAATAGATCATGTTCGGGCCGGGCACAACGGCAACGGCGGCCAGAGTCTGCGAAGCGGCAAGTTGTTGAAGGCGGTTGATGCGCTGAATGTGCATGATAGACTCTCCGGCGTTCGATTATACGCTAACGTGAGTGCGGGATAGAGGGCTTTTGCCGCAGAGAGCGCTGAGAGTTCTTGAGTTATCTCTGCGAACTCAGCAGTGAAATGACAACGCCTCTTCACTGACCCGGACTGACGTTATGCCATTCAACTTTCACACAAGGCGCGGAGGCTCACAATATGCGATTGCAGAATAAAATTGCGCTCATCACTGGCGGCACGTCGGGCATTGGCCGGGCAACCGCCGAACTGTTTGCGGCGGAAGGGGCGCGGGTGGCGATTACGGGCCGCCGCGCGGAACTCGGCGAAGCGGCCGCCCGGCAGATGGGCGGGCTGTTTGCGCCAGCCGATCACCGCCGGCTCGACGATTGCGAGCGCGCGGTGCGCGAGACGATGGCCGCGTTCGGCCGCATTGATATTCTGTTCAACAATGCGGGCGTGGTGCTGAGCGGCACGGCGGAGTCCACCAGCGAGAAGGATTGGGCCGAGACGATGGCCGTGAACGTGACGGCGGTGTGGCGCATGAGCCGGTTGGTCATCCCGATCATGCGGGCGCAGGGCGGCGGAGTCATCGTTAACAATGCTTCGGATTGGGGGATCGTGGGCGCGCGCAATGCGCTGGCGTACTGCGCTTCGAAGGGCGCGGTGGTGCAGATGACGAAGGCGATGGCGCTCGATCATGCGCGCGAGAATATTCGCGTGAATGCGGTGTGCCCCGGCGATACGTTCGTGGAGCGGTGGACGCGCGAGGGGTATTTCCGAGAGTCGGGCGGGGCAGATGAGGCGGTTGCCCGGATGAGCGAGGAATTGCCGTTGGGCCGGGTGGCTGAGGTGGGCGAGATTGCGAAGGCGGTGCTGTTTCTGTCCTCCGCCGACTCGAGCTTTGTGACCGGCGCGGCGCTGGTGGTGGATGGCGGCAACACGGCGCAATAAGGTGGTTGACGGAATTGGAGTCGGGTGGTAAAGTTACCCACGCTGGAGAAGGAAAGTTCCTGTAGGTGTGAAGTGCCCGCTGGTCTTTCGGCCATGCGGGCTTTTGTTTTGCGCGACGGTGAACGAAACCATCTCTCCTAAACAACTTTTTCTCACAAGGAGATTTACTCACATGGGCGATCGTATTCAAGGCACCGTCAAGTGGTTCAATGCCACCAAGGGTTACGGTTTCATCGAACGGGAGGGCGGCGAAGATGTCTTCGTGCATTTTTCCGCCATCCAGTCCGAGGGTTACCGCAAACTCGAGGAAGGCCAGCGCGTCGAGTTCACCGTCGAGCGCGGGCCGAAAGGTTTGCAAGCCAGCGCTGTAAAAGTCATCTAATTCCGGCGCGGCATACCCGCAAGACACACGGAGCGCCGAGCGAAAGCTCGGCGCTTTTTTGTTGCCGGGCTGATAAAATACCCGCATGATTCGCTACTTCGATCTCCTTCGCGCGCGCCCGCACTTTCGCAATTTGTGGCTGGCGCGCGTCGTCAGCCTCACCGGCGATTGGTTCAACACCATCGCCGCCGTGATTCTCATCAGCCGTTACACCGACTCGGGGTTGGCGGTGGGCGGCTTGTTTTTGGCCCGGGCCCTGCCGCCGTTCGTGTTCGGCCCGCTGGCGGGCATCGTCGCCGACCGCTTCAACCGCAAGTATGTGCTCATCGCCGCCGATCTGCTTCGCGCCGTGATCGTGCTCGGATTCCTTTGGGTGGATCGGCCCGAACGCGCGTGGCTGTTGTTTGCTCTCTCCGTCGCTCAATTCACCGTGTCATCGTTTTTCGATCCGGCTCTCGGCGCGATCATTCCCGGCCTCGTCGCCGAAGACGAACTGATCACCGCCAGCACGTTATCCAGCACAACGTGGTCGGCGATGCTGGCGTTGGGCGCGGTGATCGGCGGGGCCACGACGGCGGCCTTCGGCGCGCGCGCGGCGCTGATCATCGACTCGCTCAGTTTCGTCGTTTCAGCCATGCTCGTTTTCTCGGTGGCTTATGCGCCGCGCGGCGGGCGGCATACGGCGCACGGCAACCCGTGGGCCGAATTTTTGGCCGGGCTGGGTTACGTGCGCGAAAACCCCAAAGTGGGGATCGTGACGCTGGTGAAGGCGATGGGGCAGGTGGGCAGTGTGGATATTGTGGCGGCCATGTACGCCGAGCGCATCTTTCGTGTGGGCGAGGATGGGGCGCTGACGCTGGGGCTGATGTTCGCCTTCTTCGGAGTCGGCGCGGTCATCGGGCCGCTCATCGGCAATGCGGTGGGCGTGCGCACGGCGCGCAATCTTCAATTAGCGATCATCGCCGGATACTTGTGTTTGCCGTTTGGCTGGCTCATCATCGGCCTCGCGCCCGCGCTTCCCCTCGTGCTCGTCGGCGTCACCCTGCGCGGCATGGGCGGCTCGATCAACTGGACATACAGCGACGTTCTTCTGCAACTCAGCACGCCCGATAAATTTCTTGGCCGCGTGTTCGCCCTCGACTTCGGCCTCTTCACGCTGGCGATGTCGGCCTCGGTGTGGTTCACCGGCGCGGCCATCGATCGATTCGCGCTTGACCCGCGCGCCGTCGCCGTCGCCTTTGGCGCGGGTAGTCTTGTCCCGCTCACTCTGTGGGCGATCTCGACACGGGCGCTGAGGATGGGAGAAGATCAAAAACCAATCGCCGAAACGGTATAATCCGCGCCATGATTCATCCCCTCTCCGGCGTGTACGCCGCCGCCGTCACTCCGCTCAAACCCGATGGCTCCATCGACGCGCCTGCCATCGTGCCGTTGCTCGATTTCCTCGCCCGGCGTGGGTGCCACGGCGCCCTGCTCTTCGGCACCACCGGCGAAGGCCCCTCGTTCGCGCCCGACGAGCGCATCGAATTGTGCAGGGCCGCATTGCCGATTCGAGAATCGCACCCGGATTTCAAGTTGCTTCTCGGCGCGGGCACGCCCAGCCTCGAAGAAACCATTGCCCTCACCCGCGCCGCCTTCGATCTCGGACTCGACGGTGTGGTGACTCTGCCGCCGTATTACTTCCGCAAAGCCTCCGATGACGGCCTCTTCGCCTGGTTCGCCGAGGTGATCCAACGCGCCGTTCCCGGCAACGGATTCCTTTTCGGTTATCACATCCCCTCTGTCTCCGGCGTTGGCCTCTCGTTCGATCTGCTCGCCCGGCTCAAAGATTCCTTCCCGACTCAGTTCGCCGGGCTGAAAGATTCTTCTGCCGACACCGAGCACGGGCGATTGCTCGGCGAACGGTTCGCCGACGATCTGCTCATCTTCTGCGGCACCGACCCGCTGTTTCAGAACGCGCTTCGCGGCGGCGCGAGCGGTTGCATCACCGCTCCGGCCAATCTCTTCTCGCCCGAACTGCGGCAAGTGTGGGAGGCGCACGCGAGCGGCGGCGATGCGGCGGCGGCGCAGAAACGACTCGAAACCATGCGCCCGATTCTGGATCGTTACCCACCGGCATCGGCCACGCTCAAAGCCTTGCTCTCGCGCATGCACGGCCTTCCGCGATTCGCCGTGCGACCGCCACTGCTCCCCATCTCACACGAAACCGAAGAGGCGGTTGTCTCGGAACTCGAAGCCGCTGGCTTGATCAATTGATTCTGATCCACGAAGGGCGCGAAGATTCACGAAGAAAAAAACATCGCGCCCCTTCGTGTGACTTTGTGGATAAAAATGCCGAACCCTGCCGACGTTGTGATCTGCGGCGCGGGCATTGCCGGAATCTCCGCCGCGTATCACCTCTCCCTTGCGCGCAAATTCAAGCGCATCGTCCTCATTGATGAGCGCCCGCCCATGTCGTTCACCAGCGACAAAAGCACCGAAGCCTATCGCAACTGGTGGCCCGGCCCCGACGGCGCGATGATCGCCTTCATGAATCGATCCATCGATCTCATCGAGGAACACGCCCGCCAAACGAATAACGCCATCCATCTCAATCGCCGCGGATACCTTTACGCCACCGGCGATCCGAATCGCATCCCGGCGTTTATCATCGCCGCGCGCCGCGCCGCAGAGCAGGGCGCGGGCCCGGCCCGCGTCAACGATTACGGCGATGCCGCCGACGGCGCAGACGTGCTCACCGACCCCGCGCTCGTTCGCAAACACTTTCCCTATCTCACGCCGCGCGCCGCCGCCGTCATTCATGCGCGCCGTTGCGGCTGGTTCAGCTCGACGGAACTCGGCGCGCATCTTTTGGAGGCGGCTCGCGCGGCGGGAGTCGAGTTGTTGAATGACAAAGTGATCGGCGTGGATTGCGCTGGCGGACGGGTTCGGGGAGTCCGGTTGGGAAACGGCGGCGGACTCCCCACCGGACTCTTCGTGGACGCCGCCGGACCGTTCATCGCCGAGGTCGCCCGCTATCTCGATCTCGATCTGCCCGTCTTCTCCGAGCGCCACACGAAGGTCGCTTTCCGCGATCATCTCGGAGTCGTTCCGCGCGACGCGCCGCTCATCGTTTGGACTGACCCGCAAGTTTTGGATTGGAGCGACGACGAGCGCGCGGTGCTGGCCGAAGACGACGAGACTCGCTGGATGACCGAGCCGCTTCCGGGCGGCGCGCATTTGCGCCCCGAAGGCGGCGAGGGCAGTAACATTTTGCTCATGCTGTGGGCGTATGACGCGCAGCCCGTCCCGGTGGTCGCGCCGCCGGAATTCGATCTCTCGTTCCCCGATGTGGTTTTGCGCGGGCTGGCGACGATGTTGCCGGGATTGAAAGCGTATTACGGCAACGCGCCGAAGCCGATGATCGACGGTGGCTATTACACGAAGACAAAAGAGAACCGCCCGCTGATCGGGCCCCTGCCGGTGGAGGGCGCGTTTGTGATCGGCGCGTTGTCGGGCTACGGAATCATGGCCGCGCCTGTCGCAGGCGAATTGCTCGCCGCGCACATCGTCGGCGATTCACTGCCGGAGTATGCGCCCGCGTTTTTGCTCAGCCGACACGACGATCCGGCGTATCGAGCGATGATGGCACAGTGGGATGACACCGGGCAGTTGTGAGTGTGGCGGCGTCGAAAACCGGGCGCGGTAAGGAAATGTCATCCATTGCGTCGGAGGGTACCTCACGCTCGACGAGAATGTCGCCCACCTGCAATCGCCCGCCCGGCTTGAGAATACGGAACCATTCGCGAAGCGTCTCGGTTTTGTCGAGAGTGAGGTTGAGGACGCCATTGCTAATGACCACATCTGCAAAGTTGTCGGGCAGAGGGATGGCTTCGGCGAGCCCTTCGCGGAATTCGACGTTGGCCGCGCCCATGGCCGCCGCTCCCGCTTGCGCCTTCTTCAACATCTCCTCGGTCATATCGAACCCGACGACACGCCCCGTCGGTCCGGCCAAACGCGACGCAATAGGTGTATTCCTTCTTGATTTCTTGCCGCAATTCATTGAGTGAGATTTTGGGAACGGGCTGATGTATGGTCATTGGCTTTCTCCTCATCGAATACGCTTGAAACGAAAGAAATAATCAAACCGGATGTTATTGAGCGAGATCACATTACAACATTTTCTTGCTCTCGAGCAACCCCCATTTTTCAGCCAGGTGCCGTCGCAGACGGGGCGATCACAGCCCCCAAAGGCGGGCGGGGCGGGTAGTCGCCCCGCCTATCGCTCCGCCTCAACCCACAACTGCTTCCCGTCCGTCGCAAAACTGATCGCGCCGCGCTCGTCGGTTCTCAGCACCGTGCGCCCCTCGAACAGTTTCATCGTCTGCGCCTTCGGGCTGTTGCCCGCGCCGATGGCGATGACGATGGCCCGCGGTTGGGCCGCGTCGAGGAACAACATGCTCATCGAGTTCGCGTTGCCGTGATCGGGCGCGAGCAAAACAGCCGCCGGAGCGATGAGGCCGCTGGCGGCCAGTTCGGTGGCGGCTTTGGCGTCGAGGCCGATGGGGAACAGAAAGGCGGCCTGCCCGTAATCGAGCCGCAGAGTCGCGCCCTCATCCCTCACGTCAATCACCGAGAGTATCGCGCCACTGCCGAGATCGAATCGCTGGCCGTTCTCTGCCGCGAGGGGCGCGATGCCACGCGACGACAATCCATCGGCCCATTCACGGTACGCCGACGAGCGCCCGGCCTCTCCGGCGCTGACGGCTTGCAAAATGGTGTAGCGGCCAAACAGCCCGGGCAGGCCGCCGAGTCTGTCGGGCTGGGGCGAGGCGGCGAACACGAGATCGAGAGTCCGCTCGTTGGCGGGCAACGCGCGCCCCAGCGATTCGGCCAGCGCGTTGGGGCTGGGGCCGCCGTCGATCAATGCGTACTGCCCCGACGGAGTCTGAATCAGAATCGCGTCGCCGTGCCCCACATCGAAAAACGTGACGCGCAATTTGCCATTGGGTTGATGAAGATAGATGTTCCACGCGGCCAACGCGCCGATGGCGACGACGCCCAACGCCGCGCTCGACGCCCACGCCGCCGCCGAAGTGATCCATGGGGGGCGCCGACTCGGATCGCGGACGGCCAGCCAGGTGAGGCCGATGAGCGCGGTGTATATTCCGAACAGCGCGGCGACAGGAAAACGATCGATGGGGATGGTCGCGAGTGGAACCTGCGCGAGGAGTTCGACGGCGGCGATGGTGAAGGTGACGGACGGCCACGCCAGCCAAAACAGAATCGCGCCGAGCGGCTTGGCGATCATCGCGCCGATGGCGGCGAGGCCGCCGAGAATCATCACTTGCGGTTGGACGGGAAGGACGACGACGTTGGCGACGAGAGAGACGATGGAGATTTGGTGAAAGTAGAAGGCGATGAGCGGGAGCGTTGTGATCTGCGCGGCGAGGGTGAGAAGCGAAAACTCGCCGACCGCGCCGACGATCCATTGAGCAGTGTCTTGCGGGGCGATGCGGGTGAGGACGTTGGTTGCGGCGCGAGTGAACGGTTCGGCGTAAATGATGAGGCCGAGTGTGGCGGCCACGCTGAGTTGAAAGCCCACATCCCACAGCGCGCCGGGATTGAAAGCGGTCATGAGGAAAGCGGCGGCGGCCAGCGAGGCGAGGCCGTTGGAGGGACGATGGAAGCCGTCGCTGAGAAGGACGAGGCCGCCCATGAGCGCGGCGCGCACCACCGAGGCATCGGCTCCGGCCAGCACGGTGTAAAAGGCAACGGCGGCGATGGTGAGCGGAATCGATCTCTTGCCGCCGACGATGCGGCGAAAGAGCGAGGCGAATACTTTGACGATGATGCTGACGTTGAATCCGCAGATACGAAAGCAAATTGGATGTCGGATTTCAACTGGTGTGTCTATTTTCCGGTTAATCACAGAAGGTTTTTGCCGAATTAACGTTCGGCCTCAACCCATAATTGTTGTCCATCGGTCGCAAAACCGATGGTTCCATTCTTGTCAGTTCGCAACACCGTGCGCCCCGTGAACAGATCAAGGGTCGCGGGATGCGGATCGCCGGCCGCATTGCCGGCCTCGACAGCAATGACGATGGCTGAAGGTTGGACCGCATCCATGAACAAGGCACTGATCGATTTCTCACCGCCGTGGCGAGGCGCGAGTAAAACAGTCGCAGGAAGGATGCTGCCCGAGGTCGCCAATTCGGTGGCCACTACCGCATCCATTCCGGCGGGTATGAGAAACGACGCATTGCGATAATCAAGACGGAAAACGGCGCCACGCCTGCTGTTGGCAACGACGGACAAAACTGCGCCGTCGCCGAGATCGACTTGCAGCCCCGGTTCGGCGGCGGTGACGGATATGGCATGTGACGATAGGCCACCAACCCATTCTCGATAAGCAGAATTGGTTTGAGGTTCCCCGGCCATGACAACCTGTCCGATATCGTAACGACCTAACAAACCAGGCAAGCCACTCAGACTATCGGTTTCGGGTGAAGCGGCGATCACAAGGTCTAGCCTGCGGGCTGTCGCTGGCAGATGGCGGCCTAACGCCTCGGCCAGCGCGTTCGGGCTGGGTCCGCCGTCGATGAGCGCGTAGCGCCCCGTTGGGGTTTGGATCAGAATTGCATCACCGTGGCCGACATTCAAAAAAGTGACATGCAGCCTGCCGTCTGGCTGATGAAGATAAACGTTCCATGCCGCTAGCGTTCCGATTGCCAACCCGGCCAGGCCCAGAGTCTGTGCCCAACTCGACATGGCCGGCAACCACTTCGGTCGCTGTTCAGGTTCGCGGCTATAAAACCACGTCAGGCCGAAGAGAGCAGCATACATCCCGAACAGCGCCCCAATCGAAAACTGATCGATGGGTATCGCCGCCAGAGGCACCTTGGCAAGCGCCTCGACGACGACGATAGTGAATGCGACAAACGGCCAGGCAAGCCAGTAAAGCCAGTAGCCGAGGGTTGTGTTGATCATCGCGCCCAGTGTGGCAATGCCGCCTAAAATCATAACGGCTGGCTGAACGGGGAGGACAAGCAGATTGGCGACCAGTGAAATGACAGAGATTTGGCGGAAGTAGTAGGCAATGAGCGGCAGGGTTGTGATCTGAGCCGCAACGGTGAGCAATGAGAATTCGCCGACCAGGCCGACGACTCGCTCCACCGTTTTTGGGGACATGAAGCGAGCGAGGAAGCGTATGGCGGCTTGCGTCAACGGTTCGGCGTATAGGATCAGACCGAGAGTCGCGGCCACGCTGAGTTGGAAGCCCACATCCCAGGCCGTGCCGGGGTTATAGAGCGTCATGATGAAGGCCGCGGCGGCCAAGGAAGCCAAGCCGTTGGACGGCCGGTGAAAGCCGCCGGAGAGCAAGACGAGACTGCCCATGACAGCCGCGCGCACGACCGAGGCATCGGCGCCAGCCAGAACAGTATAGGCCGCGATGGCGGCAATGGTGACGGGGATGGCCTGCTTCTGGCCCAAGACACGCTGGAAAATCTTGGTGAAGAGGCCGGCGATGATACTCACATTGAATCCTGAAATCGCCAGAATATGGGTTGTGCCAGTAGTTCGAAACGCTTCTTGAAGGGAGGGCGGAACGTTTGCATCGACGCCGAGCAGGATGCCCGAGAGCAACGACCCTTGCGGCTCGGGGAACGTGCGAGTGATTGCGGCCAGGGCAGCACCCTTGACCGTGTAAATGGGCCGGAAGATAACAAACTGCCATTGAAGCTGCCACGGCGGCTCGCCGCCGTCGATCACCGAGGCCCGCGCACGGCGCAAGATGGAGTAGACGCCTTGCCGGGCCAGATAATCGGCGTAGTCAAAATCCTCGTAAGTTGGCGGCTGGCGCAGATCGCCCTGAACACGGATGCGGTCACCATAGTTGATTTGAGGAATGCGAGGAACTTGGGCCAGGACTATGCCACTCACGGGGATTGCCGCGTCGGAACTATCGGCGAGCAGGGTATCGACTGCCACCCGGAGGTTGACGTAGGTGTCGCGCGCATCCGGCTCGTCAATGACATAGCCTTCCAGCGTCGCTTCACCGGAGTCGTTGTAATACGCGATGAACGAGGCGTCTATTGTGGGTTGCGCCCAGGCCCAGCGCGCCGCGCCGAGGCCGAACAGAACGACGG
>VGOW01000096.1 GCA_016875735.1 Chloroflexota bacterium | reverse complement strand
CATCGTGGGCATCGCTGCGGTCTGAGCCTGTTCCAACTTGGGCTGCGACTTTTGGGCCATTTGCTCAAAAATGATTTAGCCCTGCCAGCCAACTTCACCCTTCAGCCAGAAAGTGTCTGGTAGTGAAGCTGGGGTAAACAATGGCGCACACAGCCGACGCGGTAATCATTGGCGGCGGGGCGATGGGGGCGAGTGTGGCTTGCCATCTCGCGCGGCGCGGCTTCGGGCGCGTGCAGGTGTTGGAGCGCGAGGCCCTCTGCGCGGGAAGCACGGGCCGCTCGGTGGCTAGCGTGGATTTGTTGGCTCAGCAACCGTCAGTGGCGGCATTGCAAGTGCGGAGCCTGCGCGCCTTTCAGCAGTCCTGCGAACTGTATGGCGACGAGTGCGGCTGGGTGCAAACGGGGATGGCTGTGCTGGCCGGAGCCGACTCTGCCGATGGCGTGCGCGACGTGGTGCGAGTGGTGAGCGCGGCGGGCGGCAACATCGAATTGCTCAGCCCGCAGGCTTATCGCGACATCGAACCGGCCAGCGTGTGCGATGAAGCGGAGGTGATCTCGTGGGCGCCGGAAGGCGGATACCTTGACCCGGTTCTGCTCACGAACACACTCATGAACGCGGCGCGGGCGCTGGGCGCGACTCTGCATCAGAGCGAACCGGTGACGGAACTGCTCTGCACGGGCGACCGGGTGACGGGTGTTCGCACACCCACACGCGAGATCGCGGCTCCCATTGTGGTGGTGGCCGCCGGGCCGTGGACGGCGGACTTCCTGCGACCGGCGGGAATTGAATTGGCGTTGCGGCCAAATCGCCATGAGGTGGCATTGTTGGCTTGCCCTTCTGCGGCCTCGCCGCGCATCAGCATTTTGGATTTCGTCCATTTGCTTTATGCCCGGCCCGAAACGGGCGGCCTCACCGTGTGCGGCTCATTGGATATGGCGGCAGGTTACGAGTGGATCGAGGCGGGAGCCGAATGCCCCACACCTTCGATGGAATACGGGATGTGGGTGTGGGAACGGATGGTGGCGCGATTCCCCGGAATGCAGCGCGGCGAATTACGCAAAGGTTGGAGCGGCCCGGTCACAATGTCGCCGGACACCCAGCCTCTATTGGGCCGCTTGCCGTTGGAGGGGTTGTATTGCGCGTGCGGTTTTAGCGGAGCCGGACTCAAGATTGCTCCGGCGGTGGGCGAGCAGTTGGCCGCCCTCATCGCAGGCGACGCGGCGGCAATGGAGGCGCTCCACCCACTGCGCCCGTCGCGTTTTGCCGAGGGACAGCCGCTGCACAATCGCTATACCTGGGGCTCGCTTGGTTAGGGGGCAGGCGGTCCGAAGACCTGACCGCTTTCGTGAGCGGTCACGGATGGGCAGTATCCCGGACGGCGATCGTTCCGGGTACTTAGATAAGGAGGCACGCCATCGAGAAATTAGAGTCACTACAATCAAAACAGCATATCGTCGAGATGTTTGTTGCATGCGCCCCTCGCACCTTGCGATGCCAAGAGCGACATTGCGCCTTTCAATTTCTAGTATGGAGAAGAATTCACCATGAAACGCATTTGGACTCTCATTTCCGCCGTCGCGTTGCTCAGCCTGATCGTGTCGGCTTGCGGCGGAGGAGCCGCCCCCGCGCCCACCGAAGCGCCCGCGGCCCCCAAACTCAAGATTGCCATGCTCACCTCGGGCTCCGTCACCGACGAAGGCTGGAACCAAACTGCCTACGATGGGCTGTTGGCGTTGAAAGCCGAGGGCTACGAAGTGGCTAACACTGAAAACGTAGCTCAGGCCGATCAGGCGTCCATTATCGAGAACTACGTCAATCAGGGCTTCACCGTGATCGTGGGGCATGGCTTCGAGTACGGCGATGCGCTGACGGCCTCTGCCACCGCGCACCCGGACGTGCACTTCATTCAGATCGGCGGCATTGCCACCGGCGACAACCTGGCGTCGTATGTGTTCAAGTCGGGTGAGGGCGGATATGTGGCCGGTGTGCTGGCCTCCTATCTTTCGAAATCGGGCAAATGGGGCTTCGTGGGCGCGGTGGAAATCCCGACCATCAAGGCCGATCAGTTGGCTTACGAGATGGCTCTTCAGCAAGCCAACCCGGATGCGAGCGTCGTGGCGGCATACACCGGCAGTTGGGTTGACATCCCCAAAGCCAAAGAAGCGGCTCTGGCGCAAATCTCCGCCGGGGTGGATGTGATTCTTGCCAACGGCGACAACGCCAACGTGGGCGCTATCCAAGCGGCGAAGGAGAAAGGCGATGTGATCGTGATCGGCTGGACGCGCGATCAATCGCACCTTGCCCCCGACAATGTGGCGTTGAGCATTGTTCAGCGTGTGGACGTGATCTTGATGAACGCCGTCGCTGACATCGAAGCGGGCAAGTTCAAGGGCGGCAACTACGAGCTGGGCTTCAAGGAAGGCATCGAGGACATCTCCAAGTTTGGCCCGATGGTACCGGAAGAAGCGCAGGCGGCGGTCAAGCAGGCTGTCGAAGATCTGAAGGCCAATAAGATCGCTCTGCCGCCAGTGCAATAAGGCTCGTGGTCTGGCATGGGTAGAGAAGGGATGTAAGGCTGTTTGGGGGTGAGGCGGCGCGGCCGACCTCACCCCCAACGGCGTCACAGGGTTGCGGGTGGTTCTATGAAATCTGGCTTGTCGAAGCGGCTCGAAGGATTGAGAAGCATTGGCTTGGGGCAGGCGCTCTCGTGGACCCTGCCCATTTGGGCGGTTCTGATTGCGTTTCTGGTCGGGAGTGTGATCATTGCCGGAGCGGGGGCCAATCCGATCCAAGCGTATGCGGCGTTGTTCCGTGGGGCTGTGGGCAACGGGGGGCTGGTGGCAACGACGCTGGTCAAATCGATTCCGTTGATGCTGGCCGGGTTGTCTGTGGTGCTTGCCTATCGGGCCAGCGTTTTCAATATCGGCGGGGAGGGGCAAATTTATATGGGGGCCCTGTTCGCCGTTTGGGGCGGCACGCTTCTCCACCTGCCGGCCGGAGTCCATCTCCCCATCGTGTTGGCGTTGGGGATGGTGGGCGGCTTCCTGTGGAGCGCGATTCCGGGATACCTCAAAGCTGCTCGTGGGTTCAACGAAGTCATCGTCACTATTTTTATGAATTACATTGCCGTTGCCATTGTCAGTTATTTGGTGCATGGGCCGATGCGCGAATCGGGTTGGAATTATCAATCGCGCGCGGTGGACGAATCGGCGCGTCTGCCCATCATCCTTCCGGGCACCAGCCTGCATTTGGGTTTGGTGGTGGCGCTGGCTGCGGCGGTGCTTGCGCACATTTTGCTTTTCCACACGACGCTGGGCTACCGGTTGCGCATGGTGGGTTTCAACGCCGAAGCGGCGCGTTACGCCGGGGTGAAGGTCACGCTCATCACGGTGCTGGCGATGGCCCTCAGCGGCGCATTGGCCGGGCTGGCCGGAGCGGTGGAGATCGCTGGCGTGCAGTTCCGGTTGTTGGAGGGTTTTTCGCCGGGATGGGGATTCGACGCCATCGCCGTCGCGCTGGTCGGCCAACTGCACCCGGCGGGCGTGTTGTTGGCGGCTCTGTTCTTCGGCGCGTTGCGCACCGGCGCCAACTCGATGCAAACGGCGGTCGGCTTGCCGATGGTGGTGGTGCAGGTCATTCAAGGCCTGACGGTGCTGTTCATGATGATTGGCGCCGCCGTGCAGCACTACGGCCTGTGGCGGCCCGCCCGCCGGGAGAAATGAGATGCTGGAGACTCTGCAACAGTTGCTGTGGTCGGGCGACCTGATTTACGCCACACTGCGGCTGACGACGCCGTTGTTGTTTGCCGCGCTCGGCGGGTTGATGTGCGAGCGCGCGGGCGTGCTGAACATTGGGCTGGAGGGCATGATGTTGGGCGGCGCGTTGACGGCTTATGTCGTCGCACTGCGAATGGGCAACCCGTGGCTCGGCATTTTGGCCGCGCTGTTTGTCGGCGCGATCACCGGGTTATTGTTCGCCGTTGTCGTTGTGACATTCCGGGCGAATCAAATTGTCTCGGCAGTGGGGATGAATATCCTTATGCTCGGCCTCACCGGTGTGGCCCTGCGGGCGGCCGTGGGCCTGAGCATCGGCCAAAGCCCCGCGCCCACGATTCCCATTTGGGAAATTCCCGGTTTAGCCGGCTTGCCATTGATCGGCCCCGTGCTTTTTGCCCATTTGCCGTTCGTCTATTTGGTTTTCGTTCTGGCCGGAGCGATGGCCTTCATCTTTTATCGCACGACTTGGGGGCTGGCCATTCGGGCGGTGGGCGAGAATCCGCGAGCCGCAGAGACGGTGGGCATCGACGTGATCCGGGTGCGATACGCGACGGTGGTGTGGAGCGGAATTTTTGCCGCCGTCGGTGGAGCGATATTATCCATCGGCTATCTCAACACATTTCAAGAAGGCCTCACCGCCGGGCGCGGTTTCATCGCTTTCTCGGCCATCATCTTCGGGCGGTACACGCCGTTGGGCACGCTGCTGGCCTCGCTGTTGTTCGGTTTCACCGATGCATTGCAGCTCCGCATCCAAGCCTTCGGCGTTCAGATTCCATATCAGTTTCTCGTAGTCCTGCCGTACATCGTCACACTGTTGGCGCTGTTCGTGGCCGGGCGTTCCAAAGGCCCGGCGGCCAGCGGCCTGCCCTACGCGCCGGGGGAGGAATAGATCATGACCACTCCTCCATTTCTGCAAATCGAAGAGATCACAAAAACATTCCCCGGAGTGGTCGCCAACGACAAAGTGTCGTTCGATGTGGCGGCAGGCGAAATTCACGCTTTGCTCGGCGAGAACGGCGCGGGCAAGACGACTCTGGTCAGCACCCTGTATGGCCTGCATCGGCCAGACAGTGGCCGCATTCGGTTGCGAGGTAAAGAGATCACTTTGCGGAGCAGCCGGGACGCCATTGCTCTGGGCATTGGCATGGTGCATCAACATTTCATGCTCGTTCAGCCGTTGACGGTGGCCGAAAACATCGTGCTGGGGATGCGGTCGCCGCGCGAACCCTTGCTATCGTTGGGGCCGGCGAGTCAAGAGATCGAACGCCTGTCGCGGACATACGGGCTGGAGGTGGATCCGGCGGCTCAAGTGTGGCAGCTTTCGGTGGGTATGCAACAGCGGGTGGAGATCGTCAAGGCGCTCTATCGCGGCGCCGACCTGCTTATCCTCGACGAGCCGACTGCCGTGCTCACCCCGCAGGAAATCCATGAGTTGTTCAACGTATTGCGGCGGCTCAAAGCCGAAGGGCACGCCGTCATTTTCATCAGCCATAAGCTGGATGAAGTGATGGCCATCAGCGACCGGGTGACGGTGTTGCGCGACGGGCGCGTGGTGAACACGGTGGCGACCGCCGGCACCGACAAAGCGGCGCTGGCGCGGATGATGGTCGGGCGGGAGGTGCTCTTTCAGTTCGACAAGCCGCCCGCTCAATTGGGCGACGCGGTTCTGAATGTGCGCGATCTGTGCGTGATGGGCAATCGCAGACAGATGGCCGTGCGCGATGTTTCCTTCGATCTGCGGCGCGGCGAAATTCTGGGCGTGGCCGGAGTGGATGGCAACGGGCAGAGCGAATTGGTGGAAGCCATCGCCGGACTGCGGCCAGCGGCCTCCGGCCAAATCAGCATCAACGGGCGCGCGCTGGCCGCCTTTCAACCCAGCGATTTGCTCGATCTCAACGTCGCTCACATCCCGCAGGATCGGCAACGAGTGGGGCTGGTGATGGATTTTTCGGTGAGCGAGAATTTGGTGGCGCGGTTGTTTTCGCTCCTGCCGTTTGCGCGCTCCGGTTTCTTGCAGTGGAAGGCCATCCGCGAGAACGCCGATGGGCGCATCAAAGAATTCGATATTCGCGCGCCCAACTCCGAAGTCAAAGCGCGCTCTCTCTCGGGCGGCAACCAGCAGAAAGTGATTCTGGCCCGCGAGTTGTCGCGCGCGCCCGATCTGATTTTGGCCTCGCAACCCACGCGCGGGCTGGACGTGGGCGCGACCGAATTTGTGGAGGGCCGCTTGCTCGAACAGCGCGCGCGCGGCGCGGCCATCATCTACGTCTCCACCGAACTGGAAGAGATTCTCTCGCTCAGCGATCGCGTCATGGTTCTGCATCGCGGCGAGATCATGGGCATGGTGCGGCCCGGTGAAGTGACCGAGGAGGAGATGGGGTTGATGATGGCGGGCGAAAAGCGCATGACGGCTCAGGAGAAGATGGAAGCGAGGCAATCGTGACTATTTCGACTCACACTGCGTTGCGCCCTGTGTTGGATGAGATCCGCCACCGCAATCATGCCACCGCCGGTTTCACTACCGGCTTGGCCGGAGCGGCGGCGGCTTTGGGGCAGGCCTGCGTGGGCATCTCCGGCGGCTCGACGGTTCGACTCGGAGAGCTGGTCATCGCGTTGCAGAACGTCGCCGATGATGACGCCAACGCGCTCGGTCGTTTGCTCGTTTTGCGCGAGCAGGGGCGGGAAGAGGAAGGCTGGGAAGCGCTGGAGGCCATTCCGGCGGCGATGGCTGATCTGGCTTGCGAGGCGGCCGAGTTGCTTCAGGGCTTTCGGCCACAGGTGGTGAATCAAGTGGCCGATGATTTAGAATTCGCTATCGTTCTGTTGAGCGCGGCGGCTCATTCGTCGCTTCTCATCGTCGAGAGCAATCTTCGCCATTGGCGCGCGCCCGCCCTCCATGCCAAGTTCGGGCCGGAGGTCGAGCGGCTGTCCAATCGCATTGCCGCCCTCACGCCCGTTGATCATATTGTCTGGGAGTGAATCGGTTTATGGCTTACACTGTTCATTGCCCAACCAAACTAATTTTCTCCGATGATGCCGCCGCCGATCTCACGCGCGAGGCGGGCGCGTTGCCGCCGGGCGGAGCGTTGGTCGTCACCGACGAGGGCTTGATGCGGGCGGGACTCGCGGCCCCGTTGATAGAGGCTTTGCGCGGGGCAGGGCGCACGCCCGAAACCTTCAGCGCGATTCCGTCTAACCCGGCTGTGGAGGATGTTCGCGCCGCGATGGCCGTTGCCCGCGCCGTCAACCCGGCGGTGGTGGTCGCAGTCGGAGGCGGATCGCCTATTGATGTTGCCAAAGCAGTTGCGTTGTTGCTGGCTCACGATAGCGATGATTGGGAAAGTTATCAATGGGGGCGCAGTCCGATCACGAATGCCTCACGGCCCGTCATCGCCGTTCCTACGACGGCCGGCACCGGCAGTGAAGTGACGCACGTGGCCGTGATCGGCGATCACGCCGGGTTCAAGAAGGGTTTAGTTCATCCAATGTTGTTCGCGCGCACGGCCATTGTGGATGGCGGACTCATGCGGGGACTGCCGCCGCAGATGACGGCGGCTACCGGAATGGATGCGTTCACGCACGCGGTGGAGGCCTATTTGGGGAGGCGGCACAACCCCAGCATGGATATGTTGGCGCTGGCCGCACTGCGCGCCATTGTGCGTTGGCTGCCCGAAGCAACGCATCGCGGCGAAAAGGTGGAGTCCCGCCGCGAGATGGCGCAGGCCGCTTTGTGGGCGGGCATGGCGATGGATCAGGCCGGGCTCGGGTTGTGCCACGCGCTGTGCGGGCCGCTCACCTCGGTCTATCATCTGCATCACGGATTGGGCAATGCGCTGTTGCTTCCTGCCGTGTTGGCGTTCAACGCCGAAGCCGTGCCGGCAGAGCGCTGGCCTGCCCTGTGCGCGGCGGTGGGTTTGCCGGAATCGGCGGCGCCATCTGCGTTGGCGGAGTGGACGCGCGCGTTCGTTGCCGGGCTCGGCCTGCCGACGACTCTGCGCGCGGTGAATGTCGAGTCTTCCTCCTTCGCCGCGATGGCCGAGGAGGCCACGCGCATGGCGATGATTGGCAACAACGCGCGCCCTGCCGGTGTGGCCGAATGCCGCGCCGTGTTCGAGGCCGCGCTATGATTCTATGTCTGGGCGGCTTGCCCACGCGCAACTTCAGCGCCGGACAATTGCAGGGCGTCGAAGCCATCAGCGGCGAGGCATTGCACGATCTGATCATGGCCCGCGGTGGAGTGGGCACGCCCACCGAAGCCTGCATGGACGGTTGCGTGATCCAATGCAGCAACATCGTTGCCGACGCGCAGGGGCAGTTGGCCGTTGCGCCGCTCGAATTCGAGACGCTCGGTTTGTGCGGCGCCAATCTCGGATTGGCTTCCCTCGACGGCATCGCTCGCATCAATCGCCTGTGCAACGATCTCGGCTTGGACACGATTGAGGTCGGCGCGGCGCTGGGGGTGATGATGGAAGCCGCCGAGTCGGAAACTTTGCCCAATGGGATTGATCGCGCCTTGCTGCCGCGCTTCGGCGAGGCGGAGCGGACCGCCGAACTGGTGGAGGAGATCGGGTGGGGCACGCCGCTCGGCGCGCTGCTGGGGCGAGGGGTCGTCGCCGTTGGCCGCGCGTTCGGCGTGCGGCGCATCCCGGCGGTGAAGGGCCAAGCCATGAGCGCCTACGACCCGCGCGTGATCAAAGGCGCCGGCGTCACTTACGCCACATCGCCGCAAGGCGCCGACCACACCGCCGGCCTCACCGTCTTCGCGCCGGCGAATCATCGTGACTCTGCCAATGCCGTGGCCCTCTCGCGCAGCTCCCAGTTACAGCGCGCGGCGTACGACGCGTTGGGGCTGTGTGTTTTCAATCTCGGCGCCATCGGCCCCCGGCCCGATGTGGCGCTGGCGATGCTCAACGAAGCCTATGGCGCGGATCTGCCAGCCGATTGGCTCACCACGTTGGGCCGCCGCGTAATTGACGCGGAGCGAGCCTTCGACCGCGCCGCCGGTTTCACCGATGCCGACGACCGCCTTCCGGAATTTTTCGCCCACAAGCCTCTGCCGCCGACCGACAGCCGGTTCGATGTGCCGGAAACAGAACTCGATTCGATTTGGAGCTGAGGCGTCTATGACTCGCCATCGCGTATTGTTTCTCACCCGGCGCGGCCAACGCCACCAACAAGCGGCTCTCGAAGCCGCGCCGCCCGAATTGGAGATCACCCTTCGACGCGATCCGCCGCGCGATGAAGTTCTGCGGCTCCTGCCGGAGATGGAAGTTCTCATCATCGAGCGAGTCGGCATCGTTGACGCCGGGATGATCGCCGCCGGGCGCAACTTGCGCCTCATTCAGCGGCTCGGCTCGCAAACGTGGGATATTGATCTCGACGCGGCGCGGCGGGCCGGACTCCCGGTGTGCTATCAGCCGGTGCAAACCTGCGTGATGGTGGCCGAGCATATGCTGTTGCAGATGTTGGGGTTGGCCAAGCGCGCGCGCGAATTGATGAGCGTGGCTGAGGCGGCCGGCGATTGGGGCCAGACTCCGCGCCGTTGTGACGAGGACTACTTTGCATACAACTGGTCGGGGCGGAAAAATCTCGGCCAGTTGTGGCACAGCACGGTCGGCCTCTTGGGGTTCGGGGAGATCGGCGTTGAACTGGCGCGCAGGCTGAAGGGATTCGAGTGCGCGGCGCTATACCACAAGCGCCATCGCCTCCCGGCTCAGGCCGAAGCCGATTTCAATCTCACCTATGTGACGCAAGAGGAATTGATGCGGCGGAGTGACTTTGTGTGTTCGCTGCTGCCATATTTCCCCGAAACTGATCTATCGCTCAATGCCGCGTTCTTCACGGGCCTCAAGCCTGGAGCCCTGTTCGTCCACTGTGGGGCGGGCGCGGTGGTGGATGAGGCGGCGTTGATCGAGGCGCTGCGCTCCGGCCATTTGGCTGGGGCCGCGCTCGACACATACACCTATGAACCGATCCGTCCCGATGAGCCGCTGTTGGCGTTGGCGCGCGACCCGATGATGAATCTGATGCTCACGCCACACGTTGCCGCGGGGGCCAGCGCCGCCGAACGCAACGCTCGCGCCGACGACTACACCAACCTTCGCGCTTTGTTTTCGGGCGGAGAGTTGCAATATCGGTTGGTTTGAATAGAAACACTGCGCGGGATGAATCGGGGGGAGGGATGAAGCGCCCTCGCTTGACTGCCGCCATCAGTGTTTTGTTCGTGACACTGATCTGGTCAATCAGCACCTTGCTCTTTAAGACCAGCCTGAGCACTGCGCCGCCCCTGACTTTTGCCGCGGCGCAGGTTTCGCTGGCGGCAGTGGTCTTGAACGCGCTGACGTTCGCGCGCGGGGAATTGCGCCGCCCGTGGTCGGGGTCAGTGGCGTTGCCGCGTTCGGCGTGGGTGCGGTTGGCGGCCATGGGCTTGTTGCGTTACGCTCTCGGGCAGGCGACCTTTATCTTGGCGCTAGCGCATCTGCCAGCCAGCTCGGCGGCTTTTGTCTTCAGTTTTAACAACCTTGCCGTTCTGTTGATGGGCATCGCCTTCTTGCATGAAAGGCCGGGCGCGCGCCAATGGATGGGCGGCTTGTTGGCGATGGGCGGAGCATATCTGTTTTTCTCGGCGCGGGCCAATGCCGGAACGGCAGTGGGCATCGCCCTCGGCGTCGTCAACGTGTTTGCTTTTTCGGGTTACAACATTTTGGCGCGTGGCATTGGGCGGGATGGGCAGGCCAGCAACTTGTTGATCACGTCCGTGAGTTTGGCGTGTGGAGCGCCGGTGATGTTGTTGGCCGCTTGGCTGGCGGAAGGGCCGCCTCACCCGGCGATGTTCGGCGGGGTGGCGTTGTTCGCGTTGATATGGGGCGCGTTGCTCGACACCGGCCTCAGCCTCACATTGTGGAATCGCGCTCTGCGCGTGTTGTGGCCGTTTGAGGTGACAGTGTTGGCGCGGGCGCAGATGATCGAAGCGCCCGTGTTGGCGAACTGGTTTTTGGGCGAGGCCGTTTCCACCCGGCAGTGGCTCGGCATTGGCATAACTCTGATCGGGATCGTGCTCAGCCAGCGCTGGCAGTCGCCGGAGCAGGGGAACAGTTCCGTTCGTAAGATGGGAAGCAGACTATGACTCAAAATCGTGTTGGCACTTTGATCTTGCCGGAATTCCTCATTGCCGATCCGGGCCAGCCGCCTCAACGCGAGTGGGGGGTGCGTGTGGTGGGTGAGCGGGTGGAGGCCGTGGGGCCAAACGCAGCGTTGCGGCAACAGTATCCGGGCGACGATGTCGAAGAAGCGCCGGGGCAGACATTGTCTCCGGGTTTCGTCAATGCCCATGCCCACCTCTATGGCGTGTTGGCGCATGGCTTGCCGCTCGCCAAAGCGCCCTCCGGCTTCTGGCCCTTCCTCGAAGATTTTTGGTGGCCGTTGGTCGAAGATCGATTGGATCACGAAATGATCTGCGCCGCCACCGACAGCGTGATGGTCGAGATGCTGCGAAGCGGCACGACGACGGTGTATGACTGCCTCGAAGCGCCGTACAGTTTGCCGGGCTGCCTCGCGGCGCAGGCCGGGGTGGCGCGCGCGCGCGGGATGCGGGCGGTGTTGTCCTTCGAGTCCACCGAGCGGGTGGGCGCGGAGAATGGGCAGCTGGGCCTGAAAGAGAATGCCGACTTCGTGCGCGCGTGTCGGCAAGCGGGCGGGCTGGTGTCGGGGCTGATGTGTTTCCACACCACCTTTTCGTGTTCGGCCAAGTTTATTCAGCAAGCGTTCGAGATGGGCGGCGAGCTGGGCGTGCCGGTGCATATGCACTGTTCCGAAGGTGTGCACGAGCCGGAATACGCCCTCAAACATTTTGGCCTGCGCCCGATGGAATACTATGACCGACTCGGCGTGGCTGGGCCGGGGATGCTGGCCTCGCAGTGCGTGCAGCTCAGTGAACGGGAGATCGCGCTCATGGCCGAGCGCGGGATTCGCATGACGCATATGCCGCTCTCCAATTGCGAGGTGGGCGCGGGCATCGCGCCCGCGCCCGAACTGCTCGAAGCCGGAGTGACGGTGGGGTTGGGCAGTGACGGCTATGTCAATGACTTCTTCGAAGTGGTGCGCGGGGCCTTTCTCATTCACAAAGCCTACAAGCAAGATCCGCGCGTCATGCCAGCGAGCAAAGTTTGGTATTTGGCAACCGAGGGCGGAGCGCGTGCGCTGGGATTGGAGAATGTGGGGCGGCTGGCTCCGGGCTGGCAGGCCGACTTGCAATTGATCGACAGCCGCTTCCCCACTCCGGCAGAAGAGCACAACCTTTACGATCAATTGGTTCTATGGCGCAACCATACGCACGTGCGGCTGGTGATGGTGGCGGGCGCGGTGCGTGTGCGCGGCGGCGTGGTGCTCGGCGCGGATGAGGAAACGATCCGGGCGCGGACACATGCGGCGGCGCGGGCGCTGTGGGGAAAGGTAAGTTGAAAATGGATCGCCTCGTCGAATTCACATGCGCCCTCGTTCGTGAACGGAGCCTGCCGGGCGAAGAGGGGCCAGTCGTTCAATTGATCCTCGCCGAGATGCGGGCGCTCGGCTTCGACCGCGCGTGGGTCGATTCCAACGGCAGCGCCGTCGGCGAGATCGTGGGCGCGCGGCCCGGCCCGATCATCCTGCTCGACGCACATTGTGACACGGTGGGCATCGCGCCCGGCTCCGTGTGGAGGCGCGATCCATTTGGCGCGCAAGTGGAAGGCAATGTCATTTACGGGCGCGGCTCAGCCGACATGAAGGGCGCATTGGCGGCCATGCTCCACGGCGCGGCGGCGGTGGGTCGGGCGCAGATTGCCGGGCGCGTAGTGGTGAGCGCGACGGTAATGGAAGAGGTGATGGAGGGCGCGAGTCTGAAAACGGTGATGGACGCCGTCAGCCCGGACTTCGTTGTCATCGGCGAGTCGACTCAACTCAACCTCAATCGCGGCGGGCGCGGCCGAGCTGAGATTCATTTGGAGACGATCGGCCAACCGGCTCATTCGTCGTCGCCGCAACTCGGAGTCAACGCCGTGCACAAAATGTGGGCGGTGGTGAGCGCGGTCGAAAGTATCCGGCTTGGCTCCGATCCCTTGATGGGTCCGGCAATCATGGCCCTCACCGACATCATCTCCGATCCGTATCCGGGTTATTCGGTGATCCCCAGCCGATGTCGAGTGACTTATGACCGCCGCTTGTTGCCCGGCGAAACGCCGGAGGGTGTGTTGAACGCCATCGCTGTGTTGCCCGAGTTGAAAGGAATCAACCTCAACGTGCGCTTGGCCGAAGGCGAACACATGGCTTATACCGGCGCCGTCCTTCGCGGCCCAAAATTTTTTCCGGCTTGGGCATTTGCGGAGGATCATCCGTTCGTGCAGAGCGCATTGCGCGGCTTGCGCGCCGCAGGGCTCGCTCCGGCGGTGGGCGCATACCGATTCTGCACGAACGCGGCTTACAGCGCGGGCGCGGCCAACGTGCCCACCGTGGGCTTCGGCCCGGCGGCCGAAGCCGATGCTCACGTGGTGGATGAACGTTTGGCGATCAGTGAATTGGCTGCCGCCGCGCGCGGCTATCGAGGGATCATCGAGGCTGTGCTCGCGCCAACGTGAAGGGCGAGGCTGCTGTCGGCGAATCACGCTGGCCGCCAACGCGCCCGCTTCTCCAACAGTTTCTCGGTGCCCGAGCGCCGCGCCAAATTTGGCTCATTGGGAATTGGCGTGGTAGCCCCCATATCTGGGGGTGTAAACTGGCAGGAAAAACGGAATAAAACCAACCATGAGCAAAGCCCAAGTAAGCATTCCATTGGAAATACCTGATGTTCGCAT
>VGOW01000095.1 GCA_016875735.1 Chloroflexota bacterium | reverse complement strand
AGGCTCTGCAAACCGCTGTCGCGCAAAAGATTGGCAATCTCACCATCATCATCGATCACAACAAAGTGCAATCGGACAAGCCGGTCAGTGAGATCGTCGATCTGGGCGATCTCGAAGCGAAACTGCGCGCCTTCGGCTGGCATGTGGCGCGTTGCGACGGCCATGATCTGCGCGCTTTCGAGCGAGTGCTCAAAGAGTTTGCCGTGATCCTCGACAAGCCGAAGGCTCTCATCGCCGACACGATCAAAGGGCGCGGCGTGTCGTTCATGGAGCACCCGGCGGCGCTGAAAAAGGGCAATGGCTATTACAAGTGGCACGCCGGCGCACCGGATGATGCCTCGTTCGCGGCGGCTTACGAAGAACTGATCACACGGATCGACGACCGATTGCAAGCGGCGAAGATGCTGACGCTGGCGCTCGAAGAGATGGAGCCATTGGAGGCTGTGGCCGTCGTCGTTCCGCTCAACGCATTGGGCGAGCCAATCAGTCAGGGCGGGGATGTGAGGTCGAAGCCCGTGGCGGTATCCAACGAGTATGTGGCTGAAGCCTACGGGAAAGCGCTGGTGGAGTTAGCGGCCTCCCGGCCCGATCTGGTTGTGATAGATGCCGACCTCGCCGCGGATTGCCGCGTGCGTGAATTTGAGTTGATATATCCCGATCAGTTCATCGAGAACGGCATCGCCGAGCAGGATATGGTTTCGATGGCGGGCGGACTGGCGCGGCAGGGGTTGCTGCCGGTGGTCAATTCGTTCGCCAGTTTTCTCGCCTCGCGCGCCAACGAGCAAATCTACAACAACGCAAGCGAGAAAACGAAGATCATTTATGCCTGTCATTATGCTGGCTTAATTCCTGCCGGGCCGGGCAAATCGCACCAGAGTTTGCGCGACATCTCGCTGTTTGGCGCGCTGCCCAACTGCGTTATAATTCAGCCCTGCAACGCTGTAGAGACCCGCAAGGCCGTTGAGTATTGCGTCAACGAAGCGCAGGAGAACTGCGTGATGCGCCTGAACATTGGCCCCTCTCCGCGCCTCATTCAACTCCCCGAAGGTTATCAATTGACTCCCGGCGTCGGCGCGATATTGAGTGATGGCGCGGATGCGGTGCTATTCGCTTACGGGCCAGTTATGCTGCACGAGGCTTTGTTGGCCGCCGATATTTTAGATGAGCGCGGATTCGGCTTGCGCGTGATCAATATGCCGTGGCTCAACCGGTTTGATGTGGATTGGATACGCGATGTGATTGACAGATTCGAGGCGTTGTATGTTGTGGAAGATCACGCGCCAGTGGGCGGGCTGGGCGACGGATTGGTGAATGTATTGGCAAATCATGGTCGGCTGGGCAATCTTCGATTCCACAAATTCGCCGTGGAGGGCTACCCGGCCTGCGGCACACCCGCCGAGACGCTGAGGTATCACGGGCTGGATGGCGGGTCATTGGCGAATCGGATTCGGCCAGCGGCGTAGGTGATCGATGGATCATGCGTGACATCGACGTTCTATATTTCTACGAACACGTTGATCGGGAGCTGGACGTGGCGTGTGCGGTAAAGGCCGTAGCCGAGCAGCAGTTTGGGCTGACAGTAGAAATCGAACAGCATCCCTATGGTGAACTGCTCTCCGATCTAACCCGGTTCAGGCCACGCATAGTGGCGCTGCCTAATCTCTACAATTCCAACGTCCCCTATGCGCTGGAATGGCCGAATGCTATTTGCGTCAATTTGATGTGGGAGCAGATTTTTTACCGGGGCAACGCCAAAGCCAAACTGCCGCGCGGCGAGTTTGCGTTGAAGCACGTGTGGCATCATGCCTGGGGGGATTTCTCCCGGCGCCAGTTGCGCGAACAGGGGGTGCCAGAAACGCACATCTTCTTGAACGGCAACCCTACTTACATTCTTTACGCCGATCCCTATCGGCGCTATTACGATCACCGTGCTGTGCTGGCGGAAAAGTATAATCTCGACCCCTCGCGGCGCTGGGTATTCTTTCCCGAAAATTACAACTGGGCCTTCTACAATGATGCGCAGTTACAATTGTTCGTCGATGGCGGGCAATCGCTCGATGACGTGCAACAGATG
Source organism: Chloroflexota bacterium (assembly GCA_016875735.1). Taxonomy (GTDB): domain Bacteria; phylum Chloroflexota; class Anaerolineae; order Anaerolineales; family VGOW01; genus VGOW01. Next base: position 11,714 of record VGOW01000095.1, on the reverse strand, counting down.
CGGGCTTTCTGCACCGTCTCCCTGAGCAGGGTGGCCGAATGGTGCCGGTCACTGGCGAGCGAGGGGGAAGTCGAATTGATCATCCGCCCGCGACCCGGCACAGCACTCGACATGTTCCGAAACACTATGGAACAATTCATCCCGCAAATGCCGGAGCGACTGCATATCATCAAGGGCGAGAGCATCCGAGAGTGGATCGTGGCCAGCGACGTGGTGATTTCATCGTACAGCACAAGCCTGATTGAGGCGGCGGTGGCGAACAAGCCGGTTTACATGCTCGAGCCAGTCGCCCTCCCAGAGCAAATCCACATGGCATGGCACGACCTGACGCCCCGCCTCAGAACCGAGGATGAATTTAGAGGAGCGTGCCTCAGCGAGAAGTATGGAGATATACGCTTGCGCGATTGGGGGCGGGCAACTATGATGCCGCACGGCGACCCGATCCAAGGGCTAGCCAAGTTCTTCTACCAACTCATCAAAGGCGAATTGCGCCGCCCTCCCCGTTTCGGCCATGAGAGTTTGGACCTGCCGCCAGCGTTCGGTTTGCCTCAGCCATTCTTGTTTGAGTACCATAAGCTTTACCGGGTCTATCAACGCGCCCGGCGGGCTTTGACGAAGACCAAGGTTATTCCCAACTACAATTATGAAAAAGATGTGATCGCTGTCGAGCAGATCCGGCATAGAAGTGAACGATGGCGGGAAGTTGTGGCAACGGGCGCGGAGCGCTAGATCTCGTTTCTGCTTGTGAGCTATTGACCACCCCAACTGTGAGTCTTCCAACATTTGCCATTCCCAAACTTTCCCGCCGCGGAATGATTGCCGTCCTGATCGGCGTATTGGCGGTTGGAATTGGCGCCGTTTCAGTGTATCCGCCTCCCACTTGTGATGAAACAGGGTATGCGGTGACGGCTCAGTCGATCTTCTCGTTTGCAAGGCTACGCCCAACGCCATCTGTTGAAATCCCCCTGCTCCGGGAAAGCGATTTGATTCAGCATGGAAGGCTTTACGGCGCAGGGTTGATGTTTGCATTCCGGGCGCTCGGCCTCAGTTTGTTATCGGGGCGAGTCTACTCGCTCGTAGGCTGGCTTGTGGCTGGTTACGCGACGTATCTTGTTGGCAAGACCGTGTTCAATCATTGGGTCGGGATATGGGCAGCGCTGGTATTTATGGGTTGCCTGAAAGCATTCCTTACCTCGCATTTGATCCGCCCCGAGATTTGGACGATAGCACTCGTTTTGCTTGTTTTCCGCATGATCATGCATGCTATTGATCGCGGGAGTCTGCGCTTTTCACTGTTGAGCGGATTGATTTCGGTGGCGCCGTTCGACGTACATGGCAACGCAGTCGTGTTTTTGATCAGTTATGGACTAGTGTTCGCCTGGGAAGTTGGCTGGCGGAGGCGGCAATTTTTGCGCGCGGCCGTTTATGGGATGGGCATGATGATGGGCGGAGCTGTTTGGATCGCCCTCCATGTGTGGTGGCCGGCCAATGCGATTTCGGGTAATTTCTTGGAAATGCTCACCTCTCATACAGTGTTCAGCGGCGGAGGCGCCGGTACTGGTTTCTTAGACAATCTATCAACGATACCTGCGTTCATAACAACGGCATACTGGAGCGCCGGAAGCCCGTTGGGTTTGCTGGAGGCGGTTTTTGGAGTGGTAGGGTTGATAGTCTTGGCTGGCAAAAGCGATTGGCGGGAACGGATGCTGATCAACGCGCCGCTCATCTCGTTCGTGGCCTACGGCCTAATCTTTTCCCAACGATTTGTTCAATACAGTGTGTTGTGGAGTCCATTCCTCTTCCTTGCCGGGTTTGGCGGCCTTTACAAACTTGCCGAACAGCTTTCGCCAAAGCGCGTATTCATCACAAAATATGGCCCAGCGGCGTTGAACCTGACCGGGGTTGCTCTGACCAGCATCAACTTAGCCGGCAATCTCTGGCTCACCTACCGATTTGGGGGCGGGAATTTTTCCGAAATGAGTGTGGCCCTGAATCAGTTCGTTCGCCCCGGCGCCCTTGTGATTGGCGATCCGGTATGGTGGTGGCCTCTGCACCAAGATCGTGTATTCGTGAGTGATGAAAATGTCGCCTTTACCGCAAATTCAGCCGAGATCCGGGCAGGGGCAGGCCACACCATCAAACCGGATTATGTGCTTCTCGACTCTGCTATTGGTTGTATCAACCCCGGCGGGCCCGGTTTAGCCGACGCGCAAGCCTATGTTGCTAACTACTGTGAACGTGTCGGCCAAATTGATGGCGCTTGGGTTGGCGAGGAGGCCAGGCGGTTCAACATCCTTGGACAATCCACCGTTGTCTACCAATGCGTTGCCCCCTAGCCGCCATTTGATTGCCATCGCCACATGGACTCTTCACCGCGCATCATCGTCGCTTCCGGCAACAAATTTCACGCCTATCATCTGGCGCGCGGCGCGGAGCGCGCCGGGTGGTTGCATCGTTTTGTCACCACCATCTTTGATCGTCGCGAAACCGGCATTCCTCTTGAGAAGGTAGTTCAGATTCCTCTACCTGCCTATGTATCCATGCTCATCCAACGGCTGCCGTCTCCGAGCAGTCAAGCATGGTCTTATCTCATCGGAGATAATTGGTTCGACCGCGCCGCCAGCCGCTACGCGCCTGAGGCGGACATCTACCATGCCTTTAACCACCATGGCCTGCACGGCATACGGAAAGCGAAACGAAACGGAGCGATCACCATCATCGAGCGCTCGTCGGCGCACCCCACTATGCAACACCAACTCCTGCGCGATGAGTTTAACCGCTACGGCATCACCTACCCCGCCGCCTATGCGCGCCTCATCGCCAAGCATCTTCAAGAGTACGCCGAAGCCGACTGGATCTTTGTGGCCTCCGAGTTTGTCCATCGCACCATGCTGGCGGAGGGCGTTTCGGCAAGCAAGATGCGGCAAGTGCATTTGGGATTTGCGCCGCAGTATTTCTATCCGGGTGAAAAAAGCGATAATGTATTCCGTGTCATATTCGTCGGCGCGCTAAGTTTGCAAAAAGGGTTGCCCTATCTGCTTGAAGGTTTCCGCCTCGCCAACTTACCACCGGATAGAAGTGAACTGCTGCTTGTGGGCGAGCCGTTTCCCGATGCGCACACGTTCCTGCCAAAGTATCGGGGCGTGTATCGGCGCCTTCGTTTCGTGCCACACCACGATCTGGCGCGGGTCTACCACACCGGGTCGGTATTTGTTTTGCCATCATTGCAGGATGGGTTTGGTATGGTGGTTTATGAAGCGGCGGCTTGCGGCTTGCCCGTTATCGTTTCGGAAAATGTGGGGGCATCTGTGCGTGACGGTGAAGACGGCTTCATCGTTCCGATACGGAGCGCAGAGGCCATCGCTGAGAAACTGCTCTATCTCTACAATCATGAAACCGAGCGACGAAGGATGGGGCAATCGGCGCGCGAGTATGTCGGCCAGTTCACGTGGGAAAAATACCAGAATGAATTGATCGGCCACTATCGCGAAATCTGGGAAGGCCATCGGTAATGGCGAAGGCCGCCCTGCTCACATTGGAACCGGGACTGGGAGGCGTCCCGGCGCTGGCGCGAACCGTATACAGAATGCTCACCAGGGTGGACCACTCGCCGCAAGTCATCTATCGTGCGAGCGGCGATGTGCCAACAACATCGAAGTGGGCGATGTTGAAGTATTTTCTCTCGACGCCGCCCCTCCGAGCATTGACCAAGGACTCCATGCCCGCCATCGCCGTGGCCGACTACCCTTTGCCGCCGCGCTATCAGTATCATCTCTTGCGTTTAGCCGGATCCGAGCTAACGGCGCCGATTGCTGTGGCAGTATCAGGAAGCAGTCACGTCGGCCTGCCGCTGGCGTTGGCCGACCGCCCCTACGTTCTGTGGGTCGCCACGCTGTACGAGGAAGAATTGAAAGGTCGAGCAATAGCCGGCGACGAATGGGCCAATGCCTTTATGCAACATCGCGACTGGCCAATTCTGCAAGCCCAAGAACAATTGGTATATGAAAAGGCGAGCGTTATCCTGGGGCTCAGCCCAACGACCACGGAGCAGATCGCAGCTCGATGGCCTGCTCTCAAGCCGAAGTTGCGCACTGTTGTGTATCCAGTGGACACGCGCTTGTTTGTTCCTAACAATTCCATAGCCGACCCTCCCTACCTTCTGCTCACTGCCCGTATCCGAGACCCGCGCAAAAACGTCGGTCTGCTTCTTCGGGCATTTGCCAAAGTCCATGTTGAATTCCCTCGCCTCCGCCTAGTGATCGCCGGGGATGAGCCGCTACCGGCCACACAGGCGTTGGCGACTCAACTGGGGGTAGACTCTTGGGTGGATTTTGCGGGCCACGTTTCAATCGATCACCTTGTCCAGTTATATCAACGGGCAACGCTGTTCGTGTTTCCATCTTTGCAGGAGGGGCTGGGCATTTCGATACTGGATGCGATGGCGTGCGGCTTGCCCGTCATTAGCACCCGTTGCGGCGGGCCGCAAGGGATTGTAGAAAATGGAGTCACAGGCCTATTGATTCCAAACAATGATGAGGCCGCGCTCACGCAAAGCATTTGTGAGTTACTCGGCCAACCTGCGCAACTGAAAGCCATGGGGAGAGCAGGCCGTGAGAAAATAGAAGAGCAATTCGCCCGAGAACACATCGAAGCAGAATTGCACGCTGCGTTTGCAGATGCTTTCGGCAATGTCTATTGATTACCGCCGCTGGCCCGAAACCAAGTATCATGCTTGTTTCTATCGTCATTCCCACTTACAACGAAGCGGCTGACATCCACGAGACTCTGGATTCGCTCATGGCCCTAACTTACGCGCCGGTTGAAGTGTTGGTGGTAGACGCTTCGAGCGATGAGACGCCACAGATCGTAACATCGTATTCGCCAGATCGAGTGCGGCTGATTCGACAGTCACGAGGACATGGGCGGGCAGCAGCGCGTAACGAAGGCATATTGCTAGCGCGAGGTGAGATAGTCATTATCCTTAATGCGGATGTGCGGTTGCCATCCAATTTCATCCAATCAGTTTTGCCCTATTATGCGAATGGCGCTGATTATGTGCTGGTGGAGAGTCGTGTTGCCAATCTGGAACATGCCACGGCCCGCTATGTGCAAGCCTTGCATGAATTTCACTATCCGCCACGCCCCAACGTTGAAGCGCGCATTAATTGGACGGAGGGCTTTTCTTGCCGCCGTGAAGCTGCGTTAGAAGTTAACCTGATCCCTGAGGGCGATTCGGTAACCTTAGTGGCGGGCGAAGATAGTTGGTTCGGCGACAAGTTAGAATCCGCCGGGTATCGCAAAGCATTCGATCACAGTATCCTTGTCACTCACGTCATGCCTCCCGATTTACCCGGCTTCTGGCGTCAACGAGTCGGGCGAGGGCAGGGCACAGTGCAAATATGGCATGAGCGCCATGGCTGGTCTGTTAGCAAACTTAGATGGGCCGTGGCAAGGCTCACTTGTCTCATTGGATTAGGTTTACTGTTGCCAGTTCCGGCGCTATGGCGCGGCTGGCGGCTAACGCGTTATTCACCGCGAGGCTATGCTGACTGGATCGCGATGACTTTCATTGACTGGATTGCCTCGGCGGCCAATGTGCGAGGTCTTTGGGTCGGCTTATCTGAGGTCTCCCGGGCAACTGAAAATTGATTCCCAGTCCATTGCATGGCGAAACAAAATCCGATGCGGCGCTGGCTTAACGAAAACCTGGGTATCCCGGTAATGTTATTATTGCGCGGGTGGGCGCTCAACCGTCTGATCGCCAACCTTCCAATAGCAGCTATTCGATATGCATACTATCGCATCGTGTGTGGCTTCAGTGTGCCGCCCACCAGCGCCATCTGGATGGGCGCGCAATTCACAGGCGGCGCACTCGATCAAATTGTAATCGGTGAACGTTGCTCGATTGCCTACGACTCGTTCTGGGTAGCAGGCGCGGCCATCCGGATTGGCAACGACGTTGTTGCCGGCCACCGTGTTGAGTTTTATACATCGGATCACGATCCTGACGATCCAGCCTTTGCTCGACGGGATGCGCCGATTGTCATCGAGGATCATGTGTGGATCGGATCGCGAGCAGTCATTCTCAAGGGGGTGACGATTTGCCGGGGGGCGGTCGTGGCGGCTGGATCAGTGGTCACGCAAAACGTGGCTCCATTCACTATCGTTGGGGGCAATCCGGCAAAAGTTATACGAATGCGCGGCGCAACCGAATTCACTTACCAGATCAACGGCACACCGTTATTCAGCTAAACATGGACGATCAGCAACGCGCTCAATTCACCTGCTGGTTTAAACCACCCCTTTGCCCATCTCATTTCACATGCCGATCAAAGCACTCAGTTGGCTGATAAACACATCAGCAAAGCCGGGCATGGATTGCCATTGTTGCGCCATCGGCCCTGTCGTTTGCGCAGATCTCGGCTCACCTCCCGGCGATTTTCTCCTCCCTCCCGATGCAAACTTGCCCTTTCCGATAGGCGTCGAGTAACCATGTGCGGCATCTTCGGCCTTATTGGCAAAGCCGATCATGAACTTGGCGAACGTATCGCCCAATGCCTCCGCCACCGCGGCCCCGACGACCACGGCGTGTGGATATACCCCCCTCCCCCGTCGGCTCCTTCGACTGCGCTTCGCTCCGCTCAGGATGCGCCGACGGGGGAGGGCTGGGGTGGGGGAGAAATTCCAGTGACTCTCGTCAACACCCGCCTTGCCATCATCGACCTCTCGCCCCTCGGCCACATGCCCATGACCACCGCCTCCGGCGAGACCGTCATCGCCTACAACGGCGAGGTGTTCAACTTCGCCGAGACCCGCGCCGATCTCGAACAACGCGGGCACACCTTCCGCTCCAACTCCGACACCGAAGTGATCGCCAACGCCTACGAAGAGTGGGGCGAGGAATGCGCGCATCACTTTCGCGGCATGTTCGCCTTCCTCATCTGGGATGTCAAACGACAGCGCCTCTTCGCCGCCCGCGACCGACTCGGCATCAAGCCCCTCTACTGGGCCGACACTCCACACGGTCTCATTTTCGGCTCCGAACTCAAAGCGCTCCTCGCCACCGGATTCATCCGGCCCGAACTCGATCTCCAATCCCTCTCTTACTATCTGTCCTTTTACTCCGTTCCCACTCCTCTCACCATTCTTCACGGCGTCAACGCCCTCCCGCCCGGCCACTGCCTTTCGTGGAACGCCGACACTCGACGCGTGGACATTCGCCAGTACTGGGACGTGCCCCCCGCCCGCCCCCTCCGCGCCGACGAAAATGAAATCCGCGCCGAATTGCGCCGCCTCCTCGAAGAATCGATTCGCTTGCGCATGATCGCCGACGTGCCGGTGGGCGCATTCCTCTCCGGTGGAGTCGATTCGTCCGCCGTCGTCGGGCTCATGACTCGCATCGCGGGCGAGCGACTCAAAACATTCTCCATCGGCTTCGAGAGCGAAGGCCGCCGAATCGACGAGCGCAGTTACGCCAGCATCGTCGCCAAACGCTACAACTCCGATCACACCGAAGTTGTCGTTAGCGGCCAACAAGTGGCCGACGGGCTCGACCGCATCATCTGGGCAATGGATCAACCATCGGGCGACGGGCTGAACACTTACCTTGTGTCGAAGGCCACCGCCCGGCACGTCAAAGTGGCGCTCTCCGGTCTCGGCGGCGACGAATTGTTCGCCGGGTATCCGCAATTCAAACTGCTCCAGCGCGTCTCCGCCTACGATCCGCTGTGGCAGTCTCTGCCCAACCCGGTGCGCGCTTTCATGGCCGTCGGCGCCCGCACGGCTTCCGAAGTAACCCGCCGCCCGGCTTTCGGCAATGCGCTGGCCTTCGCCGACGACGATTTCCTCGGGCGTTATGGGCGAATGCGCATTCTCTTCAACGACGACTCGATTGCTCGCGCACTCTCGCCGCAAGCGCGCGGCGAATTGGGAAATACGCCCTCCGCTCGAAAACTTCTGGAGCGTTGGGTGCGCGAAGATGAGGCGGATGTCATTGATCGAGTGACCCGGCTCGAACTGAAAAACTACATGGCGCACACCCTCCTGCGTGACACCGATGCTATGAGCATGGCGCACTCGCTCGAAGTGCGCGTGCCGCTCATCGATCACAAACTGGTCGAGTTCGTCACCACTATTCCGTCCCACCTCAAGATTCGCAACGGACAGACGAAGTATCTGCTCACCTCCGCCCTGGCAGATGTGCTGCCCCGCGAAGTGATCGCCCGCCCCAAACAAGGCTTCGAGATGCCGGTGGCGGCGTGGATGCGCGGCCCCCTGCGCCCGGCGATAGACGACGCGCTCTCGCTCAAATCCATCGAAGCGCGCGGCCTCTTCAACCCCGCCGAAGTACAACGGCTGTATCAGGCCTTCCTGCACGGCGAAGGCCCATACATGCGCGTGTGGGCGCTGGCGGCGCTGGAGTTGTGGATGCGCAAATTTGTCGGATGAAGCGCATCCTCTACTTTCATCACGGCGGCGGATTCGGCGGCGCGCCGCTCAGCCTGCTTTACCTCCTCAAACAACTCGACCGATCCCGTTACGAACCGATCGTGCTCACCCTCAAACCCGGCCCGGTCGTTGACCTTTATCGCTCTGAAGGAATCAAGACACACGTCGCGCCCGACATTGCCGATTTCAGCCACACCGAGCTCGAATGGTACGGCGGGGCAGAGTTGTGGCGGCTTCCCATCCAGGCCGTGCGATTCTGGCCCTCGGTCATCGCCGCGCGCCGATACATTCGCCGCCTCAAACCCGATCTCATTCACCTCAACTCATCCACCCTCGCCGCTCCGGCCCGCGCCGCGTGGCGCGAAGGCATCCCTCTCGTGTGGCATATCCGCGAACCGATTCACAACGGCTACTTCGGCCTGCGCCGCGAATGGCTCACGCGCCACATTGCGCACGATGCAACACGCGTCATTGCCATCTCCGAATACGACGCCTCACGCCTCAAACCTTCGCCCAACATTCGAGTCATCCACAACTTCGTGGACTTCAACGTTTTTGATCGCGCTCTTTCGCCCGGGGAGGCTCGCCGCAAACTCAACCTTACGCCCGCGCAAAACATCGTCGCCATGCTCGGCGGAGTGGCTTACCCCAAAGGAACGCTCACCTTTGTCAACGCCTTGCCGCTGGTGCGCAAGGCCGTGCCCAACACAAAGTTTCTCGTCGTCGGCCCGCCGCCCGCCATTGGCGATTCGTCGCGACTCAAATCGCTGATCAAGTTTGCCCTCCGCGCCGACGCCTATGATCGACAAGTGATGAAAGCGGCCTCGGAGTCCATCGCTGCCGGGCACATCCGCTTCACCGGGATCCGATCCGACATTCCTCATGTGCTGGCCGCCGCCGATATTCTCGCCTTCCCCTCCGTCGTGCCGCACTTCGCCCGCCCCATCATCGAAGCCGGAGCAATGGCCAAGCCGGTGGTGGCTTCGGCGCTCGGCGGCCCGCTCGAACTCGTGCGCGACGGAGTCACCGGCCTGCTCGTCCCGCCCGCCGATCCGCAAGCGTTGGCCGAGGCGATCATTGCCATCCTCCGCGATCCGTCGAAGGCCAAAGCAATGGGCGAGGCCGGGTACGCGCAAGCGCGCGAAAAGTTCGACGCGGCAACGAACGCGCAAAAAACATTTGCCGTGTACGACGAGATTCTCGGTTGATGTTTCGCCGCCTTCCCCTTCGCGCTTATCCGTCGCTCGTTCGCTACACACTGCGACGGCGACTCGCTGCGCTCCGCCCTCCGCCTGCGCCCGAACTTTCCGACTCCGAACTCGACTTTTTTTGGGGGGGCGCCGACTCCGTTGAACAGCGCCTCGCTCACCCCACCTTTCAATTCTTCCTGCCTGCCGAGTTCGGCCCGCCGCCGACTCTCGATCAATGCCAGTCGATCCTCGCCCATCGCTTCTCTCTTCTCGGCGGCGTGTTCGACGCAGGCAACCCAATTCAGTGGCGGCGCGATTTCCGAACCGGCCACGAGTGGCCGCGCGATCACATCTCGAAACTCGAACTCACCACTCAATCGGGCGATGTCAAAATGCCGTGGGAACTTTCGCGCTTTCATCACGGGCTGGCCCTCGCCCTCGGTTATGCGCACACGGGCGACGAGCGGTATCCGCGCGAGTGGGCGGCGCAGGTTCGCGCATGGCGCGAGGACAACCCGCCCGAACACGGCCCCAACTGGGGCAACGCCATGGAAGCCGCCATCCGCGCCGCAAACTGGATCGCCGCTTTTCAATTGATGCGCCCCGCTTTTGATCGCGCCTTCGGCGAATGGTTCCTCAAAGCCCTCATCCAGCATGGCCGGTTCATCACCGCGCACCTCGAAGAATACTGGCCGCCGACGAATCACATTCTCTCGAATTGCTGCGGGCTGATCTGGTTGGGCCTGTTTTGTAGCAATGACTTAAGTCGTTACCACAAACGAAAGACTGAAGCCGATCACTGGCTTGCGCTTGGCTTGCGCGAATTGCAGAGGCAGATTCATTTTCAAGTTCTTCCCGACGACACGAGTTACGAGGCCTCGGTTGCCTATCATCGTTTTGTGACCGAAATGGTGAGCGCGACCATTGGCCTCTGTGAACTCAACGGCGTGTTCGTTCTGCCGAGCACGCGCAAACTCGTGGCGAAAATGGAAGCGGTGATCGAAGGTTTACGCAAACCCGATGGCACACTGCCGTTGTTTGGCGACGAGGACGGCGGGCGATGGCTCGACCCTCACCCCTTGCCCCTCTCCCATCGGGAGAGGGGTCGGGGCGAGGGTGGGTGGGAGTCTTTCCCTCACGGCGGATGGTTCGCTTTCCGCGATGGCGATGAATATCTTGCGGTTCGCGCCGGCGGCAACGGGCAAGCCGGATGGGGCGGGCACGCGCACAACGATGCGCTCAGTTTCGAATACAGCATCGGGCCGCGCAACTTTTTGATCGACCCCGGCACGTACACTTACACCGCCGATCCCCAGGCCCGCAATCTCTTCCGCTCAACGGCTTATCACAACACTCTGCGCGTCGATGGGCAAGAGATCAGCCGCATCCCGCCGGGAGAATTGTTCCGATTGGAGGACGATGTTCAGGTGAAGGTTGACGTGCCGGGCGAGCGCGGCGCGCAGTTCAGCAGTGGCGACTGGGAAGGAGAGCACGGCGGCTACCAGCGGCTCGGCGTGATTCATCGACGGCTGTTCGAGCGATGGGCAGAGGGCTGGATCATCGAAGATGAGGTGGTGGGCGAAGGCGAGCACGAACTGAAATGGTTCTTTCACTTTGCGCCCGAATGCGAGTTGAAAGCCGAAGGATCGAAAGCCTCAACGCAATTCCCCGCCGGGCCAAACATTCGGCTCGAGGTAATTAATAACCAATCACCAATCACTGTTGTGGAAGGCTGGATCTCGCCAACGTACGGGAGGCGAGAAAAAGCGGCCATTGTCGTTTGTTCGATGAGGGCCACACTGCCGGTGACCGTAACGTTTATAATCACGAAACTATGAAGCAACTGTTCTTCGACGGCAAAGGCCAACTGCATATCGAGGACGTTCCCGCTCCGGCATGCGATGCGGGCGAGATTCTCGTGCAGGCTTCGCACTCTCTCATCTCGGCGGGCACCGAGTCCACTGCGGCCACGGGCGGCGGCTCGCTCATCCGCCGCGCAATTGCGCAGCCGCAGTTGATCCGCCGCGCCGCAGAGTTCGCCCTCAAGCAAGGCGTGGGCGCAATGTTGCGCACCGT
>VGOW01000094.1 GCA_016875735.1 Chloroflexota bacterium | reverse complement strand
GTCGCGTGAGTTCGAGGGCGCGACGGTTGAAGTAACGGAAGAGGCCGGTGCGCGGCGTGGCGAGAAACATCGCGTCGGAGAGCTGCTCGGCGATGTCGCGATAGTTGATGTCGTCCGGTCGCTGGAGGACGGTGGAGAGGAAACTGAGCGGGCCGGTTTTCCGCGTGGGGGTGTTTACCCGAGTCATTGGCTGAGGCTCAGTTCACGCCCGCGCAGGTTGGCCGAGAGGATTCCCAGCATCTGCCGGTATTTGGCGACGGTGCGGCGGGCGACGATGTATCCCTGCGGTTTGAGCAGTTCGGCGATCTGCGTGTCGGAGAGGGGGGCGCGGCGGTCTTCTTGGCCGATGATGGTTTGCACGGCGTCGCGCACGGCAAGGGAGCGGTCGAAAAAGATCGAGAGCGGGACGATGCGCCCATTGGGCAGGGCTGCTGATTTGTTGGAGACGGCGCGGGAGACGGTTGACTCGTGCAGGTTCAACTGCTGGGCGAGCGCCGAGCGCGTGAGAGGTTTGAGGTCGCAATCGCCGCCGACAATGAAGGCTTTTTGTTCGGCGGTGATGATTTCGGCGATGCGGCGCATGGTGTGGTTGCGTTGCTGCACGCACTTCACCAGCAGGGTCGCGCGCTCCACATATTCGCTCCACTCCGGCTTGTCTTCTTCGGGCACGGTGGGGATGGCGCTTTTGATGTCGGGGTCGAGGCGCAGGGCGCCGCTGAGACCGGTGAACACTTCCACGATCAGCGGGCCGCCGGGGCGCGGGTTGTGGCTGATGAGGATGTCGGGCTGATAATACACATCGCGGGCGAGGCGGTGGGTGCCGCGCCCGGAGTCGTGCCAGGCGCGGGCGGGGTAAGGGGTGAGGTTGCGCCGGATAAAGACGGCAGCCTCTTTCACTTCGTCCAGCGACGCGGCCAACTGCCGAGCGATCGATTGATAATTTCGCTTCGTGAGCAATTCCCAGCATTCGGCGAGGATGCGTTCGCACAGCGGCGGGACGGCCATCGTCTCGCGCCGAACCTCAATCTGCACGGCGAAACTTTCGCGAATGTCGCGGGTGGCGACGCCCACCGGATCGGCGCGTTGGATGAGGGCCAGCATTCGGTTGACGGCCTCCAGCGGGACGCGCAGGGTGAGGGCGAGTTCCGCCGCCTGTTCGGTGAAGAGGCCTTTGTCGTCGAGGCGGGCCAAAATGTTAGCGGCCACGATTTTCTCGGAGTCAGTGGCGCTGAAGGCCACTTGTCGCAAAATGTGTTCGGCCAGCGTTTCGGTTTGGGCGATGCGTTCGGCAGGCAGATCGTCGGGCTCTTCGTCGGTTGCCCGAAACGAGCCGGGCTGGCGCGGGGAAAGAAAGACGATGGGCGTGTCACCGGTGTGTTTGGCGATGCAGTTGGGGCAGGGCAGGGCGCGGAGGCGGCGCCCACACTGGGGGCAGTGGGTCGTATCGAGCATTTGCAGAACCGGGTTTGTTTCCAGTTCGTGCGCGATTTCGTCTGCCAGTTCGTCGGTGTTCAACCCCAGCAGACGCATGGTTTGGGTGAGGTGCAGGGTGGTTTGGGCGCGGTGTTCGGCGGTATGGGAGAGGTACATTGTCGTAACCTAGTGTACGCTAGTTTGGATAAAGGTCAACCTACGATGATTGCAAGAACTGTGCCACGAATTCATGAAACGCGGAGTCCCGATGGTAGAATTCTGACATGCGGAAAGAAACTCGGCCTTTTGGCTTTGGCGGCTGGCGATGGGAGTTGCTGGGCGATGTGCGCGGCCGCGCGCTGGAGATCGGTTGCGGCTGGGGGCACAATTTCGATCATTATCCGAGCGAGATTTCGGTTTCGGCATTCGATGTGGAAATGGATCGTGTCCGGGAGGCGGCCCGGCGCGGCCACTCGATCCGTTTGGCCGCCGCCGACGCGCAACAACTCCCTTTCCCCGATGTGCGCTTTGACTCAGTGGTTGCCACGCTGGTCTTTTGCTCTATTCCCGATCCGGCGGCGGCGCTCGGCGAGATTCGCCGGGTGCTGAAACCCGATGGGCGACTGTACCTCATCGATCATGTGCGAAGCCACCACCACTGGCTTGGGCGCGCGCAAGATTTTCTCGCTCCGGCGTGGCTGTGGGCGACCGGAGGGTGCAACCTCAACCGCGACACCGAGTCCACTGTCCGCCGCGCCGGATTCGAGATCGAGAAATTGAAAGTGGGATTCGGCGGGCTGTTGAAGTTGATGGTTTCGACAAAAGGCAATCACCGATTGCGCTGATTTCACGGATGAAAGAAGATTCCCTCACCATCATCGGCGGCGGGCTGGCCGGAAGCGAGGCCGCGTGGCAGGCGGCGCAACGTGGTGCGCGAGTGCGGCTGTGGGAGATGCGCCCGCGCAAAACCACCGGCGCGCACGCCACCGACAAACTGGCCGAACTCGTCTGCTCCAATTCACTCGGATCGGATCAGCCCGACCGCGCGCCCGGTTTGCTCAAAGCCGAACTGCGACGTTTGGGCTCGCTCATCGTTCGCTGCGCCGACGGCTCGGCAGTGCCCGCCGGTGGAGCGTTGGCGGTGGATCGGGAACGGTTCGCCGAGTTGGTCACGCGGGAGATCGAGGCTCACCCGAATATCGAAGTGGTTCGCGCGGAGGCCGAGTCCATCCCCGATGGCCCGTGCGTCGTCGCTAGCGGGCCGCTCACCTCGCCGAGTCTCAGCGCCGATATTGCGCGTTTGCTCGGCGGCGAGCATCTGTACTTTTACGACGCGCTCGCGCCCATTGTCACCGCCGACTCGATTGACATGAGCATTGCCTTTCGCGCCTCGCGTTACGGCGTGGGCGAGGATGAAGGCGGCGATTACATCAACTGCCCGCTCGACCGCGAAGAGTATGCGCGGTTCGTGCGCGAGCTGATCGGCGCGGAGCGCATTGCCCTGCGCGAGTTCGAGGAGGCGATTGCGCGCGGCGTGAAGGCGGGGCCCGATAAGTTTTTCGAGGGATGCTTGCCGATTGAAATCATCGCCTCGCGCGGCGAGGACTCGTTGGCCTATGGCCCGATGCGTCCGGTGGGACTCCGCGACCCGCGCACCGGCAAACGCCCGCACGCGGTGGCGCAGCTGCGGCAAGACAACCTCGCCGGGTCGTTGCACAACATCGTCGGCTTCCAAACGAATCTGACGTGGCCGGAGCAGAAGCGCGTGCTTCGATTGATTCCCGGATTGCAGAGCGCCGAGTTCGCCCGCTACGGGCAGATGCACCGCAACACGTTCATCAATTCGCCGACTCTGTTGCTGCCCACAATGCAGAGCCGCGCCCGCGCCGATTTGTTTTTCGCCGGGCAGATCACGGGCGTGGAGGGATACATGGGCAACGCCGCTTCGGGAATGGTGGCCGGCATCAACGCCGCGCGATGGCTGGCGGGCGAGCCGCCGATCACCTTTCCGCCGGAGACGATGATCGGCGCGTTGTGCTGGTATGTGACTCACGCCGAGCCGAAAACTTTTCAACCGATGAAAGCCGCCTTCGGACTCTTGCCGCCGCTCGACAACCCGCCGCGCAACAAACGCCAACGCGCGGCCGCCTATGCCGCGCGAGCCTTGCGCGCGCTGACCGAATCCGCAGATTACGCAGATGTTCGCAGATAGATGAATTGCTCATGACCAATCGAAAAACGTTATTCGCCATCCTCGTCGTTTGCGACATCATCCTCATTGCCGCTGGCGCGTGGTGGTTTTGGCCGCGCGCAGCTGCTGAGGCAATCGACTTCGATGGCTCGCGCGCGCTGGCGCACGCCGAAGCGCAAATGGCTTTTGGCCCGCGCCCCACTGGCGCCGAAGCGCACCGCCAAACCGGCGATTACATTTTGGCCGAGCTCACAGCGCGCGGCTGGAAAACCGAAACGCAAGAGTTTGTGTATCGAGATGCGCCAGCGCGCAACATCATCGGCAAGGCGGCTATCGGGCGCGGCCCGGTGATCATCATCGGCGCGCATTACGATACGCGGCGGCACGCCGACCGGGACTCGGCTTCGCCCACTGCGCCCACTCCGGGGGCCAACGACGGCGCGAGCGGCGTTGCCGTTCTGCTCGAACTGGCGCGCGCGCTCGACACTCAAGATTCGCGCTACGAAATTTGGCTGGCCTTTTTCGACGCCGAGGACAACGGCGGGATCGACGGTTGGGAATGGATCGTCGGCTCCACCCACATGGCGCAGACTCTCACGGTGAGGCCGGAAGCAGTCATCATCGCCGATATGATCGGCGACGCCGATCAGCAGCTCTTCTTCGAGACCAACTCCGACGCCGCGCTTTCCGCCCAACTTTTTCAGATCGCCGCCGCGCTGGGCTACGGCGAGCAATTCATTCCCGCGCCCAAATACGCCATACTCGACGACCATGCGCCCTTCGCCCAACTCGGCATCCCGGTGGTGGATTTGATCGACTTCGACTATCCCCATTGGCACACGACCGCCGACACCCTCGACAAGATCAGCGCTGACAGCCTCGAGCGCGTGGGCCGCGTCATCGAAACCTTCATCGAGCAAAACCCTTAACGACACGCGAACGCCCATTTGTTGTACTATTGGCGCTGATATGGTGGAAGTCGCCAACCGGCTCCGCGCCCTGCGCCCCCGAATGGTGGAGAACGCGTTGCGTTCGTTGGCTCGCGGCGAAGGATTGCGAGCCATGGCCGCCGAGCAAATTTCGCGCTTCTATTTTTTGCTCGAGGACGCGGTGGAAAGCGGCAGTCCCGAATGGCTCGACCCCTGCTTGCAAGATTGGGTGAAGGCCGCCCCGCGTTCAATCTTCGAACACAGTCTTTCTCTTCTGCCCGTGCTCGACGCGCTCAAAACTTCTGTTTGGGATGTGGCGCGCGCGAATGGCTCTGCGGATGAAGCCCTCGAAGTAATTCTGGCGGTAGAGCCGGCCTTCACTCACGCCCAATCGTTTGCGTCGGTGCTGGAGGTGGAAGCGCTGCTGCGCGATACCGTTGCCAAAGAAAGCGAAGCCGAAGAGAATCTCATCCGCCTCCACAAGTCAAAGTCTGACTTCATCGCCGTCGCCGCGCACGAACTCAAAACCCCGCTTACGCTCGTCGAAGGCTACGCCGACATGCTCACCGACGAGGTCGGTAAAACCGGGGGCCAACAGGCCGTGTTTCTCCTCAACGGCATTGTCAAAGGCATCGCCCGCTTGAAAGAGATCGTCGATGATTTGGTGGACGTTTCGATGATCGACAACGACATGCTTTCGTTGTCGTTTCAGCCGGTGCGACTGCGGCGAGTGGTGGAGCGGGTGTGCGACGAAATGGCGCGCGCATTGGCCGCCGATCGGCAGCTCACCGTATCCATCGGCGAGTTCGAGAGTGAGGGCGCCGTCATCGCCGATCCTATTCGCATTCTGCAAGTGTTCCGACATCTGATGCTCAATGCGGTGAAGTACACGCCCGATGGGGGGAGCGTCACCGTGTCGGCGCGGGGGCGGCCCGGCTTTTGCGAAGTGATGGTCGCCGACACCGGCATCGGCATCGCGCCGGAGAATCAACAGCGCATCTTCGAGAAGTTTTCCTCAGTGGGCAACGTCGCCCTTCATTCCACCAGCAAAACAAAATTCAAGGGCGGCGGCACCGGGCTGGGGCTGGCTATCGTCAAAGGCATCATCGAAGCGCACGGCGGCGCAATTTGGTGCGAAAGCCCCGGCCACGATGAAGTGGCCTGCCCCGGAACCACCTTTCACATCATGATCCCCGAAATGCCGCCCGCGCCCGAAGCCGCCAAAGTTTCGGAAGCGATGCTGGATAGAGAAATGGCGAATGACGAACAATGACGAATGGCGACGCAAAGCATTCGTCCTTCGTCTTTCCTCCTTCACCTTTACATGACCATTCACCCCAAACTCAAACCGGCGGAGCGCATGGCCTCTCTGCCTCCGTATTTTTTTCACGGGCTGAATCAGAAGATCGTTCGTTTGCGCGCGGCGGGCGTGGATGTGATTCGCATGGATATGGGTTCGCCCGATCTTCCGCCCGCGCCGTTCATCGTCGAGGCGCTCAAACGTTCGGCGGACGATCCGACTCATCACGGCTATATGCCTTTCGGCGGCACACCCTCCTATCGTGAAGCGTGGGCGCACTTCTATGGCCGCCGCTTCGGCGTCGAGATCGATCCGCAAACAGAATTGGTGGGCTTGCTCGGATCGAAAGAGGGCGTGTTCAACATGGCAATGGCTTACGTGAATCCGGGCGATGTGGCGCTCGTGCCCGATCCCGGATACGCGCCGTACACCACCGGGGCGCTCATGGCTGGCGGAGAAGTGTGGCTCATGCCTCTGCGCGCCGAGAACAATTTTCTGCCCGACCTGCGCGCCATCCCGCCCGATGTTTTGCGCCGCGCAAAATTGATGTGGCTCAACTATCCCAACAACCCTACCGGCGCAATTGCCCCGCCGGAATTTTTCGCCGAAGCCATTGCGCTGGCGCGCGCACACGGCTTCCTCATCGCCCACGACGCGCCGTACACCGAGATCACCTTCGACGGATACACCGCGCCGAGCATTCTGCAGCTGCCGGGCGCGAAAGAGGTGTGCGTCGAATTTCATTCGATGTCGAAGGCCTACAATATGGGCGGGTGGCGAGTCGGAGTCGCGGTGGGCAACGCCGACGCCATTCGGGCGCTGCACACGTTTAAGTCCAACGTGGACGCCGGATCGTTTCAGCCCGTGCTCGATGCGTCGGCCCTCGCCCTCACCGCCGATCAATCGTGGCTGATCGAACGCAACGAGCAGTATCGAGCGCGGCGCGATATTGTGGCGGACGCTCTCCGTTCTGCCGGGATGCGCTGCGAGACTCCCCGCGCGGCCATTTACGTGTGGGCGCAGTTGCCCGGCGGCGAGGCCGACGACCGCGAATGGGCCGATCGTCTATTGGAGTCTGTCGGCGTGAGCATGACGCCCGGCACGGTGTTTGGCTCGCAGGGCAAGGGTTTCGTCCGTGTGTCGCTCGGCACGCCGACAGAGAGGGTGGCCGAGGCAATGGAAAGAGTGAAGCGATTCAGAGTCCGACTCCGAAGTTGACTCCATCTCGCCCTCTCATTGACTTCGCTTCCCCTCCGGCGATACAATCCCCCTCGCAGCACCAATCCACCCATACGCTCGGAGAAACCATCATGAGTTTCGCGCACGCTGGCAAGATATTGCAGATCGATCTCGGCGCTCGAAAACATTCGATCCGCCCCGTCACCGACTCGGAGTCCCGCGCCTATTTTCTCGGCAGCGGCCTCGCCGCCAAAATTTACCTCGACTGGATCAAACGCAACGGCGTCGCCGATCCGCTCGATCCGCACAACCCCCTCATCATCCTCAACGGCCTCCTCTCCGGCACCTTCGCCCCGACGGGCTGCCGCTCATCGTGGTGCGGGCGCTCGCCCCTCACCGGCATTTGGAATGAAGCCAACCTCGGCGGCCATTGGGGCGCGGAACTTCGTTTCGCCGGATGGGACGGCATCATCCTCACCGGCAAATGCGCGAAACCCACTTACCTTTGGATCAACGGCGATCAGATCGAATTCCGTGACGCCGCGCACGTGTGGGGCAAGGATCAATTCGAGACCCACGACATTTTGATCGCCGAGACCGACAAGAATGCGCGGTGCGCTTCCATCGGGCAGGCGGGCGAGAATCTGGTGAAGATTGCCGGAGTGGCTTCGGGCGGCAAGCCGCACACACGCATGGCCGCGCGCGGCGGCATGGGCGCGCTGATGGGCTCGAAGAATCTCAAAGCCATCGTCGTGCGCGGAACGCAGAAGCCCGCCTACTTCGACGCCAAAGGATTTCACGGCTACGTCAAAGAGTCCAACAAATTCATCATGGATCATCCTCCGTCGGAGTCACTGCATCTCGTGGGCACGGCGGGCGGCCACCCCACCACCGACAAATTCGGCGATAACGCGATCATGAATTGGCGCGGCGGCAACTGGACGGAAGGCGCGATCAAAACGTCGGGGCAGGAGATCGCCAAAACCATTTTCGCCAAACACACTTTCTGCCATGCCTGCCCCATTGGTTGCGGCAAAGCAGTGGAAGTGAAGGAAGGCAAATACGCCGGCGTGTACGGCGAAGGCCCCGAATACGAAACCCTGTGCGGTTTCGGCTCCAACTTGCAGTGCGACGATCTCAACGCCATCGCGGCGATGAACGATCTATGCAACCGATATACGCTTGATGTGATCTCCACCAGCGGCGTGATTGCCTTTGCGATGGAGTGTTACGAAAAAGGGTTGATTACGAAAGACGACACGGGCGGGATCGATCTCAAGTGGGGAGACGCCGACGCCATCATGGCTATGATCCACAAGATCGCCAAGCGTGAAAACATTGGCGATGTGTTGGCCGAGGGTGTGCGCTCCGCCGCGCAGACGATCGGCAAAGGCTCGGAGATGTTTGCCCTGCACGTCAAAGGCATGGAGATGCCGTATCACGATCCGCGCGGCTTCGTGAGCATGGCCGCGAATTATGCGACGGCGGTTCGCGGCGCGTGCCATCTCGAGGCCATTTCGTATTGGCGCGGCGTGGGCATCGAATGGCCGGGCTGGCAAGAAGGCGAAAAGGACGAATGGATCGCCAGCAAACGATTCGATTCGGGAGTGGCGGCTGAAGTGGCCGTTGATTTCCAGAACTTCATGTCGGTTTACAACCCGCTTGGCCTGTGCAAGTTCATCACCAAAGGCAGTTACACCCCCGCGCAAACCGCCGAACTGGTGAATAAAGCGATGGGCTGGACTCTCACTCAACCTGAACTGCTCGAGATGGGCGCGCGGCTGTTCAACCTCAAGCGCGAGATCAACGTGCGGCTCGGCGTTACCGCAAAAGACGATGCCCTTCCGCATCGGCTCGAACACGAGCCGCGGCCCACTGGCACGGCGGCGGGCATCCTTCCCGATATGAAACGCATCATGGCCGACTACTATCGTCTCCGCAAGTGGGATGCGAACGGCGTGCCCACCGCCGATGCGTTGATGCCCTCGGAAGGCTGATCAACGTCCTTCGCCGACGCTGAATCGACTCGCACGGGATCGGGGATCCCGGAAGGGGCGTCGATTCCGTCTTCTCTATTTCTATGCTCACATTCTCTCAAATCATTTCAGCGCGGGCGGCCATTGGCGCGACGTTGGCGCAAACGCCGGTCTTCGAGTCGCGCGCGCTCAGCGATGCAGTGGGCGCACGCGTTTTGCTCAAGGCCGAATGTTTGCAGCAGACCGGCTCCTTCAAATCGCGCGGGGCGCTCAACCGAATCCTTTCCCTCACCGACGACGAGAAAGCGCGCGGCATCATCGCCGCCTCGGCCGGCAACCATGCCGTGGCCACGGCGTGGGCCGCCCAGCGAAGCGGCGTGGCTTGCACGGTGGTCCTGCCTTCCACCGCCGCTCCCAGCCGCATTCATGCCGTCGAATCGTTTGACGCAACGGTTATTCTTCAGCCCACGATGGCCGAAGTCTTCGAGCATGTTTCGGAACTTCGCTCCAGCCTCAAACTGACTCTGGTGCATCCTTTCGACGATCCCATTGTTGTCGCTGGGCAAGGCACGGTGGGAGTCGAGATCGCTTCGCAGGTTCCCGATGCAACGAAAGTGATCGTTGGCGTTGGGGGCGGGGGGCTGATTGGTGGAATCGGCATAGCAATTCATCATCTCCTGCCGGCAGCGAAAGTTTACGGCGTGGAGCCTGAAGGGGCGGCGGCGATGATCGAGAGTCGGGCGGCGGGCATGGCGCTGTGTATTCCCAACGTCAACACCATCGCCGACGGACTCGGCTCGCCGTACGTCAGCAATTTCACTTTCGATCTGGCTCAACAGTACGTGACCGATGTCGTGGCTGTGAATGATGGGCAGATCGCCAATGCGGTTCGCTTCCTCCTCGCCGAAACTCGATTGGTGGCCGAACCCGCGGGCGCGGCGGCAACCGCGGCCCTGCTTTCCGGAAAGATTCGCGTGTCGCAGAATGATGTCATCGTCTCGGTATTGAGCGGCGGCAACATTGATCTCCAACGGTTGAAAGCCCTTCTTTGATGCGCTGCATCGCCATTGTGATTGCGCTCGCGTTGACTGCCTGCGTTCGCGCCCCCGCGCCCGCCACACAAGTGATCACCCTGCCGCCGCCGAAAGTTGTCGAACGAACGGCCACGCCGATTCCACCGGACACACCCGCGCCCACTCTCACATCGGCTCAAACACACACCGCCTCGCCAACTGACACTCCAACCCTCACCGCCACTCCGCCCTTCGCCGGCACCACCTCCGCCTCCCTCACTCCCCAACCCCCCAACAACTTAACCACCCAACCACCCAGCCACCTAACCACCCCACTACCTAACCACCCAGCCACCCAACCGCCCAACACAGCCCATTCGTATTCATCCCCCATCATCCTCGCCAACTATTTGGCCTGGTTCGACTCCGGCTCGTGGTCAACCGGATGCACTTCCGATTCTCCGGCGGCGGGCGCATACAACTCCGACGATGCTTCCACCATCGCCCGGCACGTGGCCGAAGCGCGCGCGGCGGGTCTCGACGGCTTCGCCGTGCATTGGGGCGGCCCCGGCGACCGCACCGACCGCAACCTTTCGCAAGTGCTCGGCAACGGATTCGGCGCGACGGCCACGTTTCTCAATCACTTTTTCTATGGCGTGCAGTCGCGCTCAACGGTGGCGGCCAACCTGTCGTATCTCATCAACACCTACACCGGCAATGGATCATGGATTCGATACGCGGGCAAACCGGTAATCTTTTTCGCCGACATGGGGCGGGTGGACACATCGGGCGGAGTGAAAGCAGTGGAGGCGTGGAGATCGATCCGCGACAGCGTTGACCCCAACCACTCGACGTTGTGGATCGCCGAAGGACTCGATCCATCGTACCTCAGCGTGTTCGATGGGCTGTACGTTTACAAAATCGATCACAACTGCTGCCGCTACGCCTATCAAAACGCGGGCAAGTGGAGCGGCTGGGTGCGCGAGGCCGAGAAGCTGTACGGGCCGCGTTATTGGGTGGCGACGATCCAACCCGGCTGGAACGATTCGCTCACGGTGAACGAGGCCTGCAACGGCGTGCGGGTGAGCAGTGAGCCGTTTGCGCGCGACCGCGAATCGGGCGCATACTATCAGCGCACGGTGGACTCCGCATTTGCCAGCAACCCTGATATGATCATCGTCAACTCGTTCAACGAATGGGTCGAGGGAAGTTTCATCGAACCCTCGGCGGGCTTCGGCGATTTGTATATTACACGCACGGCGCAGTATGCCGGGCAGTTTCACTCTTCGCGGTGAAGCGGCGCATTCGCAAAGGAGACTCTCAAACCTTATGACTCCCGACGAAATTGTAGAACTCACCAAAAAGCATAATTTCTTTTCGTGGTCGGCGCAGGGCGCGGTCAACCCGATCCCGATGGCGAAGGCCAAGGGCGTTTACTTTTGGGACGCCCACGGCAAACGCTACTTCGACCTCAACTCGCAATTGATGTGCGTGAATATCGGGCACGGCGATCAGCGGGTGATTGAGGCGATCAAAGCGCAGGCCGAAGAATTGGTTTACGCCGGGCCGGGCATGGCCAGCAAAGTGCGCGCTGAAATCGGCAGAGAGCTGGCCGACGTGACTCCCGGCGATCTCAAAAAATTCTTTTTCACCCTCGGCGGGGCAGAGGCCAACGAGAGCGCGATCAAAATGGCGCGGGCGTACACGGGCCGGCACAAGATCATCGCCCGCTATCGTTCGTATCACGGGGCGACCGCCGCCGCCATCACTCTCACCGGCGATCATCGGCGGTGGGCCAATGAGCCGGGCATCTCCGGCGTGGTTCGGGTGTTCGATCCGTACAAGTATCGGAGTCCGCTTTACAACGAGGGCGACAGCGATGAAGCCTTCGCGCGCAAGTGTCTCGATCAGATCGAAGAAGTGATCATGTATGAGGGGCCGCACACCATCGCGGCCATGTTCATCGAAACCGTCACCGGCACCAACGGCATCATCATCCCGCCCGATGGTTACATGCAGGACCTGCGCGAGATTTGCGACAAGCATGGCATCCTGCTCATCTGCGACGAAGTGATGGCCGGGCTGGGGCGCACCGGCGCGTGGTTCGCGGTGGATCATTGGCAGGTCGTGCCCGATCTGATCACGATGGCCAAAGGACTTACGTCGGCGTACATGCCGCTGGGAGCGGTGGCTATCAGCAAAAAGATTTCCGATTACTTCGAGGACAAAGTTTTCTACGGCGGGCTCACGTACAGCGCGCATCCGATGAGTCTGGCCGCCGCCGTGGCCAACCTGCGGGTGATGAAAGAGGATGACATCGTGGGCAATTCACAACGCATGGGCAAGGTGATGGCCGGGCTGATGGATGATCTCAAAGCCGAGCACCCCTCGGTGGGCGATACGCGCAACATTGGACTCTTCGGCTGTGTTGAGTTGGTGAAGAATCGCAAAACCAAGGAGCCGATGGGTCCGTATGTGGGCGCAAGCCCGGAGATGGCGAAACTCGGCGCGTATCTCAAAGATAACGGCGTGTATGCTTTCACCTGGCGCAACCTGCTTCATACCAACCCGCCGCTGTCGGTCAACGAATCAGAATTGCGTGAAGTGTTCGAGGTCATCAACAAAGCATTGGAGATCACGGATGCGGCGGTGAAGTAGCGGATAGCGGTGGCAAGTGGCAAGTAGCAAGTGGCAAGTAGCAAGTGGCCATCTGCTATCCGCCAATTGCCATTCTCGTCATTTTGCATTACCATTCACTCAATGGCTGATATTGACACTGACCGACTCGGCTCGTGCCCCAAGTGCGGCGGGGCGTTCGAATCGGTGCGGGTGGGGCCCTACACCGTTGACCGCTGCTCCATGTGCGGCGGGCTGTGGCTCGACGAGCGCGAACTGGAGCGGGTGCTGGCGATGGATCATCGCGCGCTGAAGAAAAAACGCGCCGACACCGATCCGGGCGCGAGCAAGTCGGGCAAGATGGGCAAGTGCCCGCGCTGCGGCGGCACGCTGATCAAACTCGCCAACCTGCGCGCCAACGTCACCACCGATTCGTGTTCGGTGTGCTACGGCATCTTCCTCGATGCCGACGAGCTCGACGCCTTCGATCACCCCAACCTCGCCGGGCGCATCGGCCAGCTTCTGCGCAAACTCATTGGCCGCCATTGAGAACCACGGATTTCACGCATTACACAGAGCGCTGTTAAAAACACAGAACCCCGCCGACGTTGGCGGGGTTTTGTGTTGTGAGCGCTAATACCTACTTTGCGAAGCGCCGATAGGCGTAAGCCGCAGACAAGAGCAACAGCAATCCAACGACCGACCAACCGAGCGCATTCATGAGCCCCCTCAGTTGAGCGAAGAGCATCACCAAGAATCCGCCGAAGTCGGTGATGAAGAACGCCAAGAGAACCGGCTTCTGAATGTCGCCGTCTTGCGAGTGTCTGATCTGCCACGACAGCGCGGCGATGCCGAAGCAGGGCGACTGCGTACAGGCGAACCATGGCCTCGCTGAGAGGGGTGAACGACATGCCGTAGAGCGCACCAATTTGCGCGGGCGCGACGACGAAGCCCACGCCAAAAACGACGGTCGTGATCGTCGTGACGATCATGAGATTGCGGAAGTTCATGGCAGTTGTTCCCTCTGTTGGCCGCGAGATCAACTGTAGATTTCGGCCTCGTAGTTTTCGACGACGGGCGGGGCGGTGAAGAAGGGGGCAACTTTGCCGACTGCCTCGCGGTAGTATGCGGTCTGCTGACTGCTGGCCTCCCGATCCGCCTCCGTTTCCCAAACGGTGATGGTGATCCCTTTGCCTGAGGCCATTGGTCATAAGTTAAGGTTCGCTGCCCGCTGTCAAGGGTGAATTTGTGGGCAGCAAAGATTTGGCTTTCCGCGGGCGTTTGAGGATGCCGAGCCACTGAGCATTAGCGGCGAGATAGGCGACGA
>VGOW01000093.1 GCA_016875735.1 Chloroflexota bacterium | reverse complement strand
CCGTCAGTGCGACATGTCCATCGCGCCCGGCAGGCCGCTGCGGCGCTTCTTTTGCCCCACCCGCAAGCGAATATTCGAGCGCTTGAGAGCGTTTTCGATCTCGGCGAACCGATCGGAGCTGGGCGGCAGGCCCTGCGCCAACAGCTCCTGCGCGCGTTTGCGGGCCGCTTCGGCGCGGGTCACATCAATCTCGTCGGCGGTTTCGGCGGCGTCGGCCAGCACGGTTACTTTGTCGGGGCGCACTTCGAGCACACCGCCGCCAATGGCAAACGATTGCTCTTGCCCGGCCTTCTTCACCACGAGTTCGCCGTGTTGAAGCGTGGTGAGCAAGGGCGAGTGGTGCGGCAGAATGCCCAGCGCGCCCTCCGCGCCCGGCGCGATCACCATATCCACGTCTTCGGCGTAAACAATGCGCTCTTGAGTGACGATTTCACAACGGATAGGCATTGGGAAAATCCAAATCCCAAACTCCCAACTTCCAACCCCCAAAGTTCAATATTTGGAAGTTGGGCGTTTGGAGTTTGGAGTTCGATGCGTTACATCGTCCTGGCTTTCGCCGCCGCGTCCTCAATCGTGCCGACGAACATGAAGGCCTGCTCCGGCAGGTCGTCGTGCTTGCCGTCGAGGATCTCGCGGAAGGAGCGCACGGTTTCTTTCATCGGCACATACGTGCCCTTCGTGCCAGTGAAACGCTCGGCCACGAAGAATGGTTGCGAGAAGAACCGTTCGATCTTGCGGGCGCGCGCCACCAGCAGTTTGTCGTCTTCGCTCAGTTCATCCACGCCGAGAATGGCGATGATGTCCTGCAAATCTTTGTAGCGCTGCAGCACCTGCTTCACTTCGCGGGCCGTGCGGTAATGCTCATCGCCGACGATCAGCGGATCGAGGGCGCGCGAAGTGGAAGTGAGCGGATCGACGGCGGGGAAGATGCCGCGCGCGGCAATGGCCCGTTCGAGAGCAATGGTCGCGTCGAGGTGAGTGAAGGTCGCTACCGGCGCGGGGTCGGAGTAATCGTCGGCGGGCACGTACACGGCCTGCATCGAAGTGATCGATCCGCGCTTCGTCGAAGTAATGCGCTCCTGCAATTCGCCCATCTCGGTCGCCAGCGACGGCTGATACCCCACCGCCGACGGCATACGGCCGAGCAGAGCCGACACTTCCGAGCCGCTCATCACGAATCGGAAAATGTTGTCGATGAAGAGCAGAACGTCTTTGCCTTCGTCGCGGAAGTATTCGGCCATCGTCAGGCCGGTGAGCCCCACGCGGAGTCGGACGCCCGCCGGTTCGTTCATCTGCCCATACACCATCACCGTGTCTTTCATCACGTCGGCTTCGATCATCTCACGATACAACTGTGTGCCTTCGCGCGTGCGCTCGCCCACTCCGGCAAACACCGAGTTGCCTTTGTGCACGGTGGCAATCGAGCGGATGAGTTCGGTGATGACCACCGTTTTGCCCACGCCCGCGCCGCCGAAGATGCCCGTCTTGCCGCCTTTGGTGAACGGCGCGATCAAGTCGATGGCCTTCACGCCCGTTTCCAAAATCTCGGCCCGCGTGGACAAATCTTCGAAGCGGGGAGCGGCGCGGTGAATAGGATAGGTGATGGTGGCGTTGACCGGGCCGCGCTCGTCGATGGGGCGGCCCAACACGTTGAAGATTCGGCCCAACGAGGCCGGGCCGACCGGCACGGCGATGGGCGCTCCGGTGGCCGCCGCCACATCGCCCCGTCGGAGTCCGTCGGTGGTATCCATGGCCACGCAACGCACCCAGTTGTGGCCGAGATGCTTTTCGACCTCAAGCACGAGCGAGTCTTTTCCGGGCCGTTCGATTTCTACCGCTTCATAAATTTCGGGCAACTGCTCCGGCGGGAATTCGCAATCGATCACGCCGCCTTGAATTTGAACGATTTTGCCTTGTGCCATTGAGGATGATCTCCGTAAAATGAAGACGATGGCGAATTCGTCATTCGTCATTCGTCATTTCTGTATCGCCTTCGCCAATGCCTCTGCGCCGCCGACGATGTCGAGCAAGTCGCTGGTGATCGCCAGCTGGCGGGCTTTGTTGTAATCCAGAGTCAAATTGCCGATCAACTCTTCGGCGTTGTCGGTGGCGTTGCGCATGGCCACCATTCGCGCGCTGTGTTCCGAAGCCAGCGATTCGAGCACGGCTTGAAGCAACTGCAACTGCGCGAAGCGCGGCACGATGGTATTGAGCAGTTCCGCCGCGCTCGGCTCGTAAATGAACGGCAGTGATTTTGGAGCCACGTGCCCATCCAGCCGGTCGGAGAGGCCGCCCCGGCTGGCGGTGGCGGCAGTGAACGGTAGAAGTTTCTTCACCGTCGGATCTTGTTTGAGGGTGTTGACGAAATCGGTGTAAGCCAAATACACCTCATCCGCCGTGCCGTTGAGGAAATCGTCAATGACCGTGCGGGCAATGGGAGCGATGTCGAGCGCGGTGGGCGCGGCGGGCAAGTTGCTGAACTCGGCCACGATTTGGCCGCGCCGCCGAAACACCAGATCGCGTCCCTTGCGCCCGACGGTGATGTATCGCACTGGCGCATTTTGCTCGCGGGCAAAGGCCATCGCCGTGCGGACGATGTTCGAGTTGTATGCGCCGCACAGCCCCCGGTCGCCGGTGATCAATACCAGATCGATGGTTTTGACTTCCGGGCGGGCGGTGAGCAACGGATGCAGTTGAGCCATACTGCCCGGCTGGTTAGCAAGGTCTTGCAGGATATCGTACGCCTTGCCAGCGTAGGCGCGAGTGGCCAGCACCGCCTGCTGGGCTTTGCGCACCTTCGACGCGCTCACCGCTTCGAGCGCGCGCGTGACTTGCGCGATATTTTTGACGCTCCGTATGCGGAGCCGCATCTCTCGTGCGCTGGGCATGGCCTACCCCTGCCAGGTGGAGTTGAAGGCGGCGATGGCTTCGCGCAGCGCCGACTCGGTTTCGCCGGTCACTTGTTTCTTCGCGGCAATATCTTTCAGCAAATGCGCGTGCGAGGTCTGCAAGTAACGCATCAACGCGCCCTCATACTCCTTCATCTTGTCCACCGCCACTTTGTCGGCGTAACCGCTGGTGACGGCAAAGATGATGGCGACTTGCTCTTCGAGTTGCCACGGGAGATACTGCGGTTGTTTGAGAATCTCCTGCAAACGCTGGCCGCGCTCCAATTGCCGTTGCGTGTTCTTGTCGAGATCGGAGCCGAACTGGGCGAAGGCAGCCAAGTCGCGGAACTGCGCCATTTCTAATTTGAGTTTGCCCGCCACTTGCTTCATGGCTTTGGTCTGCGCGTCGCCGCCCACGCGAGAGACGGAGATGCCGACGTTGATGGCCGGGCGGATACCGGCGTTGAACAGATCGTTTTCGAGATAAATCTGCCCGTCGGTGATGGAGATGACGTTGGTGGGAATGTAAGCCGACACGTCGCCGAGCAGTGTCTCGATGATGGGCAGGGCCGTGAGCGAGCCGCCCGTTCCGGGCAACTGTTTCACTTCGAGTCCGGCGACGTCCCCGCGCGCTTTGAGCGCGGTGTCGGCGTCATGCTTCGCCAACGGGCCGCCGTACACCGTGCCATCCACCGAATTCGCTTTCGTCGGCTCGCTGTCTTTCTTCACGATCACATATTGCTTGGCGAGGCGCACGGCGCGCTCGAGCAATCGCGAATGCAGATAAAACACGTCGCCCGGATACGCTTCACGTCCCGGCGGGCGGCGCACCAACAGCGACACTTGCCGATAGGCCCACGCATGTTTGGAGAGATCGTCGTAAATGATCAGCGCGTCGCGCCCGGTTTCCATGAACTCTTCGCCCATTGCGCACCCGGCGAACGGCGCAATGTATTGCATGGCCGCCGGGTCTTCGGCGGAAGCAACGACGATGGTGGTGTAATCCATCGCGCCATATTTTTCGAGCGTGGCGACGAGCCGGGCAATGGCCGCTTTCTTCTGGCCGATGGCAACGTAAATGCAGAAGCACTCTTTGCCTTTTTGATTGATAATCGTGTCGATAGCCAGCGCGGTCTTTCCGGTTTGGCGGTCGCCGATGATCAACTCGCGTTGGCCGCGCCCAATGGGAAACATCGCATCGATGGATTTGATTCCGGTTTGCAGAGGCGTATCCACGTCCTGCCGGAACACAACGCCCGGAGCGATGCGTTCCACCGGGCGGCGGCTCGTCGTGTTGATCGGCCCTTTGCCGTCGATGGGTTGGCCGAGCGCATTCACCACGCGGCCCGTCATCGCATCGCCCACCGGCACCGAAGCGATCAACCCTGTGCCGCGCACCGATGAGCCTTCTTCGATGGACGAATACTCGCCCATCACAATCACGCTGATGCTGTTGGCCTCGAGATTGAAAGCAATGCCGAACGAGCCGTTCTCGAACTGCACCAACTCCGAAGCCTGCACACCGGCCAATCCCGACACGCGAACAATGCCATCGCCCGATTCGAGCACCGTGCCAACATCCTTCGCTTGCAGTGTGGGCGCAAAGGCCTCGATCTGTTTTTGCAGATCAGCCGCAATTTGTTGAATCAAATCAGTCATTCTGCCTCCGGCAAGTAAAGTGGGTGGAGTGTATCAAAAGGGTTGCGCTGGCGCAACCCGATCAAATCTTATGAATAGCCCGCGAAATAATAACTGATGTTATCGCAATTGTCCAGCAGTTCACAATTGAAATTCGTGAGGACGACTTCACCCTGCCCTACCACTTCGTCGCCGACGATCTCGCCGCCGCCGACATCACCATCGGCAGCCTCGACGGATCGATCACCGACCGCGCTGACCGGATCGACTGCCCGCAAACCACGAGCCTGCACGGGCCATCGCGCGTCGTCGAAGGTTTGCAGTTCGCCGGATTCGACGTGATCACCGTCGCCACCAATCACGCCAAAAACTGCGGGCTCGTCGGATGCTGGAACGATGCCCTGCTCGACTCCATCGCCAATCTTTCGGCGGCGGGCATCGCCCCGGTGGGCGGCGGCGCAACGCTGGCCGAAGCCCGCGCCCCGGTCATCGTCGAGCGCAACGGAATCCGCTTCGCCTTTCTCGGCGCGAGCACCGTAGGCGCAGACATGTGGGCGTCGGAAAGCGAGCCGGGCGCCGCGCCGCTCACCGCCGAGAACATCGCCGCCGATATTGCCGCCGCGCGCGAACTCGCCGATGTGGTCATCGTCCTCGCCCAATGGGGAAGCGAATACACACACATCCCCAACTGGAATCAATTCGAACTGGCTGGAGCAATGATGGGCGCCGGAGCCACGCTCGTGATCGGCAACCAAGTCCATTGGGTGCAGGCAGCCGAAGCGTTTCCGAATGGCGTCGTTGCTTATGCATTGGGCAACTTCGTTTTCGATCAATCGTGGTCGCGCAAGACTCGGCAGGGGGTCGTGTTCGAGGTCGTGTTTCGCGGCGCAGAGTTGGAGAGTTGGCGGCTGCTGCCCATCGTCATCGACAAAGAATCGTATCAGCCGCAATGGGCCGACTCCGCCGAGTCCGAAGAAATTCTCGCCAACATCGAAGAGGCCGGACACCAGCCGCCCCTCACTCTGCGTGAACATCCATGACACTGATTTTGGACACGGATGAGCACAGATGGGCACAGATAACCTCTTTCTGAATCCGTGTTTATCTGTGTGAATCCGTGTACCAACAGCCGGGGCGTACTCATCTCACGTTGCCCCGCGCCCCTGCTCCGTAATACACTGAGCGCATGAAAGCACGACTCGCCGCCATTGCCCTCCTCTGCGCTCACCTCGCCTCTTGCACCTTCCCTATTCCGGACAGTCTGCCATCAACACAAGTCGTCCTCACTCCGGATCCGCCCACGCAAGACTCGACGCCCACAACCGATCCGGTGATCATCGCCCTCACCGAGCGAGCGGGCGCGGCCACTGCGGAAACCATTCCCACCGACACTCCCTCCGATCCCTCACTGCCCAACGCACGCGCCAGCGAAACGCCTCTGCCGCCCACCGACACTGAAGTTGCCGCCGACACACAGCCTACGCCCAGCGCAACGAAAGCGATCGCGATCAGCACGGCGACAAAAACGAACACGAGCGCCGCGATCATCGCATCGGCGACGAACACAAACACGGCGATCGGTTTCACCGCCGCTCCCACGCGAACGTTCACCGCCACCCTGCCCGGCAGCACAGCCACTCCCTCACCGACTCCCACCCGAACCTTCACCCCAACGCCCACCGCCACCGGCCCAACGGCAACACCCACGCGCACGTTCACCGCGACTCACACAAACACGAACGCGCCCCCCTCCTCAACGTTCACTCCCACCCATACATTCACCAACACTACCGTTCCGCCAACGGCAACGTTCACTCGCACGTCGGCGCCCCCCACCGCCACGTTCACGCTCACTTTCACCTCGCCTCCACCCACATTCACCTTCACGCCCGTTCCGCCCAGCCACACGCCATCGGGATGCCAGCCGCAGGGCAACGGCGGCTTCGAGGCCGAAGTGGTTGCGCTGATCAACGTCGAACGGGCGAACAACGGACTCGGCCCGCTCAGCCAGCAATCGCAGCTCACGGCGGCGGCGCAAGCGCACAGCACCGATATGGCCTGCAATCATTTCTTTTCGCACACCGGCTCCAACGGCTCAAGCCCGTTCGACCGAATGGCGCAGCAGGGTTATAGTTTTTCGGCGGCGGCGGAGAACATTGCGGCGGGCTATGGCACACCGGCAGACGTTGTGGCCGGATGGATGAACAGCCCCGGCCACCGGGCCAACATTCTCGGCCCGTACACGCAGATTGGCGTGGGCTATATTTACGAGCCGAACAGCGATTGGGGAACGTATTGGACGACGACGTTTGGGTCGCCGTGAATCCCTCACCCCCAACCCCTCTCCCATAGGGAGAGGGGCGTTCAGCGGTACTCGCTGGTCAGGCCCGGCTCCAACACGCCGCTATAGAGCAATTCACTGCACGTGACTCGATTCGCCCCGACGTACACAAAATCGCCATAGGGGTGCCGATAGATGCGCCAACGCGAAAGAGGCAGTTCGCGCAGGGCATCCGACGCGGCTCGATGCGAAAGGTGCGCCGACTGCCACGGGGCATCGGCGTATTCGCGGGCGAGGCGGTCGGCGCGGCAGAGGAGGCCCGGGCCGAGCACGTCGGCCACGGCAGAGTCGTTCCGGCTGAAGAGGGGCATCAGTTCGGGCAGGACATCATCGGAAAGGGTGATGAGGTAGTTCGCGTGCAGTTTGCCGTTGCGATGGTAGTAATCAATGTTGCGCTCGGCGATGAAGCGATCGACGTTGAGGCCGTTGAGCGTGGCCGTGAAGCCGATGATGCAGAACAACGCTCCCGGCGCGAACCAGCGGAGGCGGCCCGCCGCCAGCGCGACGAGGTAGGGAACGAACAGGGCCCCCAGCCAGATGATGGCGACGTGCGAGTATGTCCGCAGTCGGGTGAAGCCGAAGATTTCCTCGTATAGCAGCAGTCTCTGCAACGCCGACACGACTATCACCCCGACGAACGCGATCATGATCACGTTCAGCCCGATGAAGGCCGCGCCTTCGGATCGGGTCGCGCGCCGCGTGAGCGAGGCGAGGGCCAGCAGAATGAGCAGGGTGATGAACACCACCGCTGTGAGTTCGCCGAATCCCTTTCGCGCATATTCACTGTAGGTGTATCCGGCTTCGGTGATGTTGGCCGTGCCGCCGAAGAGATAGCGAAATTGAATGGCGACGAAGGCGGCGAAGAGCAGATTGATACTGCCCAACACGATGCCGCTTTCGATGAGGCCGAGCGGGCGCGGCAGAAGATCGCGCTCTGCGCCGACGAGGCTGTAGCGGCTGAAGGGCCGGATGGCTTGGGCGAGCACGCCGATTGCCACAAGCGAAGCAAGGGCAATGGTCAGGCTGTGGGCGACGAGTTCGGGAATGTTGTCGAGGTTGAGCCATTCGAGAACGTCGCGCAGGCGGTCGGCGAAGATGAGATCGGCGGCGCTGAGGAGCGCGCTGAAGAGGCAGAGAAACGGCAGGGCGATGAGCAACCCGCGCGCGATGGGCAGCCACACGCGGCGGCCGCTTTCGCGAGAGGCGGCCTGTTCGACGGCGTCCAACAATATCGGCCACGGCCGCAGAATCGTTTCCATGACGGCGAGGATGAAGTTGATGACGAAGTCGAGCAGGCCGAAGTGGAAGAGCCGCCCGTGAGCGAAGGCGCGCACCCATAACGCGCCGAGGGCGAGGGTGACGGCGACGTTGACGAAGGTGGTGAGCGGTTCGGCGCGAACGTAAACCATTGCGGCGAACGCGCTGATGGGGATGACAAGCCACAACCCACTGAGCGCGGGCCGCACACGCTCGACGAGCGCCAGCGCGAGCAGAGCGAGTGAGCCGAAGCCGATGAAGAGGGGGAACGAGAGTCCGAGCGGTTTGTCGTAAAAGAGGTAATCGACGGAGAGGCCGAGAAGAAAGGCCGCGGCGACGAAGCGGGTTGCGTTGGGAATCGAGAAGCGCGATGGGGGTTGAGATTCAGCGGAGTCGGTCATGAGGCGTGAAGAATCCTTTGAGTGTTAACACCTGCGGCGGCAATCCTATGACGGTCGAATGGCGGATGACGAATGTTCGTCTTTCGTCAATCGTCGTCCGTCATTTCTTTCTCGGCGGTGTGAGGAACGATTTGCGTTCGGGTTTGGGTTCGGAGCCGCGAGCGGGAGCGGGCAATGGGGGCGGCGGAGTCTGATCCGGCTGGCCGTACACATTGAGCAGATCGCCGAGACTCACCAATTGCTCGCCCGCGCCGTGCGAGGACAGTCCTTCGATGAGTTCGGCGGCGAGGGCGCGGCCCACATCGGTGGAGCGGTGCTCGCGCAAGGCTTCAACGTTGATTCGGCGTTGGGCCACACCCTCGAAACGCGCGCGAAGCGCATCGGGCGGAATCACTTGCAGGATGAGCGGGCCGGTGATGGCGATGCCGAGCGGTTCGAGCAATGAGTTCGCGTTGATCACGAGTTGTTTTTCGATGTTGTCGAAGGCTTGCCCGCGGCAGGCTTCTTCGGCGGTGAAGGCAGGCAGGATGGCAAGCAGTGAGCGGCGCACGCGGTTGGCGACGATGTCGCAAAACACGTCTTTGGGGAAGCCGCCGAGTTTGGCGGCAGTGGTGAGCCGCGTTTTCTCCGGCGCAAAATCGTAATTGATGGCTAGCCTGAGTCCGAGCTGCAGTCCGTCCTTCGAGGGCAAGTT
Organism: Chloroflexota bacterium; assembly: GCA_016875735.1. GTDB lineage: Bacteria > Chloroflexota > Anaerolineae > Anaerolineales > VGOW01 > VGOW01. Next base: position 5,028 of record VGOW01000093.1, on the reverse strand, counting down.
GTCGAACTGAAACGAGAAGGCTTCGACGCCGACTTTGATTTGCGCGCCGAGCGTTTCGGTGAGGGTGTTGTAACGGAAGAAGCCGGGGCCGCGTTCGACGCGGTGATACTGTTCCATCCGCCGCACGAGGCGCGCGTGATTCTCCGGCACGTAATAGAGGCCGAAGGGTTTGCCGATCCAGAGGAGGAAACGGAAGAGGGGAGGCGGGGAGGGAGTGGAGTTGGCGGTCACACGCCCTCGTCATTGTCTTCGTTTGCCATCCGTTGCGATTCTAGCATATCAGCATTGGCCCAGGTGACAGTCACTTTTGAAAGTGACTGTCACCTTTGGGAGATACCGCCTCCTGCATCCTATACCCCCCGCCCCCCGCCGACACGATGATCGGTTTGGCGAAGCCGCGCGCTTCGAGTTTGGCTTTGAGTTCGAGCGTGGCGCGGTCGAGGGTCTTGTCCACGTTTGCGCCGAGCCCGCTCGGCTCGTAGGTTTCAGCGGTCAGCACGCGCTCCAGCAAATCTTCGCGGCGAACGTCGCGGCCACGTTTTTCAAACAACGCGCACAGCACTTCGAACTCGGCGCGGGTCATGTTCACTTCTTTGCCGCCGATGCGCACGAGGCGCGAGCCTTGATAGATGTCGAGGCGGGGCTCTTTCGGTGGCGCCGCATCCTTCGACTGCGCGCTCGCTTCGCCGGCGCTTCGCTCAGGATGCGCCAAACCGGCTTTTTGATTCACGTACGCCTCGAACACCGGGCAGAAGAGGGCGTGGGTGCCGTCGGTGCGTTCGCGGGTGAGTCCCTTTGCCATCAGCGCGTTGCGCGCCTCGCCGCCGATGGGCTTCCCGGCGACGGCGGCGGCCAGCCCTTCGTGATCTTCCTCTTCGAGGCTTTCCCAAATTTTTCTGCATTCGTCCATCACGCTCGAATCGTTGATCAGCACATCGATCAGATCGGGATCGAGCGCGCGCTCCCCGGCGCGGCTGGCGAAGAAGGCGGCTTTGAGCAAACCGCCGTGCCCGCCGGTGGCCTGCACGAGCATTCGCGATTCGAGGGAGTCGAGGGCGCGAGGCGTTGGCAAACGCGCGGCCAACCGGTCGAGCATGAAACGGGCGTCGGCTTCACCGTACGGGCCGATGGCGAACGAACGCGCGACGACGATCTCGAAGAACGATTCGAACTCCGGCGAGTGCGGGCGAAGGCGGTGCAGTTCGCGGCGGGTGGCGGTGATGTACACGAGTTTGTATTTGAATTCGTCGCGCAGGGCGCGAAGGCGGCGCAGAAGCGAGGGCGGCGCAACTTGAATCAGTTTGTCGCAGTCGTCGAGGACGAAGGCAAATTGGAAATCGCCCGCTGTGCGAACGGTTTCGATGGCGCGGTGCAAGTTGCGGAAGGCGCGCGCGCCGCCGGGGGAGGCGGACTCCCGATAGAGGCCGTCGAGGGTTTGAGTGAGAGCGCCGAGATCGGATCGGGCGGCGACGGCGCGGGTGAGGGAGTCGATCATCGCCGTGAAGAGGCCCGCTTCGTCATACGAGTCGAGCGCGTTGCAGTCGATCATCAGCCACAACAACCGCCGCGCCGAATCGCCGAAGTGGTGCTCGCGCGCGTCGGCGCGGTCGCGCAGAAAACGGACGATGTTGGATTTGCCGGAACTGCCCACGCCCACCAACGCGCACGACTCTCCGGCGCGAATCGATTCGGCGATGAGCTCGATGATTTCGGAGCGGAAGGAAAGCGGCAACGGCAAGTCGGGCATTGGAAGCAGTCAGCGGTTAGCGATCAGCGGATAGCGGTCACGGAGGGCTGAGCGCTGAGCGCTGATTGCTAATCGCCGTAAATGGCATTTCGGGCAAGGGCGCACCGTCGAGGTGAGCGGCAAGTTCGTCGAGGAGGCGCGCGGCTTCGGCGTAAGCGACGAGGGTGAGTTTGAGCGATTCGTCGCGGCGCTGTGGGTCGAGCAATTGGGCCGGCAACTGCCGCGCGCCGAGTTGAATGAGGTTGCGCACAATAGCCAGCCACAATCGCGGCTTAAAGTTCGAGTCGTTCACGCTGGCGGCAAAGGCGGCCAACTGTTCGATGAGGCAACGCTCGAAAAAGAGAATCGAGTCCGCGCCGCGCGGGAGGCGAGGGTAATCAACAGCGGAGGCGCGAACGGCGATCTCGTCCACTGTGAGACAGTCGGGGCGCTGGCCGCGGGGCAAGTATCGGTAGAGGGCCACGTCTTCGATCAGCAAACCGTAATCGGCCAGGTAGTCGTCGTTGTAGGCCAACGTTTCGAGATCGACGAACTTGAGTTTGCCCAGCCCCGAGTCGATCATGAGGTTGCGGCTGTGGCAGTCGCCGTGCACGGCGCTGATGGCCGGGGGCGTGAGCGCGGGCGAATGACGTTGAAGCCGGGTGAGATAAGCATTGAGACTTTGCCGCGCACAGCCATTCGACTCGAATCCGTTTTCGACATACGGCTTGAGTTCGGGGAAAGCATTGGCTTCGCACAGCGCGTTGATCGCTTCGGAGATGGGCGTGAGGTAAAGCCAGCCGAGTTCGTTGCTGGCGACGGGCGCCCGGCGGCGATGCTGATGCAGAGCGCGCAGGGCCGAAGCGGTAGCGGCGGCGGCGCGGGCAACGAGCTCGTGCTCGGCGCGGCCCGCCCAGCGACCATCGACTCGATCCAGCACTTCGCTGAGCGGCGACATGCCCACCAAATCTTCCATCGTCAGATACCACTCGTCGCCGACGGTTTCAGGCATGTCGGAGTGGCGGGCAAAGTACGGACGCAAGTCGTCGGGCAGTTCGCCGTAGCGGCGAATAGTGCGCGAGAGCGATTCGATGCTCCCCTGCTTCACAATCAGTTGAAGCGAATCGGGCAGGATGGAATAGGGGTGGCCGTCTCTGTCGGTGGCGTCGGAGCGCAAACTGAAGTGGACGCGATACACGGCGGCGCGCGTGCGCGTGCCGGAGAGCCGCGCCACTTGCCCGAGGTTCACGGCCACGTGCCGGTGAACGAGTTGAGTCAGCGCAGTGCGGCGCTGTTGTTCGAGTCCGTCATCGTCGCCGACGGTGGTTTGCCGCAGTCGAACCCACAGCGTTTCGTGAATCGTGTCGCGCAGTGTGTCATGATAAAAGGCGGAGAGCAATCGAAGGATGAGGGCGTGAAAGTAATCGGGTTGAGAGGAGAAGGCGGCGGACTCGTAATGGGCGCGAATGGCGCGCAGGAGATCGGCGACGGCAGAGCGGCTGTTTTCGTGAAACGGGAACCGGGTCGCCAACTGGATTCCGAAGTAGGCCGTTTTTCTGATCTCGTCCCGCCCCTGCCGACGCGAAGCCGATACCAATACCGATTCCATCATCTGCCCCTGCGCCGAGTCGATGGCGCAGCGCCCGCCGCGTTCGAGCAACTCGAAAGCATACGAGGCCTCGCGCGCGCCGCGGAGTTCGGTGGTGTGCGGAGAGTATTCGGGTGAGCCGTCGGCCACCCATTTGTCGAAGGCCGTCCCCAGCGCGTCGAGGGCGCGTTCGAGAGTCGGTTTCCACAAACGGTCGGGCGCGTCGTGCGCGCGCAGGCAGAGCATCGTGTCGGCCCAGATCATCGTGTTCATCACCCGCGAGAAGTCGCCGGGCACATCGGCCAGCCAGCCGGTCTTCCGGTCGGCGTAGCCGTACAACTCGGCGAAATCTTTTAGCACGCGCGAGTCTTCGAAGCGGTCGAGCGCGGCCAGCGTTTTGAAACGCATGGGGTAGATGCGAATGATGCGGCGATCCTGCGGCAGAACGTCGCGCAGAAGCGGGAGGCCGATGAGCCATTTGAGGGCCGGTTCGATGAGGCGGCTGGAGATGAGGCCGAGGTCGAGCGCGGCCAGGCCTTCGACGATATGGCAGGTGTTTTGCAGTCGGCGGGTTTCGCGCTCGCCCGGCCACGCGCCGGAGGCAGCATCGCGGCGGCGTTCGAGGTAATCGAGCAGAAAGATGGCGAGGTCGGAATCTTTCTCGAGGTCGGTGAGGCCGGGGGAGGTGAAGGGAGGGAGAGGCACGGAGCAGGCGGCGGCCAGCGATTTGGCTAGTAGAAGGCGTTAGGCATCAACGGGCCCAACATAAAGAGGCCAAATCGGTGGGTCGTAGTTTTCAAGGCATGCGCCCATACATCTTTCACTTCAGCATTTTCAAGCGCATTATCCTTTCCGGTACTCCCAAAACAGTACAAATGCCTATCAAATATCAATTGACTCTTACATTGGAATTTAGTAGAGTGGGCAATCATAACATCTAACACCAAGTTTGTCGTCTTGGGGAGTGGTGAGAGCCGATATGACGAGGGGGCCACAGATGGGTGAAAACTGCGCCATCATTTCATCATTGACCGCTCCCCGTCTTATGCGCAAAGGCATTGTTCAGGACTTACGCAAAAGCCATTTGAATAGCTGGAGACCTGAGTTGTTGCCGGAGGTAGTCAGACAACAACCCGCGTTTGATGCGATAGACAGTCTGCTTGGTTTCATTGGCCACTTGTTTAAGACGCACCCAAACCAAGACCGCACAGGCAATGTGGTTGCGGACAATCCGAGCCTTGCGACATTGGCAACCTTCCAAGCCAGTCAATTGCTTGGTTTCACGATGAAACTGCTCGACCTTCCAACGGAAGCCACACACTTCTTGTACGGCCTGCGTGGTGTCTTGCGCCATGTCGTTGGTCACAACATAGTCCGTGCGCTTGGTAGAAAGCACAACCCGGAAGAGTTTCACCTTGTGATTGCCCGGAAAGCCTTTGATCTTGATGAGCTTGCCGTGTTGCTGTTCGGCGTCGGTCCAGTCCAACGCATCCACCCGGCGGTAAGGTTGGGTGCCGCCGGACTCATCAACTTGACGATTGTCTTTGAGCGGACAGTAGTAGATTTTTCGGCACTTTTCAATCGTCAACATGATGTCTTGGGTGGCATACCAACTGTCCATCAAGACCGCCCAGAATGGCAGTTGCTTCTGGTGAACGCAGTTCAGCAACATGTCCTGCAGATGATCCAGTTTGGTCTTGCCATCTCCATCGGG
>VGOW01000092.1 GCA_016875735.1 Chloroflexota bacterium | reverse complement strand
ACGGCATGAGGCAGAACGATTACATGCGCTACAGCGGCGGCCACTTGCACGGCGGCCACGAAGGCGTGGACTTCGCCGCGCCCGAAGGCACCGACATTTACGCCGCGCTGCCCGGCGTGGTGACGCGCAGTGAAGCCTCGCGCGGAAATTTCGCCGGAGGCTACGGCGCATACGGCGAAGTGATCAGCGTAGACACCGACTTGTACGACGTTGGCCGCGTCACGCTCACCTATGCTCACTTCAGCCGTCGGCTGGTGGGGCAGGGCGCGGTTGTGCAAGCCGGGCAGCGGCTCGGACTCGCTGGCCGCACCGGCAACGCGCAGGGCGCGCATCTTCATCTCTCGATGCGAATCTCAGGCATCCCGCTCAGCGCGCAGCTCGATTATCTCAATGGCGGACTCTATTTGGATTTCGACACCGCGCCGCCGCCATTGCCCGTTTCCACCAACGGTTCCCCGCGCGTGCAATATGCGCGCACGGTGGTGCTTCTGCCGCCGCCCGCCGGTTTGGATTACGTGGAAGCCGTCCTGCGCGCCACGTGGGACAAACACCGATACACCGTCGGCGGATCGTCGGACGATGGCGGCGTGGGCGATCTCGACCGCCGCCGAGTGATCGCCGTGAACCCACAGCAATGGAACGGCGATCTGCAAGCGTGGTATGCCCAGCATTATCCCGGCGTCGATTACGTGCCAGTGTTCGCCGCCACGCCGCCCGCCCTCCAATCGTTGCTCGGAAGTTTGAACGTGGGCCTGCAACCTGTGTGGACTGGCCCCAATCGCGGCCTGCCGCGCGAGCAATATCACCGCGCCTACATTCTCATCCCGCCGCCGCGCGGAGTCGATTGGGCGCTGGTCGCCGCGCGCGTGACGTGGCCGAAGTATCGCATCACCATCGGCGGCTCGTCCGACGACGGCGGCATCGGCGCGTTGACGAATCGCCGCGTCATCGCCATCAACCCCAACGAGTGGGGCGGCGATCTGCAAGCATGGTACAACCTCTATTATGCGGGCGTCGAATACGTTCCCGTCTTCGCCCGCGATACCGGCGAACTGGCCCGCGAGTTGTCGAAACTCTATCCTTGATGGTTCTCACCACAGAGAACACAGAAAGCATGGAGAGCCAAATAACTATCTCTGTGGTTTCAGTGTTCTCTGTGGTGCAATGAATGCAAGACCCGTATCTCGCTCGCATCAAAACGCTCATCGGCGGCGGCCACACCACCGAAGCCCGCCGATTGCTTCGCGAATACCTCGCGCTGTACTCGCGCAACGCCGAAGCGTGGCTGATGCTGGCCGCCGTGTCCTCGCCCCGCGCCAGCCTCGAATACATCGGCGAGGCCCTCGCCCTCGATCCCGATAATCCCATCGCGCACGAAGCGTTGAAGTGGGCGAAACAGCGCCTCGACTCTGAAAAGATTGCTCTCGATCTTCCTCCCGTTCCGCAAGCCGTCCCTTCGCCCTCGAGACCGTTGCCGCAAAAACGCCCGCGCCCCTCGCCTCACGCCCCACGCCGCGCCTCACGCCCCTCTGCCATCCGCTATTCGCCATTCGCTATTCTCTTCCTCTGCCTCGCCGCTGCCGCCTTTGCCATCTTCAGCACCGCGCGCGCCAATCAGCCTGCCAATCGCATCGCCGCCGCGTCGGGCGAGATCGCCAAAGCCACATTCACGTTCACTCCCACGTTCACTCCGACTCCTACGGACACGCCCACTGCGACTCCGACGCTCACGCCCACCGATACGCCGACAGCCACTCCGACTCCGACGAACACTCCCACCGACACGCCCACGCCCACACCGACTTTCACCGACACGCCGACTCCCACTCTCACCGAGACCCCGCTTCCCACCCGCACCCCTCTTCCCACGTGGACATCGCCTCCCCCCACGAAAGCGCCTGTCGTCGGGAACGGTGTCCGCTGGATCGATGTCAATCTTTCCACGCAAACGCTCACCGCGTACGAAGGCAGTGTGCCGATCAACACATTCATCATTTCGAGCGGCAAGCGAAGCACGCCCACCATCACCGGCAGTTTCCACATTTACATCAAAGCGCGCACGGCGCGCATGAGAGGCCCCGATTACGACACGCCCGACGTGCCTTACGTGATGTATTTCAGCGGCGACTACGGCATTCACGGCGCGTATTGGCACAACAGTTTCGGCACGCCCGTGAGTCACGGTTGCGTCAACATGCGCGTGGGCGATGCGGCGTGGCTTTTTGATTTTGCTTCATTCGGCATGCTGGTGAAAGTTCACTACTGATGGAGGAACACGGATGCGGCTGATTGTCGATGGACAACCGATTGAGTTCGATGCGGGCGACAGCGCGCTGATCGCCATGCTCCGCGCGGGCATTCACCCCACAGGCGGCGGCTGCCTTTGCCTCGGCGGCGACTGCCCGCACTGTTTGGCAACGGTGGACGGCGTGTCGTACACTCGCACGTGCGAGACTCCCGCCCGGCCGGGAATGATTGTCGAACGCCATCCGCGCGAGGGCTACCCCCCACTGCCTCTGAACAATCCCGCCGCCGCCGAAGAAGTGAAGGCGCGCAACGTTCATTGCGATGTGGCCGTGATTGGCGCGGGCGATTCGGGCAAAGCGGCGGCGGAGGAAGCGGAACGATCCGGGAAGCGCGTGATCACGCTCGACGCGAAACGCGGACAGGAAGTCGTCGGCGTGTATCCCGGCCCGCTCGTCGTTGCCCGAACGCCGGACGGCATGTTGCACGTTCACCCGCGCGAAGAGATTATCATTGCCACCGGCGCCGCCGAGATTCAACCTGTTGCGCCCGGCAACGATCTGGCCGGGATCGTCACCGCGCGCGCCGCGAGTCAATTGGCCGCCGTCGGAGTTCCGTTGGGCCGCGTGGTGGCTGTGGGCGCCCGGCCCGAAAACGCGGAGGCAACGGTGGCCGATGGGCAGCTGATTCGATTCGAGGGCAATGGCAAAGTGGAAGCGGTGATCGTGCGCGGCGCTGACGGCAACGAGAAACGAATCGAGTGTGACACCGTCTCCGTTGGATTGGGCTTGAGTCCGCGCGATGTGCTTTTGCGGATGGGCAGTGGTTTGGCGATTCGCGCAGTGGGCAATGCGGCGCGCGAGCCGGAACTGCCGGCGTGCCCCACATCGGGCGTGGTGTGCTCGTGCTCGGGTGTGACGGCGGATGATTTGCAGAGAGTGTGGGACAGCGGCTTCCGCGAATTGGAATTGGTGAAGCGGGCGACGTTAGCCGGGACAGGGCCGTGTCAGGGATCGGTGTGCGTTCCGCACATTCGCAGTTTTCTGAAAGAGCGCGGCGGCGAATTGCAAGCGCCGTTCACTGCGCGGCCCGCCAACCGGCAACCCACGCTCGGCGAAGTGGCCGCGGGCGCGCATCATCGCGCCACGCCGCGCACCGCGCTCGACGCCGAACACCGCCGACTCGGGGCGAGGATGGATCGCATCGGCGGATGGTGGCGTCCGTGGAATTACGGCGACACGCGCGCCGAGTATTGGGCGGTGCGCGAGGCGGTGTCCATTGGCGATGTGAGCACGCTCGGAAAAATGATCGTCTCCGGCCCCGATGCGCTGGAACTGCTGGAGCGACTCTATCCCACGCAAGTGTCCACCATCGCGCCGGGCCGATCCCGTTACGTGCTGCTGCTCGACGAGCGCGGCTACGTGCTGGACGATGGCCTGATTTGTTGCGACGGCGCGAGTCGATACGGGCTCACCTTTACCAGCGGCGGCTCGTCGTTTGCCGAAATGTGGGTGCGCGATTGGGCCGAGACTTGGAATCTCGATGTTCGCATTCTCAATCAAACCATGTCGCTCGGCGCGATCAACGTCACCGGCCCGCTGTCGAAAGAATTGCTGGCTCGCGCCGGGTTCACCCGCCCGATGCGACACATGGAACACACGATGGCAACGGTTGCCGGAGTCGAGTGCCGAATCTTTCGACTGAGTTTCACTGGCGAGTTGTCGTTCGAATTGCATCACCCGGCGGAGCAGTCGGCGGAGTTGTGGCGGAGTCTCATGGCGTTGGGCACGGATCTCGGAATCAAGCCGCACGGGATTCAGACTCTTCTGCAATTGCGATTGGAGAAGGGGCACGTGATCGTCGGACAAGATACGGACTTCGACTCGACGCCGCGACGCATCGATATGGAGTGGGCGGTGAGACTCGACAAAGCCGATTTCGTGGGGCGGCAGGCGGTATTGCGCACGAACAAAGCGCCGCTCGACAAACAACTCGTCGGTTTGGAGATGGATGCTCCGGCTCCCGTCGAGGGCGCAGTGATTTGGCGCGGCAGTGAGTATGCGGGCTATGTCACCTCCAGCGCGCAGTCGCACGCGCTGGGCAAAGCGGTGATGCTGGGCTGGGTGAAGTTGTTCGACGGCGTATTGCCGACCGAGTTGACTATCGACGGGCGAGCGGCTCGCCGCGTTTCGTTGCCGTTCTACGACAAGGAGGGCCGCCGTGCTCGCGCTTAATCGCATTCATGCAACTCGAATCGTTGCGACTCCGTCGGCGCTCGATTCGGCGCAGTGGCCCGATGATCGACTCGTCTTTCGCATTGCGGCGGATGAAGCGTTGATCACGCCGCCGATGGCGAATGCCGTCGTGAGCGATCCGTATGCCATCGTAGTGGCCGACTCCGGTTTTGCCGGAGCATGGTTGCCAATGGAAGAGGCCCTGCCGCTGTTGGAGCACGCCTGCGAGTGGGAACTTCCGCGCGAGCGGCCGGCGTTCGCTCAGGGATCGGTTGCCGGTATCCCGGCCAAGTTGTGGATTGAAAAGGATCGCGTTCTGTTGATCGTCCCGGCGCCGTTCGTGGCCGACTTCGAGGAGCGGATGGCATGAACGAATTTCAAGAGAAGAAGATCAAGTTTGCGTGGCCGGAGCCGAAACGCAGTTACGATGTGGTGATCGTGGGCGGCGGCGGACACGGGTTGGCCACGGCCTATTATTTGGCGGCGCGGCACGGCATCACCAACGTGGCCGTGCTCGAACGTAAATATATCGGCGCGGGTAACTCCGGGCGCAACACCACCATCATTCGCGCCAACTACGGCATCCCCGAAGCGGTGCGTTTTTATCAACGCAGTTTGGAACTTTATAAACATCTCGAAGCCGAGACGGATCGCTGGATCATGCACAAGCAGAAGGGCCTGCTGAACGTGGCTCACACCGAGTCGGCTCTGCGCACCGAGCGCGCCCGCGCCGAAGTGAATACGGCCTTCGGCGCGAAGACTGAGTTTGTTGCGCCGAAAGAGATCAAAGAGATTTGCCCGCAGATCGATCTCACGGGCGGCAATGTGTGGCCGGTGCTGGGCGGCTCGTATCATCCCGAGGCGGCCACCGCGCGGCACGATCGGGCGGTGTGGGCGTTTGCCGAAGGCGCGATGAAACGCGGCGTGCACGTGCATCAGCGAATCGAAGTGAGAGGGCTGACGATGTCGGGCGGGCGGGTGACGGGAGTGGAAACGAGCGCCGGGCCGATTGCGGCGAAGGCGGTGGTGGGCGCGGTGGGCGGCCACGTGACCACGTTGGCGAGCATGGCCGGAGTGCGCCTGCCCATCCGCACGCACCCATTGCAAGCCTACGTGACCAACCACTACGATTTGCAGTTCGACGTGATCGCTTCATCGCCGGGTTTGCTCTTTTACATGTCGCAGACGGCGCGCGGTGAAATGCTGGTGGGCGCGGAGATTGATCGTCAGCCGAGTTACTCGTACGGCTCCACTTACCACTTTCTCCAGCATTGCTCGCACCGTGCCATCACGCTGTTTCCGTTCATGCGCTCTCTGCGAATCCTGCGGCAGTGGACAGGCGTGTGCGATATGAGTCCCGATTACTCGCCCATCATGGGCAAGACCGGCGTGGATGGATTCTTGGTGACGACCGGCTGGGGGACGTGGGGCTTCAAGGCCATTCCGGCCGGCGGCGAGCAAATGGCGCAGTTGATCGCCAGCGGAGAGACGCCTGAACTCATTGCGCCGTTTGGATTGGATCGTTTTGCGAGCGACCGCATGATGGCCGATCGCGGATCGGCAGGAACGCACTGATGAGTCTACAAATCTCTTGCCCCCACTGTGGGCCGCGGCCTGTGGAAGAATTCTTGTACGGCGAGATTCCGGTTGTGCCGGACTCGATCACCGACGCCGATGCCCGCGACCTCGACCGGGCCTTCATGCGTAACAACCCCGAAGGCCCGCAGACCGAGCGCTGGTTTCACCTCTTCGGCTGTCGGCGCTGGCTCACCCTGCGCCGCGACACGCGGACGGATGAGGTGATGGAGGCGGGGTAGGTGGGTATGTTACGGTAATGGCGGAACAGCAAAAGTGGCTAATGCTTGAACGCTGTGTTTGCCCGCTGTTGCTCTCACCAGTTTTTCATCGGCAGTGATCAAAGGCGCGTTGACGCGGTCAGCCAAAGCAACATAGAAGGCATCGTAGCCGCTCACTTGATGACTCAAGGCAATTTCCATGGCCGCCGTTGCCAAATCGGCAGTGGGGGTCACGTGTAACGCCAAGCCCCGTAGTTCGGCAATGTCTTGTTTGGCTGCTGTGGCAGGATATTTTGCCAAACGAACATAATTGGCGAATGCGCTGACGCACTCGGCGTAGAAAAAATCAGGCACATGGAATCGAGCCCGAGAGTCTGCTTCCAAGTGTTGGAAGAGCGCATCGGCCTGATCCGAGAGTGGTTGAACAAAAAACAGCTTCAATGCGACATTCGCATCGACGACGCAGATCAGGGAAGCATTACTCATTTTCGCCGCGAATATGCCGAATCATTTTTACGCTGTCGGGCATATTAGAAGGGAGAGCGCGGCGGCGGCGGCGGATGCTCGACAAAGCCTTCGCTCGGGCGCGCCGGACTTTCTCTTCTTCAACAGCCTGCTGAAGCATGATTAGCACATAAGCGCTGAGTGAGCGGCCTTGAGCCAGCGCGATTTTCTGCGCCTGCTGGTAGAGTGGATCAGGAATGTCGCGGACATATAGGGTAGCCATGTTTACATGCTAGCATGAATGCTTGCGTTAGGCAAGCATCCCCAAAGGCGCGTGTTTGCTGGTGTGATGCGCCGAGCGTTAGATGTGGGGAGGCTGTTGGCGCTGGCTCACCCTGCGCCGCGATACGAGGACGGATGAGGTGGTGGAGGCAGGGTAGATGTATCCATAAAGTTGAGCTGACATAGCCTGCTCTTCCTGTTGCGGTCGCAATTCTTTCCCGCGTTTTGTCCGTCAGGTTCGGCGCATCCATTGCATGGAATTAAAAACCCAATCCCCTCTCCCGCCCGCGTGATAGAATCGTGGCAGTACATCGAGCCACTCTCTCTCACTGGCTGACCCATGACCCTCGACCTCACGCATACCACCCTCAACCACATTCACGACTGGCTCCGCCCGGCCAATGTGTATTTCGCTCCCAAAGTTTCCAATGCCGTGCTGGATACCGTGATGGCCGGCCTCGCCGATCAGTTTCGGGCGCAGGGGCACACCGTTCAATCGCAAGCCGACGCCTCCACCACCCTCGCCATCACCACCGCTCCGTTCGGCGAGCCACTGGGCTGGCGCGAGTCGCTCCTCTATGCCGGGCGCCGCCATCTGCGCATCAAACACGCTCCCACCATCCTCACCCTCATCCACGTCACGCCCGACGCGCTTCATCGCGCACTCACTCATTTGGAAAACGCTATCGCCAAAGACCCCATTGACCCTGCCGACTTCGCCTTCCCCGGCCTCGCGCCGGACGCCTATCGCACCCTCGTCGAGCAGGGGCGGCGCGGCGGCCCGCTCATGGCTCTCGTCCGCCTCCTGCAAGCGCAATCCAAAAGCATCCGCATCCTGCTCGTCGTCGGCGACGATCGTCCGCAGTGCGCTTACCTCTTCGATCTCGTCGGCGCGTTCCCGCGCATCGACGCCGACGCCCCCCACTTCTTCTACCGCGACCTCGTCTTGCGGATCGCCACCGCCCTCAGCACCTTCGAGATCACTCAGCACGAAGCGCTCAGCGAGATCGTTCCCCGTTCGCTGTGGGACGCCGCCACTGCGCCCAAAGCCATGCTGATCGCAAGCCAGCAATTGGGCCGCCGCAACTTCTTCACCGAAACCGTGCGCGTCGCCAACCTCATTCACGCCCCGGCCATCGCCGACCGCGTTGCTGAACAATACAGCGAAGGGTGTTTCGCCACGTGGGACACGTCGCTCAACGGACTCGTCGCCACCATCACCGGCAGCGCCCGCCCGGTGGACAAAGGCAACATCACCGAAGATGAACTGGCGCTCATCGTCGGCGTGCGCCCCGACGGCATGGGCGCCATCGTGCGCCACGTCGAAAACAAGCGCAACGACAAGCCCTCTTCCGAAGCAGTTGAAATGATGGATATGGATGAGCAACTGCCGACGATTGAGCTGGGCGCGGAGTGGGATGGGGTAGCGGCGGCCCGTGTGCCGGTCGCCCGATCCAAACTGCACGGCCATCGCGGAGTGGGCGCGTACGATCCGCGCTTCGTCGAATTCGTCCGCCTCGACGCGCCGTACTATCACTACCCCGTGTCGTGCGCCACCGAAGCCCAGTCGCGCGCCATCAAAGCGGCCTTGGCCCGCTCCGAGGCCCTGCGCCACCCCGCCGACCCTCGACAGGTTGTGTTCACCGTTCTGCCGGGGCACGGTGTGGTGATTGTGGAAAAGTGGGTGGCGGGCAAAGCGCCGTTCGAGGTGATGTGGGAATTCATGGACGTCGGGCGACTGCAAATCTCGAACTTCATTCCGCAAGGGCTGATGGATTACGCGCCCGACTCGCGCGACACGAACCGGATGGCGCTCGATGCGCGGCTTTGATCGCGCCGCCGACATCTACGATCAGACTCGCGGCTTCCCGCCCGGAGTCGGCCAGCGCGTGGCCGAGTCGCTCGTTAATTTCGTCGGCCTCACGCCCGATGATCGCGCGCTCGAAATCGGAATCGGCACGGGGCGGATCGGCAAACCGTTGGCGGCGATACTCGGATCGAATCATCATCTCGTCGGGATCGATCTCTCGCGGCGGATGATGGATCAACTCACCGCCACCGCGCCGCCGGGAGTGCGCCCGCCCGCGTTGGTGGAAGCCGACGCCCTTTCCATCCCGTTCCCGGCCCGAACCTTTCGCGCCATCGTCGTTGTTCACGTCCTTCATCTCATTCGCGAATGGGAAACGTTGCTGGCCGAAGTGAGCCGGGTGCGCGCGCTGGGCGGCATGTTCGTCGGCGGGTGGAACGATCATCCGCCGGAATCGTCTGCCGAGCGTATCGGCCAAAAATTTCGCGAGATCGCCGCCGCGCGCGGCGTGCCCATCAAACGGCAGGGGCTGGCCGGGTTCGCCGAACTCGCGCCGCACATTCCCGGCGCGCGCGCGCAAACGGTGGTCGCCGCCGAGTGGACGGTGGAGCGCGCGCCGAGCCTCGCCCTGCAATCCATCGCCGAGCGTCACTTCTCCTCGTCGTGGATGATCCCCGACGACATTTTCCCGGCGGTGTTGGCCGATGTGCAGGCGTGGGCGCAAAGTGAATGGCGCGATCTCGACTGCGCCATTGCCGAAAGCCGCCAATTCAAATGGATGAAGATTGAGTGGTGAGAAGCCGCGCGAGGGGAGTCGGCGCAACCGTGTTACGGGCGCGCGCCGTGCGCTGAAAATCCGGCGGTCAAGATCGCCACGCTAGAATTTCCCGGCGACCACGATGATCAATTCGACAACGACCAAGCCGATACCGCCGGCCGCCGCGTACTGCGGGGCGAGCCACCATTCACTGCGGCGCAGGGCGCGCAGTTGAAAGGCGGCCACAATCAGCAAGGCCAACGTCGTTCCGGGCAACAGCCCCATGTAAGGCATCATGGTTTCCTCCGTGTCGAGAGTCTTCCGGCTCCGGTGTCCGCCGCCGAAGGATTCGAACCTTCGGCCTCCGGCACGGTGGGCTTCACCGCTCTTGCCTGCCCAGCGGACAGCGAAGCCGGACTTTCTCGCAACTTCCCACAGGTTATCGTGCTTTCGGCTCAGCGTCAGTAAAAGCGGTGTGTGCTTCGCATTAACGCTGGCTAAAAGAGTTTGTTAAACGGCGGAGCGCCTCGCGTGGAGGCGCTCTGCTCTTGCAGGCTACGATGGCTTGGGGACAGCCTATCCGAACCTATCTATACAGCGACTCCATTCTGCTGTGGTTATCGGCAGGCCGGGCAGTTGCGCCAGTGGCGCTCAGTGAAGGGTGAGTAAAATCGCGGGGCTACGGCCTGATAACCAGCGTGAGGAACAGAATGCTGGCGATGAGCGTGCCCACAAAAATAATGGCCGGGGTGGGGTTGTTCTGCTCCACCGACTCTTTGCGAATCTCCTCCAGCGACTCGAACCCCAGCAGTCTCAGCATGAGATAGGCGAAGCCGGCTGAAAAGATGGCGCAGATGGGCCCCCAAAAAGCGATCTGGGCGATGACCACTCGCAGTGTGCCCATGAAGGCGCTCCAGCCGGTGGGCGCGAGCAGGTACGTGGTTGCCTGCCCGATGGCGAGCGCCGAAACAAGAATTGCAACACTGACGATTAGGGAACGGTTTTGCTGCATGTCTCCTCCTGTTGGGGCGATTCGCGAATCGCCCCAACGCGATCTTCTTCACATCATCCCACGTGATCGAATAGCCGATCCACGCTGTATCCTGTCCGCCGGAGCCGGACTGGTAATCTTCGACGACCAATGCCCGTCCGCCATCGCCGCTGGCATGGATGAAGCGCCCGGTCGCGCCGGTGTTCAAGCGCAGGCCCGCGCCCTCGGCGCTCTGCACGCTGAACTTGCCGATGTCCGTGATCTTCCACGAGGCGGGCGGAAAGGCAAAGTACACGTCGGCGGTTTCGTTGCTCTCGCCGAATCGTTTGGCGTACGGCGCAAAGTGAGTGGCGATGTCTTTGTCGGTCAGCGCGTTGTATTCGTCGAGCAGCCACACGCTCTCTTTCCATTCGTAAACCATGAAGTTGCCCAGCCAGTGCGCGGTGTATCCGTTGCCGGTGGGCGACCACGGCTCGCTGGGGCTTTTTACTCTCTGCCACAGCTCGGTGTATCGAATCGTGCCCAGTATCTTGCCGGTGATAGCCCCGCGTTGTGGATGGTTGACGGTGATGGTTTGCCCGGTGCGGGCGCGTTGAAACTCGCCGCGGATTCCGGTTGCCATAGGTTGCGCTCCCATCGAAGAGGTATCGACCGCAGGAAGGACGCGGGCGGATCGCGGCGGCTTGGGCGTTGCGCCGAACGCGCGCCGTTGGACTCGATTGGTGGGGATCGGGCGCGGCGATCTGTTTTGATTCAACAGATCGATGATGCCCATCAGAAAAATGATGAAACCGAAGACGAAGAGCGTGCCGCCCCTGCCGATGATCCCTCACTCACCACGAACCGGAGTCCGACCCGCCGCTGTCCCACGAGCCGGAGTCGGATCCACCGGAGTCCCACGATCCCGAATCCGATCCGCTGTCCCAGCCGCCGCTGTCCCACGATCCCGAATCGGATCCGCTATCCCATGATCCCGAGTCCGATCCGCTGTCCCACGATCCCCAATCCGAACTGCTGGACGACGATCCGCCGTCGAAACTGGAGCCGCCGCCTATCCCGCCGGACATCATGCAGCAACCCACGACCATCAGAAAGATGCCGAAGAAGATGAGCGGGATGGGGTGGCTGCGGCGTCTCATGGCGGCCTCTCGTTATTTTATTCTCGCAAACCACGCCGCCAGCAACGCTTCGGCGGGCTTGCCGCGCGGTGAGTAATACTTGTCGCGCAGGGCGATGATGGGATTATAGCCGTAGGCGTAAAAGCCGTTGATCCACGCTCGGTCGTTCACTGCATACAGCAGGGCCTCGTAAGCCAACTGCTGTTCGGAAAGATCGAGGGGGTACACGGGCGTGTCGGGTTGATCGGGCGCGACGCGCACCAACGGCTGGCACCCGCCCACCGCCAAGCCGATGCACTGCGCGGCGCTGCCGTCGGTGGAAACGTACTGCGCGGTGATGACGATAGTCTTGCTGAAACGACTGTATAACGGTTGGAGCTGCGAGTCAATCAAATTGGCCGCGCCGGTCTTTAATTCTTCGAGCGAGGCGGTGGGCGAGGCGGTGAGCGCGGCGGAGAAGCGGATGTCGATCACATCGACTGCGTCGAGGAAGGGCGGCGGCGCGGTGAGGGTGGGCGACTGCCCGAAGAGATCGAGGCCGAAGGCCATCGGCGCGTTGTAGTGATCTTTTCGCAGAGCGGCGATGAGATTGCGCCAGCGGGTTTCAGAGTCGGCGGGGGCGTTGGGCGAGCCGGGCAGGGCGCGGTACAGAGTCGCGTCGCCGAGATAATACATCTCCGCGCCGGTGAAGGCGGCCACGTCGGCCACGTAAGCAATGAAGCGCGCATACTCGCGGAACCAACCGTCCCACCAGCCGGGGTCTTTCGCTCCGGCGTCGAAGTAAAGGTTGAGGTCTCCGGCGAAGGGGCCGCCCGGCGCGGGTTTCACTTGCGGCAACAGCGCCACTTTGAATTCGCGCTCGCGCGCCGCTTTGATCGTGGCAATCAAATCGGAGCGGAACGGACTGCGGGCGAAGTCGAACGAGATGAGCGGCGGGTTGGCTGAGGGCGCATCCCACACGATGGGAATGCGTATCCAGTTTGCGCTCAGTGGTTTGATCGCGTCGAAGGCGGCGGGCAGGATCGGAGTCTCGGCGGTGCGCCACGCCGCCAGTTCGATGCCGGATTGAAAACCGGGATGGGCGTTGACCGGCGGCAGGGTGAGCGCGGGCGCGGGCACATCGGCCCACCATTGCCACGCGCCCACGTTGTTCTGCAAGGCCTGCGGCAGAACGGTGGGCGTGAATCGGTATCCCGCCGGGTTGGGGCCAAAGGTCGCGCCATCGTCGGCGAGGCCGCATTGATAGTTGCGGCAGAAACGGTATTCGGCTTGCCCGGCGAAGTCGAGCGGATTGAGCAGTGTGTAATTCCAACTATTGACATTCGCCCGCCACATCGGCAGAGGATCGAGCCAGGCATTGTTGATCTTGAATTGCACCGTCACTTCGTCGGCGGCTGGAGTGGACGGGGGGACGCTGAGCGAGAACGAGGCAGGCGAGTCGATGGATGATTTCCACGTGGCGATTTGATCTTGAATGATCACCTCATCACTGCCGGGCAAGATGATCTGTCGGATTGCGGGACTGCCGTCTCCGTTAAGTTCGCTGTTGATCGTGGCCGAGCCGAGCGTGTATTTGTAGCGCAAGTCCATGCCCTCATACAAAAACAGGCTTGCCGCCCATCGTCCATCGGAGAGAGGCAGAAGGGTTGGCTCCCGTTGAGCCGATGTGGTGCTGCCCATCGCGCCCATCACAAACGTGTCGCCGAGCTGCAGGGTGTTGCCCACCAGCCTCAGCGGAGCGCCTGCGGGGGTCTCGGTGGGCGGCGCAACGAGGAATGTGACCTTCACCGTTTTCGACTCCGACAACCCGAAATCGAGTCCCACCGTGCCGTTGGCCGGAGGAGTGGTTGTGTTCATCGCTGTGCGGAACGAGCCATCGGGCGCGAAGGCGGTGACGGCGGTGGCGGCGTTGGCGGTCACATTCCACAGCACGTATTCGCCGTCGAAGCCGGTGATGATTTGTTGCCCGCCGCCGGAGATGATGATGCCGGGCAGGCCCTGATTCGATGACGCATTGCGAACGATGCCGGTGATGCGGCCTTTGTCGCCGACGAACGGCGTGTCGCTCCACGCCGCCACCGTGTCTTCGACGGTGACGGCGCCCGAGGCGAGCGCGGTTCGATAAACGATCGCATTGCCATCGGGCCGACTCTCGCCGACGATCTGACTCCCGGACACGCGCTGATACCGATAGCGAAGCAGTGAGCCGATGGGCACAGCCGCCGAGCCGACCCATACGTTGTTGCCAGCATTGTTGAGAATGAGAGTTTTGTGGGCCGCGCCGCCTACCAGATCGGGCATGAAGAGAATCACGGAACTGCCCGAGGGCGTGTTGACGGGCACAGTCACCTTGAAGTTAACGGTGATGCTCGGTTGCGGGGTGGGGGTGGGGTAGGGCGTGTTGGTGGGTTGGGGCGTGGGCGCGTTGGGGAGGAACAGCGGCGCGAGCCCGCGCACGACATCACAGCCGGAGAGGGCGAGGAGGAGGGTGAGGACGATGATGCGATTCGCAAGGAGACGCATAACAGCAGGGCTATCGATTCTTGGGGGAATACTTGCTTCGCCTTTCTCCAACTTGCTTGCCTTGTTCCAAATGCGCCGAATTGAACTCAACTAACTTGGCCCAATCAATTCTGCCGTTTTCGCAAAACTCGCCTGCGAACTCGACCGTGAAGCTCGCGGCGTTTCTTCTGCGATTTCACTTTCGGCAAGTTCAAAATACTCTGGCAGGAGTTCTATCCCAATTCCATTGCGCCGCATGCTTTTGGCGATCCTTATGGTGGTGCCAGAACCCATGAACGGATCCAAAACGGTGTCGCCTT
>VGOW01000091.1 GCA_016875735.1 Chloroflexota bacterium | reverse complement strand
CGCATCTCGTATCCCCGAAACGTCCACACTGGCTCGGGGCCGGGCGCCTCGGCGGCGGGTGATTCAGATTGTGTCATTCGATACTCCCGTCAAGAACCTGTCTCTAAATCCCTTTAGGTGACTGTCACCTGTAGCGCTCATCCATAAATTAGGCCCATCTCACAGGTGACAGTCACCTTCGGGCAAGTCGGCCTGAACGGTCAGCCGCATCGTGGTCAACTGACGTTGCGCCGCGCTGGTGCGCGCCAGCCACGTTTCGGCCATAGGCCGCCACGCCGGATAGTTCTCCGCCCAACGGCGATACTCCGCCGCCCACGCCTGCACTTCATTCTCCAATTCTCCAATCAACTCGTTCACTTTTCCCGCTTCCCCTGCGCTCTCAAACAACCACTCCGCCACCTCCCAGCGCGAGCCAAAAGGCAAGCGCAAGCCCAACGCCAGCGCCATTTGCCCCAGCCGCGCGCGGGAGAGGAAGAGGCCGCAGTACGCGGGGGTGAGGAAGAAGCGGATGAGGTCGCGGAGGGAGAGCTCGGATTGAGAATTCGAGAATTGGAAGATTGGAGAATTGATTTGAAATTTGAAGTTTGGAGTTTGAAGTTTGAATATGGCTTCCTGCGTTTTGAATGCCAATGCTTTATAAAACTTCCCCGCCGTTGGTTCGCGTTTTATTGCCAAACAGCACACTGGCATCCATCCAATCTCTAATTCTCCAATTCTCCCCTCCTCTAAAAATCCTAACATCAATCCCACATGGTCAGCCGCGCCCACCTCGCTCAACTCGGGCGGCTGATAGCCGTGCGCCGCAAACAGCGCCGCGGTGTCTTGCGCCGCCGGGCCGTTCATCTCGCCCGAGTCATCGGAGAAGACCGTGCCGTACGGCGGGACGTTGAGCAGAAACACATCCGCATACGCGGCGGCCAACTCTAGCGGCTCAGCGGCGGGCAAACCCAATTCCGCCGCGCGCGCAATCAGCGCGGCATCCGGCTCATGCAACCAAAGAGAAGACAAAAGCTCAAACTTCAAATTTCAAACTCCAAATTTCAAAATTCTCCAATTCTCTAATTCTCCAATTACTACTCACCTCTTACTTTAGTTTGTACATACTCACATCCGGCCTAAACGGCCTCAGCATCCAATTGGGCCGCCGCCATTCGCCGGTGGGTGGGCGGGTCATCGCCAGCCAGCGCTTGTATACCGCGTGCGATTTGTTCGTGTCCACGTGCACGTCGCCGTATTGGTCGCCCGTTTGCGCTTTCGTCACCGCCACCTTTTGATGCCAGCAATGCATCCCGCTAATGGGGTCGGGCTGAACCGGGAAGGTAAGATTTTGATGCACGCCCGCGTCCGTCCACCACACGCGCGCGGTGTCCGGGTCAGCGGACGTGAACGGCTGAACACCATGCTGTTGTCGCAAATCCCATTGCCCATCGGATTGATTCAGCGTGACCAATGCCGAGGCGATGCGGCTCGTGCCATCGCCCTCCGCCAAGCGCCAGCGGCCCAAGTGATGCGAGCAGGCCAGCACGCCGGGGCGGATGCCCTCCGTCACCCACACCTTATCTACGAAGTAGCCAATCTCGGTGGACACGCGCACGAGGTCGCCGGACTTCACGCCCAGCCGCGCCGCGTCGCTCGTGTGCATCCACGTGGGGTTGGCGTGCGAAATTTCCACCAGCCATTTGGCATTGGCGCTGCGCGTGTGAATGAGCGTGGGCAGGCGATACGTGGAGATGAGCGCAAACTCACCGGCCTCGCGGTTGATGTGATTCGGATGCACGTGACTCTCGATGTATTCCGGCAGGGCGTATTCCGGCCAGCCAAACTCACTCACGGTGGATGAGAAAAATTCCAGCTTGCGTGAGGGCGTGCGGAATCCGAATTTGGCCGCGCCGTCCACCATCACGCCGATGGCGCGGCCCAGCGCACTGCTCACAGGCGCGGGCGCGGGCACAATGTTCTTGGGCGGCGCGGCCGGCGCGGTGGTGTAGATGATGTCCGTCGTATCATCCACTTTGGCTCCAGCCATTTCTTCCGCTGACAGCGCGCGTTCGTATTCAGTCTGCGCGCCTTTGCGAATCTCAAACGCGCCGTACTTCCGCATATACGCCAGCGGCGTGAGATTTTCTTTAGCGGCGGCCTCCGGCAAGCCCGGCACGCTGTTCTCGAATATCCAGCCGTAATACTCATCCACCGTGAGGCGCTCGCCGGGCCGGTACGGCGACTCGAAATACTGCCGCACACCCAACGCGCCGTCCGGGTCAATCTCCCAGCTCAAGTCAATCCAAAACTCCGTCTCTTCCCACACTTGCCCAGGATTGGCCTCGTACGTGCGATTGACCTTTTTGCCCAGGCGTTCCAGCGTGGCGCGCATGACGGGTTGGCGGAAGGCAATCCATTGGCCCGCGTGTGTCTCTTGGCTCATCGTGTCGTGCCGTTCAGAGCCGTGCCCCATCGGCAACACGTAATCTGCCCACCACGCGCTTTCATTCCAGGTGGGCGTGAGTGCCACATGACAGCCAATCTTCGATTCATCCTTCAGCGCCTCCAGCCACGTGAAGCCGTCGGGGTTCGTCCACATCGGGTTGTAGACGCGCGTGAAGTACGTGTCCAGTTTGCCACGCCCTTCTTTGAGGAAGTGCGGCAGGAGGATGCTCAACTCAAAATACGTCAGCGGATACTCACGCGGCCACGTGAGTTCGTTCCAGCGTTTGGGGTGCGGCGCGAGCTTGTGCATGCGCGGAACCCATTTATCCCACGCATTGGCCGAGGTGCCGCCCGGCACGCCCACACTGCCGGTGAGCACGTTGAGGAAGAACAGGCAACGCGCCACTTGCCATCCGCCGAGGTTGCCCGCGCCCGCGCTCCGCCAATTGTGCGTTGCCAACTTGCCGCCGCAGTTGGCCACGTCTTCCGCCATGCCCCGCAAAATGTGCGCCTCCACGCCCGACTCTTGCGCGGCGTACTCAAACGTGTACTTCCCGTAATGTTCTTTGAGGGCGGCTTCGAACATCTCGAAAGAGAGCGGAGAATTAGAGGATTGGAGAATTGGGTTTTGAAGTTTGGAGTTTGAAGTTTGGAATTTCAGATATTCTTCCCAGTTCACCCAGCGCCGCACAAACTCCCGGTCATATTTGCCAGTGGTGATGAGATGGTTGGCAATGGCGAGCAGGATGGCGGCCTCGGAGCCGGGCCAGGGGGCAATCCACGTGTCGGCCATGGAGGCGGTGTTGGAGAGGCGCGTGTCCCACACAATCAACTTCGCGCCGGCCAGCTTGCCCTCCATGATGCGTTGCGCGTGCGGGTTGAAGTAGTGGCCCGTTTCGAGATGACTGCTGATGAGCAGAATCACGTTGGCGTTGGCGTGGTCGGGCGAGGGGCGGTCGAAGCCCATCCAAAAGGCATAGCCCGCGCGCGCGCCCGCCGAGCAGATGTTGGTGTGCGAGTTGTGCGCGTCCAAGCCCCAACCGAGCAGAACCCACTCCATCAATCCATCGTGGCCGGGCCGCCCCACGTGGTACATGATTTCGTCGTGCCGGTTTTCCAGCATGGCTTTGCGGATGCGCCCGCCGATGTCCTTCAGCGCCTCGTCCCACGTCACGCGCACCCACTTGCCCTCGCCGCGTTTCCCCGCGCGCTTCAGCGGATACAAAATGCGGTCCGGGTCGTTCACCTGATTGAGCGTGGCCGGACCTTTGGCGCAGTTGCGCCCGCGCGAGCCGGGATGCGCCGGGTTGCCCTCGAACTTCCGCACGCGCATCGTTTCTTTATCCACCCAGCCCAACAGCCCGCACGCCGATTCGCAATTGAAGCACACCGTCGGCACGAGCATATAGCGCTTGGCCGCTTTCTTCGGCCACTGCGCGGTGTCCCATTCCACCCAGTCGTCCCATTGCTCAACGGGCGGGTATTGTTGCAAGCGTTCGCCGGACTCGGTAAGTTGAGGAGAAAGAGTAGTCATGGGTGTATTGGTAAGTAGTGAGTG
Organism: Chloroflexota bacterium; assembly: GCA_016875735.1. Lineage (GTDB taxonomy): Bacteria > Chloroflexota > Anaerolineae > Anaerolineales > VGOW01 > VGOW01. The sequence continues at coordinate 10,847 of VGOW01000091.1, read as the reverse complement.
GTAAGTGGCAACCATTTACCACTTACCACTTACCATTCACTAGTTGTTTGGAACTTCCTGCGCCGCCATCACCAGCGTCCATTCAGAGCCGAAGAGGCCGCCGAGGGAGAGCAGGGCCGCGAGGGCGAGAGCGATGGGCGAAGTGCTGGCAAAGGCGACGATGACGAGCGGCGCAATCAATCCGCTGGCGAGGTTGCCCCAGAAATGGCGCTTGAGGCGGCCATGCGTGATGAGATGGTGAGCCGCCACCGCGGTGGGCGAGGCGGGCGGCGCAATCACTTCGCCGAGCGTGATGAGCAAACTGAGAAGCGTGCTGATTCCAAAGACGATTGCCAAGCGCTGGAGCGATTGGGCATCGAGACTGATGAACAGCGCAGTGATGAGCAACGCGGCGCTCCCGGCCATCACGGCTTGCGTCAACATCTGCCACGGCAACAACGGGCTTTGCCACAAATCGCGCCCCTCCGCTTGGCCGAAGAGGAAGGCGGTGTAGATGGCAGAAAGAATCGCCAAGATGATTCCCGGCCAGATTAGAGAATTGGACGCTTCGCGTTGGAGATTGAGGAGTTGGCCGAGGAAGTAGAGGCCGCCCACGCCGGAGAAGCCCACGAGGATGTACGCGCCGCGCGCCAGCCACGAGCGCCACTGCGGGCGAATCAGAATCGTCCAGAAGCGGTCAGGCCGGTCTAAATCCCACACAAGGAAGAGCGTGTTGAGGCCGATGAAGAGCAGGGCGATGAACGTGGCGAGGCTGGTGAAGAACGGCGTGGCCGGGAAGAAGCCGAGCGTCACGCCGAGCAAGGCCACAATAAACGCCCCCGCGCCGATGGACTTGGCGGTGAGGTACGAGGGCACTTGCCAATGCCACGGGATTTTGTGCGAGACGTTGTACGTCTCGCGCGGCGCGGCGGCAGAACGCAGGAGCGCGCTGGCCATGTTTCCACTTTCAATCTGAATCGGCCCGCGCCAGTCGGGGCCGCTGGGCCGTGTGGCCCACAGCAATTGCTCGCTTTGCGTCGCCGCCATCGGCGTGATGGAAACTTCATCCACGCCGATGTAAAACAACTTGGGTTGCGTGTTCTGCTCCGGCTTGCGGACGCGCACGGGCTGGTCGCTCAGCAGGCGCGCAATTTCCGAGTTGGGGTTGGTGATGTCTCCGGCGATGATGGCGTGTTCCGGGCAGACCACCACGCACGCCGGTTCCAAGCCCACTTCGGTGCGGTGCGCGCAGTAATGGCATTTGGCGGCGGTGTGCGTGTTCGGGTCAATGTAAATCGCATCATACGGGCAGGCCTGCATGCACGCTTTGCAACCGATGCACCGCGACGAGTCAAAATCCACGATGCCATCTTTGCGCTGATACATGGCCGACACGGGGCAGATGCGCGCGCACGGCGGGTTGGCGCAGTGATTGCAGCGCGTCACCTGAAAGTAACGCCGCGTGTCGGGGAATACACCTTTCTCCGTGTACTTCACCCACGTGCGGTACACGCCCAACGGCACGTCGTTCTCAGACTTGCACGCGGTGGAGCAGGCGTGACAGCCGATGCACTTGCGGTTATCAATGACGAAGCCGTAATTCATAGTTCAGCGCCTTCACCTTCCACGATTTGGTGCCACAACTCAACTTTCGCGCCGCGCAAACGGTGAAGACTCGCCGCCCAATTGCGTTCCGGCTCACTCTCGAGTCTGGCCTGTTCGATGATGCCGTCGCGCACCCGAAAGGTGGCGCGCACCTGACAACCATCAATCAACCCCTCGGCATAGCGGATGAACACGCCGCGCGAAATCTTGAGGCTGGTCATCGGGCGCGCGCCGTTCGCATGCAAATGCAGCCACTTGTAAGACCCGAGCCGCTTGGCGACCGCCTCCATTTTTTGCGTCTCAGCCTCGGTCAATTTCCCCGGTTCGAGGGGGCGGTTGAGGGCGCGCGCAAATTCGGCAATGAGCCGATGTTGGACTTCATCGGGCGAGACCGGGCGCGGTAGCTCGGCCCACAAGGTCGTCACCCGTTCGCGCAGGGCGTCGGCGGCGAAGTGGCGGAACGTTTCGGATGGGACGCGCCAGGCTTGGGTCAGGGCGCGGTAATTAAAATCGAACAACAAATTGCCGACCACCACTGCCGCCGCGCCCATCCGCCCACCGCCAATTCCGGCGATGCGTTTGCCGTTTACTTCAATTTCATTCTCGGCCAGCAGCTCACCGTTCAGCCCCAGGCCGCGCAAGGTCGCGACCGGCGCGGCCAACAACCGCGCATAGATTTTATCCACCCGCGCCGGGACGCGCTGATGATGAAAGATGCACTGATAAAACAATTGGTTGACATCCAGATAAGTGGCGCCGCCGCCCACGCGCCGCCGGACGATGGGCAGGCTCATTCGCGCACAGGCCTGTCGGTCGAGAACCGACTCCAGTTCCTGATGATAACCGAGACACAAATATGGTTGCAACGGTTGGGCGAGCACAAGGGTATCGGGCGAGTCATCCGTCATGGTCTCGGCCAGCGCGTGATACACCGACTGGGTGTTGAGCCAGTGTGTGGGGCCAAGAACTAAAAGCCGGATTGGGAGTTGCATATCCTGACAAAGTGACAAGGTAAAGGGGTGAAAGGAAAGCCGTCACCTTGTTACCCTTCACTCAGTTACCTCATAGAAGTTACGCAGTTCAACCAGCGCACACGCTCGACAAGGGGCTTAAGCCCCTTGTCTGCCGTGCTCAACTGCGTAACTCCTACCTCATTGCCATATCTCTTCTAATCTCATCTGCTGTCTTATCTGAATCAAGTCATCGGCTTCTGGCGCAAACGGATAGTCGCGGAAGTCTTCGCCGGGGCGATAGGAGCCATACGGGCGATTGCAAGCCATGACGCCGTTTTGGTCGGGGCAACCGTTGGTCATAAAGGGCAGGCCAGTGTGGAGGGCGACCTCCACCGTGAGGTCGGGCGCGTTGAGGCGGACCAACTCACCCTCAGCCGTGAACTCAAACGCCTCTCGCGGGAGGTCATGCGTCTCAATCAAATACTTCGACAGTTGGATGCGCCGCCAACGCTGGAGGGGCGCGCGCGGAACGGCTTGCATGGCGGTGCCGGGTTCGGGGTTGAACGAAAACAAGTAGCCGGCGATTTGCTCGGATTTGAGTTGATAAAACAAATCAATCAGTTCACGGTCAGTTTCGCCCAGACCGACGATGATGTGGCAATTGACTTTCAGCGGGCCGAACAACTGGCGGGCGGCGCGGACGATGCGCCAGTGATGCCGCCAATCGTGCGGGCTTTTCGCGCCGCGCCCGCGCGTGTCGTAAAAGACCGCCTCCGAAGCCGCATCCAGACCCACGCCGATGATGTCGGCCCCGGCCTCTTTAATGCAGACCAACCGGTCTTCGTTCAGGGTGGTGGCCGAGACCAGGGCCGAAATCGGCGCAGCGCTTAACCGCCGCACGCGCTGCGTCATTTCAATCAAATCGTCGTAGGCGCGGTGGTCTTGCACTTGAGCAATGCACACGCGCCCGACGCGCGCATGATGTTCGGCGATTTTCTCGGCCACCAGGTCGGTGGGGTAGAGCGGCCAGGCAACGCGAATGAAGGTGTTGTCTTCCGGCAGGCCGGGGCGTTCGCGGGCCAGGCCGCAATAGGTGCAATTGGCGTAGCAGCCTTCGGGGTAATTTTGCAAAAGGTTGATACAGCCGCAGTGCGCGCCGCGATAGAGGCGGCCCGGCTTGAGGCCCAGTTCGATGGCAGCGGCCATGGACAGGCGCACGTAGTCGGGGCTGATTTGCAATTGCTCGGCTTGTTGTTGTGAAGAAAGCGTGACCTTCATAAAACTCCAAATCTCAAATTTCAAACTTCAAATTGGGAGTTTGAAGTTTGGGGTTTGATGTTTGAATTTACCATTGCACGCCGCAACAGGCATCCACAAACTTCGGCGTGAAGCCGCGCTCACGGGCGTAAGCCACCACGCCCTCGGCCGGATAGGCAATGCCGTTCAAACCGGCGTCTACGGCGGCCCGGTCAATGGCGCTTTTCACTTGGCCCATGGGCCGCGCGCACCCGAGCATGACGGGCGTCGTCGGGAGTGCTTGGCGGGCGAGGCTGAAGAAGTCGGCCAGTTCGGAAACGGGCGGCGGTTTCACTCCGGCCATCGGCGTGCCGGTCAGCGGCATCAATATCACCAGCACTAAAAACTTGCGCGCCCGGCGTTGAATCATCTCCAGCGCGCGCCACTCGCCGCGCATCTGCCCAAAGTGCAAGCCGAGAATGACGTGCGGCACGGACGGGACGTTGTGGCGGGCGAGGCGCTCAAGAACCGCTTCGTAATCGGCGACGGTGGCTTGCAGATGATAGACTTCGCGGATGGTCGCGTCGTCGCCGATGATGTCCACCATCGCGCCGTCAATCTCGGCCTCGGCCAAACCGGCCACGGTCTCTTCATCGGGCAAGCCGGGGTGAACGCGCAGGGTGAAGCCCAGTTCGCGGCGGGCGCGGATGAGATCGGGCAGATGGCGGAGGAGGGGGACACGGCCAAACTTGTCGCACCCGCCCGAGACGAGAATGCCGCGCGAGCCTTTTTCGGCCAACGCGCAACACAGGTCAAACAACGAGCCATCGAAGCGCGGCAAGGCGGTCATGCCTTCGAGGACCTGCGTTTGGCAATGTTCACAGGCCAGGGCGCAGTCGGCGCCGGTGACGCTCACCGAAACAAAGCGGGCCGCGTGTTGCTCGGCATATTCAGAAGTTTTGAACCGGCGCAGGCCGGGCGCGTGGAAGACGATGTCGGGCATGGGTCCAAAATTTTAAAGCGCGGTTTCCACAGAGGGTGATTCCATTTAGAGTTACGCATTGAGCGTGCGGGCAAGGGGCTTAAGCCCCTTGTTTCAGTGTGGATTGACCATTGAACTGCGTAACTCCTGTCAATACTTGCTCTTTGGCCGTCGCGCCCGAAGTTTCGGGATTCACAAAACAACCATATGGATCGGAGCGGGCCGAGGCCTCGACGACTTGGGCGCGGCGAATGGCCTGCTGCACAACTTGGATGAGGGCCGTCAACGGGAGGGCGGCCAGTTCGGCGGCGCGGGCGGTGTAGGCCTGGGTGAGCGCCGCGGCTACGGCAGCGGGGTCGGTCGAGCGCCAGCGGAGCGCCGCTTCGAGTTCGGCCAGCGCGCCCTCGCCGACAAAAAAGTCGCCGCCGATGAAGACCGCTTTGAGCGTATGGCCGGCCAGAGTGACCTGAGCGTCAATGAGTCCGCTTTCGGTTTTGAGTTTGGCCGCGCCGGCGGCGTCGGGCACGGCGGTGGTCTGAAAAATCCAGTCGTCGGATTCGTACTTTTGAGATTGCAGGTTGGCGATGGCTTGCAACTCGGTGTGGGTGAAATCGCCCGAGTCCAGTTCTAGGCCAAAGGCGGCGGCATAACCGTCGGCCACGCGCGCCCGCACTTCAGCCACTTCGAGCTCGCGCCCAGTCTCGCGCCGCACGGTGGTGATGCGGTCGGCGACGGTGGCAATGGCTTTGTCGGAGATTTTTTCGAAAGGTGTGCGCAGAATGCGGAGCATGAGCGGCAAATCGAGGCCGACCAGCAGCGAGGCGTGAAAGAGCAAGCCGCCGCTGGGCGCGCGATAGATGCCCAACCCGACAACTTTCCGGCCGTTCACTTCAATGTCGTTCTTGCGGCGGAAGGAGGCGTTGACGCCGAGGGCGTTGAGGCCCTTCACCACGCCCGCCGAAAATTGCGCCATGAGCTCGCGCGCGTGGCTGTACGAATCGTCGCCGCGGCCCGGCAGGGTGAGGGCCACCCCCAGTTGGTCGGCGCCCATGATGATGGCGCCGCCGCCGGTGGGCCGCCGGTTGATGGGGAGGCCGTGCGCTTCGCAATACTCGCGGTGCACTTCGTTGGCGACATTTTGAAAGCGGCCCACGAGCGCGCAGTGTGAGCGGTAGGTGTAGAGCCGCAGGGTTGGCTCGCTCTCGCCCGCCCCCACACGCCCGGCGAGGCAATCGTCGGCGGCCAGACCAAAAGCGGCGGTTACGTGATCATCGGTAATTAAACGCATGGTGGGTTTGAAATTGGAAGTTGAAAATGTGGAGTCTAATCTATCCAGCCTTGCGTGCGATAGCGTTCAATTTCTGCCGCCACCCACGCCAGCAAGGCGGCGCCATGAATCAGCTCAGCCGACTCGCGCTCCCACTGGGCGGGCGTGAGACGCACAAGCCAGCCCGCGCCGTACGGATCGGCATTGACGAGCGCCGGGTCACGGAGCACGGCCTCGTTGCGGGCGGCAATCGCGCCGCTGACCGGCGCGAGGAGGTCGCCAACCATTTTGGCGGCTTCGAGCGAACCAATGGCCTCGCCGCGATTCACTGGCCGGCCGACCACTGGCAGACTCACGTATGCCATGTCGCCAAGTGATTCGAGGCCGAGCGCGTCGAGGCCGAGGGTGGCTTCGCCGTCCGCGTACCGCACCCAGACATGCGTCGCGCCATCGTAGTAGAGCTCGGGAGGAAAAGAGTAATGACCGTTGGTGGACATGGAAACTCCAAGCAGTGACCGTCGCTGACTCAATGCAGCGTGCGGCCTTATTTCGAGACTGGCGACGGTCACTTGAACGAGTTACTGACTCTCAACTTCATCAACGCACCGAAAACATTTCACTTGTAGTTCAACAATTTTTTTCTGATAGGCTTCGACTGCCGCTGCGCCAGTGAGCAGATGGCCGCGTTCGGCCTCCAGATGGGTGGGCCGCACCTTCACCAGCCAGCCCGCGCCATAGGGGTCTTTGTTGAGCAACAGAATATCGTGCTTGAACCCGGCCTCATTGGTCTCGACCAACTCTCCGCTAAACGGCATGGGGAACGGCCCGACCCATTTAGCCGACTCGACGATGGCCGCGCTCTGGCCCTGTTTGATGACCTTGCCGAGCTTTTTGAATGACAGGTTGACCAACTTGCCGCCGCGCGTCTGAGCCACGTCGGTCATGCCCAGCACGGCCAACTCGCCCTCGAACCGAATCCACACATCGCGCTCAAGGTCGTAGTGCAACTCTTCGGGGATGTCGCAGCCGTAGAAAATCATAAACTTCAAAAATCAAACTTCAAATCTCAAATCTCAAACCACGCCTTTGAAGTTCGAAGTTTGATTTTGGGAATTACTCACACTTGATACCGTGCGCGTCGAGAAATTTTTGATACGCCTCCACGCCGGCGCTCCCGGTCACGAGGTCGGCGGAGTCGGCTTCCCAATTGTCGGGCTTGATTTTGATGAACCAACCCGCGCCATAGGGGTCGGAGTTGAGCAGGCTCGGCTTGGTTTTCAGCGCGGCGTTGACCTCGATGAGAGCGCCGTTGACGGGCGCGGTGACCGGCCCGACCCATTTGCCGCTCTCGACCGTGCCCGCGCTCTTGCCCTTCTTCACCGCCTTGCCCGCTTCTTTGGGCGTGGCCGAGATGATGGATTTGGCCAGAAACTGCGCCACATCGGTGATGCCGACGATGACCGTGCCATCCGCCTCGCGGCGGCACCACGTGTGTTTCTCGACCCAGTAGTAGAGGTCGTCGGGGATGTTGCAACTGTTGACGGTAGCCATTTTCTCTCCGAGAAAAAAACAAATTTCAAAATCCCAACTTCCAAACGGCGACTCAACTTGAAGTTGGGGGGTGGGAGTTTGAATTTTCTTCAGGATGTTTTTCCTGAAGGTGATACAACAACTGGTCAAACGCCACCAGCGCAATCTCGGCTTTGTATTCGTCGAGGAAGCGCGGGTCTTTGTAACGCGGCTTGACAGCGTGTTGATATTTCAAGCCGCACACCGGGCAGGTGATGACGTACTTCATCTTGCCCGTCGCCTCATCGTGCTCCGTCGCCACCAAATCCAAATGCGCTTCGGCCAAGTGGCGGTGGAGCTTCATGCGCGGGGCGGAGAATGAGCAATGCGGACAGTTCATGGAAGTTCAAACTTCAAAATTGGGAATTTGAAGTTTGAGGTTTGAGGTTTGAAGTTTGAGATTTTCTCTGCCGTTGTTTCACCAATACTGTTGATGAGATTCACAAGTGCCGCGCCCGCCGCCGTGCCTTGCGCGTGGTCGGTGTCAATGTGGCGCGCGGCCAGGCCCACTTGAATCAAATCGTTCACGCGCTCGCTCAGCGCCAGCCGCCCTAGGCCAACGGCCTGTTCCAGTTCCGCCATTGGCGCGGAGGAGTGCGCGGACAGAAAAGTGAGAATAGCGAAATTGGCCGGGTCGGCGGCAGTGCGCAAAGCACGCAGGACAATGTCGGTGGACGCCGCCCGCCAATCCGCTTCACTCTGCGCCGACAACCATTCGCCCGTGCCGGACTCCAGTCGGTCGAGCCTATCGGCCAGCCGCGCCAAATCGCGCAAGCGCAGAGCCAATGCAGAGGAGAGTTCGGCCAAAGCCATAGGCAATTTCAAACTTCAAACTCCAAACTTTAAACTCCCAATTTTGAAGTTTGAAGTTGTTCTCATCCCATCGCCTCGGCCACCAACTGAATGATGTCTCTCACTTCAATCTTGCCTTCGTTGCCCGTCGTCTTCACCGCGTCGGTGTACATCACTACGTCTTTGGGGCAGGCAACGATGAAGAGTAGTTTCTGGCCGTTGGCTTCGCCGAGCGCGGCCAATGCTTCTTTGATGCGCTGTTCGGCGGGGCGCTCACCGGCGGGCGTGGTGCCCATCCAAATTTGCCCGCCGCCCGCGCCGCAACAATACGAGTTCTCTTGGTTGCGCGGCATCTCCACCAACTCACAACCGGCCGCCGCAATCAGCGCGCGCGGCGGATTGAAGCCGTTGTTGTAGCGGCCCAAGTAGCACGGGTCGTGGAAGGTGACGCGATAGCCGAGCGCCTTGCTGGGTTTTATCTTGCCCGCGTCAATCAGTTGCGTGAGCAGGCGCGTGTAATGGATGGTCTCCCACTTGCCGCCGTAATCCGGATACTCGTTCTTTAGCGCGTTCAGCGTGTGCGGGTCGGTGGTGATGACGCGCTCGAACTTGGCCTTGCTCATCACGGCGATGTTCTGCTCGGCGAGTTGCTCGAACAGACCTTCCTCACCCACGCGCCGCACATCATTGCCGGAGTTCTTCTCCGCGTCGTATAGGATGCCGAAATCCACGCCCGCGCCGTTCAACACGCGCGCGACGGTGCGCGTCAGCTCCTGTACGCGCGTGTCGAACGAAGCATAATCACCGACGAACCACAAATACTCGGCGGGCTCTTTGCGGAGGTCTTTGATTTTGAAATCGAGACTCGCCGCCCACTTGGCGCGGTTGCGCGCCGCCTGCCCAAACGAGTTGCCCGTCTTGCCAATCTTCTCCAACGTGGATTGCACGCCGCTGTCCAACTCCGCGCCATCGTTGATGAGGCGGCGGCGGATGTCCACGATGTCGGCCATCGGCTCATTGCCCACCGGGCACACGCGCACACAGGCGTAACACGTGGTGCAACTCCACACGGCCTCCGGGCTGATGGCCATTTCAGTGAGCGCGGGTGAGGCCGCGCCGCCCGCAAACGCCGTGAAGTTGGCGTTGAGCCAATAACGCTTGTTGATTTCCAGCGCGGAGGGGCTGAGGGGCCGCGCCGAATTATGAGCCGGGCAAACATCTTGGCAGCGATTGCACATGATGCATGCGTACGCATCCAGCAAGCGCGGCCAGGCCAAATCGCCCAGCGTCCCTGCGCCCGGCAGAGTCTCCGGCGGCGCGTTCTTCGGCGTCGCGGAATCCAATTGCCCGCGCGGAGTCTGCTTGGCCAAAATCAGATTGACCGGCGCGAGCATGATGTGAACGTGTTTGCTGATGATGAAATATGGCAGGAAGGCCACGATGAGGCCGATGGCGAGCCACCACGCCGCGTGGATGGCGAAGGTGTAATCGGCCCAGCCGCGCAGGGCGAGCGAGGCCGCGCTGGCGAACGGTTGCATGGGGTTGAACATCTCGGCCTCGGCGAGCCGAAGCGCTTGGCCCATGAAGCGCGAACCGACGTGAAAGAGGATGAAGCCGCCCACTATGGCCGAATCGCGTTTGATGCCCCCCGCCGCCACGCCGGGTTGCAGAAGCACGTCCGCGTTGTAATCCAGCCGCTTGTCTTTGGCGATGAAGCGCCGCACCAGAAACGCGACCACGCCCACCAGCACGCCGACGCTCAACACATCGCCGATGAGGTTGAGCACGCCGAGCAAGCCCGACGAAATCTCGGCGGTGGAATAGCCGGGCATGAATCCTTCGAGCACATCATTGACGTTGACGAGAAAGTAATACGAGAAGCCGAAGAAGATGAGCGTGTGGAAGAGCGTGAGGATGGGGCGGGAGCGGCGGAGGGTCTTTTGCAGGCCGACATCAAGCAGGATGCGAATCGCTTGAGGGACGAGGGCGGAGAAGGGGAGGATTGGAGAATTACGCCCGCGCCGCACGATGCGGTAGATGTTGAAGAAACCCCACGCGGTGAGACCGCCGAAGACAGCGACCATGAGGAAGAAGATGGTTTTCTCGATGCTACTCAGCACAAGCGCCTCCGGTAACTTCAAACTCCAAATCTCAAATTCCAAACTTCAAACTCCCAATTTGAAGTTTGGAGTTTGAAGTTTCGTAACTGCTCACGCGATTGACGGTTGAAGGAAATGCAAGACTGGCGCACCCAACAGGTTGATCAACTTCTGAAAGACGTTTTCGCCCGCTCGTTTGGCGGTATTCAACACCGTGGCCAAGGCGGCATAGGCTTGCGCGCCCCAGTCCGAACGAAAGCTGCCCATCACCTTGCGGTGGATGACCGATGGCCGCAAGGCACGCTCGCAGGCGTTATTGTCCGACGGCACGTCGGCCCGATGCAGGCAGACCAACAGGTGCGCCC
>VGOW01000090.1 GCA_016875735.1 Chloroflexota bacterium | reverse complement strand
CGAACATCCCCATTCGCACGCCGAGCACTTGGCGCGGGCAGAGGTGGCGGTGGAGCGCGGAGGAGGCTTCGAGAAGGGATGCGAGATTGGGCATGAGAATTGGAGGATGGGAGGATTAGAGAATTCTCTAATCCTCCCATCCTCTATTTTTAGGCCTTCGTCACCTTCACCTTGCTGTCGTAGAACACGGCGCTGCCGCCCACCGGGTCGAGCAGGGTAGTGTTCTTGAGATATGGATCGATGCGCATGGCGGCGTTGGCGTGAATGCCCTTCACACGCACCGGGTCGCCTTTGATGGTTTGCCCGTCGATGGAGATGTCGCGCGAGCCATACCCCCAATGCCCAAAGCCGAGAGCAAAAGCGATGACGCCGGGCCGCATCCCTTGTGTCACTTTCACTTTGCCGATCATCGGCTGAGTGTCGCCCGCGCCGAAATTCCATTCGCCGTCCGGGTTGGAGGCGGAGGAGATTTTCACCACATCGCCGCTCGTCAAACCGCGCTCGGCCGCGTCCGCCGCGCTCATCAGCACGAAGTTCTCCGGCAACAGCGCGCGCAGCCAGTAGTTGCCCGCCGTGCGGCTCTTCGTCGAAGAGATTTCGCGATAGGTGATCAGATTCAAGTCGTAGCCACCAGCGGAGTCGTCCACCACGTTGCCATCGAAGCCAGTGCTGGGTTCAATGTAAGTGGCATAGCCGGGCAGGCTCTTGCCCGTGCCCGCGTGCTTCACGCCCGCCGTCTTCTCTAAATACATATTGATCATCTTGCCGAACTTGGTGCCGGTGGGCACGATGTACGGCTCGTCGAACGATCCGGGCCGGACACCGTCACCGGGATAACCCTTTTCGTAGGCTTGGAAGCGGCCACCCCGATGAAGAACCGTCACCACTTTGGGCCACTGGTCGCCAGCGATCTTCTGCCAACGATCCGGATCGAAGACGGCTTTGGGCAGATGGGCGCGGGCTTTGATGAACAGATCGATCTCTTCGGGCGAGGCATCGGGCGCCGCGTCTTCGGCGTCCTTCTTTTCGCCGTAGGCCAAATTCATCACCATCCGCAGATAGAGATCATCGGGATGGTTGAAGTCCACCCCCTCGCCCAACCCGTTCGGGCCGAAGTTGGGCAGCTGCAATTTTTCGGCGAGGGCGAGCAGCACCGCTTCCCACTGCAACGCCATTTCCTGCCCGTACACCGTCACCGCGCCGGTGAGCGGCGCGATGGACGGCTGGCGCACGCCCTGCACCTTGAAGGTGATGTTGGGGTGCGAGCCGCCGAACTCCCAACGCTCAAGGAAAGTGACATCGGGGAAGATGTAGTCGGCGTACATGCTCGTCTCGCCCACGATGATGTCGCTAGCGACAAACAACGGAAGCTTGTTCACATCTTGCAGGATCGGAATCCATGTGTGGCCGGCCGGGAGCGAATAGACCGGCGAGCCCATGTACATGAACGCCGCCTTGATGGGATACGGATACGCGTCTCCGGCGGAGGGGATGATCTCTTGATAGATGTCGGAGGCGAGCGGATACCAGTTGCGCTTGGCCGGGTAGTGCTGATCTTCGGGCAGTGAGCTGTATATCGTCGTGTCCTCGTATTTGACATCGTGCCGGATGAGGCTGATGCCGAAGGGGGAGAGCGCGCCGGGGTCGGCTTTGCCGAAGAGGAACGGACCCTCGGCTTTTGCGCCGGAGAGATCGTAGGTGCTGGCCCACACTTGCCCGCCGCGCCAATCGAAGTTGCCGATGAGCAGAGCGAGGTTGTACCACGAGATCACGTTGTAGTAGCCGTTGGTGTGCTGGCTCACGCCGCGATGAATGTCCACGCAGGCGTTCTTGCCGTGCGAGGTGAATTCGCGGGCAAGCAGTTCCAAATCTTTGGCGCGCAGGCCGGAGATTTCGGCCCACTCGTCCAGCGTGTGTTTGTTGGCCGAGTCGAACAGGATTTGCAAACCGCTCTTCACAGTGAACTCGCCGAGTTGAACATTGTCCACTAGAAGTTGCCCGGCCACCGCCGCGTTTTCCGGAGTCTCGTCATTAGGGTCGAACAGCACGGGCTGGCCATCGGCGTCCAACACGATGAACGGATCGGTGTTGAACACAGCGCCATCGGCGGTCACATACGTCACCACCTTCGCGCCGTCTTTCTCTTCCTCTTTCTTCTCCACCAACTTCAATTCACTGCCGTGCAGGAATTTGCCCGGCTTGCCATCGGCCACTTTGACGAGCCACGAAGCGTTGCACCACGTAGGCTCTTTGGCTTTGGCGGCGGCGGCTTTGTTGGCATTGGCGAGGTACTTCGCGTCGTAACGTTGATTGGCGATGATCCATTGGATGAGGGCCAAGGCTATTGCGCCTTCGGAGCCGGGCTTGTTGGGCAGCCACTTCCACGCCTTGCCAGCAATCTTCGAGAGGCGCGGATCGATCACGGCAAATTTCATCGAGCCGTCGGCGTAATGCTGGGTGATGCGCGGGGCGCGGTTGGTGGGGCCGTAGTTGCCCTCGAAAGGCGACGCCCCGACGAAGATGACAAATTCGGCGCTGGCAACGTCGCCCATCCAATAGGCTTTCGAGCCGCCGGTGAATTTGGCGGTGGCGTTGTCCCACTGATCGCTCATGGACTTGCCGGAGAAGTACAGCGAGCCTTGACACACGGTGGTGTGGCCGTGCCGGTTGGCGGTGCCAAGCCCGGAGCCGAAGAAGCGGTGCGAGATGTCGGAGCGCCCGCCTTTCTTGCGCCCCCAGAAGTAGAGAAGCTGGTTGTTCTTTGGCCCGAAGTCGGGATGATTGGGGTCGATCATCTTGTCCAGATGGTTGGCAAAGGTCGTCTTGAATTCCTCAATCAGCGCCTTCTTCTTTTCCGGGTCTTTCTCGGCCAGAACTTTCTTGGCCGCGTCTGCGAGCTCTTTCATCAGTTTGGCATCGCGCACAGCCCACAACGACTTCAAGCCTTCCACCTCGCGGCTCTCTTCGCCCGGCACGTTGGTGAATAGTTTGCCGCCTTCGACGATCTCGGTGATAGCCTGATCGAACTCGATGGTCTGCCATTTGTTCTCGCCGCGCTTGCCGGCGCGTTTGAGCACTTTGACGAGCCGAAACGGATCGTAGGCCGCTTGCAGGCCAGCTTGCCCTTTGGGACAGATGGGCGCGTCAATGGCGGCGGTGTCGGCCACCGAGGTGTCGTAGGGCAGGTGCGGCACAAGGTTCCACGGCGAGAAGGGGTTGCCGTCGGTCTTCACCGCCACTCCGTCGAGCAGTTTTACTTTGATCCCGCATTGGGTGTTGCATTGTTGGCAGATGGAGTAAATTTGGTTTTCGGGATTCGCCAGCGCGTAGGCGGGCGCATTGGCCGAATTGGCCAGCGCTTTTTGGATGTGCGGGATGCTGCCGAGAAAGGCCGAGCCGCCGATGGTGGCCGAGAGTTTCAGGAAGTCGCGGCGCGACAACCCGCAAGCGGCAGGCCGTTCTTCGATTCGAGATTCAGAGATTGGAGATTGAGATTTGTCGTTCATTTCGTTGCCTCCGTCTTGGCCGAGAGGAAGGGCAGGCGGTCGAGGCCGAGAATGTAGGCCAGAGTCGCCAGCCCCACCACGCCGAAGGTGACCGACCATTCGAGCAGGCTGGGGAAGTAGTTGATGTTGAGATGCGGGCCCGTGAACGCGGCGACGAGGCCTTCGAGTTCGGGGATGGCGAGGGCGGGGAAGACGATGTTGGCGCGGGCGACGGCGAAACCGAGAAGGATGAACGCGCCCATGAGCCCGGCCCATGCGCCGTTCTTAGCCAAGTTCGGTTGAACCAGCACGATGATCGGAACCGCCGTGCCGAGAACGATCTGCAATCCCCAAAACGCCCACGCATACGGCCCGAACAGCACCAACTGCACGGCCTTCACATTGTCGGGGATGCCGCTATAAATCGATTGGGAGAAGTCGGCCCACAGGAAATAGACTTTGACCAGCCCCAACACCACCGAGAGCAGGCCGACAACCCACAGCAATTGAGATCGCCGGGCTTCTTCCACCACCCCGAACCAGCCGACGATGATGAGCATGAAGGCCATGCCCGAGGCCAGCGAGAAGACGGGGAACTGCGCCGGAAGGAGGCCGACGTGCCAATAGGCGCGGTTGGCGTTGATGCCAAGCAGAGCGCCCACGCCGCCGCTGAGGAACACGGCGAGGAACAGGCCGACGACCATGATCACTTTCATTGCCGTGTCGCGCCGGCCCTGCATGGCAAACCAAAGCGAGGCGGCGGTCAGAACGAAGAAGAGAGAGTAGCCCCATACCATCTGCGCCAACAGCGAGAAGAAGTTGGGTTGCAGATACACTTTCCAGATTCGCTCCATGTGCCCCAAATCCATGCCAATCGTCATCAGCGCGGCGGGCATTGTCACCAACGCGCCCCACAGCGCATACTTGCCGGTGCCTTTGAACAGCGAGATACCAAATAGATAATCGAGCGTGGCCAGCATGTAGGCGCCGGTGGAGATTCCGGCAAAGAACAAATACATGGCAACCCACAGTCCCCAGGTCACATAGGAGCCGTAATTTACATCGCGCTCGCCAATGAACAGCCGGGTGTAAAACCCATACAACCCGAACAACAGCGCGAGGGCGCCCAACGTGTAGAGAATTTTCTTGATCATCGCTTGCCTCCGTTACACCATGTAGTACACGCGCGGCTCGGTGCCATGATCCTCTTTGAGCCGCATCACGTTGGGCCGGTGGATCATCTCGGTCACCAAACTGTCGGGGTCGTTGGCGTCGCCGAACAAGGTGGCCCGGCCAATGCACGTGGCCACACATTCCGGCAACATGCCATTCATCACGCGGTGCAGGCAGAAGTGGCACTTGCGGGCATTGCCGATGGGTGATGAGCCTTCCTCGCGCGCCCATTCTTTGCCATACTCGAAATTAGGCGCGCGTTCGTATCCGGCGGCGAAGCTCTGCCCGGCGATCAGGCCGTCGGCGACGGGCGCGCCTTCGAGGTAGGTGTAGCCAAAGTCTGAGGTGCGCGCGCCGTAAGGGCAGGCGGTGATGCAGGCGCGGCAGCCGATGCACTGCTCGTAATCGATCTGCACGACGCCTTCTTCGCCTTTGTAAGTGGCGCTCACCGGGCACACCGGCGTACACGGCGGGTTGTCGCACTGCATACACGGCCTCGGAATGAATCGGCGGGTGACGAGCGGGTACACGCCGTGCTCCTCTTCCATCACCGGGCGATAAACCACGCCGGGCGGCAGTTTGTTTTCGGCCACGCAGGCAATGGTGCAGGCATGGCAGCCCACGCACTTTCGTAGATCGATCACCATCACCCAGCGGCGCTCGTCGGGCTTCTTCTGCAAGGCCCGCTGAAGCTCGACTTGCATGCGGACGATCACATCCGCGCCTTCGGATGATTCGAGAGTGAGCGGCTTGTTGTTGACCGCTTGAGCCGTGCTGGCGATCACGCGCTCCGGCTCCGCGCTCAGCGCAGTGAGAAAGGCCACCGCGGCTCCGGCCGATTTGAGAAAATCGCGCCGGTTGACGGTGGCGGTGTCAGTTTGGGGCATACACAACCTTCCTTTCCGTGAAAGTAAACTCGGCAGATCAAAATTTACGCCACGCTCACTATAGAGAAAAGGGACTGCGGGCGGCAGAGGGAGAACTCCGCAACCCGAGTCGCGGTTGTAGGGAAAACTCTGATTGGAGAAAGGAGGGGCAGAATCTCTTGAGGCCGTGAGCCTCGATATGTTAGTGATTCTCGGAGAGCAGGCCGCGCGCCATAGCAAACTGCACCAGCGCGGCGCGCGAGCGCAGGCCAAGTTTTTCCATGCCGCGCCCGCGATAGGTTTCGACCGTTTTGGGGCTGAGGCTGAGGCGAGAAGCGATCTCGGCTGAGGTGTGGCCGAGCGCCACGAGGGTGAGAACTTCCTGCTCGCGGTCGGTCAATCGTTCCCACGGGTCGTCGGCCTCCGCTGAAGACTCGGGCAACAGATCGTCGAGCAGGGCTTTGGTCATCGAAGGATGCACGTACACTTCGCCGCGAAGAACGGCGCGCACCGCCAAGATCAATTCGCCGTCGGCGGCCTTTTTGAGAATGTAACCCGACGCGCCGCGGTGCAGAGCCTGCCGCAGATAGCCCTCGTCGTCGTGCATCGTCAGAATGAGCACACGCGATGCCGGAACGGTCTTCCGCAAAACGGGCAGGGCTTCCATGCCGCCGAAGCCGGGCATGGTCAGATCGAGCAGAATGAGATCGGGTTGAAGTTCGGCGGCGAGTTTCATCGCCTCGCGGCCATCGGCGGCCTCGCCCACCACTTTGAGATCGGACTGCGCGTCGAGCAGCAACCGCAAGCCAGAGCGAAGCACGGCGTGATCGTCGGCGATGAGAATGCGAGCAGCAGCGCTCATTGGCCGCCCTCGCCCAACGGGATTTCGACAAAGAGGCTGGCGCCGCGGCCCGGCTCCGATTCGATGATGAACGCGCCGCCGAGCAACTCCGCCCGTTCCCGAATCCCATACAAGCCCAACCGCTGTTCGGCTTTGCCCGCCGACTCCGGATCGAACCCCCGCCCATCATCCTCGATGATGGCCCTTACCGCGCCGTTGCGCCGCTCGACGAGCACACTGGCGGTGCAGGCCTGCGCGTGGCGGGCCACGTTCGTCAAACTTTCCTGCACAATGCGATAGAGAGCCGTCTCCACATCCGGAGGCAAGCGCTGTTCGGCGAGGCCGTGAATGGCGAGATCGATGCGCAGTGGATAGCGGCGCTGGCAATCGGCAATGTATCGCTGAAGCGCGGCGGGCAAGCCCAGATCGTCGAGCACACTCGGGCGCAATTGCAGGGCGAGGTTGTGAACTTCGTCGAGCGTCTGCGCCGCGACCTGCCGCAGTTCTTCGCCGCGCTGGCGCAGCGCCGGAGAGTCGCTCGCATCGCTCAACGCTTTCATGCCGACGATGAGCGACGTGAGCGATTGGCTGGTGCTGTCGTGCAATTCGCGCGAGATGCGCCGCCGCTCCTCTTCCTGCGCGGCGATGACGCCGCTCACGTAACGCGCTCGCAACTGCTCGCGTTCGGCCTGCTCTTCTTCCGCTTTCGCCAGCCCCGCCGTCATCGCATTGAAGGCTTCGGCCAGATCGCCCACTTCATCTTTCGCCCAACGAGGCACGCGCTGAGAGAGATCGCCGCGCCCCACTGCTTGCGCGGCTTGCGCCAATTTGAGGATGGGTCGGGTGAGCACCCAGGTGAGAAAGGCGGCGGCGGTGATACCGATGACGGAAACGAAAACGGTGGTGAGCAGAAGTTGGCCGGTGACGGTGTCCACCGCGCTCCGAACGCCCGCTTCCGAAAGACCCACGCGGGCAATTCCGGCCCGGCCATCGAAGATGGGCACGGCGGTGTCCCAGAGCGTTCCTTCATCCGTGTTAAGGATGACGGTGTGGTGATGATCGAAAGCCGACACTGTGTTGGATTCGAGCAGCCCGCGCGGGAAGCCGTCGCCAAACGTGTGAGCGATCACGCGCCCCGACCCATCGACGACAAACGCATAGCGGACATTAGAGTTGTTGGTTTGTGTTTCGATCAATAATTGATGCAGGGCGTACACATCGTTGGTGAGGATCAAGTCGGTGGCGCGGGCGGCAAGGTCGCGCGCCACCGAGACGGCTTGCTCCTGCAGTTGAGCGTCCATGGTGCGAGTGAGCGCGGCGCGCACTTGCACGGTGACACCCAAACCCAATAGCAGCACCAGCCCCAGTATGATGCCGAGAATCTTGGTGCGAACGCTGACCGCTCCGGCAACGGCCCAAAAGGAGTCGAACCACTGTTGGGCGAACGGCGACTTCATGGAATGGTCGGGCCGACTTCGGCCAGCAGCTCGCGGGCCGAGTCGTAAGCGCTGTCGTCAATCGTCACAAACTTGTCGATGCCAAGCGTTTGCAGGCCGCGCCGCCCGTGTTCGTCTCCGGCCATGCCGAGCAAAATGGTTTGCAGTTCGGCCCTGAGCTGCGGGCGCACGGCGGGGCCGACGACGACCGGTGGAATGCCGAACGGCGGCGAACGATGGATCACGCGCACCTTCTCACTCAGCGAGGGGTCGCGAGCGGCGGCGAACTCGTACACGAGGCTGTCCACCGCCGCGCCGTCGGCCAGCCCTTCGACCACCGCATGGATTGCGTCGTCGTGGCTATAGGTGAAAAAGGTGCGGGCGAAGAATTCTTCGGGCGCACGGCCCGATTGCTGAACGAGATGGGTGGGGTACACGCGCCCGGTGTTCGACATCGGATCGGTGAAGGCGAACACTTTGCCGCGCAGGTCGGCCATGCTTTGCGCCGAACTGCTCGCCGGGACGATGAGTAGTGAGTAGTACACGGCTTCGCCATTCACTTGCGGCGCGGCCAGCAGTTCCATGCCAAACTTGGCATGGCCGTCTACATAAGCGCTGGTGCAAACGAAGGCCATATCCACAAACCCGCTTTCGATCAGATCGTTCACCTCCGAATAGGTTCGGCGCTGCACCAATTCCACCGGGCGATCCAGCGCGAGGCTGATGTAGTCGAGCAAGGGCTGATAATTCTCGGCGGTACCCTTGGGCGAGATGACGGCGGCGACGGCGACGCGCAGAGGCGCCACATCATCCGACACGGCCAGCGGCAGTGGTTGAAGATCGGAAAGATTGATCGTCGAAGCGGATGGCGCGGAAGCGCAGGCGATGAGTAAAAGAGAGATAAGAAAAAGAGTTGTTTGGCGCATGAGATTCCTGAGCCCGTGCTAGCGCCGGGTCACGCGGTTGAGGTGTGAATGAACTTGCCTTTGAGCCACAGCGCCACATACACCAGCCCAATCAGCACCGGCACTTCGATGAGCGGGCCGATGACCGTTGCCAACGCTTCCTGCGAGGCGATGGTGAATGTGCCGATGGCGACGGCGATAGCCAATTCGAAGTTGTTGCTGGCCGCCGTGAACGATTGGGTGGCCGACATCTCATACGAGAACTTCAGGCCGATGGAAATGGCAAACGAGACGAAGAACATCACCGCAAAGTAAGCCGCCAGCGGAATGGCGACACGAAGCCCGTCGAGCGGACGGGCCAGAATCTTATCGCCCTGCATGGAAAACATGACGACGATGGTGAACAGCAACCCGATCAGCGCTGTGGGGCCGAGACGCGGCATGAATTTCGTGTCGTACCACCCGGCGCCGTTGCGGCGCAGAAGAGTGAAGCGGGTGAGGATGCCCGCCGCCAACGGGATGCCGAGAAAGATCAGCACGCTCTTGGCAATGTCCCACATCGAAATGTCCACCGCCGTGCCTTTCATGCCGAACCAGCCCGGCACAACGGCGAGGTAGAAATAGGCCAGCGGGCTGTACATCACGATCTGAAAGACGGAATTGAGAGCAACCAGCACGGCGCAGTATTCGCTGTCGCCTCCGGCCAGCATGTTCCAGATCAGCACCATTGCGATACAACGGGCGAGGCCGGTGATGATCAGCCCGGTGCGGTATCCGGGCTCATCGGGCAGAAAGGCCCACGCCAGAGCAAACATGATGATCGGGCCGATGAGCCAGTTGAGCGCCAGCGAGACTCCGAACTGTTTTGCCGCGCCTCTGATTTTACTCAACTCTTCGTATTTCACTTTTGCCAGCACGGGGTACATCATCCACAGCAAACCGACGGCGATGGGGAGCGACACCGTGCCGATGCTCAGGGTGTTGAACACCTCTTCGATGCCCGAAAAAAAAATACCCCAACAAAACGCCGAGCGCCATCGCCAATACACAACGGCAAAAAGCGGTCGAGGGTGGAGAGTTGTTTGACAACATTGACTGCCCCGCCACGAGCCGGGGCGTTATGAGAGACGGCTGTCATATTTTGATTCCTTTCTATTTGCGCTTTTCCCAATCGCGCAGCGGCGCATCCCGAAACTCATCGGCGTGTTTGGAACGCCCGCGATGCGCGATGCCGATTTCCGCGAGGGCGCGAAGCGCGTTGGGATGAACATAGCCCGCAGGCTTTGTTCCCGCGCTGGAGGCTTCCCATTGGTCGCCCAGCCGGGCGTTGGCGATGGCCTCCGCCATTTGCGACCGGCACGAATTGCCGGTGCAGAGGAAGAGGGCTTTGCGTTTCACCACATCATTGTAGGCTTCGGGGGCGGCGGCAGAAAGGCGCATTGTCATTCGTCGCCAATGATCATTGTAACCGCCGCGAGCGCCGCATCATCGCGCGTCGGTGATTGCAGAAGAGTGGTCGTCGAAGAAAAGCGCCCGCGCCATCGCCCTCGCCGAGCGCAGGGTCAACCCCTCGCGCACCACTTGACGGTACGGGCTGTGCGCGGAGGCGGCGTCGAACAGCGCGCGGCGCAACCCCGGCTCGCTCTCGGCGGCGCGCAGCACCACATCCATCAATCCCACTCGCGCGGCGAGGATCGTCAACCGCCGCATCGCTTGCCCGTAAGGCAAATCGTCGATGATGTCGCGATTGGCGGCGCGATAGGCTCCGAACGCGCGCGCCGAAATCCCCTCGCGCAGAATCACATTCGCCGCGCGAATGCCGCTCAGGGCCGCCGACGTGACGCCCTTGCCTTTGAACGCGCGCACCAGCCCGGCGGCATCGCCCACCATCACGAATCGGTCGCCGCTGAAATTGCGCGCCAGCCCGCACGGAAAATGCCCTTTGAAGAATCGCAAATCTTTGGCGTCGAATCGCCCGGCGTTCTCGAAGCACGGCAGAGCCCGCCGCACTTCGGGCGCGGCCAAAAACTTTTTCATCGAGTCGGTGTCCACCGACTCTCCGGCGATGTTGATGGTGAGATGATTGCCTTTGGGCGTGATCGCGCCAAACTCGATTCGCGGCGACGGCGGAAGAAACGCATGAATGCGATCCCCGAACTCGGCCATGCCTGCCTCGCCCGGATGATATTTGGTGACGATGGAAGCCAGCGCAGGGGGAGGCCGATAGCCCACCGCGCGTTGGAAAAGAACCGCCGTGCCCTCGTCCAACCCAAACGCGCCGATCACCACTTCGGCCTCCACAGGGACGCTCTCGGTGTACACCACCACCCGATCAGCGTGGAACTCGATTCCATTCACCCGCGCCGACTGAGTCTCGATCCCGCGTTGGCGAACCGCCTCCATCATATAAGCGTCGAACTGAATCCGCCGCAGAGTCACCGAAGGCTCGGCCTCGCCGTCGAGCACGATCTCGCGGCGCGGCGTGCGCAGAACATAGCCGGTGATGGCGCCGCGGCTCAGTGAGTGAGGGAAAGGCACGCGCAAATCGCGTTCGATCAACTCGACGATGGGCGGAGAGAGGACGCCGGTGCAAAGATTGTTGTGCTGCCCTCCGGCGAACTGCTTGCCTTCGATCACCGTCACCCGCGCCTCGCGCCCCAGCGCGCGCGCGCCCTGTTTGACGGCCAGCGCCGCCGCCACCCCTCCCGGCCCGCCGCCGATGACAACCACCCGCGCCCCATCGGCCAGTGGCCCCAACCCGGAATCCTTTTGAGTCATCCCTCTCTCCTATTCTGAATCATTCCCTGCAAAAATTCTGCCAGCGCCCGGCGGCCGATCGAAAGCAAAAAAATCTGCCGATACGATTCATCGCCGGTGAACATACCCCACAATATGCGAGTGTGAATTCGAGTCGCCGGGGGCTGATCGGCTTCGGCCACGATGGCCCGCCGCCACGCCTTCATCAAAAAAGGCGAGCCGCGTGTGGCATCCCACGAGCGAAACAACAATCGCCCGAACAAATTGTCGGCGGCGATGCGCTGGCAAACGGGCCGATACCCGGCGGCGAAATCGGCGCGAGAGAGTCCGCGCTCCACCGCCGCGCGCGCGGCGGCTTCCGCCGTGATGAACGACGCGCCGATGCCATCTTTATACAACCGAGTGATGGCCGCATCGCCCACCGCCGCGAATCGATCCGCATAATATCCCGACGCTGGAGCGATGACCACACGCGGCGCGCACCCGCACAACAGCGCCGAGCCGTTGGGAAACAGACTCGTAAGCCCCTGCCCTTCGAGGAAATCGCTCACCGCATCGGGCGGCAGTTTGCGGCCCAGCAGTGAAATGTTCGCGTAGCGGCCTTTGGGGATCAGCCCGCCGAAGATCAGCCCCGGCGGATGATCGAAAAAGATGTGAACGCTGGAGTCGAGGAAGCCGGACGGCAAAGGCACTTCATCCTGCGCCATCGTTTCGGTGCGCGGCGGCCGGTAGCCCCACTCGGCGGCGAGGGGCGCGCGGGCGTTCACGCCGGTGGCGAGGATCACCAGATCGGCTTCCCATCGATCATGCGCGGTGGCGACGGCCGGACGGACTCCGGGCCGGATCGTCTGCGCACGCGCCCGGCGGACATCGACTCCGCGCTCCCGCGCCTGATCCAGCAACCAACCGTCGAACGAACGGGGGAACTGCGGCTGGCCGAGCCGCGGCCCACTGCCGCGATAGACGCTGAAGATTCGCCGAGTTGCGTCGGGGCGGCGAATGGGCAGCTGCGCTCCGCCCAAATGCAGCACATAGGCTTCGATCTCGGTTTGAATCACATCGGGCGGGAGGCTGAGGCCGAGCGTTTGCAGTTTGCGGATGACGGTGGAGGAGAGGATGCCCGCGCATTTGTTGCAGCCGCCGGGGCCGGGGCGGTTGAAATCGCGGGCTTCGAGGATCATCACCTCGAGGCGCAGAGAGGCTTCGGCGGCGAGGCGCAGTAAATGCAGAGCGGCAAAACTGCCCGCTGGCCCGCCGCCCACAATAATCACCCGGCTGCCATTCTCCAAGCGCATGGCAACTCCGTTCCGACTCGCGCCGTGCCCGCGCGAGGCTCAACCGATGATGATTGCCACCGAAGTGAAAACAGTATACAGGATTCCGGCGGCGGGGGTTATGGCAAGTTTGGGGACGCGAAAACTTATGAGGCCTTTATCGCCTCGCTACAAGTTGTGGCGTAAGATTGGTAGCCGATGGATAACTCGAACGGGCACACCAACTTCTACAAAGAACTGCTGGACAACATGTACGACGGCGTCTATTTTGTGGATCGCGATCGGCGGATCGCATACTGGAACAAAGGCGCCGAGCGCATCACCGGATACCAAACCGACGCCGTCATCGGCAAATGTTGCCGCGATAACCTCCTCGTGCACGTGAACGAGGCCGGGAGGTTGCTGTGCAAAACAGGCGGCCCGCTGTATAGAAATCTCTGGTTTCTTCAATCCTGCCGCCGCAAAAATATCAATGACGCGATCTGTGGCAACGGCGCGTGAAAGAATTTGGCGAATCGCTTGGTCAATATCTTCGGCGGTGCGTTCGCCTTCAACGGTTGATTTGATGAGCGCGGAGCGTACGGCTTGGAAGAACGAAACATCATCTCGGATCGCCAAGGCGCGTTCATCGGGTACGGCGAGCGCAAATGCGAGTGACAATTCTTTGACCGCTTTCAGCAACCGTGTCTTGCCGTCATCTTGTTTCAAGATGTGTTCTTGCGCGAGTGGCAAAACCCCCAGTTTTTCCTGTGCTGTGCCTGTAAAAAATTTCGACCAATCAAAGCCGTGGAACAAACCCTGGCAGATTTCGTAGCGCGTCATCAATTCGGCAACTGCCACATCTTGGTCAATCGCGGTTTCGGCGGGATGACCACTTTCGGTGTACGCGGCGAGCGCTTTTTGCAAGTGATACGCAAGACCGAGATAATCGACGATCAAGCCGCCTGGCTTGTCCTTGTAAACGCGATTGACGCGCGCAATCGCTTGCATCAAGCCGTGCCCTTGCATCGGCTTGTCAATGTACATCGTGTGCAGTGGCGGCACATCGAAACCTGTGAGCCACATATCGCGCACGATGACGACCTTGAACGGATCGTCGGGGTTTTTGAATCGTTTAGCGAGTTCTTCGCGGCGCGGCTTGTTGCGAATGTGCCCTTGCCAATCGAGCGGGTCGGTGGCGTTGCCTGTCATCACAATCTTGATGGCGCCTTGCTTGTCGTCGTCCGAGTGCCAATCGGGACGCAGAGCGACAATCGCTTGGTAGAGGTCAACGCAGATGCGGCGCGACATACAGACGATCATCGCTTTGCCGTCCATCGCTTCGAGACGCTTTTCAAAATGCTGAACGAAATCTTGTGCGACCAATTTCACACGCTTGTCTGCGCCGACAATCGATTCGAGCGCCGCCCACTTGGTTTTGAGTTTTTCCTTCTGCTCTAATTCTTCGCCTTCGGTCGCTTCTTCAAACTCGGGATCGATCTTGGGCTTTTCTTGTTCGACGAGTCCCAGTTTCGCCAAACGACCTTCGTAATAAATCTTGACGGTCGCGCCATCTTCGACCGCTTGTTGAATGTCATAGATGCTGATGTAATCGCCAAACACGGCGCGGGTGTTGGCATCGGCGTGTTCAATCGGCGTCCCCGTAAAGCCGATGAACGAGGCATTCGGCAGAGCATCGCGCATATTTCGCGCATAGCCGTCAATAAAATCGTACTGACTGCGATGCGCTTCATCGGCAATCACGATAATATTTTGGCGATCTGAAAGTGGTCCGCCTGATTGCGCGGTCGGCAAGAATTTTTGAATCGTCGTGAAAAAGATGCCGCCTGCCACGCGCCCGCGCAATTTTTCGATAAGGTCTTCGCGGCTGGTCGCTTGTTCGGGGGTCTGGCGCAGAATTTCGGAACAGCGCGCGAATGTGCCAAAGAGATGAAAAGCGTGATTGTTGAGCAACAGCGAAGGTTTGCCGAGCCGCGTGATTTTCCGCAGGGCTTCTGCCTGTGCCTGGGCGGGTAACGTAGTGTTGATGCGGGCAATGGCAGCCTGCAAGCGACCAAGCAGAAGTGTTTCCTGATAATCACCACGTTCAGGACGTTCACCATCGAACGCGATTTCTGGCCCGAAGGCGTAGCTGTAGCCCAGCTCGGTGAGCCAATCAATGGCGGCTTGTTCGATCGTAGATTCGGTGAAGGAAGTCATTTGCTGTTTGTCGGATTTTCGCTGTCTTTCGTCCA
>VGOW01000089.1 GCA_016875735.1 Chloroflexota bacterium | reverse complement strand
TAAAAAACCGAACTGCCGCTTTGACGAACTCGGCTTCGGCTTTGTCATAATCCGCCGAAGGCGGATCGGTGCGCAGACCGCCCGTCCACAAATGATCGAACTCCTCGCATTCGCGATCATCCATCGCCCCGCCGAGAACGTAATTCGATCCCAACCGGATGCCCGCCGACTCTAAATGGCGATCGGTCAACTCTTTGAGTCCCGACATGAGGATGCCGACGACTCGGTTCGGCCCGATGAGCTGCTGGGCGAACGGCGCTTGCAGAAGGCTGGACATGAACACCGGCACGCTCACGCTCTCGGCCACCTCGCGCTGAAAATAGGCGAAGTAACCGCACTCGGCGGCAATGGCCCGGCAACCCATCGCCTCAAGAGTCTGCGCAGCTCGGATCACCGGCTCGAGACACGGCGATTTGTCCTCCTCGACGACGAGGCGGGGAATATCTACTCCGCGGGCGATCTCGTATTGGATAGGAAAGGGGTAGCCGCTGGCGTTACGTACGTCGCCGGGAAAGCCCGGATACACATCATCGAGAATGATGATGCCCAGCCCCATACCGTAGCATTTGTGATTCTTGCGGGCGACGATTCGCCTAATTGCGGAGTCTCGGTTTGTGTTGAACATATTGACTCCCTTGTGGGACGTTGATGAAGGCGGATGTTGCAGTTGGACGTTGATTCTGTTTGAGAAATGATCAGCGCACATCCTTTTGATCAGGGCTTATGAGCGTTACCCCTTGCCGTCACTCCACGCCTGCTCACGCTCGACGATCTTCTTGAGTTCGCGCTGGACATCGGCGGGGAGCGGCTCGGGGGTGTGGCTCTCCAAAATTTCGTCCACCAGCGCGGCGGCGCGCTGCTCCATCGTCGTGCCGCCCTGCTCCATCCAAACCGAGTACGGATTCTTGTCGGCCAGTTTGGAGTAGTAGGTTTGCCGGTAATGAGTCATCGTGTGATCATGGCTGAGGTAATCGCCGCTAGGGCCCAGTTCGTCGATCACATCGAGGGCCAGCGCCTCGTCGGTGACGGCCACCCCGCGGGTGGAGGCGCGCAGGAAACCCAAAAGGTCGTTGGCAATCGCCATGATCTGCATCGAGCCTTGCATCCCGGCGTCCATGAATCCCACGTCGTGCACGATGTTCGCCCCGTGCAACAGCGAAGTCATGAGGCTCAACATCACTTCCGCGCCGCACTGCTGATCCAACACCTTCGAGTCGGTGCAACCACCCAGCCCGAACACGGGCAGGTTGTAGTATTTGCCCATCTCGATGGCCACGCCCTGCTCTTCGGCGAGCACATAGTTGCCCACCATCGTTTGCAAGTTGTATGGGCCGCCGTTCCAGCCGGGCACCGCCACTGCCGCGCCCGGGCACACCAATTGCGAAAGCACGATGCCAAGTAATGTGCCCGCGTTCATCGAGGCCATGCACCCGGCAGTGGTGGTGGGCGAATTGACTCCGCCGGCGTTGAGCGGGATGTACAACTGCGGCAGGCCTTTCTCGGCGAGATACATGCACTTTTGCAGGGCTTCGGCGTTGGCGGTCATGCCCGAGGTCACGTTGATGTAACACGTGGCGAAGGGCCGCCGCCGAAACGACTGCACGCCGCCGGCCGCCGCCTCGCACATCTCAACCGCCGCCGCGCACCCTTCGAAGTCGGGCGTCACGAACACAATGGGCTTGGTGGTGTTATTGAGCATCACCTCCATTTGATAGCGATCATAGATTTGTTGATCGGCATCCTCCGGCAAGAACGCCGACATGACAAAATCGATTTCCGGCAGAGCGTCCATCAACCGGGTCGCTTCCATCACGTCTTTCAGCACCGGGCGGCGTCTCTGCCCGGTGCGATGATCGAGGATGTTGAGGCAATCGGAACCGCCGCCGAAATGGCTGGCATGGCCTCCGGCGCGCATGGCGACTTTGCCCGCACGGTTGTACAGCGTCATCGTCTTCGGCGCGGTGTTCAGCGCTTTCGTCACCAAATGTTCGGGCAGGCGGACTCGGATTCCGTCGGCGGACGCACCTGCCTTCACCAGCAACGCCATCGCTTTCTCGTCGTGAACTTCGATGCCGGTGCGCCACAGAATTTCTAGACTCGCCTCGTGAATCTTCTCGCACTCCCCCCGCCCCATTCGGCGGTAGTGTGCGCTGGTTGTGCCCGTACCTTGAGTCTCAATCATGCTTGCCTCCTTCGTGATTCTTACGCCGGAGTTTATCACGCATTTCACAAAAGAGACGGCGCGAAGGGAATACTTTGGGAGGCAAAATGGCTGAAATGCCGTCACCATGCTAGAATGCCAACTCGCTCTCGCACGATTAGTCAACCAACTTCTTTTCAACGGGACGGCGCTGCTTTTCGAGATCGTCATCTCGAGGCGACGCACTTCGCGGCGGCTAAAGAGGGCGGGCGGTGTGGATCGATCTCGCGATCACGGCGCGCGCCACGGCAGGCCGCGACCGCGAAGGTATTGCTAACCGAAGAGGAGTGAGGCCGCTCGTCGAACGCTGCCAATGTTTTTCCAGAACCGTTGTTGTCCCATCCGATTCACATTTCTCTCACTCAGGAGGAGAAAATGACTCACAGAAAGGCAACGATTTT
The DNA here is from genome assembly GCA_016875735.1 of Chloroflexota bacterium. Classification (GTDB taxonomy): domain Bacteria; phylum Chloroflexota; class Anaerolineae; order Anaerolineales; family VGOW01; genus VGOW01. The sequence goes on along the minus strand of VGOW01000089.1, from coordinate 12,619 downwards.
TACCCGCCGACAGTTTTTGCGGACGCTGGGGGTGACGGCGGGCGCACTGGCCGCTGGGCCGGCGCTCAGCGCGTGCGGCGCCACTGCCCTCACCGCTGCTCCGGCAGCCACCGCGGTACCGCCCACTGCCGCACTCACATCAGTGCCGGCCCCAACGGCTGTGCCCACAGTGGCGGCCCCCTCGCTAAAGATCGGCGTGCTGTTGCCATACACTGATATTTATGCCGCGCTCGGCGAGAACATCACTGCGGGGATGGAGATGTATTTCGAGGAAGCAGGCGGCGTGGCCGGAGGCCGCACGATCAAAGTCATCAAAGAAGACGAAGGCACTGCGCCGGACAAGGCTTTGGAGAAGGCGCGCAAGTTGGTGGAGCAGGACGAAGTGGATTTTGTGACCGGCATCGTGAGCTCGGGCGTGCTGGCCGGCGTGCGCGACTACTTCGACTCGAACAAGAAGCTGCTTATCTGCTCCAACGCCGGGGCGAACGCGCTGAGCCGCGGGGCGAAGACGCCATACATTTGGCGCACATCGTTCACGAACTGGCAGCCCAATTGGCCGGTGGGCACGTGGGCGGCGGAGAACGTCGGGAAGAAAGCGTACATCAGCGTGCCCGATTACGGCGCGGGGGCGAACACGATCACCGCCTTCCAAAACAGTTTCGAGGCGGCGGGCGGCACGATCATTGGTGTGCAGAAGACACCGTTTCCCAACATGGGCGATCCCGCGCCGTTCATTACCGAGTTGGCGGCGGCCAACCCCGAACTGGTGTATTGCTTCTACAGCGGCGGCGCGGCAGTTACTTTTATGAAGGCGTGGGGCGAGCTCGGTTTGGCCGGGCAGATTCCGCTCATGTCATCCGGCTTCATGGTTGAAGAGGACGTGCTCCCGGCAGAGGGCGACGCGGCGCTGGGTGTGCGCAGTGGTTTGCACTGGGCGCTCTCGCTCGACAACGCCGACAACGCGAAGTTCACCGAAGCCTACAAAGCGCGCACCGGCAAAGATGCCAACGTGTTTGCGGTGCAGGGCTACGACACAGGCCGCGCCATCGTGGAGATGATCAATGCGGTGGAAGGCGACACCAGCGATGTAGATGCGTTGATCGATGCGCTCGGCGGAATCTCCTTCCCCAGCCCGCGCGGCACGTTCGCGCTCGACGCCAATTCGCAAGCGCCCAAACAGCACATCTATCTGCGCGAAGTGCAAAACGTGGGCGGCGCATTGCATAACGTCGTCATCGAAGACCTCGGCGAGATCGTCGATCCCGGCGACGACTCGAAGGGCTAACCTTCTCAACAGTCAGAATACAGTAGTCAGAAGCGCACCCTTCTGACTACTGGCTACTGACTACTGACTTCTGTTTCATGTCTGCCAGCCAATTCATCTTCCAACTGTTCAACGGCCTCGTGTTCAGCATGTTGCTGTTCATTCTGGCCGCCGGGCTGTCGCTTATCTTTGGGCTGATGGACGTGATCAATCTGTCGCACGGCGCGTTTTATTTGCTCGGCGGATACATCGGCCTGACGATGGTGCGCCAGTTCGACAACTTTTGGATCGCGCTGATCGTCGCCCCGTTGATCGTCAGCGGCTTGGGTTTGATCGTCGAATACTTTTTTCTGCGGCGGCTATATGGCAGGCATCGTCATTTGGATCAAGTGCTGTTCACTTTTGGGCTGGCGCTCATCGCCGCCGATCTCATCCGCTGGCGCTGGGGCGCGTACGTGGAGTCGGTGCCCGGGCCGGATGAGTTGAAAGGCGCGGTGGTGATCTTCGGCGCATTGTTCCCACGCTATCGCATGTCACTGATCTTCTTCGGGCTGATCATCGCCGCCGGACTGGGCCTGCTCATCGGGCGCACGCGCATCGGCGCCATCGTGCGCGCCGGAGTCTCCGACGCGCAAATGGTGAGCGGGCTGGGCATCGACATCCAAAAAGTGTTCGCCGGAGTGTTCGCCTTGGGCACGGCGCTGGCCGCGCTGGCCGGAGTGCTCGGCGCTCCCGTTCTCAATTTGTATCCCGGCCTCGATCTGGAGATTCTGATTCTGGCCCTGGTCGTCGTCGTGGTCGGCGGGCTGGGCACACTCAAAGGCGCGTTCTTCGGCAGTCTGCTCATCGGGCTGGCAAACACGTTTGGCAAAGCGCTGATCCCTCAGTTCTCCATGTTCCTCATTTTTGCGGTGATGGCCGTGGTTCTGCTCGCCCGCCCATCGGGGCTGTTCGGCGTGAAAGGAAACTGAGCGATGGCGCGACACTGGAAATGGGCGGCGCTCATCGTCGCCATCCTCGCCGCCATTGTTTATCCCTACGCCGTCCGCAGTTACTTTCTCAGCCTCGCCATCGAAGTCCTCATCTATTCCATCTTTGCCATGAGCCTCGATTTGCTGTTAGGCTACACCGGGCTCACCTCATTCGGGCACGCGGCCTTCTTCGGGCTGGGCGCATACATTCTGGCCTACACCGCGCTCGGCCTCACCGATAACATTCTCGTCACCGTGCCGCTGGTGATCATCGGCGCGGCCCTGCTGGCGTTGATCATCGGCTTCTTCGCTCTGCGAACCAGCGGCATCTATTTTTTGATGGTGACCATGGCCTTCGCGCAAATGCTGTTCAGCATCGCCATCAGTTGGTCGGATGTCACCGGCGGCTCCGACGGGTTGGCCGGCGTGCCGCGCCCGGTCATCGGAGTCGGCGCGTGGGCGTACACGTTCGACTCGCGCGAAAGTTATTATTATCTCGTGCTCGCTTTCTTTCTGTTATCGTGGATCGCTCTGCGGAGCATCGTGGGCAGTCCATTCGGCGCGGCCCTGCGCGGCATTCGCGACAACGAACAGCGGATGCGCGCGCTCGGCTACAACACCTTCCGATATAAAATGGCCGCCTTCGTCATCGGCGGCGCGTTCGCCGGGCTGGCCGGAGCCTTGCTCACTCATTTCACTCAGCACGCCGCGCCCGAAACGCTCTATTGGGCAACGTCGGGGCAAGTGATGATCATGCTGATCGTCGGCGGCGTGGGCACGCTGGTGGGGCCGATGCTGGGGGCGGCCGTCATTCGGCTCCTGCCCACCTTCGTCAGCAGTTACACCGAGCGCTGGGAAATCGTGCTCGGACTCGTGTTCATTCTGTTTGTGTTGTTCGCCCCGCGCGGCATCGTCGGCCTTCTGCGCCGCGCCGTGGAGAAGCGGCCATGAGTCAAGTGAAGGCCGAACATCTTTGCAAAGATTACGGCGGCGTGACCGCGTTGGCGAACGTGACGCTGGCGGTAGAGTCCGGTGAGCGCCGAGCCATCATCGGCCCCAACGGCGCGGGCAAAACCACGCTGTTCAAACTCATTGCCGGAGAGATCGCCCCCACCAAAGGCCGCATCCACTTCGACGGCCACGACATCACCGACCTGCCTGTGCACACTCGCGCCAATCTCGGACTCAGCCACACCTTTCAGCGCAACAATCTATTCTTCGATCTCACCGTTCTCGAAAATGTGCGATTGGCCGTTCAGCACCATCGGGGCATCGCCGGGCAAGTGCTCAAATCGGTGAGCGGCTATTCGGCGGTGAACGCCGAAGCCGAATCGATTCTCGCTCGATTGAGGCTGGCGGCGCAAAGCCAGCAGCTGGCGCGCAACTTGGCCTACGGCCAACAGCGCGCGCTCGAAGTGGCGCTGGCCCTCGCCACCGAGCCGCGCGCACTGTTGCTCGACGAGCCCACCGCCGGAATGTCGCCCGCCGAAACCATCGAAATGACTCGCTTCATCGAATCCCTGCCGCGTTCGCTCACCATGCTCATCGTCGAACACGATATGGATGTGGTGTTCAGCCTCGCCGACCGCATCACCGTTTTGCATTACGGCGAAGTGATCGCCGAAGGCGCGCCGGGCGAAGTGCGCGCCAACCCGCTGGTGCAAGAAATCTATCTCGGCGCACCCCCCTCTGTCCCCCCAAGGGGGGGATGAAAGAGGGGCGAAAAAATGCTCACCGTCGATTCCATTCACACTTTTTACGGCGACAGCCACATTCTGCAAGGCCTCTCCCTGCAAGTGAACGCCGGAGAGATCGTGGCCGTGCTGGGCCGCAACGGTGTGGGCAAAACCACCACCGTCAATTCCATCATCGGATTCGCGCCGCCGAAAGAAGGGCGCATCGTGTTCGACGGAGTCGAGATCACGCATCTGCGTCCGCATCGCACCGCCCAACTCGGAGTCGGCCTCGTTCCGCAGGGGCGCGGAATCTTCCCCACCCTCACCGTGCGCGAAAACATCACCCTTGCCGCTCGTGGGCGCGGCTGGACACTCGACCGCGTGCTCACCACTTTTCCGCCGCTGGCAAAACGATTGAAGAATCTCGGTTCGCAATTGAGCGGCGGCGAACAGCAAATGCTGGCGGTGGCCCGCGCGCTGATGCTCAACCCCAAACTGCTGTTGATGGACGAGCCTTCCGAAGGACTCGCCCCGCTCATCGTCGCCGAGATCGGGCGCATTGTGGCCAGCCTGCGCGATGAAGGCCTCTCGGTTCTGCTCGTGGAGCAAAACCTGTCGCTCGCCCTCAGCCTCGCCAACCGCGTGTACGTGTTGAGCAAAGGCCAAATCGTGCACAGCGGCACGCCCAACGACTTGCAAACGAACGAAGAAGTGAAGCATCGCTATATCGGAGTCTAAAAGAGGTATCCACGAAGGTCACGAAGCAACACGAAAGTTGAAATCTGTACTTCGTGCCCCTTCGTGTTCTTCGTGGATCATCGGCTTCTTTCCGAAGGAGTCTAATGCCCGCATCCAAACTCCTCTCTCTCGCCGAAGCCATCGCCCGCTTCGTGCCCGACGGCAGTTCGGTGGCGCTCGGCACAGCGCTCGAATCGCTCATCCCCTTCGCCGCCGGGCGCGAACTCATCCGCCAGCGCAAACGCAGCCTCACCCTCATCGGCCCGATCTCCGACATCCTCTTCGATCAGATCATCGGCGGCGGATGCGCCAGCAAAGTGCGCGCCGCGTGGGCCGGCAACGTCATCACCGGCTCCGGCTATTGCTTTCGCCGCGCCGTCGAAAGCGGAAGCCTCGAAGTCGAAGATCATTCCAACCTCACCATTGCGATGGCCCTGCGCGCCGGAGCGATGGGCGTGCCTTTCATGCCGACCCGCACCGCGCTGGGAAGCGGACTCTACGAAACGAACGCCAGCCTGCGCGAGTTCGCCTGCCCCTTCACCGGAGACGCCGTCACCGCCGTGGCGGCCATCACTCCCGATGTCGCCATTGTTCACGTTCAACGCGCCGACGAATACGGCAACGCGCACGCCTGGGGCAATCTCGGAGTCACTCGCGAAGCCTGCCTCGCCAGCAAACACATCATCATCACCGCCGAAGAGATCGCGCCGCCGGAGATTATCAGCAGTGATCCGAATCGAGTCGTCACGCCGGGCTTTCGGGTGAGCGCGGTCGCTCACGTTCCGTGGGGCGCGCATCCCTCGCCCGTGCCCGGACACTACAACCGCGATCATCAAGCCTTCATTGATTATCAGCGCGACAGCCGCACGCTCGAAGCCTTTGCCGCATGGCAAGCGCGATGGGTGGATAGCGGCGACGATTACCCTGCGCTGTTGGGCGAGGCGAGAATGGCCTCGCTGAAAATAAAAACGCGCGCGCTGGCAGAGGTGGTGGATTATGGGTATTGAGGTGAAGGGCGAGGGTATGGGCAAAGGCATGGGCGAGGGCACGCCTCGCCCCTACACGCAACCGGAATTGATGGTGGCCGCCGCCGCGCGCGAGATCAGCGATGGCAATGTCGTGTTCGTGGGGATGCGGTTGCCATTGCTCGGCTTTCAGTTGGCGAAGAGCACGCACGCGCCCAACGCAGTGGGCGTATACGAGTTGGGCATCATCCGCGACTCGGCGGCGCCCGAACCGATCCTCACGATGGGCGATCTCCCCAACCTGTATCGCGCCCAATGGCTGGCCGACACCGCCGACGTGATGGGATTGCTACAACAAGGCATCGTGGATGTGAGTTTCATCGGCGGGGCGCAAGTAGATCGGTTCGGCAATCTCAACACCACATACATCGGCGGGGCGCAGAACATTGAGATGCGCTTGCCCGGCAGCGGCGGCGCATGCGACTTGGCGAGTCTGGCCAAACGTCACATCATCATCATGGCGCACGAGAAGCGCCGCTTCGTGCCGAAGGTGGATTACATCACCTCGCCCGGATACGGTAACGGCGCGGGCTGGCGTGACCGAGTCGGACTCCCGCGCGGGGGGCCGTCCACCGTGATCACCACGCTGGGCGTTCTGCGATTCGATTCGGCCACCAAAGAGATGATGCTCGTCTCGGTTCATCCGGGCGTCACAGTGGATCAGGTTTTGGATTCGACGGGCTGGCCCCTGCGTGTGTCGTCGGAAGTGGTCACCACGCCTGCGCCCACGCCGTCGGAACTGGCGACGCTCCGCCGCTTCGACCCCGAAGGCTATTGGACAAGCGAGCGAACGGCAGTCTGATTTTCAGTTGTTGACAGGGGCGAGTCATTTTCGGTGAACTCCAGCGGGATGCCAAGAATGAACACGATGATGTTGCTGACGATGAGGAAAGTCCAGAAGCCGCCGGGCATGCTCACCAGCAAATTGGTGATATAGGATTTGCCGCCGAGCGCGTCGAAGACGAGGCTGAAGGTGGAGGCGCAGAACAGGATCATGACCACCAATGCGGTGACGCGGGCAGTGGAGTGGGCGGAGTCTTTGATCAGTTTCCAGTTCAGTTTGCGGTTCATTCCGGCCAACAGCAATGCGCCCACCGCGCCCACCGACCCGGCTTCGGTGGGGGTGGCGACGCCGAAGAAGATGCTGCCCAGCACGGCGAAGATGAGCAGGATGGGCGGAAGCACGGTCTGCGCTGTGCGGCGGGCCAATGTCCACCCGCGCAGGGTGCGCGCCTCGGGCGGCAGCGGCGGCGCAGAATTGGGCTTGAGGTAAGCTATCACCAACACATACAGCGCATACGACCCGGCCAGCATCAAGCCGGGGATGACCGCGCCCACAAACAGATCGCCCACCGACACGCCGATCTGATCACTCAACAGCACCAGCACAATGCTGGGCGGGAGCATCTGCGCCATGGTTCCGGAGGCTACTATCGTTCCCGAGGCCAACTGTTTGTCGTAGCCATACTTCAGCATGGTGGGCAGCATCATCATGCCCATCACGATAATGGTGGCGGCCACCACTCCGGTGGTGGCGGCCAACAACGTGCCCACGATCACCACCGTCAACGCCAACCCGCCGCGCAGAGGGCCGAGCAAAATGCCCACCGTCTCCAGCAAATCTTCGGCCAGCCCGGATTTTTCAAGCACGGCTCCCAAAAAGATGAAGTAGGGAATTGCCAGCAGGGTGAAGTTGGACATCGTGCCGAACCACACGCTCGTCAGCGCGCGCAGGCGAACGAGGTCGAATGCGCCGATGGCCAGGCCGATGCCGCCAAACACAATGGCCGTGCCCGCAAACCCAAACGCGACCGGGTAACCGCTCAACAAGAATGCAATGAACCCCGCAAACATCGCCAGCGCCAACCACTCATATCCATGCATGGGCTATCTCCTCGAAGGGGTGAGGTCCGCCGGCTATTTCTGAACCGGCAGCGTGACGTCGTCTATGCTTTCTTGCTGAGTTTCGATTGCTTTGGCGATCTCGGTGTGGCCGCGAAGGATGGCCGCGTATTTGATGACTTGCGAAATGCTCTGGAGAAGCAATGTGGCCCACGCTACAATGATCATGGATTTGATCGGGGCGCGCGGCAGGCCGTCGGGGTCGGGCGACACTTCCCACGTTCCCCAGTTTCCATTGGGCGACCGCCCCCATGATTGCAGAACGGGGTTGTAGGCGGCAAAGATGCCGATGATGCACAGGGGAATGAGAACCAGGATCGTCCCCGCCAAATCGACCATTGCCTTTTGCCGATCCGTCCATTTAGTGTAGAGGAAGTCCACCCGCACATTCACCCCATGTTTGAGGATGTAGGCGAAGCCCAAGAAAAAGATCATCGAAAAGAGATACCACTGCAATTCGATGTACAAATTGGACGACAGCCGGACGCCGATGAAACGGCCCAAATACCGCACCGTGACGTTGTAGAATCCGACCCCAACCACCAGCATCACCAACCAATCGGCCAGCCCGCCAATGCGTTCGGTGACGCCGTCGATCACATTCGCTATCTTGAGCAATGCGCGCATTCTCGTCCTCCCGGTATGAGCGAAACGTGGGGGCTATAATAACAAAGTTTCGGCAAATAGCAATCGGCTTTTTAGAATAGAATCGGCGCATCGCCATCGGAGGAGGCAATCCATGCTCAAAGGCAAAAGCGCAGTTGTCACCGGTTCCACCAGCGGCATCGGGCTGGGCGTTGCCCGCGCCCTCGCCGCGCAGGGGTGCAACGTCGTCCTCAACGGTTTCGGCGACCCAGCCGAGATCGAACGCATCCGCTCCGAGATGGCCCGAGCCGACGGAGGCCGCATCATTCATCACGGCGCAGATATGACCCAGCCCGATGAGATCGAAGAAATGATGGGCGTTGCCGTGAAAGCATTCGGCGGCGTGGATATTCTGTGCAACAACGCCGGCATCCAGCACACCTCGCCCGTTGACGGCTTCCCGCCGGAGAAGTGGAACGCGATCATCGCCATCAATCTGTCGTCGTCGTTCCACACCATTCGCCACGCCCTGCCGCACATGAAGAAGAAAGGCTGGGGGCGAATCATCAACACCGCCTCGGCTCACGGGTTGGTGGCCTCGGTGAACAAGGCCGCTTACGTGTCGGCCAAACACGGCCTCATCGGCCTCACCAAAGTCGTGGCGCTCGAAACAGCGGGATCGGGAATCACCTGCAACGCCTTCTGTCCCGGCTGGGTGCGCACGCCGCTGGTCGAAACGCAAATCGAAGCCCGCGCCAAACAACTCGGCCTGAGCATCGAAGAGGCGGCGCGCAATCTGCTTTCCGAAAAACAGCCTTCGCAACAGTTCGTGCAGATCGATCAGATCGGGCAGCTCGTCGTCTTTCTCTGCTCCGACGCCGCCGCGCAGATCACCGGCGCGTCCATTTCGATTGACGGCGGTTGGACGGCGCAATGAACACCGTATCGCCGCACGCCGATCTCGCCAACGCTCTCCGCAAATCCGTGCGCGGCGAAGTGAAGTTCGACTCGCTCACGCGCCAACTTTACAGCACCGACGCCAGCAGTTATCGCCTCGCGCCGCTCGGGGTCGTCCTCCCGCGCGACGCCGACGACGTGTGCGCGGCGATCTCGGCGGCGGCGCAATTCAACGCGCCCGTTCTGCCGCGCGGCAGCGGCACGAGCATCTCCGGCCAAACCGTCGGCCCGGCCGTCATCCTCGATACCTCGCGCTATCTCGATTCGATCCTCGAAGTGAATGCCGAAGAAGGCTGGGCGCGGGCGCAAGCCGGAGTGGTGCGCGATCATCTCAACACGCACCTCGCGCCGCATGGCCTCCTCTTCGGCCCCGATCCGGCTTCCAGCATGGCCGCCACCCTCGGCGGAATGCTCGGCAACAACTCCACTGGCATGCATTCGATCCTCTACGGCATGTCCGCCGATCACACCCTCGAACTCGACCTCGCCCTCGCCGATGGGAGCCGACTCACCGTCGGCCCCGATCATCCCCTGTCCGAGCCGTATCGCTCTCGCCTCGACGACATCCTCACTCGCTATCGTTCCGAGATCGAAACTCGCTACCCCAAAACATGGCGAGCCGTCGCCGGATACAATCTCAATCGGATGCTTGAGTCGTATCAGAATCTGCATCCAAACTTCCAATCTCAAACCTCAAACCACAAACCGAATCCGGCTCATCTTTTCGTCGGTAGTGAGGGCACGCTGGCGGTCATCCTCTCGGCCAAAGTCAAGCTCGTTCCCAAACCCAAGCGCGTCCGCCTCGCCATCATTCACTTCGGCTCGCTCCGCGCCGCGCTCGAATCCACTCCGGCCATTCTCGACACCGGCCCCTCGGCCATCGAACTCGCCGACCGCTACTTCTTCAACCTCATTCGACGAGTCCCCTCGTTCGCCCGCCGACTGACATTCATCGAAGGCGACCCCGAAGCCACCCTCACCGTCGAATACTACGGGGAGACCGACTCCGAAGTGGCGGCCAAAGCGCAAACCCTGCGGCGGCTGTTCCGCGATTGCGTCATCACCGAGCAGATCGCCGCCGACGAGATCAACAATGTGTGGGGCGTGCGCAAGGCGGCCTTCGGGCTGCTCATGAGCAAACGCGGCGACGCCAAACCGCTGTTCTTCGTGGATGACGCCGCCGTGCCGGTGGCCGCCCTGCCCGAATACGCCGATGGCGTGGCCCGCGTCTGCGCCGACGCCGGAGCCGAAGTGTCGTTCATCGCTCACGCCTCCGCCGGATGTCTGCACGTTCAGCCCGTGCTCAACCTCAAAACGCCCGAAGGGCTGAGACAAATGCGCCGCATCGCCGATGAAGTGATCGCGCTCGCCATCCGGCTCGGAGGCGCTACCACCGGAGAACACGGCGAGGGATTGGCGCGCAGTTGTTTTAACGAGCAGCTCTTCGGCCCGCAACTGCATCGAGCATTCCAAGAAGTCAAAGCCCTTTTCGATCCTCACCATCGAATGAACCCCGGCAAGATCGTGAACGCGCCGCCGATGGATGACCCGGCCATTCTTCGCTACAACCCCGACTATCGCACGCCGTTCACGCTGACGCAGACTCATTTCAGTTTTTCGACCGAGCAAAGTTTTGCCGCGCTGGTGGAAATGTGCAACGGGCAGAGTCAGTGCCGCGCGCGCGGCGCGTTGGCCGGAGCGATGTGCCCGTCGTTCATCGCCACGCGCGACGAGCGCCACTCCACTCGCGGGCGAGCCAACGCCCTCCGCGCCGCCATCTCCGGCCAACTCGGCCCGCGCGGACTCGACGACCCCGATCTGTTCGACGCGCTCGATCTCTGCCTCAGCTGCAAAGCCTGCAAATCCGAATGCCCCTCCACTGTGGATATGGCGAAACTGAAAGCCGAATATCTCGCGCACTATTACGAAAGAGGCGGCCCGCCGATTCGCAATCGAGTCTTCGGCCACATCGCCGCGTTCAACCGCATGAGCCGCTGGGCGCGGCCTCTCGCCAATTGGGCGTTTCGGAATCCCGTTGCCAAAGGAGTCGTCTTTCGCGCGCTCGGCATCCATCCCAATCGCAACTTGCCCCTGCTCGCGCCGCAAACTTTCGAGGCATGGTTTCGAGGAATAACCCTCACCCCTAACCCCTCTCCCTTTGGGAGAGGGGAAGGGGTGAGGGAGGTGATCCTCTTCGCCGACACGTTCACCAACGACAACGATCCACGCATCGGCCAAGCGGCAGTGGAAGTGCTGGAGGCCGCCGGGTATCGAGTGAGCCTCGCCGAAAACACGGTGTGCTGTGGCCGCCCGCTGATCTCGAAAGGCCTGTTGGCCGAGGCCAAGCGCAACGCGGCGCGTAACATCGCCGCCCTCGCGCCATTCGCCGAACGCGGCCTGCCCATCCTTTTCTGCGAGCCGAGCTGCGCCTCGGCCCTGCGCGACGAATACCCCGACTTCTTCCCCAGCGACCCCCGCGCCCGCGCTGTGGCCGATCACACCTTTTTCCTCGACGAGTGGATCGTGGCGCAGGCCGAAGCCGGAAAGTTCAACGCGCGGTTCGACAGCCAGCCGCGCCGGGTGCTGTATCACACTCACTGCCACCAACGCGCCCTCGCCGACTCGGACACGCTGGCTCGCTTCTTTGCCCTCATTCCCAATTGCGAGGCGCAGTCGAGCAACGCCGGGTGCTGTGGCATGGCCGGAAGTTTTGGATACGAGCGCGAACATTACGATGTTTCGATGGCCGTGGGGGAAGATCGGTTGTTCCCCGCCGCGCGCGCCGCCGCACCCGACACGATCATCGCCGCACCCGGAACGTCGTGCCGCTCCCAAATCGGCGACGGCGCAGGGCGGCGGGCGCTTCACCCCATCGAAGTGATGCGGGGGGCGATGTTGTGAGCGCACACAGCAGAGTCGTGTAAAATAGGCGTCACCGTGTCCGGGCGTCGAGTCGTGCCGCGCGCGGGAGAAGAGCACACATGAGAAATTTTCTTTCCATCGGGCTGAGCCTGATTGTTGTGGCGGCAGCGCTGACTGCCGCGCCCGCGCAACCCGCGAGAGCGGCATCCTTCATCGTCAACAGCACCGCCGATGCGGTGGATGTCGCGCCGGGAAACGGCGTATGCGAGACGGCAACCGCCGGGCAATGCACCCTGCGCGCCGCCATTCAAGAAGCCAACGCGCTGGCCGGAGATGATTCTATATGTTCTCTCAGCCGGAACGTTTGATATTGCGCTCATTGGCACGGGAGAAGATGCCAGCGTCACTGGCGATCTTGATATTACCAGCAACATTGCCATTTCAGGTTCTTCCGCCGCAACGACAGATATTGACGCAACGGGTCTTGGTGACCGCGTGCTTCATATTATTGGTTCACTACCAGACACTTTCTGGCTGAAGGGTGAAGTTGGCTGGCAGGGCTAAATCATTTTTGAGCAAATGGCCCAAAAGTCGCAGCCCAAGTTGGAACAGGCTCAGACCGCAGCGATGCCCACGATG
>VGOW01000088.1 GCA_016875735.1 Chloroflexota bacterium | reverse complement strand
TTCGCGGCTGGTGAGAACGATGTCGAGTTCGCGGGCGATCAGCTCGGCATCGGAATCGAAAGTCTCATAAAAGTCGCCGAGCCGAAAAAAGACGATGGCGTGCGGGTATTGCTTTTTGATGTCGAGATATTGCTGGCGGACTCGGGGAACGTCGGAGGACATTGAGGGTGGCTGGGTGGTTGGATGGTTGGGTGGTTAGGGAGGAGGGGAGAGCCAGGCGAAGTCGCCGACGTTGGAGAGGTCGGTGATCTTCTCGGCGGTGAAATCGGGTTTGCGGGCGACATGGAGGGAGGCGCGGTTATCGGTGAAAAAGAACGATTGCCCATCGGCTGACCACGCGAGCGGGCCGGTCGCGCCGTCGAACACGGCGCGGGTTTGCCCGGATGGATCGGTGATTTGCAGGGTGAAGTTATCGTCGATCCATGCGTAATCTCCGGCGCTGGACACGGCGGGCGGGTCGGTGATGCCGACGGGCACACTGGCTGGCGTGCCGCGCAAGTCAATGGCGGTGGCTTGCCCGCCTTCGAATCCGAAATAAAACAATTTGCTTTCGGGCGACCACGAGACGTTGCTGGCGTTGGCTATTTCGGAAATCGCCCGCGGCTGATCGAGACTCGGATTCCAAAAGTAGACTCCGGTGGTTTTGTCTTCGAGAAAATCGGAGAGCGTTGTGCTGACCGAGTACACCAGCGTTTTGCTCACCGGATCGAAGGCGTACGAATCGACACATTCGCGGCGAAGAATCTTTTCGCTTCGAGCAGGGATGTTGTATGTGCGGAGGAGCGATGTGCCGCAAGTGATGAACCACGATGAGGTGATGAATGTTTCGTTGTCGATCCAGCCGATCACGCGCTCGTCGCCGCCGCTGGGAAGGTACAGCGTTTCCACGCCCGAACCGTCGGCGCGGGCCGCCCACATGCCCACAAGACTGTAACCCGCGCCCGTGCCGAAACTCTCCACTCCGGCGTGAACGATGTATTTGCCGTCGGGCGACCAACTGAGGCCGTATGTTTGACTCGGGCCGTCGGTGAGGCGCGTGATGCTTCCATCGTCGAGCGAGTACACATACAGATCAGATGAAGGGCCATCCTGCGCGCCAATGAAGGCGAGTTTGCGGCCATCGGGCGACCAGGCCGCGCTGGCGTAATCGCCGATGGCGCGGGCGGCCTCAAAAGCCGGGTCGGAGAAGTCGGCGAAGGGATCAACATCGGGCTTCATCAGCGGCGTGAGGATTTGAGTCGTGCCTTCGGGCAGGGTGAGGAGAATGAGTCGGAGGCCGATGTATTGCTGGGGTTCATCGGCGGTGACGAAGGCGAGGTGATGGCCGTCGGGGGAAATCGCCGTCGAGAATTCGTACCACGGCGAGACAACTTTTTTGTCGAAGAGATTCGTGAAGCCGGAGCCGTCGGGGTTCACGGCCCACAGGCCGTTATCGTCGGTGGCGAGGAGCCACGGGCCGGCTTGAGACAGTGGCACGTCGGGGGTGGGAAAGACGACCACCTGCGGAGTGGAGGTGGGGGGTTGTGATTCGGTGGGCGGCACAGGGGCGGGAGTCTGAGGGGCGAGGGTCGGCGGCAGTGGAGAGGTGGGGGCGGGAGTCGGATTCAAAAAGAAACAAGCGAGGGAAAGAAGGGCGGCGAAGGGAAAAGCGAATCGCTTGAACATGCCGCGAGTTTATCCGAAAAGCGCGGAGATGTCTATTTTGATATACGCCTCTCACGCCGTATAATCGTGCCATCCCCTTTTCGAGGCTAATCTATGACTGACCTACAATCTGCAATCGCCCACGTGCGGGCGCATCACGATTACATTTTGCGCGAGTTGATCGAGTTCGCCGAAATACCGAGTGTGTCCACTTTGCCCGAGCATAAGCCCGATATGCAACGCGCCGCCGAGTACGTTGAAAAAGTGTTGAGATCGATGGGAATGAGCAACGTGGCGGTTATGCCCACGGCGGGGCATCCAGTGGTGTACGGCGAATGGATGGGTGCGCCGGGCAAGCCGACGGTGCTGGTGTACGGCCATTACGATGTGCAACCCGTCGATCCGCTGAACGAATGGAAGACGGATCCGTTCAAGCCGACTCTGGCGGGCGAGAACCTGTACGGGCGCGGCGTGTCGGATATGAAGGGGCAGGATATTGCGGTGCTGGCCGCGCTTGCCACATCATTGCAACACGGCGGCGGATTGAACGCCAACGTGAAAGTGCTCATCGAGGGTGAAGAGGAGATCGGCTCCCCCAACCTCGACGCGTTTCTGCGCGAGCACAAGCAAATGCTCAAGTGCGATTTCTCGCTCAACTGCGATTCGGGAATCCTGCGCCCCGATCTTCCGGCCATTGTGTATGGGTTGCGCGGGCTGGCGTATTTCGAGTTGTGGGTACACGGCCCCGAACACGATCTGCATTCGGGGCAGTTCGGCGGCGGGGTGCATAATCCGGCGCAAGTGTTGTGCGAGCTCGTCGCCGGGATGCACGACTCGAAAGGCCGCATCACCCTGCCCGGCTATTACGACGACGTGCGCAAATTGACGAAGGCCGAGCGCGCGGCGATGGCGCGCATTCCGCGCAGTGAAAAGGAACTGCGGCGGGAAGCCGCCAACCCGCCGAAGATGCACGGCGAAGCGGGATACACAACGCTCGAACGAATCAGCGGGCGGCCCACGCTGGAAGTGAACGGGCTGTATTCGGGCTTCATCGGCGAGGGAAGCAAAACGGTGCTACCGGCGAAAGCGATGGCGAAAATTTCGATGCGGCTCGTGCCCGATCAGGATCCGGCCAACGTAGAAAAACAACTGCGCGCTTACCTCAAAGCCCACGCGCCGAAGACCGTGCGGTGGACTCTGCAAGCCTTCGGGAAAGCGCCCGGCGTGCTCACCGATCCGGAGTCGGTCGCGGCGAAGGCCGCCGCCGCCGCGCTCAAGACCGTGTTCGGCAAACAACCGATCTTCCGCCGCGAAGGCGGCAGTGTGCCGGTGGTCAGCCAGATCAAAGACATCCTCGGCGTCGATTCGGTGATCATGGGCTTCGGCCTGCCCGACGACAACCTGCACGCGCCGAACGAGAAACAGCACATCCCCACCTTCCTGCGCGGGGTGGAGAGTTACATTCACTTCTTTGCGAATTTGTAGCGGGGAGCGATCAGCGGTCAGCAATCAGCCAAACGCTGGGCAAACCGACGCGGTTTTATAAACCGCGTCGGTCTTACATCTCGGCGTATTCGTGTTGACCTCGTTGTGATATGGGGATACACTCCCCGCAACGAACGGTGCGGCTATCGGCCAAGCTTGTCAACGAGTGAGCGAATTTCGGGCGCGCATCGTTCATTCGTTGAGCATTCGTTGACAGACCTCGTCGAAATCATTGAGAGCGACAAGTAAACGAAGGGGCGGCAACAAAGAAGAAAGAACTAGCGACAAAAACCAGAAGCGCATTCCCCGCGTGGGCTGCGGGCGCGCTGGCGGTGGTAGGTTTGTTAGCCGTCGTTGGCGGCCTGCTCGTAACGTTTGGACAAAGCAATCAATCGAATCAGATTGCTACACAGACAATTGAAGCCGTTGCAGAAATTGCCACTGATACTTTTCAATCCAATGCCGTGCCATCTTTATCGGCAAGTCCCAGCACGAATAATGCGATCGCTACCGCGCTGTCGCCAGCAGCGACCACTACTCTGAGACCGACGAGGACGGCTCGCCCCACGTCAGGGCCAAGTCCAACGGTCGACGCCGATCCGCTGGTGTATGACAACTTCAACAATCCGGCAAATGACGGGGGTTTTGACAAAGACTTGTGGAGATACTGGGATAACACGTATCCGGTAGGGTTCTCTCAAAACGATGGCGTGCTTAAGTTTGTCGGTCAAGAGCAAACAGGATTGATTGCTCGCAAGCATATTGACCTTCTGATACGAGTTTCCACGTTCTACGAGGCAAGACTCATGTTAAGCAACGCGGCGGGTGGTAGCGTCACCATTAAACTTCACGGTTCTCTATCACAAGACAACTGGTGGAGTACCCAATAGTGGGCCAATGGACTGTGTTCAACATTGGCGGCAACAAATACCGCTTGATTGCGGTCATTCACTTCAACCGCCGCAAAGTGTACGTGCGCCAAGTATTAACTCACCAAGAGTACGACAAGAGCGACTGGAAACATTAACCATGGTAACAGCAGACCTTCGAACCCATTGGGCAGGCATTCGCCCCCTGTTGACCGTTCGCAACGAGCGCGAATACGACGCGGCAATCAAGCGGCTCAACGATCTACTGGACGAGGTCGGGGACAATGAGCGTCACCCCTTGTTTGGCCTGGTAGACATACTGGGAACACTCATTCGGGTTTACGAAGAAGAACACTACCCCATGCCCGATTGCAGCGGCGCAGATATGCTCCGCTTTTTCATAGAAGAACACGCCATAAAACAAACCGACCTGTCCGATATTGGATCGCAAGGTGTCGTATCCGAAATTCTGAGCGGCAAGCGCGAGTTAAACGTGCGGCAAATTCGGCTGTTGGCAAAGCGCTTTCATGTTTCTCCGGCAGTGTTCATTTAATTCAGCCGCCGCCATGCGCCTCTCCCACCTCCTCGGCAAAACCCTGCGCGAAGCGCCTGCTGATGTCGGCGATGTTTCGCTTCAACTTGCTCTGCGGGCGGCGCTGATTCGCCGCGCCAACGGAACAACGATGTATCTGCCTCTCGGCTGGCGCGTTCAACAGCGGCTGAGGCAATTGGCCCGCGATGAATTGAACGCGCTCGGTGGGCAGGAAGCGTTTGCAGAGGAATTGGACATCGCACTCCTCGCGCGCGAAATCAATTCGTACCGCGATCTGCCGAAGTGGGTGTATTCGGTGGCGGGCGGCGCGGTGAGTACGGCCACACTGCAAGCCAATGCCGCCGATCTCGACACGGCGCACCGGGCAATGTATCACGCTTGCCTGCGAACCTTCGATAAGTGCGGAATGAAAGTATCGGCGGCGGAGGCCGGGCCGGGCGCGAGCGTATTCGTGACCCCGCACGAGAAAGGCGACGAGAGTCTGCTCGTGTGCGAGTCGGTGGATTGCGGCTATGCGTCGGTGGCGACGCGCGCCGGGTTCCGCATCCCCGAAGGCGTGAACGGGGAACCGAAGCCGCTGGAAAAAGTCGCCACCCCCCACTGCCCCACCATCGCCGCGCTGGCGGAGTTCCTCAACATCGAAGCACAGCAGACGATCAAAGCCGTGCTGTACATGCGCGACGACTCCGAGTTTGTGTTCGTCGTCATTCGCGGCGACCTCGACGTGAGCGAGCCGAAACTGCTGGCCGCGCTCGGCGGCGGGACTCTGCGGCCGGCGACCGAGGCCGAGATCCTGAAAGCAGGCGCGGTTCCGGGATACGCTTCCCCCGCCGGACTCAAAGTGGCGGCGTCCCACAAAGAAAGGGGTCCGTCGTCGGTGACGGTGGTTGCCGACCCGTCGATCACTGCCGGCGCGAACTTTGCGGCGGGCGCGAACGAGTCCGGCTATCACTTCGTTAATGTCAACTACCCGCGCGATTTCAGAGTCACAACGATGACCGACATTGCATTGGCGAGCGACGGCGCAGTGTGCGCTCAGTGCGGAAGCGCACTGCGAACGCAAAAGGCATTCGTGATTGGGGAGTGCCGAAACGTCGGCGAGAGCGCCTCAACGTATCTCGGATCAGACGGGAAGCCGCAAGCGATCTGGGCCGCCGAGTGCCGAATGGATGCCGATGCGCTGATGCTGGCGATCATCGAACAGAATCATGATGGCGCGGGCATCGTCTGGCCGTCGGCCGTCGCCCCGTTCGATATTCATCTTGTGCGGTTGGGCAAAGCGCAAGAGACGTTGCAGGCCGCCGACAAGTTGTACGCCGATCTGCAAGCGGCGGGCCGGGAGGTGTTGTATGATGACCGCGATGACTCGGCGGGCGTGAAGTTCGCCGATGCGGATCTGATCGGCCTCCCGCTGAGGGTGACGGTGAGCGACAAAAGCCTGAAGGCCGGCGGCGCGGAAGTGAAGCGGCGGAACAGCGCCGAGAAAAGCGTGGCGGCGCTGGAGTCGATTATCTCGATGACACCGAGTAGCCGCACTGACTCGAGTCGGGCACGATAAACACCTCCGCGCCCGGGTTGACTTCGAGATTGTTCGTGGGGGTGAGGGGATCGGGGTGGCGGTGGCCGGGATGATGGCAGTGAGGGAGTTGCAGGTGCAAGCCAGCGTGAGAAGCAAGGCCGTTCCAATGGAAAGTCGGGCAGATAGTTTGGGGCGCATAAATCCTCCGCAGTATCAGGCTGAGCCGATTTTGCAATGAAACTTCCGCGAGTTGCTTGACACATTCTTGCCTGCCGCATATAATCTCAGCGGAGTTCGGGGTTCAATACTGTTGGTGAAACCGGAAAGTGGGCAACCCCCACTTTTCTGCTTTTTTGACGGGCGCGCCGCCCGAGCCGCAACTCAAAATCTGCATTTCTTTCGGAGAAGTCTGCCACATGAAAAGCGAGTTCATGCTTGCGTTCAACGAAATAGCCGAACACAGCAAACTCAAACGCGAGGTCATCATCGAGGCGTTGGAATACGCTCTCGTCACGGCTTACCGCCGCGAGGTCAACGCCTCGTCGGCCCAGCACGTCGTCGCCACGGTGGATATGGCTAACGAGTCGTTCCGCATCTTTGCCGAAAAAGAGGTGGTGGACGATGTGGCCGACGATCGCACCGAAGTGGCGCTGGAAGAGGCGCGGAAGGTCGATCCGGAAATCAAACTCGGCGACATGATCACCGTCGAATCGACGCCGCCGAAGAATTTTGGGCGCATCGCCGCGCAGACGGCCAAGCAAGTCATTCTGCAACGCCTGCGCGAATCGGAGCGCGAGAGCCAATACCAAGAATACGCCAGCCGCGAAGGCGACATTATTCACGGCACGATCCAAAGCGTGACTCCCCAACAAGTCACGCTGGGCTTGGGCCGCGCCGAGGCGGTGATGCCGCGCAACCAAATGATCGGCGGCGAGCGCTACCGCACGCACGACAAACTGCGCGCTTATGTGCTCGAAGTGCGCAAGAGCTCGCGCGGCCCGCAGATCATCGTCAGCCGCACGCACAAGAACATGCTCAAGCGTTTGCTTGAGAACGAAGTGCCGGAAATTTACAACGGGTTGGTGGAGATCAAATCCATCGCCCGCGAGCCGGGCCACCGGAGCAAAGTGGCGGTGTCGGCGCGGCAGGAAGGCGTGGACCCGGTGGGCGCGTGTGTGGGTATGCGCGGGGTCCGCATCCAATCCATCGTCAAAGAGCTCAACGACGAAAAGATCGACGTGATCGAGTGGAGCGCCGATCCGTCGGTGTTCATTGCCAAAGCGCTCAGCCCGGCGCGCGTATCGGGCGTGTATCTCGACGACGACCCCATGAGCGGGCGCACCGCCACCGTGATCGTCTCGGATGATCAACTTTCGCTGGCCATCGGGCGCGAAGGGCAGAACGCCCGCCTCGCCGCCAAACTCACTAGCTGGCGCATCGACATCAAGAGCCTCACCGAAGCCGCTGGCGACACGGTGAAGCATCTGCGCGCCATCTCCGACCTGCCGGAGAGACTCCTCAACATGATCGAGTTGGCCGAAACCACGCTGGCCAAAAAGGCCGCCGACAAACCGATTATGCCCGAAGAGTTCGGCAACCTGAGCAAACTGGTGGATACCTACGAGCGAATACAGTCGCAGGGCAAGCAGGCCATCCGCGCCGAAAAAGCGCAGAAGGTTGCCGCCATCAAAGCCACCATCAACCCGGCGGCGCACAAAGTCGCACTGCAAGAGTCTGGCCTGCCGGAGAAGATTGTCAAACTACTGCTCGACGCAGACTACGCCACGCTCGGCCAAGTGCTGGAGCAGATTGCGATTGACGAAGATCGGATACTGGCGCTGGAAGGCTTCGGGCCGAAGGTGATGGAAGAACTCAAAGCCGGACTGGCGGCGATCACCCTGCCCGAGCCTGCGCCCACGCCCGAACCGTCGGCGCCAGCAGAGGCCGCCACCGTCGCGCCCGTTGAACCCCCGCTGGTCGTCGCCCCGGCAGAGGCGGTTGCCGTCGCTATTGCGTTGGCGGGCGAAACGGCCGAGTCTGAAACCGAGCAGTCCTTCGAAGAGATCATCGGCGAGGACGAGGGCGATTCGGATGATAAAGACAAGAAGAAGGGCAAGAAGAAGGGCAAAGGCGCTCAACGTGAGATCGTGTACGACGAAGACCTCGGCATGTATATCACCCGGAAGAAGCGCAAAGCAGGCCGCGTGAAGGAGTGGGAGGATTTCGAGGAATAGCATGAGCGCGACGCGCGGCCAACCACGGCCAAAGCATGTGCCACAGCGCACCTGCGTGGCCTGCCGTGAAGTGCTGAGCAAACGCAATCTGGTTCGTTTGGTGCGCTCGGCCGAGGGCGTGGAGATCGACCCCAGCGGCAAACGGGCCGGGCGCGGCGCTTACTTGCACGACCAGCGCGGCTGTTGGGAACGCGCACTGAAGGATGATCTTTTGGAACGCGCATTGAGAACGACGCTGAAGGACGAGGAGCGCGAGCGGCTGCGCGCTCACGGCAACACACTGCCGGAATGAAGATGAGCCGCTTACTCGATATGAGGCCGCGAACCTGACCGGCTAGGCCGTTGTGCCCGGCGGGTCTCGGTCGCGCGCTTTCGGCACGGAGGTGCGACATGAGCAACAACGGGCACAAGACGATTGAACTCCCCGCGAACGTCACCGTTCGGCAACTGGCCGATCTGATCAAAGCCAGCCCCATCGACATTATCAAACAACTGATGTCCAACGGCATGATGGCGACTATCAATCAACAGATTGATTACGACACCGCCGCCATCGTCGTCAGCGAATTCGGCTTCGAGGCCCAGCCTCAAATTGTCATCGAAGAGAAGGCGGAAGAGGAGCAAGGCCCCACCGCCGAATGGCGCAAGATCATTGACCGCGAGGCCGCCGAAGATTTGGTGGTGCGCCCGCCGGTGGTCACCATTCTCGGCCATGTCGATCACGGCAAGACTTCTCTGCTTGACGCCATCCGCAAAAGCGACGTGGCCGCCGGGGAAGCCGGAGGCATCACTCAGCACATCGGCGCGTATCAAGTTGTTCACGATGGAAGAAAGATCACCTTCCTCGACACGCCCGGCCACGAGGCCTTCACGGCCATGCGGGCGCGCGGCGCGCAGACAACCGACATCGCCGTGCTGGTGGTGGCCGCCGACGACGGGGTGATGCCCCAAACCCGCGAAGCCGCCGCGCACGCCAAAGCGGCCCGCGTGCCCATCATCGTCGCCCTCAACAAAATCGACAAACCCAACGCCAACCCCGAGCGCGTCAAACAGCAGCTCAGCGACATCGAACTCACGCCCGACGACTGGGGCGGCAAAACAATGGTGGTGCCCGTCTCGGCCAAACAGAAGAAGGGCATTGACGATCTGCTCGAAGCCATTCTGCTCATCGCCGACGACACCAGCATCCGCGCCAACCCCCAAGCCACCGCCGCCGGAACGGTGGTGGAGGCGCAACTCGATCGGGCCAAAGGCGTGATCGCCACACTGCTCGTCCAAAACGGCACGCTGAGCGCCGGCGATATTCTGGTGGCCGGCAAGGTGTACGGTCACATCCGCCGCATGTTCAACGATCAGGGCAAAGTGATCAACGACGCCCCGCCCTCCGCGCCCGTGTCCATTCTCGGCCTCTCCGAACTCCCCAACGCCGGCGATCTTTTCCGCGTTGTCAATTCGGATCGCGAAGCGCGCGAAATTGTGGCCCGGCGCAAACTGGCGCTGAAGGAAGCCGCCGCCAAACCGGCCAAAGGCCTCACCCTCGATCAAGTCTTCGCCAAATTTCAGGCGGGCGAAACGAAAGAACTGGCGTTGGTGGTCAAGGCCGACGTGCAAGGCTCGTTGGAGCCCATCGTCACCTCTTTGCAGAAACTCAGCACCGACGACATCAAAGTGGTCATCCTCTACGGCGAAACGGGCAACGTCACCGAGAACGATGTGCTGTTGGCCTCGGCCTCCAAAGCCATCATCGTCGGCTTCGCCGTCAGCGCCGATCAGGCCGCGCAGCGCTTGGCCGACAAGGAAGGCGTTTCCATCCGCTTGTACGATGTGATCTACCGAGTCACCGAAGACATCGAAAAAGCGCTCAAAGGCATGTTGGAGCCGGAATACAAAGATGTGCTGATCGGCAAAGCCGAAGTGCGGCAGGTGTTCCGCATTCCCAAGATCGGCAACATCGCCGGGTCGTATGTCCGCGAAGGCGAAATCCGCCGCAACGCCACCGCCCGCGTCGTGCGCGGCGGGCAAAAAGTTTTCGAAGGCTCCGTCTCCTCGCTCAAGCATCTCAAAGACGACGTGCGCGAAGTGCGGCAGGGCTTCGAATGCGGCATCGGCCTCAACGGATTCGACGGATTCAGAACCGGCGACCTCGTCGAGTTCTACGCCAAAGAACAGGTTGAGTGATTTGTTCTCCACGAAGCCACACGAAGAAGCACGAAGAAACAAAAGAATCCTTCGTGGCTCTTCGCGCCCTTCGTGGATCGAAACATGGCTAACCCACTCCGCCAAAAGCGCGTGGCCGATCGCATCCGCGCCGAGATCAGCGAACTGCTCTCGCGTGAAATGGCCGACCCGCGCCTCAAACTCGTCACCGTCACCGACGTGAGCATCGACCGCGAACTGGCCTACGCCAACGTGTGGGTGTGCCGCGCCGACGGCGACTCCGCCGAGAAAGATGTGATGGCCGCCCTCGAACGCGCCAAAGGATTCCTGCGCCGCGAGATCGCCGCCCGCATGCAACTGCGCCACGCGCCCCAACTCGTCTTCCATTGGGATCGCGCGCCCGACCACGCCGAGAAGATGGCCAACATCCTCGACGGACTGAAACAAAACAAACACGACTCTTGACGGACGCCGCCGCTCGTGACCGATCTCGCCACCGCCCGCCGCCTCATTACTTCGGCCAACCGTATTCTGCTCATCACCCATGTCGCCCCCGACGGCGATGCCATCGGTTCACTGCTCGGCTTCCATCACGCCCTGCGCGCGGCCGGCAAAGCCAGCCTCCCCGTCAGCGCCGACGGCTGCCCCGAAACCTTCCGCTTCCTTCCGGGCAGCGATCAGATCGTCAAAAAGACGGATGAAGCCTGCGATCTGATCATCACTCTCGACTGCGCCGATCTCGCCCGCGCTGGCAAGCCGGTCGAGTCGTTTGGCCGCCCGCCCGACCTCAACATCGATCATCACGCCACCAACATCGGCTTCGCCCGCCTCAACTTCGTGGATGTGAACGCGGCCGCCACCGCCGAACTCATTGTCGAGCTGCTTCCGGCCTTCGGTTTGCCCCTCACCCTGCCCGCCGCCGAATGCCTGCTGTGCGGCCTCGTGTCCGACACCATCGGCTTCCGCACCTCGAACACCACCCCCAAGGCGCTCGCCACCGCGCAAACCCTCATGGCCGCCGGAGCCGGCCTCCCCCGCATTTACGAACACTCCCTCAACCGCCGCTCGTTTGCCGCCGTGCAGTTGTGGGGGCGCGCGCTGTCCGCCGCCAGCGTCGAAGACCGTCTAACGTGGACGACAATTCCTCTTGCCATGAAGCAAGCAGTAGGCTATAACGGTAAGGGCGACGCCGACCTGATCAACGTGCTGGCCACCGTCAACGAAGCCGACGTATTTGTGATCTTCATCGAAACCGGGGAGAACGAAGTCAAAGTATCGTGGCGGGCCCGCTCCGGCCTCAACGTTTCTAAAGTTGCGCTATCATTTGGCGGAGGCGGCCACGTTGCCGCCGCCGGGGCCACTATCAAAGGCACCCTGCCCGAAGTCGAAGCGAAAGTTTTAGAAGCAACCAGAAAGATGATGAGCGGTGAATGATGATTTGCTCAGTCCTTCGTCCTTCGTCCTTCCTCCTTCATAGTTCATCCTTCGCCCCATGAACGGACTTCTGATCATCAACAAGCCGGTCGGCCCCACCTCGCACGACATCGTTTACAAAGTTCGCAAGTGGACGGGTGAGCGCCGCGTGGGACACACCGGCACGCTCGACCCGCTCGCCAGCGGCGTGCTCATCGTTTGTCTCGGCACGGCCACCCGCGTCAGCGAATACATCCTCCACAGCGACAAACGATACCAAGCCGTCATTCGGCTCGGCCAAACCACCGCCACCTACGACTCCACCAGCCGCATTCTCTCCAACCGGCCCGCCCCTTTCACCCGCGATCAAATCGAAGCCGCCCTCGACAACTTTCGCGGCACGATCACTCAAACCCCGCCGTCGTATTCCGCCGTGCAGGTCGGCGGGCGGCGCGCATACGATATGGCCCGGCGCGGCGAAGACGTGGAACTCAAACCCCGCACCGTCACCATTCACTTCCTCAATATTCTCAACTGGAAATCGCCCGACCTCACGATTGACATTTCCTGCTCGTCGGGAACGTACATTCGATCCATTGCCAACGATCTCGGCCAAGCGCTCGGAAGCGGCGGTCACATCGTCGGCCTCACGCGCACCGCCACCGGTCCGTTCACGTTGGCCGACGCCCACACCCTCACCCAACTCGAACTGCTCAAACCCTCCGGCATCCTCAAACTCCTCCGCCCCACTGATCGAGCCCTGCTCGAATGGCCCGAAGTTCGACTCGACGCCGACGGCGCGAACCGCATCCAGCACGGCAACCCCACGCCGCTCGCGCCTCTGCCCGATGGCTCCACCCCCGCCGCCGGAATGTTGGGCCGCGCCTACGATCCGCGCGGGCGGCTCATCGCTCTCGTCGAGGCCGACCCCGAGCACGCCGAATGGAAACCGAAGAAGGTGCTCATCACCGCATGATCCACGCCCGCTCGCTCGCCGAGCTCGCCGCAGGCGAACCGGGCCGCCCCTCGCTCCTCACCATCGGCTCGTTCGACGGCATTCATCTCGGCCATCAATCGCTCATCCGCTCACTCGTCGAAACCGCGCGCGCCAGCAATCACCGCGCCGCCGTCGTCACTTTCTTCCCTCACCCGCTCATCGTCCTGCGCGGGCCGCTCCGCGACCCATCCTTTTACCTCAACACACCCGAAGAGAAAGCGCATCTCTTCGAACAGCTCGGCATGGATTGCCTCGTCACCCAAACTTTCGATCTCGACTTCGCAAAAATCACCGCCGCCGAATTCATTGCTCAACTCAAAGCGGCTCTCCACTTTCAAGAAATTTGGTGCGGCCCCGATTTTGCCTTCGGGCACAACCGCGAAGGCACGGTGGAGTGGTTGAAGACTCACGGACGGGAAAACGGATTCGGAGTCCGCGTGATCGATCCGGCCATCCAATCGGGAGACGTGATCTCCTCCAGCCGTATTCGCCGGGCGCTGGCCGACGGCGACGTGGCCCTCGCCGCCTCGTGCATGGGGCGGCCTTATCAACTGCCGGGCATCGTCGTCGAAGGCGACCGGCGCGGGCGGGCCATCGGCGTCCCCACCGCCAACCTGCAAACGTGGAATGAGCGCGCGCATCCGGCGCGCGGCGTGTATGCCTGCCGCGCATGGGTGCGCGATGAGCCAGTGGACGCCGTTGCCAACATCGGCGTGCGCCCCACCTTCGAGACCGACTCGCGCCCCACCGTCGAAGCGCATCTGCTCGATTTCGACGCCGACCTCTACGGCCAAACCCTGCGCCTCGATTTCATCGCCCGTCTGCGCCCCGAAAAAAAATTCAACGGCCCGGCCGAGCTCATCGCGCAGATCAAGACAGACATTACTGCTGCCAGAAGTATTTTGGAGAAGCCGTCGCCCCCCCGCTCCATCTACCTCCTCTCCCCCCGCTCCCTCAGCCCCGAAACCATCGCCGTCACCTTTGCCAAAACGTCGCGCAGTCCGCAGTCGTTCCGCGAAATCGCCGCCGAGCTCACCGAAGCAAAATCGGCGGAGTTTCACGAACGCTGGGTCGTGGGCTATGGGCACGCTTCGGTGGCCGAGCACGCCGTTCTGCACCTCGCCTTCGAGAACGTATCGCGGCTGGCCATCGAGGCCATCGAATCCAACCGCCTCGCCTCGTACACCGAAAAATCCACGCGCTATCAAAAGTGGGACCCCGAAAGTTTCTACACCCCGCGCGCCGTCGCCGAGTCGAGTCGCGCCGCGCTGTATGCCGACGCGTGCCGTATGTTGTTCGATGCCTATCGCCGCTCGCTCGATCCGGTAAAGCGCTGGGTGGAATCGCAAGCGCCGCGCCGCGAGGGCGAGAGCGACGAAAAATATGATGGCCGCATCCGCTCGCGCTACGTGGACAACTGCCGCTTCATTCTGCCCGCCGCCTCGCTGGCCAATGTGGGCATGACCGCCAACGCCCGCGTCTTCGAGCACGCTATTCGCAAAATGCTGTCGCACCCGCTGGAAGAGGTGCGCGAGATCGGCGAAGAGGTGAAACGGGTGGCGCAGGAAGAAACGCCGACGCTCGTCAAATACGCGAACCGGGTCCCGTATCTCGCCGAGTTGCAAATCTCAAAACCCAAAATTCAAACTCCAAACTCCAAATCTCAAAAAACAGAATGGCTGACGCTCGTCGATTACGACCGCGACGGCGAAACCAAGTTCCTCGCCGCCGTGTTGTATCGTTTCAGCGATCTGCCGTTTGCGGATGCGCTCGAAGTTGTGCGCGGGATGGATGCATCACAGCGCGAATCGTTGGCGAACGACGCGCTGGGCAAAATGTCCCTGCACGATATTCCGCTCCGCGAATTGGAACACGTGGCTTATACGTTTGACACGTTGATGGATCAGGGCGGGTACTTCGAGGTGAAGCGCCACCGGATGATGACGCAGACTCCGCAGAGGCTCACCGCCACGCTCGGCTGGGCGACTCCGCGCGCCTTCGAGGCCGCCGGGTTCGCCGGAGAATACGGCACCGCAATGGAGGCCGCCGCCACTGCCTATCGCACCCTCGCCGCCGACTTCCCCGAAGAGGCTTCCTACGTTGTCCCCAACGCTTTCAACCGCCGCACGTTGATGACGATGAACTTGCGCGAGGCCTTTGCCTTTTGCGAACTGCGCACGGCGGCCAACGCTCACTTCTCGGTGCGCCGCGCCGCCGCGCGCGTGGTTGAACACATTCGCGGCGTCCACCCGCTGTTGGCAAAGTTCATGCGTTGCAGTGAGAGGCCGAGCGCCGAGACGATAGAGGAAGAGTTTCTCGTAAATGCGGAATAAACAAATAGCCGACCAT
This sequence comes from Chloroflexota bacterium, assembly GCA_016875735.1. Lineage (GTDB taxonomy): Bacteria > Chloroflexota > Anaerolineae > Anaerolineales > VGOW01 > VGOW01. The sequence continues at coordinate 217 of VGOW01000088.1, read as the reverse complement.
GATGGTCGGCCGTACTTCACTCATGTTGCTTGGGTGCATCTCTGGAACTGAGAGCACAAGCGTTCGAGAGAACGCTTATGCGGCTAAGAGCATTGGTCACAAGTTAAGGCTCGCCGAACACCGTCAAGGGTGAAAGTTTAGGCGGCGAGGGGCGGGTCTGACGCTTGCGCTTGATGATCCCCAGCCCCTTGGCATTAGCAGCGAGATACACGACCAC
>VGOW01000087.1 GCA_016875735.1 Chloroflexota bacterium | reverse complement strand
CGAGCTGGAAGCATCACTGCGGAGCACAACGTGCGACTTGCCGTGAAGCACACTTTAGCACACCCTAGCTCGCACGGCGACTCATTTTCATCGTGGGGTGTGCGCGACAACGCATGAAGACTTCGCTTCGTCCCACAGCGCGTCCATTTCATCCAGCGTCATCGCGCTCAACTCTTTGCCCTGCGCTTTCGCTCGCGCTTCAACGTGCGCGAACCGCTTGGCAAATTTTTCGTTGGCTTCGCGCAGAGCCGACTCCGGCTCCACATCGATCCAACGCGCCCAGTTGACGACGGCGAACAGCAGATCGCCCATCTCCATGGCCCGCTCCGACTCAGTCTCCGCCGAGTCGATCTCGGCCATCTCCTCGCGCACTTTGGCGATCACACCGCTGATGTCGGGCCAATCGAAGCCCACGCGAGCGACGCGCGATTGATACGTGTGCGCCTGCGCCAATGCCGGAAGGGCAACCGGCACCGACGAAAGAATGCCGTTCGTTTTTTTGTCCGGGTTCCCCGCCCGCTCCTGCTCTTTCAACTTTTCCCAATTCGCCAGCACATCGCCCACGCCGTTCACCTTCATGCCGCCGAACACATGCGGGTGGCGGCGAATCAGTTTTTCGTTGATGCCCGCGATCACGTCGGCCATCTGAAACTCGCCGTCGTCAATCGCAATCTGCGTTTGCAGAACAACCTGCAAAAGCAAATCGCCCAACTCTTCGCGCAGCATCTGCGGGTCATCGGCATCAATCGCCGCCAGCGTTTCGTAGGCTTCCTCGAGCAAATTGGCGCGCAGGGTTCGGTGAGTTTGCTCGCGATCCCACGGACAGCCGTCGGGCGCGCGCAGGCGGGCAATGGTGTTCTCGAAAGACTCGAACGATCCGGCGCGGACCAACGGCGGAACGTAAAGCGAGGTGAGATGGGCGATGCGCTCCGAGTGATCGATCTCATGCAGAGGCATCCACTCAACGATCTCTTCGGGGAGGCCGACACTGTGAAGGAGCGCAACGCGATGATCGTCGGGATACTGATTCATCAGCGTCAACTTCACATCGGAAGCCAGATCGGCGCTGTAGAGCTGGGCGACGAGCGCGGGCGAATCGGGGCCGAAGGAGGGATGCGCGCGCGCCGCGAGTTCGAGCGCGTCGGCCACGAAGAGGCCGGGCAGTGCATCCACGTTCAGCGCGGTGAGCGAGGGCTCGACGAAGCTCAGCCCGGCGACGATACGCACCGGCAGATCGATCTCGGCGGCGCGTTTGCGAATCTGTTCCACCGTCGCTTCCCCCACCGAAGGATGGCCGGGCACGGCATACAGCACCCCGCCGGGCCGTTGTCCCAGTTCGATCACCCGATCCACGATCTGCCGATACACGTCCTCGAACTTCTCAGTCGACTCATAAATATCGTCGAACGAGCGCACGGTGAGAGTCGGCGGCAAACCTCTCAGCGTGGGGTGGCGGGCGGTGCGCGCCCACACTTCGGTTGCATTCGAGAGAACGTCCCACGCTTCGCAGGTGAGGTGGTTGGGGTTGCCGGGCCCGAGGCCGAGTATCGTGATCATGCGCGGTATTGTACACGGGATGAGGTGGGTGGTTGGGTGGTTAGGTGGTTGGGTTTGGAGTTTGAGATTTGAGATTTGAAGTTATCACCGAAGCGGTGCGGGGACTGCGCCAAGTGCCGAGAGGCGTAACCTGCTTTTTGTCACTTGACACTTTTCGGAGGGAGGCGGTAAACTGCCGACACAATCGAATATCTCAGCAGTGTGGGTGCCCTCTGCCCCGGATGGCAAGGGCTTAAAGGCGAAGCCGGTTCAAGTCCGGCGCTGTCGCGCAACTGTAAGTTAGTCTAATAGTCGAGATGTCCTGTGGTCATATGGTCGGTGACCACTCGACCACGTGACCACGTGACTAACAAGCCAGGTCGCCCGCCCGCATTGCGTGACCATTGCCTCGCCGAAAGGAGATGGGAACCGTGACCATCCAACCCAACCACCCTTAGCCCCTTCTCGAGAGAGAGGGGGCTTTTGTTTTGGAATTAGAAAGAAGTTTTCACAGAAGACTCTATCGGAAATAATGAATAGGCGACGGCAATGCCGTCGCCCGCGCCGCAAAATTACTATTTCCGAAGAAGTCTGGAGGAGACCCTCAGATGAACCGCAAGTTTCTGCTGATTGCAATTTTGGGCTTCATGCTCGCCGCATGTGGCTCCGCCGCCACCCCGGCGGCTCAACCCACCGCCGCGCCGATCATCGAGCCGACTACCGTTCCCACACTCGCGCCGACCCTCGAACCAACGGCGGCGCCCATTATCCTCACCGACGGACTCGGACGCGAGGTGACTCTCGCCGCTCCGGCAGCGCGCATCGTCAGCCTCGCGCCCTCCAACACCGAAATCCTCTTCGCCCTCAACGCCGGCGGCCTGCTCATTGGCCGCGATGACTTCTCCGACTACCCGCCCGAAGCCGCCAACGTGCCCAGCATCGGCAGTCTGTATCCCAACGTCAACGCCGAAGCCATCGTCGCCCTTCAGCCCGATCTCGTCCTCGCCGCCGGGATCACGAATCCAGCCGACGTGCAGAAACTCGCCGATCTCGGCGTCACCGTGTATGCCACTTCGTTCGCCACCGATCTCGACGATATCTTCAACGACATCCTCGCTGTGGGAGCGCTCATCGGCAAAAGCGGCGAGGCGGACGCCATGGTGGCGGGACTCAAAGCGCGAGTGGACTCCGTCACCGCCAAAGTGAGCGCGGCGGCAGTGAAGCCCGTCGTCTTTTATGAAGTAGACGCCACCGAGCCAGAAAAACCGTGGACGGCCGGAACAGGAACATTCATCGACACAATGATCGCCACCGCAGGCGGAGTGAACGCCGGCGCTGTGGCCGCCGACTACTTTCAGATCAGCTTCGAGCAGCTCGTCACGCAAGACCCCGATGTGATTGTGCTCGGCTCATTCACCTACGGCGGGCAAACACCCGAACTCGTAGCCCAACGCCCCGGTTGGGATTCGTTGAAAGCGGTGAAGAACAACACCGTTTACACCTTTGACGACAACCTTGTGAGCCGCCCCGGCCCCCGCGTGGTCGATGGGCTAGAAACGCTGGCGAAGTTGTTCCATCCCGATTTGTTCAAGTGATGCAGCGGATAGCATTCAGCGATCAGCAGTCAGCGCTCCACTCGCTAACCGCTGATCGCTGGCCGCTGACCACCAATGGCTCGAACCACTGCCTTGCAAACCTCAACCGCCCCCGACCTTCTCCCCGATCGCTGGCGCATCATCGGCATCTTCGGCGCGTGCGTTGCATCGCTGTTCGCCGCCGTCGTCTTGGCCGTCGCCATCGGCGCAGTGTCGGTGCCGCCGCTGGCCGTTATCGAGCTCACCCTCTCACGTTTGCTCAGCCTCCCCCGCCCCGCCCTCTACCCGGAAACGTTCGACACGATCCTGTTCGAGATTCGCCTGCCGCGAGTTGCCATCACTGCCCTCATCGGCGCGGCGTTGGCCGCCTCCGGCTCAACGTATCAAGGTCTCTTCCGCAACCCACTGGCCGATCCGTATCTCGTCGGAGTGGCATCGGGCGCGGGGCTGGGCGCAACCCTCGCGCTCGGACTCAACCTCCATCACACAGCCCTCGGATTGAACGCTACGCCTATCGGGGCATTTCTCGGCGCGGTGATCACCGTGGCCGTCGTCGTCATCAGCGCGCAAGTGGGGCGCACCACGCCCGTCTCCACAATGCTCTTGGCCGGAGTTGCCATCGGCTCGTTCACCACCGCCGTCACCACCTTTCTCATGCTGCTTTCGCCCGACGGTCTCCGCCGCGCCTTCACTTGGCTGCTCGGCGGATACAACGGCGGCGGCTGGCAACCGTTTTGGATCGTCCTCCCCTATCTCATCGTGGGATTGATCATTCTGCAATTCAACGCCCGCGCGCTCAACGTGCTTCAACTCGACGAAGAGCAGGCCCGGCAGTTGGGCATCAACGTGGAACGACTCAAACTCACGGTGGTCGCCGCCGCCACCCTCATCACTGCGGCGGCGGTTGCCTTCGGCGGGCTGGTGGGATTCGTGGGACTCGTTGTGCCACACGTTTTGCGTATGATCGCCGGGCCCGATTACCGCCGACTCATCCCGCTCTCGGCCATCGGCGGCGCGGCCTTCCTCGTCATCGCCGATCTCGTCGCTCGCACCATCATCGCCCCCACCGAACTGCCGGTAGGAGTCGTCACCGCCCTTGCCGGAGCGCCCTTCTTCATCCTCCTCCTCCGCCGCCTCAAACGCTCCGTCTTTTGAAGTTTGCAGTTTGCAGTTTGAATTTTGGAGTTTGACTTATCCCCCATGACCACCCTCACCCTCTCCCACCTCTCTGCCGGATACGGCAACCGCATCATCCTTCGCAACATGTCGCTCACGGTGAAAGCCGGAGAAGTGATCGCCCTCGTCGGCCCGAACGGGGCAGGCAAGTCCACGCTGATTCGAGTGGTGAGCGGCGTGGTGTCGGCGCGGGGCGGCGAAGCGCGGATCGACGGACTCGATCTTCTGCGGATGAATCCGGCGCAACGCGCAAAGCTGATCGCCGTCGTCCCGCAACTGATTCATCTGCCCGAAGCCTTCACCGTCTCCGAGATCGTGTTGATGGGCCGCACGCCGCATTTGCCGTTTTGGGCCGCCGAAAGCAAACACGATTGCGAGATGGCGTGGGCGGCCATGCGCCGCACGCAAACCGAATCGCTGGCCGACCGCCGCGCCGATGAACTTTCGGGCGGCGAACAGCAGAGGGTGATGATCGCGCGGGCATTGGCGCAAGAGCCGCGGGCCCTTTTGCTCGACGAGCCGACCTCGCACCTCGATCTCAAATATCAGATCGGCGTGCTGGAATTGGCGCGTTCGCTGGCGCAAGAGCACGGCCTCGCCGTATTGATGACCATGCACGATCTGAATCAAGCCGGAGTGTACGCCGACCGGGTGGCGCTGATGAAGGGCGGCGAGATCGTGGCGCAGGGCACGGCGCGCAATGTGTTCACGGCGGAGCAGTTGAGCAAAGTGTACGGTGTGCGCGTGGCAGTGAGCGAACATCCTGCGCACGGCACGCCGCTCATTGCCCCCATCGCCAACGGGCATCACTCATGAGAATCACTCGCGTATCCACACGGCAGGGCGACGATGGCGCCACCGGGCTCGGCGGCGGGCATCGCGTGGCAAAAGATTCACTGCGCGTGAGAGCCTATGGCGCGGTGGACGAACTCAACTCGGCCATCGGCGTGGCGCTCGCCTCCGGCCTCGATCCGCGAATCGCCCAACCCCTGCTCGTCATCCAAAACGAGCTCTTTCATCTCGGCTCCGATCTCTGCTTCCTCGAAGAAGACAAAGCCAAACACAACCTGCCGCAGATCGAACAGCGGCACGTTGAAAAACTGGAAGCCCTGCTCCGCGAACTCAACGACATCGTTGGCCCACTACAAAACTTCATTCTGCCCGGCGGCTCGGCGGCGGCGGCCTCTCTGCAACTGGCTCGCGCCATCTGCCGCCGCACCGAGCGCGAAGTGGTGGCGTTATCGCACGAAGAGCCCATCGGCCAATGGGTCGTGCCGTATCTCAACCGCCTCTCGGATACGTTGTTCGTGATGGCGCGTTACGAAAACAAGCTGCGCGGCGTGGCCGAGCCGCAGTGGAATGAACTGGCCTGACTCAACGGAGAACCTCATGCAACCCACGCTCGCTCTCACCCTCACCCACCGACTCTCGGCGCGCAACTCGATGCTGGCCGATGCCGCGCTCGTCATCATCGGCAGTTTATTTGTCGCCGCGCTCGCGCAGATCAGCCTCCCCCTGCCCTTCACTCCCGTACCCATCACCGGGCAAACCTTCGCCGTTCTTCTCGTCGGCGCGGCGCTCGGCTCCAAACGCGGCGCGTCGAGTCTCGCGCTGTACCTCGCCGAAGGCGCGGCCGGCTTGCCGGTGTTCGCCGGCGGCGCGAGCGGATTGGCAAAACTCGTCGGCCCCACCGGCGGCTACCTCATCGGCTTCGCCGCCGCCTCATTCGTCGTCGGCCTCCTCGCCGAGCGCGGCCTCGACCGAAATTGGAAGACGGCCATCCTCCCCTTCCTCGCCGGAACGCTGGTCATTTACCTCTGCGGTGCGGCGTGGCTGTCGGCCTTTGTCGGATTCGACAACGCATTGATCGCCGGGGTCTATCCATTTTTGATCGGCGACACAATCAAACTGATCCTCGCCGCGATCGTTCTGCCGTCGGCTTGGGCCATCACCAAAGGAGTCGACCGCTCATGAACCTTCCGCCCATCCCGCCCATTGATTCTGCGGCGCAGGCCGCCGCGCGCGCCCGGCAGGATACCCTCACCAAACCGCCCGGCAGTTTGGGCCGCCTCGAAGAACTTTCGATTCAACTCGCGGGCATCACCGGCCAACCGCGCCCCTCGCTGGCGCGCAAAGCCGTCGTGGTCATGGCCGCCGATCACGGCGTGGCCGCCGAAGGCGTGAGCGCCTACCCTTCCGAAGTGACGCCGCAAATGGTGCTCAACTTTTTGCGCGGCGGCGCGGCCATCAACGTATTGGCGCGGCAGGCGGGCGCGCGCGTCGTCATCGTCGATATGGGCGTCGCCGCCGATATTCCTGTAGGGGCAAGTCGCGACTTGCCCCTACAGATTCGCAAAGTCGCGCGCGGCACACAAAACATGGCGCACGGCCCGGCCATGACTCGGGCGCAAGCCGAGTCCGCCATCAATGAAGGCATTGACGTGGCCCATTCCGAGATCGCCAAAGGACTCGATCTGATTGCCACCGGCGATATGGGTATCGGCAACACCACGCCGTCGGCGGCCATCGCCGCCGCCATCACCGGCCAACCCGCCGCCAGAGTCACCGGGCGCGGCACTGGAGTGGACGACGCCGGGCTGGCGCGCAAAGTTGCGATCATCGAACGCGCCCTCGCCGTCAACACCCCCGATCCGAAAGACGCGCTGGATGTGTTGAGCAAAGTGGGCGGCTTCGAGATCGCCGGGCTGGCCGGAGTGATCATCGGCGCGGCGGGCAAACGCGCGCCGGTGGTCATCGACGGATTCATCTCCGGCGCGGCGGCGCTCATCGCTGTCGGCCTCGCGCCCGAAGTCAAGCCCTATCTCATCGCCGCCCATCAATCGGTCGAGATCGGCCACCGAGTGATGCTCGAACATCTCGGCTTGCGGCCCCTGCTCGATTTCGATCTGCGGCTCGGTGAGGGCACGGGCGCGGCGCTGGCCTTTCATCTCGTCGAAGCCGCCGCGCGCCTGCTCGACGAAATGGCGACGTTTGCCGAGGCGGGCGTGAGCGAGAAAGGATGAACGATTAATGCGGAATGATGGGCGCGACACTCCGCGCTCATTGTTCTGCCTTCATCCTTCATCCTTCATCCTTCATCCTTCATCCTTCATCCTTTTGAAATCCCTCCGCCTCGCCCTCGGCTTTCTCACCAGCGTTCCCATCCGCGCCGACGCAATGCAACCGGGCGATCTCGGGCGCGCGGCGATGTGGTTTCCGCTGGTCGGCCTCGCGCTCGGCGCGGCTCTCTCCGCCGCGCATTTTTTGCTCGGCCAACTTTTTTCGCCGCTGTTGGCCGCCGCGCTCACCGTTGCGCTATGGGCCGCGCTCACCGGCGGCCTGCACCTCGACGGCCTCGCCGACTGCTGTGATGGACTGCTCGCGTCGACCACGCGCGAACGCCGACTCGAAATCATGCGCGATCCCCGACTCGGCGCATACGGCGACATCGGCCTCTTCATTTTTCTAATCCTCAAAATCCTCGCCATCTCCTCTATTCATCACCTGCCCCCATCAGGGAGTTCATCCTTCATCCTTCATCCTTTGCTTCTCGCCCCTCCGCTCGCCCGCTGGCTCATCCTCCTCGTCGCCACACAGCCTTCGGCCCGCCCCGGCGGCATGGGCGCCGATTTCGCGCTCGGCCTCAAGCCGGCCGTGTTCATTGTCGCGGCGATCATTCCGCTCGCGCTCATCGCGCTTGGCGGCGCGCGCGCAATCGCCGCCGCCGTTGCCGCGCACGCCCTCGCGCTCGGAATCATTGCCCTGGCCCGCAATCAAATCGGCGGCGTCACCGGCGACGTGTTCGGCCTCACCATCGAGGCGGGCGAACTCGCCACCCTGCTCGTCTTCGCCGCCGCATGAGTCACTGCCCCTTCCGGCTCGGCGCAACGTCATACGTTGTCCCTGCTGAGCTTGTGGCGAACGCGCATTACCTCGCCGACAAAGTGGACGATATGCAACTCGTGCTTTTCGATCTCGACGACGGGCCGAGCAACCTGCCTTCGCCGGAGGCCGTTGCCCAACTCCGGCGGGTGGCCGACTCTCGCGGGCTGACGTACACCGTTCATCTGCCTCTCGACTTGCGGCTCGGTGATGATGGCGAAGAGACTCACCCATCGCTTCTCAAAGCGCGGAAGGTGATTGATTGCACACGCGCGCTCAATCCGTTGGCCTACGTGGCTCACCTCGATGGCCGCCGTGTGAAAGACAGCGCGACGGCAGAGCAAATGGATCGGTGGCGGGGCCACTCGGCGCGAGCGTTGGAGATCGTGTCCGAGTGGATCGGCGGGCACGAAAGACTCGCGGTAGAGAATCTCGACACGTACCCGCCCGATTTCTTTCTGCCGATCATCGAGCGCCTGCCGGTGAGCCGATGCGTGGACGTGGGGCACTTGTGGCTCGACAGGCACGACCCCCTGCCCCATCTGCGCGACGCTCTGCCCCGCGCGCGCGTGGTTCACCTTCACGGCATCGCGCCGTCGGGACGCGATCATTCATCGCTGGCGCACACGCCACCGGAGAAACTCGACGCAGTGATCGAATTGCTTCTGCGCGAAAACTACTGCGGCGTGCTGACACTGGAAGTGTTCGGCGAGGAAGATTTCGCCGCATCCATGGCGGCGTTCGAACAGAGCATGGAAAGGATCCACCCCACAGGCGCCAAGACCCAAGCCGCTAAGTCATTTTCTTTGTGACTTGCGTCGTTGTGTCTTCGTGTTATGAAACGGCATGGGCAGAAGACTCACTTTGATTCTCGGCGGGGCGCGGAGCGGCAAAAGCGCATACGCGCAGAGGTTGGCGATGGAGCGCAGGGAGGCGGTGTTGTATGTTGCCACCGCAGAGGCGGGCGACGAAGAGATGGCGGCTCGCATCGCCGCGCACCGCGCCGAACGGCCCCCCGGCTGGCAAACGCTCGAAGCGCCGACAAAGGTCGGGGCCGCGATTCAATCGTGGCCGACGCCTGTGGATGTCATTCTGATCGATTGCCTCACCCTGCTGGCAAACAACGTCATCGCGCCTCTGCCCGAGCCGGTAACGGAGGCCGCCGCCGAATCCGCGCTCAACGCCGAAGTGGAGGCATTGCTAGCGGCACATGCGGCCGGCAACGCCGAGTGGATCGTGATCTCGAATGAAGTGGGATTGGGGCTCGTGCCGCCGTACCCGTTGGGGCGTGTGTATCGCGACGCGCTGGGTCGGGCCAATCAGCGATTGGCTGAGGCGGCGGATGAGGCGCTTTTGATGGTGGCAGGCCTGCCGATGAAACTGAAAGGCTGATTTTCGGGCTTGACAGCGGCAAAATGTATGCTATACTCCCCTATAGTATACAGGAAGGAGCGCCGAACCGACAATGCCAATCTACGAATATGAATGCGCCGACTGCGGCGAAGAGTTTGAGAAACTGGTGAAGCTCTCGGAGGCCGCCGCCAAACCCGAATGCCCAAACTGCGGAGGCAAGCACACGCAGAAGCGGCTTTCCACTTTCGCCTCGCACGGTTTCGCCAAGAGCGCCGGAGGGAGCATCGCTTCCTGCGGATCATCCGGGGGCTTCTCTTGAGCAGGGTAGCCATCTGGCCGTGCGCTGGAAAAAAAGGAGTCGACGATGAAAGTACGCAGCTCCGCTGTCAAAGATGATTTGCAGAAACGATTGAAACGCATCGAGGGGCAGGTTCGCGGCGTGCAGAAAATGATCGAGGAAGATCGCGACTGCCATGAGATCATTCAACAGTTGGCCGCGATACGGTCGGCAGTGCAAGGCGCAAGCCTGACTTTCATGAAAGACTACGCCTCGGACTGCCTCATGAATATGGACACCGGCGACAGCGCGACTCGCGAAACGTTGGTCAATGATTTGATTGGGCTGATGGGCAGAGGATAAAAAATTGACATGGCAAACACAAAAACAGCGAAGTTAGTTTGGGAAGGAAACGGTTTGGCGTTCACCGTCACTGGCGGATCGGGCTACACGATTCGGTTCGATAACCCCTCCGGGCCCACGGGCGCCAGCCCGATGGAAATAGTGGCGATGGCCTCCGGCGGCTGCACCGCCTCCGACGTGATCGACATCCTGCGAAAGAAAAAGCAGGACGTGACCGGATTCGAGGTGAACGTGCTGGGCGCCCGCGCCGCCGAACACCCGATGGTGTTCACCGAGATCGATCTCGAATTCGTGGTGCGCGGGCGCAACATCGATCCGAAAGCCGTCGAGCGCTCCATCGAACTCTCGCTCAGCAAATACTGCTCGGTGAACAAAATGCTGGAGAAGGCGGCGAAGATCAACAGCCGCTACCGTATCATCGAAGAAGCGCAACCACAGCCGGTGGCGGCGTAAGATGGGAACGACAACCGTTAAATGGGTCGATAGCAAAACGTTCGTCGGCATCGACTCAACTCAGCACTCCGTTGTTCTGTCGAGCATCGCCGACGGCATCGGCATGAAGCCGAGCGACATGCTGCTCATCGCTCTGGCCTCGTGCACGGCGGTGGATGTGATCGATATCTTGGCCAAGAAGCGTATGCCGCTCGAGTCGCTGGAGATCATCACCAGCGGCGAGCAGGACCCCGAACCGCCGTGGACGTTCCGCAAGATTCACGTCAAGTATCGGCTGGGCGGCGCGGGGCTCACCGAGAAAGCGGTGGCGCAGGCGATTGAGCTTTCGGAGCAGAAGTATTGCTCGGTGACGGCCACCGTGCGCGGCGCGGCGCAAGTGACTACCGAGTACGAAATTTTGCCGACGAGCAATTGAAGACTCGCGGTACAATTCAACCCAATGATTACAGGGCGACAGCCCACAATGGAGAACAACAATGGCTGAACCAATTCATGTTACCGATGCCGTCTTTGAGAAAGCGGTGCTGCAATCCAAAACCCCGGTGGTGGTGGATTTCTGGGCGCCGTGGTGCGGCCCGTGCCGGATGATCGCCCCCACGCTCGAATCGCTGGCGGCGGAATACGACGGCAAACTCATCGTAGCCAAAGTGAACACCGACGACAACCCCGAATGGGCAATGAAGTACGATGTGCAGGGCATCCCTACCCTGCTGTTCGTGCGCGACGGCAAGATCGTGGATCGGATGGTGGGCGCGGCGCCCCACCCGGTGATCAGGGCCCGCGTCGAAAAACTGGTTGCCGCCGTCCCGGCGTAACCAACTTCACGCAAACAAAAAGGCCGGAGGCGCGCTCCGGCTTTTTTGTTTTCATCGATTGGTTTCTCCTCAAATCTCAGTATAATCATTCCTCAGTGATCCGCCGTCAGCCATCCATTATCCAACGTCTATCGACTATCGTCCTTCGCCCCTCTTCGGAGTTCCCATGCGCCAACGACTCGGCCACTGGATATTCCCTCTCGGCGGATTGATTCTCGCCATCGCGTTCGCCCTGCCTTTCATCGGGGCGCCGCCTCCGCGCTTCGCCGACCCGCCCCCCGGCGCGACCGTCAAATACAACCCGGCGCTCGGCATCCCCGATTGGCTCGACGGCCCCCTGCCCTATCCCCTCTCCGCTGAAGAGCAAGCCGACTCCGAACTCGCCGCCCGCAACGTGCTCAACCACTTCCGCGATGTGTTCGGCATCCGCGACGCCGCCGCCGAATTTCAACTCGCGCGCATCACCGCCGACTCGCTCGGCCAAACGCACGTGCGTTTGCAGCAAGTGAGAAACGGAATCCCGGTGTGGGGTCGAGTGATGCTCGTTCATCTCGGCGAACGGCAGGCGTTGGGGATCAACGGCGACTTCCAACCGGGCATCGAGTTGGATGCGGAACCGAGTCTCACGGCGGGGGAGGCCGAGTCCCGCGCATTGGCCGCCGCCGATGGAATCGATCCGCAAGTGTATGCATCGCCGCAATTGATGATTTGGGTGGACGAGTCTCAGCAATCGCATCTCACATGGTTCGTCAGGGTTCATGGGCGGAGCGTGGGCAACATCGGCTACTTTGTTGATGCGTCGAACGGCGGCGTGCGGCACATCACTCCGCTCGACGCCGGAGACAAGTATCGCGAGGTGTACGACGCGCAGCTGCGCGACAACTTACCCGGGCGTTTGCTCGCCAGCGAAGGCACCGTGCCCCGCGATGCGGCCGGCGCGGCGGCCTACAAAAACGCGGGCATCGTGTACGACTATTACAAGAACACCTTTGGCCGCGACTCGTACGACGACAACGGCGGCCCGATCTATCTCGTGGTTCACTCGCCCGAACTCGGCAACTCGTATTGGGATGGGCAGATGCTCGTGTTCGGCGACAAAGACGACTACACCACCAACAAAGATGACGCCTACGTGCTCGACATCATGGCCCACGAGTTCACCCACGCGGTGACGCAATACACCGCCGCGCTGGACTACGAAACGCAGTCGGGCGCGCTCAACGAATCGTTCTCCGATGTGTTCGCGGTGATGGTGGATCGGCAGGATTGGCATCTCTTCGAGGACAATACCGCCTCGCCGCCCGTGCCCAAGCCGTGGCTGCGCGACATGCAAGACCCCTCGCTCGGCGGCGATTACAATCCGAAGGACCCGCGCGACGGATTCGGCCAGCCGACATTCATGAGCGAATACGCCAATCTGTCGAACACCCGCGACGGCGATTGGGGCGGCGTCCACGTGAACAGCGGCATCCCCAATCACGTGTTGTATCTTGCCGTCACTGCATCGAGCCGCGAAGCCGCCGAGCAGATTTGGTATCGTGCCCTCACCACCTATCTCACCCCTCGATCCGATTTTCAAGATTTCGCCGCCGCCATCCAAAAATCGGCCGACGAGCTGTATGGCCCGAACAGCAAAGAATCCAAAGCGGTGAAGAGCGCCCTGTCGCAGTCGGGCATCACCGCCGGGGGCGAAGAACCGACGCCCGCGCCCACCACCGCGCCCGTGGCCACCATCGCCCCAACGCCCGCGCCCGTGCAGGCCAGCGGGTGCAGTGAATTGATCGTCAACGGCACATTCGAGTCCGCGCGCGCCGACCCATGGATCGAGCGCACCAATCTCAACTCGCCCATCATCGCCGAACAGACTCCGCACACCGGAAGGAAAAGCGCGTGGCTCGGCGGCACGGATCACGAAAGTTTCCAATACTTCTTTCAAGACCTTTCGATTGCCGCCAACTTGCGAGCGGTCACGTTCACGTATTGGCATTATCTCGAAGAGAACGCGGACACGGGCGCGCCCGACGCCTTCTTCAGCGCCGTGCTGGCCGACCCGCAGAGCGGCGACGTGATCGCCACACTCGAAGAGTTCGCCAGCAGTCAGGCCGATCAGCAGTGGGCGCAGTCGAGCATCGATCTGGCCGGGTTCGCCGGAGACAAAGTGCGATTGGCCTTCACCGCCAACATGGCTCGCGGCAACCTGAGCAACTTTTTTGTGGACGACGTGAGTGTGCTGGGATGCACGGGCGCGCAATCGCCCGTGACGGCTGGCGGATCAACCGTCACCGTCGAGGGAACGATCACCGACTCGCGAACCGGCAAAGCCATCGAGGGCGCGGAGTTCTACGTGCTCACCGTCACCGTCGCCGAAGCCTCGCGCGACGGGCGGCTCTCCAGCAACGAAATTCTCGCTTCGGGCATCAGCGACAAACGCGGCAAATATCGGTTGGACACGAAACTGCCGCGCGGGGGGTCGTACAATGTCGTCATCATCGCCAACGGCTACAAAACCATCGCCGTCGATTCCGCCTTCTCCATCACCGCCGCCGATCCCAACACGGTGACGCAAGATGTGGTGATGCAGAAGAGGTAGCAAGTGGCAGGTAGCAAAATCATCGGCTGTTGTTGGTAATTGGTAAGTAGTAATTTGCCATTCACCATTCGTCATTCACTATTTACTACTCACCATCCACCAACCACCACTCACCATGACCCACGACCTCTGCTGTGTCTGCAACCAACCGGCCACCCGGCGCATCGGCCAGCGCTCATTCTGCGAAACGCATTGGGCCAGCGCCATGCGCGAGAGCAAAAGTTTCACCACCGCCAGCCTCGCGCACGTCGGCCTCATCGTCGTGTTCACGCTCGTCGTCGCGCTGGGGGCCAACGCCCTGCCGCCGCAATTCGTCGAGAGCAACCTCGTGCCCATCGGCATCGTGCTGGCCATCATCCCCGCCGCGCTGTGGCTCAGTTTCTTCTATCGGCAGGATCGTTTCGAGCCGGAGCCGCGCCATTACGTGCTCAGCGTGTTCTTCATCGCCCTGCTCGCCGCCGATGTTCTGTGGCGGCGAGTCGTGGCCGACTTCTTTCAACTCGGCGATTGGGTGGCGGCGAACAACCTCAGCGCCATCGTCGGCAACACGCTCGTCGTCGGTTTCGTTTTGCAGGGCCTCATTTACGCCGTCGTCCGCTTCACCGTTTACCCCACCGCCGAATTCGACGAGCGAATGGACGGCATTGTGTACGGCACTGCCGCCGGGCTGGGCGTGGCCACCATGCTCAACATCAACTTCATCCTCGAATCGGGCGGCGCAGAACTGAGCGCGGGCGTGGTGCACGTCGTCATCACCGCGCTGGCGCAGGCAACCTTCGGCGGCATCGTCGGCTACTTCATGGGCGAAATGAAATTCACCGACGAGCCTGCGTGGTGGATGCCGCTCGGCGTCGCCATCGCCGCCGTGCTCAACGGACTCTTCAATTATCTGCTCATCGAAGTCAACCAAACCGGAATGCAAGTTTCGCCGTGGCGCGGATTGCTCTTTGCCCTCGCCGTGGCCGTGCTCACCTTTGCCGCGCTCATCGCCCTCATCCGCCGCGCCATCGCCCACACCCTCAAGCAACAGCCCGCGCAAACAGGAGACTGACCGTGACTCTCTCCCGCCGATTCACTGGCGACCTTCGCGCCGATGCACTCGTGGCGCTAGTTGTCGCCACCGCCCTCGTAGGCGCGTTCATCTTCAAACAATCCCTCTCCGCGCAAACAACCCCCGTCGCCGATCCCAATTCCGGATTCGCCCTCAGCCTTCCCTCGCATTGGACGATCAACGACGACCTCCCGCTCGACACCTTCATCTCGGCTTACAACTCCCGCGCCGACTCCGTTTACAAATCGGCCATCATCGGCCAATCCTTTTTGCTCGACCCCGACAACCCCATTGATCTCGACACCATCGTGGATCGACTCGTCGAGCGGCACGGAGAAGAACTGCTCGGCTATCATCTGCTCGACATTCAATCGCTGGCCGTCGCCGGAGCCGAAGCGCGGCGGATCGATTACGCCTTCGTCGCCCAGCCCATTGATGATCCGTTCATGGCCTCCCCGCCCGTCGTCGTCCTCGCCGCCGATGTCGTGATCTACACCCCTGCCGAATACTGGGTGCTCACCCTCTCCGCCGACGAAAAGATCGCCGCCAAAGAGCAGAACGATTTCGAGCGCATTGTGGAGTCGGTGTCGTTGCCGGGGAGGTGAGGCGAGGGCATCCGACCCCACCCATAATTTGCGAACGCACCTACTGAAAACTGGCCGTTACACGGCGGCGAAAAATATCATACACTTCCGCCTATAAGCGCATTAAGCGGAAATTTTCCGTATAAGCACCCCCTACGGGGTGCATAACGGAACGCGCAACTTTAAGCACTTGTTGGGCGCACCGTTACCAATTCCGCGCCATTTTTTCTTGCGTTACCAGTATGCTAGAATTCAGGCCATGCCAAGACGCAAACCGTATACGAGAGTTCAAAAAACGTAACTGCTCACGACTTTCTTGAGAGTTGAGTGTTATACAAGACGTGCTGCCCGAACCGACGGTGAATGCCCTGCGCGACTTGTCACGGGAGGAAATGATAACGCTGATCCAACGCCTGTTCGGAGAAGTCCGGCGTTTGGAAGCAGAAGTCGAGCGTCTCAAACAACCGCCGCCGACCTCGCACAATTCGTCCCAGCCTCCCTCGCGGGATTGGAAAGCCGACCGCCCCCGGTCGAAGCGGCGTAAGAAA
>VGOW01000086.1 GCA_016875735.1 Chloroflexota bacterium | reverse complement strand
TCGCCGCCACAAAGGCGCTCACCACTCGCTACGATCTCTCCATCGGCATTCTCAACGCCATCGACACACTGCCCATCGCCGATCACGCCGCCATCAAACTCGTCTCTATCTCGACCACGCTGGCGACGAATGCCATCGCCGAGGGCAAGGGCAAACGAGTCGCGCTCTTTCTCATCGGCTACGACGCCGATCTCGTGCGCGAGTTCAACTTTGGCAAACGGTTTGCCACGCCGCGCTATCACTTCTTTCGCGGCGGACACGATTTCGCCGGGCAGGCCAAAGCCGCGCTCGACGTTGATGGCATCGCCGCGCAGGCGCGCGAGATCGCCAGCGCCCACAGCGCCGACGCCATCGCCGTGTCGGCCTATTTCTCTCCGCTCAATCCCGAACACGAGCGCCGCGCTTTCGAAGCCATCGCCGCCGTCGCCGATCTGCCTATCGTTCTCGCCCACACACTCTCCACAAAACTCAACTCCATCGAGCGCGCAACCACCGCCACGCTCAACGCCTCGCTCGTCGCCGTCCTGCGCGATTTCATCGCCGCTGTGCGCTCGGCCATGAATGCCCGCGGGATCAACGCGCCGCTGATGGTGGTGCGCGGCGATGGAACGTTGATGAGCGCGGACATCGCCGACCGGCACGCGGTGGAAACGATTCACTCCGGCCCGGCGGCCAGCGCCATCGGTGGCCGATTCCTTTCCGGCCGTGACCCGGCGCTGGTGGTGGACATCGGCGGCACGACGACCGACATCGCTGTGGTGGATGGCGGGCAAGTGACCATCAACGAAGACGGCACCACCGTGGGTGGGTATCGCACGGCAGTGAAGGCGGCCAACATCCGCTCGTTCGCCATGGGCGGCGACAGCCACTTGTCGTTCGACAAAGAGGAGCATCTGCGCATCGGCCCGGCGCGGGTGGAGCCGTTGGCGCATTTGGCTTCACAGCACGCGCGCGTGCACGATGAAGTGGTGGGGTTGGCGCACAAACGTCCCACCGAGTCACTGCTCGATCTGCTCGAGTACTGGTTCATTCAGCGCGAGATCGATCCGCCGAGCGCGCAAGTCGGCGATCTGTTCGATCTGCTCCGCAACGGGCCGCGCCCATTGGCCGAGATTCTGAAAACGCTCGGACTCACACACCCGATGCAATTTGCCGGATACCAATTGATCGAGCGCGAGATCATTGGCCGCGCCGGACTCACGCCCACCGACCTCCTTCACGCCCGCGGCGATTTTGCTCCGTGGGACGCCGACGCGGCGCGCACGGCGGCCAACACCTTTGCGCGGATGCGCGGCTGGACGGTGGACGAGTTGGTGACCCGCGCCTTCGACGGAATGACCGACGCTATCCTCGCCGAGATCGTGCAGTTCCTCAGCGGGCGCGCGTTGGCCGGGCGCGATATGTTTTCACTGCGCCGCGATCTGGGTCGCTGGTTTTTCGACAACAGTTTCAACCCCGCCGACAAATATTTGCAAACAGCTATTCGACTCAAAATGCCCATCATCGGCATCGGCGCTCCGGCGGGCATCCTCCTGCCGCGCATCGCCGAAGCGCTCGGCGCGGAGCTGGTTCTGCCGGAGCATTTCGCCGTTGCCAATGCGGTGGGCGCGGTGGCCGGGAGCGTGGTGGCGGTGTGCGAGGCGATAGTGTATCCGCGTTTGCGCGAACTGTACCCGGTGGGTTACATTGTGCAAGTGGGCGAAACGCGCGAAAGCTTTGCTCGCCAATCCGACGCGATCAAGTACGCGCATGCCGAAGCCAAGGAGCAGGCCGAGTCCGAAGCCATTCAATCGGGCGCGGTGACGCCGCACACGCAAATCGAAGAGATCGTCAACGGCGCGGATTCGTATCGCGTTCGCGCGCGGGCCGTGGGCAACCCGCGTTTGATGTTCAAGTAAACTCACCTCGCATTCTTTTCACCGCAGAGTCGCAGAGAACGCTGAGAAAATCCTTGAAAGAAACTCGGCGAACTTCGCGACTCTGCGGTGGAATCAACTGAACTGCGTAGAGCAACAAAGCAAATTTCAAGGGAGACGAAAATGATTAACAAGAACGTGTTGGCAAACGGAGCGCGGTTTCGCCGATTGAGCGCGGAGGGCGGCGGCAAACTTCATAACGCCTGCCTGAGCATTCTCGAACGCACCGGGGTGCGATTGTACGATTCGGAGGCGCTCGAACTGATGAAGAAGGCCGGAGTGAACGCCACCGACGGGAACCGAGTTCGCGTCCCGGCCAAATGGGTGGAGTGGGCGCTGTCCCTCGCGCCGAAGCAAGTGATGATCTACGATCGCAACGGCCAACCGGCCATGGCGGTGGGCGGCGATTCTTATTACTGCGGGCCCGGCTCCGACTGTCTCAACATCATCGATCATCGCAACAATGAGAGGCGGCGCCCCGTGCTGAAAGATGTGGCCGAAGCGATGACGGTCGTTGACGCGCTCGACAATATCAGTTTTGCCATGTCGATGTTCCTGCCCACCGATGTCAATCAATCCATCGCCGACCGCTATCAAATGGAATTGATGCTGAGCCGGACGACGAAACCGATTGTGTATGTGACGTACGACATGTCCGGCTGTATCGACGCGGTTGAAATGGCCGAAGCGGTTGCCGGAGGCGCGACGGCGTTACAGGCCAAGCCGTTCGTGGTTTGCTATATCAATGTGACCACCGGCTTGCGGCACAACGAAGAGGCTTTGCAGAAGCTATTGTTCCTCGCCGGAAAGGGCCTGCCGTGCAACTATATTCCTGTCACCTCCGCTGGAACGACCGGGCCGGTGACTATGCCGGGCACGTTGGCGATCGATTATGCCGGTGTGCTCGTTGGTATCGTGCTTGCCCAGCTCAAGCGCGAGGGCGCTCCGGTGATCGTGCCCGGCTGGGGCGGGCAGGGCATCGATATGCTCACCCTCGTCGATCCATATTGCGGCGCGGATCAGCGCGGGCTAGCCGAAGGGCTGGCTCATCACTATAACTTGCCCATGTTCTCGCTGGCCGGTTGCACCGATGCGAAAGTGATCGATCAACAAGCGGGCATCGAGGCCGCGTTGACTCTATTCGTGGATATTCTCGGCGGCGGCGGCATCATTCACGATCTCGGTTATTTGGAATCGGGGTTGACCGGCTCGCTGGCTCAACTGGCGATCTGCAATGCGATTGTAGATTGGATTCGCGCGGCCACGAATGAGCCGGACATCAGCGACGACACGCTGGCGCTGGATTTGATTGACGAGATCGGGCCCGATGGCGAATTCCTCTCCACCGATCACACGCTTACCCACTTCCGAAATCGCTGGTATCCGCGTTTGATTGAGCGTTACGATTACAGCGGCTGGGTTGAGAATGGGAGCAAGACGATGTTGGATCGCGCGGCAGAGCAAGTGGAAGAAATTCTGTCGTCGCACACGCCGCAACCCCTGCCCGCAGATGTGGCCAAGGCCATTCGCGCGGTGGTGGAACGGGCAGAGAAGCAGTTTGCGGGGTAGGGGCGCGAGGGCCATCATTCGGGCAGAGGCTTGTCTGACGTTTCGTCTATCGGCCTTGCCGGCCCGTGCGCGGGGTACACCCGGCGCGCGCCCCGTTCTCGGAGCCGCCTCCACGTTTCCAGAGCAACGGGGTTGTCGAAGGCGTGGGCCTCCGGCGGGAGATCGCCGGTGAAGACTGAGCCGTCGTCGAGGAGGAGCGAGACACAATGATCGGAATGGCCGGGCGTGTGGAGGATTTCTCCTGTGATTCCGATCTGGCCGAGAAACTCGCGGCTCTGCCCGAATGAGATGACAATGTTGCCATCCTCGGTAATACCAACGTAGTTGTCCTTCGGCTTGGTCCACCTCTTCATGAGTGGGATGGCGTCAACCTGAATATCGAGCACGAGGAGGGGTACGCCTTCGCGCTTCAATTCTTCGGCAAGCCCCGCATGGTCAATGTGATAATGGGTGGCGAGTGCGCCGCGAATCTCGCCGAGGCGCACGCCCATCCGCTTGAGATTCGCCTTCATGGTTCCGAGGCTGCCCGGCCAGCCGATGTCAATGAGCAAGCGCGAAGCGCCCGCGCTCACAACCCAGTAGTTGGTGGAGCGGTAGCCGACATTCACATAAAAAATAGAGCATCGGGTCCCATTTGATAAAGTTAGTTTGCCAACAGGCTAAACCAATATGTCTGACGCGAGAGCGCCTTTTCAGACGCACACTGAGGACGTGAGCGACATGCCCCACGGTTCTTAATCCCCGACGCATAAGAGCATTGTACGGCCGGACAGATAGGCGCAAAACGGTTAACGGAATGTTGTATAAAACGGTCGGAGCAGCCGAATCGCCACTATCGGATTTTTCTTTCATCTTGAAGAGATGATACCCCTATTCTGATTTCTCTTGCCACCTTGCGTTCCCGCGCTGCGGAGCGGAATCTTCGTCTATGAAGTTCTCCTCGGCAGAGATCAGTGGTTTCCAGTCACTTCACCCGCTCACGAATCTGCTTCGCCATCAATCCCGCGCGCTCCCTCGCCGTGCCGACGTAATCGCGCGCATCCATCAACGCTTTGAGTTTCTGCGGCTGAAGGTAACGCAAAAAATGTTGATCGGCGGCGATGAGCGCGGCCAGCGGGTTAGGCTTGTCGGCGCGGACGGCCTCCCATGCTTTGAGGCTGTGTTCGCGCAATCGTTCGTGCAGTCGTTGGCGGTCGCCACCGGCTTTCACCGCCGCCATCAGAACCCGCTCGGTGGCGGCAAACGGGCCGTGCTTCTCCAAATTGCGCGCGCAGGCCGCCTCATCGATCCGCAGTCCCTCCACAATCCGTTTGGCCGTGATCAGAATTTCATCCATCGCAATGAACGCTTCGGGGAGGATCGCGCGGCGATTGGCCGAGTCGTCGAGCGTGCGCTCGAGCAGCGACTCGGCGGCGTTGCCCCACGCGACTTGCGGCAGAGAAGCGATGAAGCGAGCCAGCGAGCAAATCTTTTCGGTGTTCACCGGATTCCGTTTGAATGGCATCGCGCTCGACCCGACTTGCTTTTCGCCGAACGGTTCAGCCGCCTCGCCAAACCCCACCGATTGCAATACGCGCAGATCGAAGGCGAACTTGTGCAGTGAGGCGGCCAGCCCGGCCAACGCCGAAAGCACGGAGAAGTCTTGCGCGCGGGGATACGTTTGAGCGGCGATGGTATGCGCCGCGAGTCCGAGCGACGACATCACTTTCGATTCGAGTTCGTTGGGCGAGAGCGGCGTGCCGTCAAGAATGTCGGCATACGAGGCCTGCGTGCCCACCGCGCCCTTGAGTCCTTTGCCGCGCAAGTTGTCGCGCAATCCGATCAGCGCGTTGTGGTGAGTGAGCAAATCTTGCGCGTACACAGCGAGCCGATAGCCAAACGTCGTCGGCTCGGCGGGCTGAAGATGGGTGTAAGCCATGCACGGCAAGTCGCGCGTTTGCTCGATGCGGCCAGCGAAAGCCAAGAGCAGTTTCGCCAATCGATCCGCCGTGAGCGTAAACGCCTCGCGCTGGCGCAGAACATCGGCGTTGTCGGTGATGTCGGCGCTGGTTGCGCCCCAATGAATGATGCCGCCGCCGACGGGGCATTGCTCGGCGAACGTTTTCACTTCGGCCATCACATCGTGGCCGATCTCTTCTTCGATTTCGAGCGCGCGGGGGATGTTGATCGACTCGGCGCGCGCGCGCAGATCGGCGGCTTGCTCCGCCGAGACCAACCCGGCCGCCTGCTGGGACTCCGCCAACGCAACCCAAATGCGCCGCCACAATCTGCGGCGATATTCATCTGACCACAACGCGCGCATTTCGGGCGAGCCGTAGCGAGTGGAAAATGGGGAGGTGTACATTGGTGGTTGGGTGGTCAGATAGTCTGGTGGTCGGCTAAATGTCGGGGTTTCGTCATTCGTCATTCGTCATTCGCCATTCGTCATTCCGCATTCATCCTTCATCCTTCATCCTTCATCCTTCACTCCATACCCCAACCGCTTCACCTCGCGCTCGCTCTCGCGCCAATCGGCGCTCACTTTGACGTGCAGCTGCAGAAATACCGGGCCGCCGAGTTGAGACTCGATCTCTTTGCGCGCGCGCGTGCCAATGCGTTTGAGCATCTCGCCCCTCTTGCCAATGACGATGGCCTTATGGCTCTCGCGCTCGACGAGGATCAGCGCGCTGACGTGCGCCGCTTTGCCCGGCGGCTCTTTGAATTCTTCGATCTCGACGGCGATGCCGTGCGGCACTTCGTCGCGTAATTCGTCCAACGCCGCTTCACGGATCAGTTCGGCAGAGAGATCGCGCAAGTTGAAGTCGGTGATGTCGTCTTCATCGTAATACTGCGGGCCTTCAGGCAAACAGGCGATCAACAGCGGGACGATCTTTTCTAAATTATCGCCGCGCGTGGCCGAGACGAGCATCCATTCGGCATTGGGGGCGAGGGCGCGGAAAGCGTCGGTGTTCGGCAGAACTTGGCGCGGTTTGAGTTGATCGCTCTTGTTCATCGCCAACACAACGGGAGTCTTGGCCGCATGTTTGGCGATCAATTCAGCGATGCGTTTGTCCTCGGCGGCGGGCGGTTCGGAGATGTCGGCCACCCACAGGATCGCGTCAGCGTCGGCAATGGCTTCGGCGGCAACGGTCTGCATGGTTTTGTCCAGCGCATGTTTGGGGCGATGGATGCCGGGCGTGTCCACAAAAATGATCTGCGCGTTCTCGATGGTGAGGATGCCCAACTGCCGCCGCCGCGTGGTTTGCGGGCGCGGCGAAACGATGGCGATCTTTTGCCCGAGCAGAGCGTTGAGCAGTGTGGACTTGCCCACGTTGGGGCGGCCCACGACGGCGACGAAACCGGAGTGAAAGGGCATGGGAGGCGCAGGGTGTAAAGCGTGGGGCGTGAGGCGGCGCTTCGCTCTACGCCTCACGCTCCACGATCATTCCAGAATCAACGGATTGAAATTCGTGTCGCGGTCGAAGTAATCTTCGTTTTCGACGCGCTTGAGGAAGGCGACGATTTGATAGGTGATGGGCGTGAACAGGGCTTCGACCCCGACTTTGAAAACGTAATTGGAAACGAAGATCGCCCAGAGCAGATCGTTGGGGAAGATTCCGATGAAGGCGACGGCGAGGAACACGGAAGTATCAACGCCTTCGCCGACGAGGGTGGAGGAAATGGTGCGCGCCCACAGCCAGCGACCCGCCGTTTGCACTTTTAGTTTTGCCAACACGTACGAGTTGACGAACTCGCCCGCCCAATAGGCAATGAGGCTGGCCATGACGATGCGCGGAGTTTGGCCGAGCACGGCGTGAAATGATTCCTGCAATCCCCATGTGGGATCGGGCGGGAGGGCATCGACGATGGCGAGGGTGAGGGCAGTGAGGGCGAGGCAGGCGAAGCCCGTCCAAATGACGCGACGGCTGGCGCGATAGCCGTACACTTCGGTGAGCACATCGCCGAAGATGTAAGCCAGCGGAAAGAGGAGGGTGCCGCCGTCGAAGGTGAACGGGCCGAGCACGAGGATTTTGGTGGAGGCAATGTTCGACACGATGAGGACGGTGACGAAGGCGGCGATGAGGGTGGGGAGGAAACGGTAGGATTTCATGAGGGAGATCGGAGAATTAGAGATTGCCGCCGGAGATGACGGCGATGAGTTTGAGGCGGTCGTTGGGAAGAATCTTTTGATCGTCGGTGACGAGTTTGCCGTCGCGGACGGCGATGTAGAGCTGCGGCTCGAGGCCGAGTTTGACGAGGGCTTCTTTCACGGTGAGGCCGTCTTCCGCTTCGTAGGTTTGGTCGCGCAGAATGAGTTTGGCGGGCACGAGTGGATTGTACAAGCGACGGGGAGCAAGTGGCAAGTAAGCTATGGGTGTGGCGAGGGGAAGAGATCGCCGAGAGAGTTGAAGGGGATGGCGCGGGGGGCGGAGGCGACCGCCTGCGGAATCAAACGGATGGATTGGTGAATGGGGATGGCGGCATTAAGTTGGAAGGCCGGGATGGCCGATAAGAGTCGCGCTGGAAAGTTTCCGTCGGGGGCGAGCGCAAAGGTTGTATTCTCAATGATTTCTATTGCCGCCGTGAGCGGCACGCCAGGAAAATCGGATTCGCTGGGCGAGGCGAAGGCCAGCGGCGGCACGGCAAGGTCAAGCTCTTTGATGAAGAGTTGATCGGCGGCGGCGTCGGGCCACAGGCCGGACACGTCGGCGCGAGGGAAGAGGAGGCCATTGGCGATCAGCCAGTCGATGGAGTCGAGGCCGCGATAAAGTTTGCCGACGTCATCGGCAGCCATTGCCGGGAAGAATGGGCGGCGCGTTTCGAGTTGAGGGTAGGCGTAGCGAATGTGCGCAGGCGTGAATGCCCCCTGCCCGCTCGCGGCCAACGCCCCTGCGCCGTTGCCGGTGGCGAGGTAATGTTGGCCGTCGAGTTGAAAGCAGTGAGCGGGGAGGGTCTCGTGCGGAGGAAGCATCGCAGAACTCCAAACTCCAAATTTCAAACTTCAAAGGGCAATGTTTGGAGTTTGAGTTTTGGAGTTTGAAGTTTGGAGTTGTATTATGCTTTCGGCCCGGCGGCGATGACTTCGGGCGTGACTTTGTCGGCGAATTGGGCGAAGCTGGCGACGAACTTCTGCGCAAGTTCTTTGGCTTTGGCGTCGTAGGCCTCTTTGTCGGCCCAGGTGTTGCGCGGCGCCAGCACTTCGGCTGGAACGCCGGGGCACGACTTGGGAATGTGCAAACCGAAGATTGGATCGGGTTCGGTGGGTGTGTCGCGGAGGCGGCCATCGAGAATGGCAGAGACCATCGCGCGAGTGTGGGCGATCTTCATGCGGGAGCCGACTCCGTAGGGGCCGCCGCTCCAGCCGGTGTTGATGAGCCATACTTGCGATTTGTGCTGGGCGATCTTTTCTTTGAGCATGTTGGCGTACACGTGAGGGTAATGCACCATGAACGGAGCGCCGAAGCACGTAGAGAACGTGGCCTGCGGTTCGGTGACTCCGCGTTCGGTTCCGGCGAGTTTGGCCGTGTATCCGGAGAGGAAATAATACATGGCCTGCTCGTGCGTGAGTTTGGACACGGGCGGGAGAACGCCGAAGGCGTCGGCGGTGAGGAAGAGCACGTTGCGCGGGTGGTTGCCGATTCCGCTGGCGACGTAGTTCGGGATGTAGTGGATGGGATAGGCGGCGCGGGTGTTCTCGGTGATGGCTTCGCTGTCGAGATCGAGTTTGCGTGTTTCCTCGTCCATCACCACGTTTTCGAGCACCGTGCCGAACATGCTGAGGGTGGCGTGAATCTCCGGCTCGGCTTCCGACGAGAGGCGGATGACTTTGGCGTAGCAACCGCCCTCAAAGTTAAACACATCAGCATTGCCCCAGCCGTGTTCGTCGTCGCCGATGAGTCCGCGACGATGATCGGCGGAGAGGGTGGTTTTGCCCGTGCCGGAGAGTCCGAAGAAGAGCGCGGTGTCGCCCTCTTGCCCCACGTTGGCCGAGCAGTGCATCGGAAAAACGCCTTCGAGGGGGAGGAGAAAGTTGAGCGCGGTGAAGATTGATTTTTTGATCTCGCCCGCGTATCGCGTTCCGGCGATGATGACGGTGCGCGCAGCAAAATTGATGACGATGGCGGCGGTGGGGCCGGAGGCCGGTTTGCGCGTGCCGTGCCGTTCAGGGTCGGGATGGTATTCGGGCGCGTGTAGAATGGTGAAGGTCGGCTCGAAGTTTTCGAGTTCGGAAGCGTAGGGGCGGATGAACTGGTTGTAGGCAAACAGGGTGTGCCATGCGCTTTCGGAGATCAGCCGCACGTTGAGTCGGCGGCGCGGGTTGGCGCACGCATATAGATCACGAATGAAAAGTTCTTTGCTGTTGAGATAAGCCTTCACATCGGCTTCGAGCGCTTCATATTTTTCGATGGGGAGAGGTTTGTTGACTTTGCCCCACCACACTTTGTCTTCACTGCTGGCCTCTTTGACGACGAACTTATCTTCGGGCGAACGTCCGGTGAACGGCGAGGTGATGGCCAGAAACGCGCCGCCGGAAGTGAGTTTGCCTTCGCCGCGGCGCAAAGCAATTTCAATCGTCTCGGATGGAGAGGGATTCCACGTTTGCGCGATGCCCGTGAGGCCGATGTTGGCAATGCCATGTTTGCTATGAGTCATGAGTGTCCTCGTTATCGCGTGGTTGGCGTGTCGGGGCGTAAAAGCAAACAGGTAGACAAGCGATGTTCTCGTCTACCTGTTGATCTACGCACGCGCTCGCCTCTGTTCAGAATTTCAGTGCGCCCATTGTCTCGCGAATGATCTTGACCGACTTATCGGCCATTGCTTTTTCGTCATCCGTGAGCTTGTACTCGATGATCTCTTCGATGCCGTTCGCGCCGAGTTTGACCGGCACCCCGAAGCAAATGTCGCTCAGGCCGTATTCGCCCTGCAACAGCGCCGAGCACGGGGCGATGAGTTTGGAGTCGAGCAACACGGCTTCGGCCATTTTTGCCAGCGCCGCCCCGGGCGCGTAATAGGCCGACGTGCCGAGCAGATTCACGATCTCGCCGCCGCCCTTGCGGGTGCGTTCGACAATGGCGTTGAGTTTGTCGGCGGGCAGCCATTCGGTGAGCGGGCGGCCAAACACGGTGGAGTAGCGGGTGAGCGGCACCATCTCGTCGCCGTGCCCGCCCAGCACCACCGTCTGCACATTCTCGATGGACACGTTGAGTTCCTGCGCCACGAAGGCGGCCATGCGCGCCGAGTCCAAAATTCCGGCTTGGCCGATGATGCGGTTGCGCGGGAGTTTGGAGTGCTTGTGCGCGAGATAGGTCATCGTGTCGAGGGGATTGGTGACCACGATGTAAATGGCGTCGGGCGAAAGAGGAAGCGCCTTGTTCAACACGTCGGTGATGACGGCCTGATTCGCGCGCACGAGGTCTTCGCGGCTCATGCCCGGCTTGCGGGGGAGGCCGCCGGTGATGATCACCACGTCCGAGTTCTCGGTGCCCTCGTAGGAACCATCGGCGTTGCCGCGAATGCGAGCGTTGTACCCTTCGATGGGGCCGGTCTGGAGCAGATCGAGTCCTTTGCCCACCGGCATGGTCTTGGCCTGCGGGATGTCCACCAGCACCAAATCGCAAATGCCGCGCTTGGCGAGCCACAACGCGCACGAAGCGCCCACGTTGCCCGCCCCAATAAGAGAAACTTTCTGGCGTCGCATGATTATTTCTCCTCCTCGCCTTCCTCTTCCTTCTTGCCCTTCTCCACCACTTCCACCTCGCCGGTCACTTCCGGCTTCTCGGCGGCCACTTCTTCCTGCGCGGCGTAAGTCACGCGGGCGATCTGCTCATCGAGGTGCGTGAGGATTTTGATGGTGGGCGGAACTCGAAGGTCGCTCACGTGGATCGATTCGTTGATCTGTTTGATCGCGCTCAAGTCGGCGTTCACTTCTTGAATAAGATCGCCGGGCAAGCACTCGATCTCGATTTCAGGCAGGCCGCGCACCAGCACGCCGCCCAGCGTGACGACCGCCGGGGAGGCGCCCACGAGGCGCACCGGAATATACACGCGCATCACACGATCCATCGCCACTTCAAAGAAGTCAACGTGCAAAATTTCGTCGGTCACGAAGTTGCGCTGAACTTCGCGCAGGAGTGTTTTGTGCGATTGGCCGTCGAGGGTCAAATCAATCAGCGCCGTGCCGATGATGCGATTGATGATCTTCGTCGCCTCGCGGCTGTTCAATTGGATCGATTGAGGGGTTTTGTCGATGCCGTACAGCACGGCCGGCAGGTAACCACTGCGGCGCAACGGCCCCAGCCCCTTGCGGACAGCCGTTCGGTGCTCAGCCGCCAAAGTAATGGTTTGCATCTTTCGTTCTCCTTATTTTCTGCGTGTCATTGCCCGCAGCAGCAAAATTAACCCAACGGCAACCCCTGCTGACAGCCCCGCCAGCAGAGCGCCGCGAGTATCCAAAACAGTTTCCATCGGGCCGTTCACGGTGTTGGCGATCACCACAAGCGATCGCGACGCAGTGGCATTGACCGTACTGGCCACCACCACGCCCGAACCCGAGTCCGTCAACTCGGCGGAGTCCGCCACCGTGACCCCGACCGCGCTCCGGTGAGCCGCCGCCATCTGCCCGCGCGCGGCCATCACCACGCTATTCGCCACGTGAAGCGTCTCGGCTTCGGCAATGTTGAGCAGGCTCACGTGGGCCTCGGCGTTGTCGGCGCGCAAATTATTGACGGCGCTGAGGTGTGTATCGACCTGCTCGCCGCGCAGGTTGCTCACCGCACTCCGGGTGAGATAAACCATTTCGGCGTTGACATTGGACACCGATGCTTGGGCCACATCGGCGGCATAGGCTCGCGCCTCATCTTCAACATTTGTCGGGACGTCAATCGACTCGGTCATCGGTCTCTTCGTGGCAAACAAAAGGGGCGTTCCATTGATGGGAAGCGCCCCGTTGGGGAAGCGGCGCGAATTATAACATTAATCCGCCGCCGCTTCGAGCCTTCGCTTGCGTGCCGCCGACTCGCGCGCGTTGGCGAACTCGGCGGCGGCGGCAACGAAAGCGCGGAACAGTGGATTCGGACGGTTGGGCCGCGAGGTGAATTCGGGATGGAATTGACTGCCGACCATGAAAGGGTGATCGGCGATTTCGCTGATCTCCACCAAGCGCCCATCGGGAGAGAGGCCGGAGAACACGAGTCCCTTCTCGCCCAAAATTTCGCGATAGGTGTTGTTGAATTCAAAGCGATGACGATGGCGCTCATTCACCATCGTGATGTTGCCATAGGCGGCGGCGGCTTTCGTGCCCGGAACGAGCTTGCACGGATAGACTCCGAGCCGCATTGTGCCGCCCATCGCCGTGAGGTCGCGCTGATCAGCCATGAGATCGATCACCGGGTGCGGGGTGCCAGAATCGAACTCGGTCGAGTTGGCCTCTTCATCGCCGAGCGCGGCGCGAGCCAATTCGATGCACATCACCTGCATACCGAGGCACAAGCCGAGATACGGAATCTTTTTGGTGCGGGCGTGATTGGCGGCTAGGATTTTGCCCTCGATGCCCCGATCCCCGAAGCCGCCGGGCACCACGATTCCGTCAACGCTCTCCAATACATCCCAGCCTTTGTCCTTCTCCAAATCCGATGAGTGCAGCCATTCGATCTGCACTTCGCGATTGCTGGCCAGCGCGGCGTGATTGAGCGCCTCGCGCACGCTCATATAAGCGTCTTGCAGTTCAACGTATTTGCCCACGATGGCAACGCGCACCGGCTTTTTCGGCTGGCGCAGATCGTCAATCATCTGCCGCCACGCCGACCAATCGGGCGGGTGCGGCGCGTCGATGCCCAAGCGATGCACAATGTATTCGCCGAGGCCGTATCGCTCGAGGGTGAGCGGCACCTCGTAGGCCACCGAGGTAGTGACGAGTGGAATGACGGCCCGTTCCGGCACGTCGCAAAAGAGAGCGATCTTCGTCCGCAAGTCGGGCGTCACCGGGTAGTCGGAGCGGGCGATGATCACGTCGGGGTTGATGCCAATGCTTCGCAGTTCGCGCACCGAATGTTGAGTGGGTTTCGTCTTCAACTCGTTGGTCGCGCCGATGTGCGGCAGAAGCGTGACGTGAACATACAACGTGTTCTCGCGCCCGACATCGGAGCGCAGTTGGCGCAGGGCTTCGAGAAAGGGCAGGCTCTCGATGTCGCCCACTGTGCCGCCCGCCTCGACGATGATCACATCGGCGCCGGTAGTTTTGGGCACGAGGCCGATGCGGCGCTTGATTTCGTTGGTGATGTGCGGGATGACTTGAATGGTGCCGCCGAGAAAGTCGCCGCGCCGCTCGGCGGCGATGACTTCGGCATACACTTGCCCGGTGGTGATGTTACACACTTTGCGCAGGTTGATATCCACGAAACGTTCGTAGTGGCCGAGATCGAGATCCGTTTCCGCGCCGTCTTCGGTGACGAACACTTCGCCGTGTTGATACGGTGACATCGTTCCGGGATCGACGTTGATATACGGATCGAGTTTCTGAATCGAGACGTTGAGTCCGCGCTCTTTGAGCATTCGGCCAATGGCGGCGGCGGCCACCCCCTTGCCCACCGAACTGACCACGCCGCCGGTGACGAGAATATATTTGGTCATGGGTTCGCTCCTCTCAGGGCAGGCCGGCCATGTAATGCGCCATCGGCACGAGCATGTCGTTGATGTCGAAGGTGCGCCACGCTTCCACGTTGGAGGTCCCGGCAGTGAAAATGGTGAAGCCGATCACGTAATTGTCTTGGCGCAACTCGTTGTCGTACCAGATCAGTTGATCGAGATACACGCGCCACTTTTCCGGGCCGAGATTCATGGCGTCCCAATCCTTGTAACAAGCATACCACCCCTGTCCGCCCTCCTCTTTGAGCGGGCATCCCGGCCCCACATGGCTATCAATGCCCGCTTCGGAGATGACGAGCGGAATGGTGAAGCCGCGCGGTTTAATGTGGCCTTCGTACCAATAGCGGTAGCGGAGCGTGAGCGATCCGGC
The DNA here is from genome assembly GCA_016875735.1 of Chloroflexota bacterium. Classification (GTDB taxonomy): domain Bacteria; phylum Chloroflexota; class Anaerolineae; order Anaerolineales; family VGOW01; genus VGOW01. The sequence continues at coordinate 2,056 of VGOW01000086.1, read as the reverse complement.
GTCGTCAACATGCGCCGCATTGGGGATGCCGCTGTTGAATCCGGTTTGCATTGTGGGCGATGAGTATTCGTGGAGGGTGAAGATGGCGTTGCACGGCGCCGCCTTTTGCAGGCCGGGAACGAAGAAGGCCATATCGGAGAATTCGGGAGTTCCGGCGCTGAAACCGCCGATGGCCGCTTTGAGTCCGAGATCGTTCATGAAGCAGGCGCGGCTGGCTTCGAACTCGGCATACCACTGCCACTCGGCCGGCGTGTGCCACTGAGGCTCGTTCCAGCCCTCCCAATAATCCACGCCCGGGTAAAGCCGATAGTTGTTGATGTAGTGATCGATGAAGTTGCGCGCCGAATCTGCCGGGTTGGGATACTGCGCGGGGTTGCCGCTGTCGAGAACGCTGGTGAACGGGTTCTCGGTGAATCGGCCAATGGTGATGGTTTGCGGCGAGGCTTGTTTCACTTCGGCCAGCCAGTCGAGGTTGTCGAGTCCTTTCACCACTCGCGGTTTGACTCGCCGGATGAATTCCATGATGCGCGGGTCGTCGTTGAGAATGACGTGGATGCCTATTTTGCTTTGGCCGGGCGCGGCCAATGCCGCCGGCCACGGATCGACGGTGGGGGTTGGCGGAGGCGGAGTATCGGAGGGCGGAGGCGGCGGCGCGGTGTCGGTTGGCGAGGCGAGATCGGTGGGGGATGGGGTGGCGGTGTCGATGGGGGAATCGGTGGCGGAAACCGACGGGGTGACGGGTGATGTGGCGCGTTGGGTGAGTGATGGAGTGAGCGTCACCAAATGCGGCGTGGGATCGTCCGCGCGCCCGCAGGCAGTCAAAGTGATCGCGAGGATCAAAAAGCTCTTTTTGATCATGGCCGGATAAAAAGGCGATGGGGAGAGCGAGACTGCTGCTCTCCCCATTGAGAAGTCAATGGCGAACGCTGGCCGGGTTCACACAAGTTTCGCCAAGTCTTGGGCGGCGCGGCGCATGTCGAGGAGCACCATGCCCAGTTTGGCTTGCTCGCGGCAGAGCACGGTGAGCACAGCCTCTTCGCCGACGGCAAAAACAAATACGTGCCCCTTGTCGCCGTGAATGTAAACTTGCTCCAGCGTTTTTCGCCCCAATTCGGAGGCTATGCGCTCGCCGAGCGAGAGCATGGCCGCCGACATGGCCGACACGCGATCTTCTTCCACGCCCGGCGGCAGGGCCGAGGCCATCGTGAGGCCATCAACGCTGACGACTGCCGAGGCTTCGATGTCGGGTGTGCTGATTTGCATTTCGCGCAGGCGGGCAACCATGAGATCGGTGCGTGATGGTGGTTTAGCGGCGGGAGCAGGCATAAGCGTCCTTTCAATTCCGATGACGACGCCGAGACTATACCATAAGAAAAAATGCGATGCAACACTCGCCCATTGAGTCGGCAACCCGATTGGGTGTATAAACGTAGAGTGTGTTGAGTTCGCCACACTTCAGCAAACAGGCATCCCCCCATGAGCGCTCAATTCATCATCGAAGCCACCCAAGTTCACAAGACTTATCATACCGGCGCGGTTACTGTGCCCGCACTGCGCGGCATCAGTCTCGGCGTTCAACCCGACTACCGCGCCCGCCGAATGGGATTCGTCTTTCAGTTCTATAACCTTCTGCCGGTGTTGAGCGCGGTTGAAAATGTGGAACTGCCTCTGCTCGTCTCCGGCGTGAAACCGCGCGAGGCGCGGGCGATTGAAGCCCTCGCGCAAGTGGGACTCGCGCATCGGCCCAACCACCGCCCCGCCGAACTCTCCGGCGGCGAGCGCCAGCGCACCACCATTGCCCGCGCGCTGGTCAACAAACCAGCCATCGTGTGGGCCGACGAGCCCACTGGCGATCTCGATTCCGAAACGGCGCACGAAATTATGGATCTGCTTACCCAACTCAACACCGAAGCCGGGCTCACCTTCATTGGGATCGGAGTAAACGCCCGACGGTCGGCCCGCCGGATGACCACATTGCCGAGCGGCTGACCGAGATCGTCCATCCGGCGACGTTGGCGCAACTGGACTACTACCGGCAGCAGGGACTGCGCGAACG
>VGOW01000085.1 GCA_016875735.1 Chloroflexota bacterium | reverse complement strand
GGATGACGCCGACAATCGGCACAGGTGCAACCATGAACCTTTCGCTTCTTGGCTTTCACTTGCTCTCCCTGGAGGCAACGCCCAATGGATAGACGTTCGAGCGCGCCTGCCACGCGAGAGCCTATCATAAATCAGAAAAGTAATACTTCTGTCGATCCTTAGTGGTTTAGAAAACTCTTTCGTTTCCCAAGATTGCCATTCAGCTCTTTGTTGAGAGAACAAGGTTTGCAATACCAGTTTCACGCCGGGCCAATATTTTGATGACATACAATCCCCTGTTTGCTTTACAACGCTAGCCTTTGTGGCGGTAAATAGTCCACGCCTTTCAATCCTTTGATATATCTGGTCGCAAAAGGCGATTCGACAGCGGCGCGGAAAGGCTTCGCTTGTTCTTCGGGGACGAAGGACGATGTGTCCTCGCAGAATACGAAAGGAACGAATTCAATGTTCCACGGTTCACGCACGTCTGGAATCTTTTCGTCGTTCATCACCTTGCGCCAATACCACGTTGGGCGTGAAAGCCAGTGCATCTTCAAGAACCGAGACTTCTGCAAAACGCTGGCCTTCAGTTTCGGAGCCTCCATAGTGTGCCGCACGGCGGTTGCGTTCCAAACCCCGATAGACGTGTGGTTGCCTTCCAGGAGGCTCGGAAAGCGCGAGGCTAGATGGGGAGCATCCACGAGGATGTCCATTTCGGGTAGGACTTGCCATTCCAGCCACTTCGAGAGACGGGCCGCAATGATACGCGAAACACTCTCGATGGTGCGTTCATCCAACTCAACTTTATCATGGAGGACAGCGCGATCCTTTGGGGGCAAGACGAAGGAACTGGTTCGCAGAAATTCAAGAAAAGTATATTCCCGTCCGCTTCCCAATCTTTGCAGGATACCTCTCGGAATCCACTCCCAGGACTCTCTAAACCCAAAGAAATCTGGAATAGATGTTACTTTTGATAAAGCGTTTTTTACATCGTCGACTCGCTTCTTGAATTCGCCACGCCATTCGGGAAGAATGGGCCAATACCAAGGATGAAACTTTTCTTGTGCTTTGCCTCCCACACCCCATAACGTGCGCGAGGACAACTGTCTCTGCCCAATTTCTAGGTCGGAAAACGATTCGAACTGTCCTTCAAAGGATTGATTCAAGGTCAAATCGAATGGGTGGTGAGCAATGCGATTCATTATGATGATGGGACCACAGGTCGAAAAACAACGCGCCATATAGGCCACTTCATCGGCACTCGTGAAGATACCTTTTTCATTGAACAAATCACGAAGTTCGTTGTCAATCACGAGGATGTCGACGTCGTCGAGGGGGTTCTTCGTTTCGGCCTCCCAGAAACCATCTTTTCGAAACTGAGTTTGTCGTTCCAACATAGTTCCAAAGGCTTCTTTTATCGCTTCTGGTTCGAGCAAGTCTATATCGTAATTCTGTTTGGATAATCCGACGCCTTGAAGCTGCTTAACGAAAATATTTCTTTGCTTTCGTTCGTCGTCGAACACACATATTTTCATCTTTGCGCTATCCTTTCTTGCCATTCCAAAGCGAATGCGGTCGAAAATTCATGCTCGGGCTGTACGAAACGAGCAGTACACCCTATTCTATCGCTCAACAACCTGACGATGGTCAGACCCAGACCTGTGCCGCCATATCCCATGCGTATCCGAGCAGGCTCGATTTCCATGTCTCGCTCGAAGGGTTCGAACAACTTCTCGGCCTTTTCCAAGTTCACTCCTTGGCCCGTATCTTGAATCAGTAAAACGTGATGCTTTCGCTCAGAGCGAGAAGAGATGGACAGTACCCTTTTTTCCATTCCAAGCATGGCGTTGAAGGCATTGGAAAAAACATTTTGAAGAATTGCCCCCCATTCGGCGAACGAAGCTTCTGGCAAGTATAGTTCAGAGTTCAATCGACTGATGTCTACCGAAACACCATGAGACATGAAAGCCATCTGCTTCAAGATACTTTCCGTGACCGAATTTGCACGATAGCGTCGGCGTTCCTTGATGGTTTCTCCCGTCATGTAATCGAAGAGAAGGTTTGTCGTCCTGGCCCGCACCAACCATTCCTGCAAATCTTCCACCAGACGCTCGATTCGACTGTCCAAGCGTTCCTTGCCAGTACGGATTCTTTTCAAGTCTTCAACAATGTCGTCCAAGCGTCCGAACTGCTTGCGTAGTTCGTGTTGGATGGCAAGCGCCGAAATCCCGGCAGTAGCCAACGGAGCCAACAGGGATAATCTCTCTAGGGTCGCATCCTTTTCGGTTTTAATATCTCTTGATGCTTCTCTCAAACCGCGTTCGATGGAACGATAAACGTCTCTTGGGATGCCGGTCCTGTAATCATCCAAAACATCTTCTAGTTTTCGAATAGTCTCGGTAGCTTTTTCGGTCCTGCCAGTTTTTAAATTGGCTTGGGCGGCCTTGCGTGCCGCATGATAGGCGTACAAATCGAGGGCATAACGAACAACCAGCCTAAGATCTTCATGTGCTTGACTATCTATCAAGCGGTCACGAGTAATCGCAATTTGCAGGTTTTTCTCCCGAGAGGTGTTGATTCGAACAACACCGATCATGCGGCGCAGCGTAGGCAAGTAACGCAAACGTTCTGTATCCTTAAACGCATCATCTATTGTTTTAGGGAGCAGTTCGGAAACGAACTTCCGATGAGCATGGTCGTATTCGATGCGCAACCAATCGTTTTCGGGTTGCCCATAATAGGGCAAACGAAATGGGCCATCGTACACAGGTACGCCCGCAACGTTGTCAAGGTATTCTCGCAATTCTTTCACGTCGATTTCAAGCGGTTGCTTCCCCTCGGCTTTGTAAATGCGAATCTCGAATTCAGCATGGTGGAGATTCCGACTTGGGTCATAAGTATGATTGTGGTATTCGGCTCTCTGAATATCAGATAACGTGAATTCGTGAGGAAATACATCGTGCTTCGAGCCTCGTCGCCAAAATTCGATTGCAATCTTGGCTCGATCTGCCTCGTAAGTTCCCACGATGCGCGCCATTTGGATTTTCAGCACCGCGTTGAGCTGCTCCTCAAACTCCCTGATGGCATCTTCGTTGCCTACGAAACGGATTTCGAATCTCTCTGCGGGCGGTAAGGAATGAATTCCCTGGCGGAACGGTGGTTGTAACCACCAAATTTCTCCCGCTAGTTCTTTTAGGTCATTGTTGCTCCACGTTTGTTTGAGGCCTTCCAGACGCAACTCCGTACCTTGCTCGAAAGGCGGCGCATCATTGCGAATTTCATAAACGACGGTTGCCGATGTCAAGTCTCCTGCTTTCACAGCATCATCCCAATCCACGTATGCCCATATCCAAGATGGGGTTTTGCCCTGTCGTTTGGGAACAGTCTTCAACTCCAAACGATGAGCCAGGAATTGGACAGAGAGACGTCCCACACCCTTCGAGCCGGTCATCTGTCTTTGGAAGTGCGGAGATTTTTTCTTTTCGGATTTGTGAGTAGTACCAATTCGCATCCAAAAGTTGCGGAATTCGTCGAATGTCATTCCGTGACCATCGTCTCTGACAGTGATTTCACCTTTTCCTTTCAGTTTGCCACCGAGGTCCTTACCTGGAGCGAAGACGATTTCGGCAAACGTTGCGTCAGCGTCGTAGGCGTTCTTGACCAATTCCGCCAACGCGATAGCAGGCTTGCCAACGAGACGTTCGCCAAGTTCTTGTATCAGTCTGGCATCTACCGAGAAATTCAGGGTTTGCTGTTGCATAATTCGCCCCTTAGAATTTCCACAGCCATCCCCGATGATGCAAGATGTGTAAGCGAATACTCTTGGCTATCATGCGCGCTAAGGCAACTGGCACAGCGTTGCCAATCATTTGAGCAAATTTGGTGATGGATGAATTTTCAACGGCTGGGTCGAAGAATTCGTAGTAGGACGGGAACGTTTGCAACAGCGCCGCTTCTCTCATTGAAATCGCTCGGTTCTGTTTGGGATGACCAAACCGTCCATTGCCAAACCCGTAGCATTGCGTGGTGATGGTCGGAGACGGTTCGTTCCAAGACATGCGGCCATATACGTTCTTGTAAGTTCTCCCAGTCTCTTTCGTATGGCAAGTTGCTCGTAATTCATCGGGCCAATCGAACCACGTTCCCCCAGGCTTTGAAGCCTTGATTCGCTTCAGGTTCAGGGGCGAAAGCCCCATCGTTCTGTGCAAAGGGTCATGCTTGCTCGTCTCTCCGGCGCGAAGTGGTTCCAAGTTTCCGATAGCATCACGAACCGTTAGGTAATTGCCATCTTGACGGCTAGGGCGCAAGAACTCCACGTAGCCAAGTTTCGAGGCAATCAAAATCAAGCGGTAACGATGTTGCGGAACACCATAATTTGGGGCGTAGACGCGAGGAGCGTAAGTAACGAAGTAACCATGCTTCTCCAGCGTTTTCAAGAAGTCGTGGAAGACCGCCCCATTGTCGTACGTTTCGAGTCGGGGAACGTTCTCCATAGTGACAATTTCTGGCTGAATGGCTTCGATCAAATCGGCAAATTCATAGAGCAGTTGCCAGTTCTGGTGTTTTCCTTGTAAGCGTGTGTAGGACGAAAAGGGTTGACAGGGCGCACATCCAGCCAGAATTTTCAAGTCGCCTTTTGGATACAGGTGAAGCAAATCATCTGGTGTCATCGTCTCGATTTTGGCATGGATGAACCTGACACCGGGGTTGTTCTTTTCGTATGCGTAACGAAAGGCTTCGTCCGCTTCCACGCCTGCGCCGACACGGAATCCCTCGAGAACGAATCCATGCGTCAAGCCGCCCGCCCCGGCGAACAAGTCTACGACAGTGCAACGCTCCACTCTTTTTCTGACTTGTGACATAGGCAACGAGCCTTCCACAGTTACGGGAGTAATCAAACCCAGATGTTCGGATTCCAGCCAATGAGTGTCAGGTGGCGCATCGGGGCCTAGTTGCTCCCCAGCCATCTTTTCGTTTGCTCTATAATACTGCCATGCACGCCGGGCGGCAAACCCAACTCGCGCAAGCCCTCGAGCAAATCTTGCAGACCGTCACCATGCAGTATCAGCCGCGCAAGGTGATTCTGTTTGGCTCGATGGCGAGCGGCACAGTGAGCAAAGGGAAAGTATTGTATGAGCGAGAGCCTGTCGAGTCAGTGGCTTGAGAAGGCCGCCGGGGATCTGACGGTGGCGTGTCTTGTGCTGGTTGAGGAGTAATCCCGGTTTCTGCTCTGGGATTGCTTCGGCATCCTTCGACTTCGCTCAGGACGCCCTCGCAATGACGCTTTTATCCGGGCTGGCGTAATTTGTCTACGGACTGACTGTCGCCGTTGTCGGCAGGCCGATGCCTGTCCAGGTGAAGGTGCGCTCGGCGCTGGTAGCCCCGGCCGGCTCGAAGATCGGGTCGCCTTTGTCGGTGACGCCGGTTTGCCGCACGGTCACCACTGTCCATTTGAAAATGTGCGGCGCGGCTTCGGGGGGTTTCATTTCCACGGTCACAATGAAACGAGTTTCGGTGGTGGTCTTGAGCACGCGCTTGGCGCAGTTGCAAGTCAGGTCTTCGATGGTGACGAGATAAGCCTCGCCCTCTTTCAGCACATCCACCGCCGCCCACTGCAACACCACCGTTTGCTCCACCGGCGACACCGCCGCGCCGTTGGGCGGGCTGAGCAGATTGGGCGCGGGATACGGCGGCAGTGGCGTGGCGGTGGGCGAGGGGCCGGCCGTGGGCGGCACGCGATCGAGTGGAATAGTGAGCACTTGTCCCACCGGAACCGGGTAATCGGGGCCGGGGATGCCGTTCTCATCGGCCAGCGCTTGATAATCCACATTGAAGTTTGCCGCGATGCTGAAGAGCGTATCGCCTGCGGCGACGGTGTACGTTGTGCGCGGCCGCGCCGTCTCGGTGAGTTGGCCGGGCTCCAGTGTGTTGGTGGGCAGAGGAGTCGGCGTGTAAGTGGGTTGCGGCACTTGCAGTTTCTGCCCCACCACTAGCGGGCACGCTTCGGGCAAACCGTTCGCGTCGAGCAGAGCGCGCAAGCCAATGTTGCTTTTCACCGCAATGCTGATGCACGTATCTCCGGCCACCACCGTGTATTCCAACGGCGGCAGAGGCGTGGGGGTGGGCGCGGGCGTGTCGGTGGGAGTGGGCGCAGGCGTAAAGGTGGGAGGCGGAGTCGGCGTGAAGGTGATCGTCGGAGTCGGCGCCTCGCCGAATTTGATCAGGCCCATCGCGCCCATCACCAGCACAGCGCCCATCAAAACAAAAAGAAGAATGATCACCAGAGCCACAGGGAGCGAAAGCGTGATGCCGCCCCGACGCGCTGGCGCGGAGGCCGCGCCTGTGGGGGAAACGCTCGGCGCGGCGGGAGCGGACGAGGCCGGTGACGCCGTCCCAGAACCGGCGGGGGAAGCCGGGCTCGGCGGGGGGATCGGAGTTCGGAGCGGCCTCTGCGGCAGAAGCGAGCGCCATTGCCGCTGAGGTTTGGCCGCCGCCCCCGGGCCGCCGAGTTCTGCTCCACACACAATGCACTTCGTCGCCAATTCGCCCACGCGGGTGCCGCAAGTGGGGCACAGGCGCGGCGGCGGAGTGGAAGGAGCCGGTTGTTGTTTTGCCATGCGGGGCGATTATACCAGAGCGATTCTGCGCCGCGTTTTCTTGTAATCATGATGCAATGCCAGATGGGGCAATGAATTGGTACACAGATATACGCAAAAAGAAAGTTCAGGCTATACTCAGGCGCATCGCCAAAGAATTCGAGCCGGACCGCCAATACAGCGAGAAGCAAACCAATGAGATTGCAGATTGCGGATAGCAGATAGCGGATTGTGGATTGGCAATGACTCAACCGCACACCAATTTGCTTCAACAGGCCGCCGTTCATCTGCGCGCCGGGCGCAAGGATCAGGCGCGCGCGGCGCTCGTCGAGTTCGTGAGGCAGAACCCGGCCTCGGAAGATGGCTGGATGATGCTCAGCCTCACTCTGAGCGATCCCAAACAGCAAGCCGATTGCCTCACGCGAGTTCTGCGCCTCAACCCGAACAACGCCGAAGCCCGCGACCGCTTGAAAAAACTGGGCGAGTCACTGCCTGCGCCAAAACCTCCTCCCGCGCCGAAGCCTTCTCTTGCGCCGAAGGTCAAGCCGTTCGCAACCGGCACGCTGGATGAAACGAAGGCGCCCCTGCCTCCTCCTCCGCCAACTCCATCGGTGCTGGAGAAAGAGTGGCGGCCAGATCGAGATGTTCCGTCTGGATTGATTGCGCCCGCGCCCCCACCGAGCACGGCGTGGGAGTCCGACAAAAGTTCCCAAACGGCGTCGGCCCCCCCACTTCCACCGCGAGTCGGCAAGCCGCCCGCCGCGCGCAAACAGCGTCCTCCCGAACCGGTGTGGGTGAATCGCATGCTCATCATTGCCGTCGTTCTATTTGCAATGGTCGTGATTGTTGGAGTGTCGTTCACTGCATACAGTTATTCCACCGCGCGCGCTCAGGCGACGGACGCGGCGGCCACACAGCGAATCGTCGTTGCGTTGGCGACAGTGGGCTTCCCCACCCTGCCGCCAACATGGACGATCACGCCCACGCCGACGATCACACCCACGCCGACCATCACACCCACGCCCACGCGAACGGCGGTGCCTACGCCCGCGCCGCCCGATCCCACGCTGGTGGCCGATATGGATATTCTTCAACAGCAAGTGGCCGATGTGCGCGGGCTGGCAGTGACGGGGGAGGTGCAGAGATACGTGATCGACAAAAAGGACGTGCGCGGCACGCTCGAAGAGTTGTATCTCAATCACGGCAGCTCGCGCGACGAGGTGGCCGATCAGGCTCGCGTGTTGAGCGCGCTCGGCCTCATCAAGCCCACTTACGATCTGTTCACCAACACCCTCAACGGACTCAGCGACGGCATCGGCGGGTTTTATACGCCGTGGACACGGCAGTTGTACGTGATCGGCGAAGAGTGGACGGGCGTGGAGCGGTATGTGTTTTCGCACGAATACGATCACGCGCTCGCCGACGCGCACTTCGACATCGCCTCGATGGGCGTGTACCCGGTGTGCGCGGGCGATGAACAGCGATGCGACGCCATCCGCGCATTGGTGGAAGGCGACGCCACGCTGTTGATGGACAAATGGTTCGAGCAGTACGCCACGCCGCAAGATTATCAAGATATTACTCGGCTTGCGTTTCGGACCAACGACACGACTCTGCCCGAACAGTTTCCGCCACCATATGTTATTCGCGACAACGTCTTCCCCTATCGCGAAGGACTCGCGTTTGTGGAATACCTCTACCAGCGCGGCAACTGGGCCGACGTGAATCGCGCTTACCAAAACCTGCCGCAGAGCACCGAGCACATTCTGCACCCGGAGAAGTACATCGCCAGAGAGGCGGTTGTCAGCGTGGAAGCGCCTTCGCTCGAAGGCGCGATCGGCGCGGAGTGGCGGCATCTCAAAACGAACTCGCTCGGCGAATGGACGACCTTTCTGCTGTTGGCTTACGGAGCGGACATCGCCGCGCAGTTGGATGACTTCACCGCCTCGCAGGCGGCGGCGGGCTGGGGCGGCGATCAATATCAAGTGTATTACAACGACGGCGCCGGCGAGATCATCATGGCCCTTCAATGGGCGTGGGACTCGCAGGCCGACGCCGATGAGTTCCGCGAGGCGATGCTCGCTTATCAGGATCAGCGGTTTCGAGGATCGAAAGCCTCGCGCTCCGACGGCGACTGTTGGGAAGCCAACGCGCAGGCCAGCTGCCTCTTTGCTCGCGGCGCCCAAACGTTGTGGATACTCGCCCCCAATCAAACCCTCGTCAACGACATCCTTGCCCGCTACCCCAACTTTCGCTGAGTCCATGCCCATCATTGCCATCGTCGGCGCCGGGTTCGGCGGTTTGCGCGCCGCCCGGGCGCTGAGCCATGCGCCCGCGCGCGTCATCCTCATCGACCGCAATAACTATCACCTCTTTCAACCGCTCCTCTATCAAGTGGCCACTGCCGGGCTTTCGCCCGACGAAATCGCTCACCCCGTTCGCGCCATCCTCCGCAATCAACACAATCTCGAGTTCCGCCTCGCCGAAGTGACGCGCGTCGATCTGGCCGCGAGGCAGCTCACCCTCTCCACCGGCTCGCTCGACTACGACTATCTCATCCTCGCCGTCGGCGGCGCGACAAACTACTTCGGCCTCGACTCGGTTTCTAAAACTGCGCTGGCCCTCAAAGATGTTGATGACGCCGTTGCCATTCGCAACCATCTGCTTCGGATGTTTGAGCTGGCCGCGCAAGAGCCCGACCCCGACACGCGCCGCGCCCTGCTTACCTTCGTCGTCGTGGGCGGCGGCCCCACCGGAGTCGAAAGCGCGGGCGCAATCTCGGAACTCATCCGCCTCGTGCTCACCAAAGATTACCGCAGTCTCAACTTCAAAGAAGCGCGCGTCATTCTCCTCGAAGCCACCGACAAACTTCTGGCCGCATACCCCGAGCCTTTGCGCGAGGCCGCCGCCGAAACATTGTGGAGCAAAAAAATCGAAGTGCGCTTCATGGCCGCCGTCACCGATTTCGACGGATCGCGCGTGGCGCTCAAAGGCGGCGAAGTGATTCCATCGCGCACGCTCATTTGGGCGGCGGGGATCAAGGCCGCTCCCCTCGTGGACACGCTCGGCGTGAAGCAGGCCCGGCTCGGCCGCGTCATCGTCTCCCCCTCGCTGCAACTTCCCGATCATCCCGAAGCCTTCGTCATCGGCGACGCCGCCTATTTGGAATCCGGCGGCCAGCCTCTTCCGTTAGTCGCCCCCGTCGCCATTCAGCAAGCCGAAACCGCCGCCGAGAATATCAAGCGGCTCATTGTCGGGCAACCGCTGATCGAGTTTGTGTATAAAGACCCCGGCTCGCTGGCGACCATTGGCCGCAACGCGGCGGTGGCGCAGTTTGGCAAACTGCAATTTCACGGATTCATCGCTTGGGTGATGTGGCTGGCCGTGCACATCTATCAAATCATCGGCTTCCGCAACCGGCTCGTCGTGCTCATCAACTGGGCGTGGGATTATCTCTTCTACGACCGGGCCGTGCGTCTCATTTCATCGGAGTAACAAATCATGTATCATAGGCGCGGAGACTGAGACATGCAGAAACTATCGTCGAGCGGCGGTTGTGGCAAATATGCAATTCTGTTGTTTGGTTTGTTGTGGACGGGCATTAGCTGCGTTACCATGCTTCCGATAGCGGGCGGCATGTTGGCCGCAAGTTCATCAAGCGATGATCCGGCTTCAATGTTGATGAGCCTTGCTTTTCCGCTTGCCTTCGGCGGATGTTTTGTGGCCGTTGGGCTGGCCTTCATCATCGGCGGCCTGCGCCCGATCATCGCCGGAGCGCGGGTGTCAAAGCCCGAAGTGGCGGTGTCCAACAGCACGCTCCGGTCGGGCGAGGAGTTCACGCTCGATTATCAGCAGATGTTCAAGGCCGGCACTGATGTCGAGCGGATCACGATTCAACTGATACTTCGCGAATCGGCCACGTACCGGCGGGGCACCGACACCGTGACCGTGACTCACGATCACATCGTCCAATCGTTCGAGACACCGGCCCGGCATTTCGAGGGCGGCGAAACGTTCAACGACCGGCGGCGCATGATCATTCCGCGCGGGGCGATGCACACGTTCGAAGCATACCGCAACAAACTGGCCTGGCTGGTGAAAGTGAAAGTGGAGATCAAAGGTTGGCCGGACTTCGACGAAGAGTATTCGATCAGAGTTTTGCCCGAGATGGTGTGACGAGGAAATTATGGCGACAGCAGATATTCAGATTTCGGTGAGCGGCGGCGACTCGGTGGGGGGAATGATGCGATTCGATCCGGGCGGCACATTGCAGGGCGCGGTGCAGGTGACGCCGCGCGACAACATCAACTGCAAAGCAGTCACCGTGCGGCTGGGCTGGCACACCGAAGGGCGCGGCGACCGCGCTTCGGGCAACGCCGTCGAGATTCCGATTGCGCAGGGCAACCTTTCGGCGAACACGCCCATCTATCATCAATTCAGCGTCATTCTGCCGCGCGAGCCGTGGAGCTACGCCGGGCATTACATCAACATTATTTGGGAAGTGAAAGTGACGATCGACATTCCGCTCGCGCCGGACATCAACGCGGCTCAGCTGTTCGTGCTCGCGCCGAGGCGGTGAACCCTTCCGTAGGGGCGACCGCAACCCCGCCAAAGGCGGGGCAGGTGGTTGCCCCTACCCAACGAATCGACGCAATACTTCTTCCGTAATTTCTTCTCTTTCCATCAATCCCTGAAACACTTCGTATAGAAAGTATTCGGCGGCGCGCAGGTTGCCGCCGAAGCGCTCGCGCAAATGGCGCGCGGCATCGGGCGTGAAGGCGAGGCCGGGAGCGTTTGGGTCGAGCGCGAAAAAGGCGAGCCGGCGGTTGAGCACTGTGGAAAGATGATCAAGGCCGGGCGGGCCGAGCCGGACGGTGGTGAGCGATAGGCCGCGCCGGGCAAATGTCGGCGAAAGGTCATCGTGGCTGCTCACCACGAGTCGGAGTCCCTTCGAGATCAGCGAGAAGAGGCGGGCGCGTTCACTTTCGTCGAGCCGCCAGGCTTCGTCGAGCGCAAACAAATCCAGTTCACGAAGATCGGCAGTGAAACGAGTTTCGCCTTCGGCAAGATATTCGTAGGCCGCGCGCGCGCCTTCGTTTCGGAAGCGCGCGGTGAGCGCGAGCAGGGCGGTGGTTTTGCCGTGACCGAGCGGGCCGAGAATTTGCAGATGATCGAAGCCGGTTGCCGCCGCGCCGCGCACGGCATCGGGCAGGACGGCAACTTGCGCCCACTCGTCGTCGGTGAGGGCGCGGAAGGGGTTGCACCGCAGGCCGAGAGTGTGGAATGGAAAATAGGGGTTGGTCATTGTTGAGCGCCTGCTCTGCTGTTGAAGAAGTTGATACAATCACTTTTGCGCGAGTTGGAGCGGGACGAGGATAACATGGAAACGGTGAAACGATCCGCAATATAATGGGGGGCGCAGAGATGGCACATCCCAAAACCGATTCGATCACTCTCGCTCTCTCTGGCGGGGGAGCGAAATGCGCCGCGCAAGCGGGTGTGCTGGCCGAACTCGACGAGGCCAGCATCCCGGTGGGGGCTATGGCCGGCATCAGCGGCAGCGGCCCGGTGGCGGTGTTGTATGCGCTGGGGTGGCGGCCAGCCGCCATCCGCGATTTCATTGCCGACACGCAGCTGCTCGAGGTGTGGGAATTCGATCCCCAGCGCCGCGCCATCTTCGGCCCCGACAAAGTTTTGGCGCACGCGCGCAAAGCGGTGGGCAACAAAACATTCGCCGATCTGCGTGCGCCGGTCACCCTCATCTGCGCCGACTTGCGCACCGGGCGCGAGGTGCGCCTCGACAGCGGCCCGCTCGACGAAGCCATGGTGGCGACGATGGCGATTCCCGGAATCTTTTCGCCGGTGTCGCGTGGCGACTTCGTTTTGGTGGATGGCGGGATCGTCAACCCCTTGCCGGTGGACGTGGCCCGGTTGCTCGGCCCGCGCGTGGCGGCGGTGGACGTGCTGTATTACATGACGCCGCCGGACACGCCCGCTCAAATCTTCGAAGGGCGCGGCCCCATCCGTTACGCCACCGAAGTGGCCCGCCGACTCCAACTCACGGCCATCGTCGAGGCCATGTATCAAGCCGTCACCGTTGTATCGCATCGGCTCGTCGAGCAAAGCCTGCAGCTCTCCCCGCCGGATGTTCTCATTCAACCGGCGGTGGGGCACGTGGGGCTTTTTGCGTTTGATCTGGCGCACGAGGCTTATCGCATTGGCCGCGAGGCGGCGCGTGTGGCTCTGCCACAGATCGAGTCTCTCGCCCGCTCGCCGCACAAGCCCGCCGAAACGTGGCGGACTCAACTGCGTACTGCCTTGCACTACGTTGGGTTGGCGCGCAAACCGGAATGATGAACGGCTCTTATGCTTGAGGCGTTGCCCACTTACGATTCGCCCATTGTGGGGCGGCGGAGCGAGATCGACGCCGCGCTCAAACTGCCACTTGCCGTCACCGTATATGCTTTCGACGTATGCCGCCGTGGCGCTGTTCGTGCAGTGCGCGCAAATGGCCGACAGCATGTTTTCGCTCAATGGCGAGAATGCCGCCGCCATTGCCGAGATTTGCACTCATCTCGACGGCCTGCCGCTGGCGATTGAATTGGCCGCCGCGCGCATCGTTTCCATTCCGCCGGAGGCGATGCTCGAGCGATTGCAGTCGCGTTTGATGCTGTTGATCGGCGGCAGGCAGTTCGCGGCGCGGCATCAGAGTTTGCGGGCGACGATCGATTGGAGTTACGAGTCGCTGAGCGAAGGCGAGAAGGCGTTATTTGCGCGGGTGTCGGTGTTCTCCGGCGCGTTTGCGCTGGGCTGTGTTGAGGAGATATGCAAGGCTGATAACGATCTCCCGGCGGCGCAAGAGATTTTGGAGTCGTTGGCGACTCAGAGTTTGCTCCGTGTGGCGCGCGGCAGTGAGCGGCGGTATGAGATGCTGGAAACGATCCGCGAATATGCGCGCGAGCGGCTGGCCGAGCGCGGCGAGGCGGGCACGATTCGGCAGAGGCACGCGGAGCACTTTCTCAAGATGGCGCGGGAGGCCGAGAGCAATTTGCGCGGCCCCGAGCAGCAGATGTGGCTCGAACGACTGGCGGCGGACATTGACAATTTGCGCGCCGCGCTGGCGTGGGCGCTGGATTCGGATGAAGTGGAGATGGGGCAGCAGTTGGCGAGCGTGTTGAGGTGGTATTGGCAGGTGCGCGGCCACGTGGGCGAGGGCCGCGATTGGCTGGCCCGAATGCTCGTCAACACGGTGCGCACCCCCACGCGCGCCAAGGCTCTCGCCGCCGCTGGAGCGCTGGCCATTGCCCACAGCGATTACAGCGCGGCCAAGATTCTTTTCATGGAAAGTTTGGAGATATGGCAGGGCCGAGAGGACAGTGTGGGGGTGGCGGAGGGGTTGTATGGGTTGGGGCGAGTGGCGGCCAACTTCGGCGACTATTCGGAGGCGGAGGCTCTCTATCATCAAAGCCTCGCTCTCTATCGAGAACTGAAAAACGATCACGGCATCTCTGATGTGCTTTATAGTTTGGGCCGCGTCGAATCGGATCGGGGAAATTACGACGGCGCGCGCGCGTTCTATGAAGACAGCCTGAAGATTCGGCGGCAGTTGCAAGACAAGTGGGGCATAGCCCAAGCGCTCAATGGCATTGCCTATGCCGCCGCCGATCAGCACGATCACGAAACCTCGCGGGCGCTCAGCGAGGAGAGCTTGGCGCTGTATCGAGAATTGGGCGACCGGGATCACATGGCGAGCATGGTGTTCAATTTAGGATACATCGCGGGGGAGCAGGGGAATCTTAATTTAGCCGAGTCGTTATATCAGGAGGCGGAGGCCATTTGGCAGGAGGCCGGCAGCCGCACGAATCTGGCTTCACTGTATCGCCAATGGTGCTTCATCGCTGTTGCGCAGGGAAACCTGCCGCGGGCGCAAGCGTTTGCCGCGCAGTGCCTGAGCTTGTTCAGGATGCTTGGCTCGAAGCGGGGAACGGCATGGGGGCTGTATGCTGTTGGATATGTGGCGGCGCGCAGCGGCCGCTATGGTGAAGCCGCGCCTTCGTTTGAGGAGAGTTTGCCTCTGGCGAAGGAGGCCGCCAGCCGGGACACGTTGGCAAGTTCTCTGAAGGAATTGGGGCTGGTTGCTTTGTTGCAGAAAGATCATGCTCGCGCGGCTCAACGATTCAAGGAGTGCCTCATCGTGTTGGCCGCCACGCGGGAGAAGAAGACCATCGCAGAATGTTTTGAGGCTACGGCCCGCTTTGCGATTGCTGTGAACAGACCGCTCGATGCGGCGTGGCTATGGGGCGCCGCCGATTCCACCCGGCGCGCGATTGGCTGCCCGCGCACGCCATTCGATCAGACCGGGTATGCCCGCGACGTTTCGGCCACACGAGCGGCATGCGGCGGCGATCAATTTCAATCGGCGTGGGAGAAGGGCAAAGCCTCGTCGCTCGACGAGGCCATCAAAGACGCGCTAGAGTTGGCGTGACCGTGATCGCTGATCAGGCGTACATGTCCACCCTGTTTCGGCCCGAGGGGCTGGGCTTTGGCGTTTGCTCAATCATCTTGATCAGCGCCGCCGCGCCTTGCTTCTGCTGATCCAGCGTGCGTTTGAGCATTGCCATCGAAACTTCGGAGGAGGCGGTTCCGGCTCCCAGCCTGGAGGCGAGATCGGAAGAGGCCACTGGAGAGATTCCGGTAATGTTCATGGCTGTGTTATCGGCCAGGCAATGGGCGCCTTTCGTGCTGGCCGTGAAATTCTGATGAAATGCGAGGGGGACGGGAGGCGGCTGGCGCTTGGCGGGTCAGGCGTAAAGGTCTATCCGCTGGCCGGTGGCGGCGGGACTCGGTTTGCTTTTCAACACCTTCCACACACTTTCGGCCTCGTGCTTTTGCTGTTCCAACACTTGCCGAAGCATTTCGGCCACCGTGCCCGAGGGGGCATTTTGAGTCTTCAATTCAGCCAGAAGGTTGACGAGCGCCATTGAGGACAACGCGGAAACGACCATGAGCAGGTTATCGGCGCATCTGCGGAAAACTTTAGCCTTTTCACAACAAGTTTATACGGGATTCAGGGGCTCTTCATGCGGGCGCGTTTTGTGTCGGCGCTCCACAGGATCACAGCCGTTTCACGATCACAACGGCGATGTCGTCGGCGGGCGCCGAGTCGCCGACAAATTCTTTCAGCGCCAGTTTGAGGGAGGTGAGCATCTCGGCGGGCGTGGCTCTGCGATTCTCGCGGATGGTTTGCCTCAGGCGCTCGGCCCCGAAATCTTCATCCCGGTCGCTCACGGCGTCGGGGACGCCGTCGGTGTAAAACACCACACAGTCGCCCGGATCCAGTTTCAAAGTCCGTTGCTCGAAGGTTGCTTCTCCGTCGATGCCGAGCGGCATGCCGGTGTGCGTCAGCCATTCGGTTTGATCGAAGGCGGCGCGGCAGAGAAGGGGCGGGTTATGTCCGGCGTTGAGGTAGGTGAGCGATCCGGTTGATGTGTCGAGCAGTGCGTAGCACAACGTGACGAACATGCTTTCGCTGGAGTCATCGCAAATGAGACGATTGGCTTGGGCGAGGCCGTCGGTGGGAAGGGCGGCCGTTGCCATGCTGGCTCGCAGGATGCTCCGCGAGAGGGCCATGAACAGCGCCGACGGCATTCCTTTGTCGGCCACATCGGCGATCACCACTCCGAGTTGGCCCGGTTTGCCGGCCATGAAGTCGTAGAAGTCTCCGGCGACTTCGCGGGCGGGCTGCCAATGGGCGGCGAATTCCCAGCCGGGCAGGTGCGGCACGGTGTGGAGCAAAAGGCTGGCCTGCACTTCGCGGGCGACTTTCAACTCGTGTTCCAGTTTTTCTTTGATGATGAGTTGGGTTTGGGCTTCTTTCAGCTCGATTTCACTACCGGGCACTATTTTGAAGTCAAGGGCGGCTGAAACTCGGGTTATGCTTTTGTTCTTCTCACAGAACAGGAGCAAAGCCATGAGTGACAGCCGCCAAGTGCATCGTGCCATAAAACAAGCC
>VGOW01000084.1 GCA_016875735.1 Chloroflexota bacterium | reverse complement strand
ACATGGAAGAAACTGCATATCGGGGTGGATGAAGCCACCGGCGAGATGGTGGCGGTGACGGTCACGGATAACAGCGTGGCCGACCATGAAGAGTTGCCCCGTTTGCTCGACCAGATTGACGAACCGCTGGCGCAGGTCTCAGCCGACGGGGCCTATGACAAACGCAAAAGTTATGACGCCATCGCCCAGCGGCAGGCGAAAGCGACGATTCCGCCACGGCGCGGCGTACGGATTTGGCGCCATGCGAACTCGAAACACGAACGCTTGATCCGCGATGAAAATTTGCGCGCGATCCGGAAGCACGGGCGGAAAGCCTGGAAGCAGACCAGCGGCTATCATCGGCGGTCACTGGCCGAAACGGCCATGTCGCGCTTCAAACGCATTCTGGGCCCTAGCATTTCGGCTCGGACGTTTGCGAGCCAGACCGCCGAAATCAAAGTGCGTTGCAAAATCTTGAACACAATGACTGGGCCCGGAACGCCCGACAGCTATCTGGCTGCGTAGCCCAACCCGACCCATTCGGAAACGCACGCCTACGCACCGGATTTGTGCAACAAAGCCAATCTCAAATCTCAAATCTCAAATCTCAAACTCCAAAACGTTAGGGTAGGGTGATGGTCGCCAACGTAATCGCATCGCGACAAAAAGTGAAGAAGCAAAACATCGGGTGTCTGCGAGACACCCGATGTCGTTAAGGCAGAAAGCGAAAACGAAGCGTGCCTTGCGGAAGGATCGGCAGCCACGGAATCATGGCGCACCCCGCCGATGGCAGAGGCGCAACCGGGCTGATGAACGGCGGGATCAATGACGATTCAATGCGCCCCGGCGGCCGGCTCTTTGTGTCGCTCGATCATCGATGGTTTCGCGGAGATTGAACACGATGCTACGGCGGGAACTCGAAATGGCCGGACGGCGGCGGCACGGCTGGATGCCAAGGCAAAAATACGCAGTTGGTGTTATTGGACGAGTAATCCACAACCGGAGTGACCCCGCCCACGATCTTTGCCGAAGCAATCGTCCCACAGACTTTGAAGGCGTATCCATAGCCCAAGTTCGCTCGCGGAAGCCATAACTGCATCAGAGCGCCAAACGCCGCGCAGCCCAAGCACACGGTCGCGCCCGCAATCAATACTACTGACAAGACAACCTTCAAGTTGGGCGCAGTCATTTCATTGTCCCCCCAATCTCGACACTTCAGCCTCGATCTTCTGCATCACACCCGGTAGATCGTTCTTTACTTCCGCTTCGGGGATCGCAATGCATTTCCATTCGCCGCGCTCCTTCAACCCTTTGCCATCGCCGAGCACCACACCGAGATTCCCCAACGCGCACAGCAGCGCAAAGTCAACCTGCATTCCCCGCCCGGCCTCATAATTCACTTCGGCCTTCATCCCCCGCTCCTTCAGCGCCGTCCACAACAGCTCGCGTTCCTCGCTGTCCACAATGAGATCGTTGATCTCGGTGGCCTTCATCAACCGCTCGCCGGTGGTGTAGAGGAATGTGATCCGCCGCCATTTGAGCGAGGGGAGGGGTCGGGGCAATCGTTCGAGCGGGCCGATCTGAATTTTGAAGTATTGCTCGTCGGCGCGGGGATGATCGCGCTCGGTGCGCAGAAGTTCGGCGCGGGTCACGAGCTCGTGGCCGAGCACAGGCGCAGTGAAGTTGATGGCCCACTTCTCATCGCCGAAGCGCGCAGTTTGATAGAACGCAATCCGATCCACGCTCACCGTCTTCGGCGCTTTCTTGTACGGGATGCGGTACCAGCCCAGTACCCGTGCGATCTCCAGATCGCGCTGGGAGGGCATGATGGCGACGAGGACGAGGTCGGTTGGGTTTACCACTCAATATTCTCCGTGTCTCTGTGGTGCGCTCATTTCGTCACCGCGTTCGAAGAGTCTCTGCACGCGCAGGCTTGCCTGGCCATTTCGGGGCCGCTGAGCACGCCGTTGTATTCCGAACCGGATGAGCGCACAGTGTAGCCGCCGATGATAAAGGGCGCAACCGGGTCATCGGCTTCCAGCCACACGCCGTTGTATTTGCGTGCGAGATGCACGTGCGCATCTTTGGCAAAGCCGCCCTCGCACGAGGCGTGCCCCACTTTATCGCCGCGCACCAAACTCGCGCCCGCCGTCGGGCGATCCTGCTCGGCCACGTGCAAATACAGAATCACCCACCCCGTTTGCTCATAACCATCGTTGTCTAGATCGAGCAGCAACTGCCCCTCACCCGAACGCGCCACAATGCCCGGCGCGACCGCCGTCACCCAATTCGCCGACACACCGCACCCCGACTCTTTGCCCGGCGGCAGAAAGTCAATCGCGCCCCACGGCGAACCCGGCCCAAACGACGAATGCGGCCCGCCCGAAAAAAACCATGTCTCCCCGCCCTGCCACGGCAAACTGATCTCCGGTTGCGAAAGCGCCGCAGGCGCCAGCGGCTCGACGGCGATAGCAAATGGATCGCCGAAAAGTTTGTTGTAGGTTTTGATGAAGCCCTTCGCGCCGATGCCGGACTCCCACCCCTCGATAGATATTGTTGTTTGCGAAAAGAAAAACTGAAGAGACGCCGTCCCCGCGTTCAGCCCTTCACTCAACCCAACCCGTGTTCCGTCGCCGAGAATGAGCAGACTCAATTTCCCGTTCTGCCACTCATAGAATCCACGATTGAGCGCGTTGGCCGCCCAACCCAATTGCCGCAAGAGCCCCTCGCTGCCGCCTTCGGCGCGGCCAAAGGGGTACGTCGTTTCGGACGGTTTCGCCTTCGTGAGCCAGCCGCTTTGATGTTCGACGAGCGCGAGAAGCAAGCGCGGGTTCACGCTGTAACTTTCAGCCGCGCGTTGAATGAGCGCCGCGCCGCTCACTTCTTCGCCATTCACGATCTCGGTGTAATTGTAAAGATAGCCGCGTTTGTATTTGACGATGAACTTCTCCACGTCGAAGCCGATGGTGGTGGGGCCGTACACCAGTTCGCTGTCGGGGATGAGCTTGAGAGCCGGGCCGTACTGCTGAATCTTTTGCGGCACAAGAATGGCTTGGCCGGGCAAAAGGATTTCGCCGCCGACGAATCCGTTGGCCGCGCGCATCGACTCGATGGAGAGGCCGTATCGCGCGCCGATGAGGCCGAGGTCTTCGCCGGGCTTAACGGTGTACGAGAACGCCGCCCAGCCTTCGCCGAGCGCGGACAGATTGGGCGTGTTGGCGCGCGGCGCGTCGGGGGTGGGGGAGGGCGGTTGAGTGGGTGGAGGGTTGGGTGGTTGGGCAGTTAGGTGGTGGGGTGGCTGGGTGGTTGGAGGGTTGGGGGATTGAGAGGCGGCGACCGACGGGGCGGCGGCGAGGGTGGGCGACTCGGTGGACGACGATGAGGCGGCAGTGGGCGCGGCAACAGGGGCCGCGCACGACGCAAGGCCGTGCGCGGCAACCAGAGTCAGGGAAAGAAAAAATTGAATCCGCCGATGGCGCAGGTGCGCGCAGATTTTGTGACTCACCTTGCTCAAGCGCCCTGAGCGAAGCGGCGGGGGTGTTCTTCTGCTTTGCTCACGCGGAGCGCGCCCCCGCCGCGCAGTCGAAGGGGCGGGTCGGCGGATGGCGATCACTGGGCGCGAGCCTGCTTGATTCTCGCATCCATTTCCGGCACAAGCTGCTGATGCTTGATCCACCACTCAGGGTCTTTCTGCGCGTCGAGCTCTTCAACTGTTTTGCCCTGCTGTTCCACCCACGTGTAATACTTGAGGTGGTGCCACTGGCGGCGCATGTCGGGCGTGCCGTCTTTGATCCAATCGGTCTTCGCGCCGTGGAAGATCGCTTCCACGTAGGCGGTGGCGCGGGCTTCGTCAATCGCGCCGTAATCACGGGCCATGTCGGCCATCACCGAATGATAGCGATCAATCGCGTCGGTGCAGATGGTGACGATGACATCCTGTTTGCCGAACTGATAATGCTTGGCGGTTTTGATCGCGCCCAGCACGTTGCACACGCCGCTGATGCCGAAGATGGTGGACAACGCCCGCGCCTTCTCCGCCGCGACGCCGTATCGCCGGTGAAGCGTTTCCTGCCCGGCTTCGTCGGTAAGCGCCTGCAAACCTTTCTTGCATTCGATGTCGTCGATGCACATGATGGCGTCCATGTTCAGCACGTTGTGAATCCACGTCACGTGCTTATCGCCGATGCCCTGAATGTCGTGGCCGCCGTAGCCGTTGTTGTAGAGGGTGGGGCATTGGATCGGTTCGAGGCCGATGATTTTGTGATCGGGGAAGGCTTGTTTGATCCGGTCCCCGGCGGCAATCGTTCCGGCGCTGCCCATCGCCGAGCAATAGGCCGCAATCGTTCCATTGCCGATGCCCTGCGCTTTGAGTTCGGCGGCCAGTTCCACAATCGTGTTGCCGGTGACGTGATAGTGAAAGCGATAGTTGCCCATCACCTCAAACTGATTGAGGATGCGGATGTTCGGGTCACGGCGCAGTTCCCACGTCTTGTCGTAAATCTCTTTCACGTTCGATTCCACGCCGACGGTTTTGATCACCGTTGCGCCGTAACTTTCGATCTTCTCGAATCGCTCTTTGCTCATGCCTTCGGGCAAAACGACGATGGACTTCGCCCCGACGCGCCCGCCCACCCACGCGCCGCCGATGCCGTAGTTGCCCGTGCTCGGCCACACCACCGTGTGCTTGTCGATGTCCACGCGATCAAACACCAGCTCTTCGGCCAGCACCGAATAAGCCGCGCCCACTTTGTGCGCGCCGCTCGGAAAGTCGCGCCCGTAGAGGGCGACGATGGGCGCATCCACGCCAGTGAGTTCTTTGGGCAGAACTTCGTATTTGATTCTGTTGTCGGCCCTGCGCCAAGTGATGTTGTAGAGATTCACCGGATCGAGCGGCGACTCTTTCAACGCTTTCACTGCCCTCTGCCGCACGGCGGGATCGATCTTGTCGGGGTGAAGCATCTCTTCGAATGTGGGACCCAGTTTGGCTTTTACCATGTTTCATCCTTTTTTGAACCACAGAGAACACAGAGAGCGCAGAGATTTTTTCTTTCTCTCCGTGCGCTCAGTGCTCTCGGTGGTGAATCAGTCTCTTGCAATGATGGACATTGCTCGAAAAGCGCGGTGCGCGGCGATCATGTCGGGCGCGGTGTATTCGAGGCGCGCGCCGCTCACTCGCTCTGAACCGGGGATGAGATAAGCGCGATCGCAGTGGCGAGTGTACACGAACTCGACCGCCAACCGGATGGGCGCCGACACCACGAATGGCTTGGCCGCCTTGCCCTCCCGGAAGCGGATGACCCCGCGCGCCGCCGCCTCGCAGATTTTGTGATGCGCCTCGTGCAGGGGCAACAGCGTGGCCGCCTGATGTCCGGTGGCGTTCTTCACCACCGCGAGCTCCAATTCGGGGCCGATCATCGTTTGCCCCTCTTCGCAAGCGTGCTGATCGCCCGACATGGCGATGACCGGCACGCCGTAGTGCGCGGCCAGCGCCGCGTTCAGTCCGATCTCGCCCACCTGCCGATCGTTGAGATACACGGCGCGAATGCGATGATCCGACCACGTGTGATCGAGGATGGCTTTCTTCGTCCCGCCCATCGCGTGATAACCCACGAACATCACCGCGTCGGGCGGCGGCGTGTCGTCGAGGCCCTGCATCATCGAGAAGGGCGAGGGCGAGCCGGAGTTGAGCCGGGCGCGCGAGTCGAGCCCTTCGATGAGAATGTTGGTCGCATTCCAATGGGCGTCGCTCACTGTCACTTCGTCGGCACCGCCCTCGAACGCGCCCTGTATCGCCGCATTCACGTCGTCGGTCATGAGCCGCCGCCCGCGAGTCATGTATTCGGCGTGGCCGGGAGTCACCTGATCCCAATCCACGATGCCGGAGATGCCTTCCATATCAACGGAGATGAGGAGTTTCACTGTGCAACCTCAAACGTTATTGCCGATTCATCGCGGCTCGAATGAGATCCACCAGTTGGCCGACTTCGATCTGTAAGTCTGCAACTCGCTGTTGAATCAACTGTGCCTTAGCCAGCGCCGCACTCAAATCTACCGGCGGCGGAGGAGGTGGTGGAGGCGGCGGGGGAGGAGGTGGAGGAGGCGGTGGAGGTGGAGGGGGCGGAGGTGGCACAGGAATGGGATCGGGCACGTTGGCTTCGCGGCGAATGTAGTCGGCCAAATAGTTGAGCACGCGCGTGCCGTTAATATCGTAATCCGTCCACGCCGGGTTGTTCGAGCCGACGGTGAAAATGGTGGCGCCGATCACGTTCGGGTCTTTGCGAATCTCGCGGTCGTACCAAAAAAGCTGCTCGGCGTAATAGCGTTCGCCGTCGCGCTCCGGGCCGCGCCAATAATCAATCGGGTCGCGCGAGCCGTCCCACTGCCCCCACCACGCGGCGTTGGTGCGCCAGTTGCCGGTGGGCGCGCCGGGCGGCGCCGGGCTCACCCGGTCGAGGCCAAACTCGG
The DNA here is from genome assembly GCA_016875735.1 of Chloroflexota bacterium. GTDB lineage: Bacteria > Chloroflexota > Anaerolineae > Anaerolineales > VGOW01 > VGOW01. Next base: position 10,152 of record VGOW01000084.1, on the reverse strand, counting down.
TGATGGCGATGGGCACGTCGCCGCACCCGGCGGGCTGTAAGAACTGCCGCACCACTTTGCGATAGCGCAGAGTCACCCAGCCTTCGTCGCCTTCGTTTTCATTGGGGTTGATCTGAAAATTGCCCGTCATCCACCACACCCACGGCGACGAGTATTCGTGGAACCCCAGAATGCCATTGAATTGTTTGGCCGCCTGCACCGCCGGAACGAACCCCTGCCACAAACTGAGATCGCCGGGGTTGCCGGTGGCGAAGTTGCCGATCATCCCGCGCAGGCCCATGTCGGCCAAAATTCGGAGGCGGGCGATTTCGAAGCTTGCATACCACTCCATATCTTCGCGCGTCCCCCACACCGGCTCGTTGTGCCCTTCCCAAATTTTGATGGCCGGGTTGAGGCGGTATTTTTCTTGTTGAGAATCGATGAAGCGCCGCGCGGCAGAGTCGGGCGGCTCACTGCGTTGTGATTCGGCGGTGAACGAACTGAAGGCGCGCCCGATCACGGTGAGGCCGACTCGGCCCGCCAACTCCGGCGCCAAACCGAAGTCGTCGAGCAGTTTTACAATCCGGCATCCGGCATCGATGAGCGCGCGCGTGCCGCTGGTGGGGCCAATGGCGTGTGGGCCGAGTTTGCTGGGCATGTCAACTCTCTTTCGCCACAGAGCGCACAGAGCCCACAGAGATATTTCCGAAAAACACTCTGCGCTCCCTGCGACTCTGCGGTTAACTTATGACAGCCTTCACGGCCTCCAATGTTGGCTCGATCACAACGGCTTCGCCCGCCGCCTTCATCGCGCTCTTCACGTCCTTCAGCCCATTGCCGGTGTTCATCACCACAATCGTTTCGTCCGCGCCGATCTTTCCCTCGCGCGCGGCCTTTGCCAAACCGGCATAAGCTGTTGCCCCCGCGGGCTCGGCGAACACGGCCACGCCGCGCGCCAGATCGCGCATCGCCGCCAGAATTTCATCATCGCTCACCACCACATACGCGCCGCCCGTGTCGCGCACCGCGCGCACGGCGCGCGCGCCGTCGCGCGGCAAGTCCACCGAAATGCTATCGGCAATCGTGTCGGCCTGCACCGGCGTGATCGTTTCGGTGTTCGCCGCCCAGGCATTGGCGCACGCCGCCGATCCTTCGGCCTGCACGCCCATCATCTTCGGCATCCGGTCGATCCAGCCGAGCGCCAACAAATCTTTCAACCCTTTGTGGATTCCCGAAATGATATTGCCATCGCCCACCGACACAAAAATGCGATCGGGCGCGCGCCACTGGCGCGGCGTGCCGCTCTTCATCGTGCGCAGAGTGAACTGCTCGCAAATCTCGAACGCCGCCGTCTTCTTCCCTTCGACCGTGAATGGATTGTAGCCCGTGTTGCGGCAATACCACCCGAACTCGCGAGAGGCGGCCAGCGTGAGATCGAACGCCGCATCATAATTGCCCTTCACCAAAATCACTCGCGCCCCGAACATCAGCAGCTGCGCCACCTTGGCCTGCGGCGCAGACTCGGGCGCGAGAATCACGGCAGGGAGATTCACGGCGGCAGACATTCCGGCCAGCGCCGCGCCGGCGTTTCCGGTGGAAGCGGCCGCCACTGTTTTCACTCCCGTTTCCAAAGCCCGCGCCACCACCACTGCGCTGGCGCGATCTTTGAATGACGCTGTCGGGTTGCGGCCATCATCTTTCACAAATACATTCTTGAGTCCGAGTCCCGACGCGAGTCGGTCGGCGCGATACATCGGAGTCCATCCCACTGCGCGAAGCGGCGTCCCTTCGAAGCCGGGATCGGCCACTGGCAGGAGAGTCTGATACCGCCAGATGGAAAAATCGCGCGAGGCGGCGATGGCCGCCGGAGAGGAGGCCGGGTTGTATCGAATAGCGGTGGTGTCCAACACCACATCGAGGTTGCCGCTGTCGCCATGCTTGGGGCACACGTATTGAATTTTGTCGGGCGCATATTCCGCGCCGCACAGAGAGCATTTGTAGCCGAGGAAGTTTGCCATCGCTCAGATCACAAAGGCGCGAAGGCTCAAAGACAAGAAGAAAAAACTTCGTGTCTTCGTGTCTTCGAGTCTCTGTGTTTATTCGGGCAACACAATGAACGAATCGCCGGGCGCTACACTCCGCGCTCGCCGCGAATGTAGGGCAGGCCCAGCGCCGCCGGTGCGCCGAGCCGTTTGCGCAGGGCCTCGCGCGAGCCAAGCAACAGCACCACGATGGTGAACGCATACGGCAGCATCTGCATGAAGAAGCCCCAATAGGGGTTGTAGAAAAATGGATTGGGGAAGCCGAACAAAACTTGCGGGCCCTGAATATCGAGAATGACTCGGCGCAGTGCGCCGAAAGCATACGAGCCGAAGGCCGCCCGCCACGGATCCCATTGGGCGAAGATGACGAGGCCGACCGCGATCCATCCCTGCCCGGAGGTGGTGAGCTCGCTAAACCAACCCGGCGAAATGGCAAGGCTGATCGTTCCGCCCGCCAACCCGGCCAACATGCCGCCCACAAACACATAGAAATAACGCAGGCGATAGACGTTGATGCCCATTGCGTCGGCGGCGGTGGGGTTCTCGCCCACGGCGCGCAAGTGCAAGCCGGGCCGCGTGCGGTTGATGTAAAACCACACCAGCGGCAATATGGCATAGCCAATGTACACCAGCACGCTCTGATCGGTGAAGAGGATGGGGCCGAGAAACGGGATGGCCGAAAGAAGCGGCACGGTGAATTTGGGCAGAAGCGAGATCGCGCCTGCCTTGTTGAGTCCTTCGCCGAACACCAGGCTGAGGCCGGTGCCGAGAAAAGTGAGCGCCAACCCGCTCACCACTTGATCGGCCTGAAAGTGAATGGTAACGAGACCGTGCAACAGCGCAAGCAATCCGGCGGCGATCATCGCCAGCAACAATCCCAGCCAGCCGTTGCCGGTGGACACTGTGATACTGAAGGCGGTCATCGCGCCGATCAGCATCATGCCCTCCACTCCCAGATTCAACACGCCCGACCGCTCGGCAAAGATTTCGCCGATGGTGGCAAACAACAACACGGTTCCGCTGGCGACTCCGGCTTGAAGAATGATGATTGGATCCATAGGCGTTGAAAAGGGTTATCAATCAGCAAGTAGCAGGTTACAGGTTACAGGTAGCAGGTTACAGGTTACAGGTAGCAGGTTACAAGTCATCCGCCGTCCACCACCTGCCACTTGCTACCTGCCACTTGCTACTTGCCCACCCGCTCAATCCGAATCTGATACCGCAACAGCACTTCGCTGGCGATGAGCATGAAAAGGATGATGCCCTGAATGAGGCGCGGCACACCCGCCGGTTGAATCTCGCGCCCGGCCAAAATGAGGCCGCCGAACAACACAGACACAGGAATGACGACGATGGGGTTGAGCTTCGCCAGCCAGGCAATGATGATGCCGGTGAAACCGTAGCCGGGTGAAATGTTGGTTTGCAGGCGGTGCACCACTCCGGCGATCTCCGACATGCCGCCCAGCCCGGCCAACGCGCCCGAAGTCATCATCACCAACACGGTGTTGCGGGTGATGTTGATGCCTGCGTATTCGGCGGCGCGGGGGTTGTCGCCGATGAGCCGAATCTCGTATCCCCACAGACTGCGGTAGAGGATGTACCACACGATGACGGCAGCGATGGCGGCAATGATCAAACCGGCGTGGGTGGTGAGGCCGCGAAAGATCGGGTACTGTTTCGCGTAATCGGCCAAACGGGGAAGCCAGGCCGCCTTCTGAAACATCGCGCTCATTTGGAAGCCGCCTTCGCTCCACACGGCAAAGACAAAAAAGTTGACGAGAGCAATAGCGATGTAATTCATCATCAGGGTGGTGATGATTTCGTTGACTTTGAGTTTGGCCTTGAGGAAGCCGGGAACGAATCCCCACAACGCCCCGCCGATCACCCCGGCCACCGTCATCACCGGAATAGCGACGACGCGCGGCGCATCTTTGGGCACCAGCCCCGAAAGGATCACCGCGCTAGAACACAACGCGCCCACAAAGAATTGCCCCTCCGCGCCGATGTTCCACAATTTCATACGGAAGGCAACAGCACATGCCAGGCCGGTGAGCATCAACGGCGTGGCCTTCACCAACGTATCGGAGAACACGCCAATGTCGCCGAAGGCCGCTTTGCCGATGTGCGCATACGCCGCCCACGGGTTGCCGCCCACCAGCGCCAACACCACCGCGCCGAGCAACAGCGCCACCACAATTGCGCCCAACGACACCGCCGGGCTGAGCCAGCCGGGCACATTCAGTCGGCGCTCAACGCGCACCGTAAATGGTAATTGATAATTGCGAGTCGAAGTTGCAGGGGCCATATCTTTGCTATCCGCGAAGGGCACGAAGAATCACCAAGGTCATTGAGCTAGCCTTCATGTCTCTTCGTGTGGCTTCGTGGATCAAGCCGTTTGCCTTTTCTTTGCGCCGGTCATCATCAACCCAACGGCCACCGGATCATGCTCCGTCACTTCGCCCGCGATTTCGCCTTCATACATCACCACAATTCTATCGCTCAGAGCAAACACTTCTTCGAGTTCCTCGGACGAGAGGAGGATGGCCGCGCCTGCTTCGCGCTGGGCCAGCAGTAGTTTTTGCACGCCCTCGATAGCCCCCACGTCCAACCCGCGAGTGGGCTGCATGGCAACCAGCAGTTTGGGGCTGGACGAAAGTTCGCGGGCCAGAATCACTCTCTGCAAGTTGCCGCCCGAAAGCATCCGCGCCGCCGTGTCCACGCTGGGCGCAAGGATAGTGTATTCGCTTTTCAGCGTCTCGGCGGTCTTGCGCGCCAGCACACCATTGAGAGTCCAACCATTCGCCAGCGGCGACTGCCGATAGCGTTTCATGATCACGTTGTCGGTGATACTGAGATTGGGTGCGCTGCCGACGTGAGTCCGATCCTCCGGGACGTGCGACACGCCCTTCTGAATCGTCATTCGCGCCGAACGATTGGTGACATCCTCGCCGTTGACCAGCACTTGCCCGCCAGTGGCCTTGCGCAAGCCAGTGATCACTTCGGCTAATTCGCTTTGGCCGTTTCCGGCAATAGCGGCGATGCCCACGATTTCTCCGGCGCGCACTTCCAACGACACGCCGCGCAGTGCGGGCAGGCCCTTGTTGTTGTCGGCGCGGAGGCTGTCGAGTTTGAGCACAACCTCGCCGGGAGTTTGCGGTTTCTTTTCGAGGTTGAAAATCACCGAACGGCCCACCATCAGTTTAGCCAGTTCGGCTTTGGTGGTGTCGGCGGTGCGCAGGCCGGCCGCCGTCACCTTGCCCTGCCGCAGAACGGTGATGCGATCGGAGGCGTTCATCACTTCGTTGAGTTTATGGCTGATGAAGGCGATGGATTTGCCTTCGGCGGCCATGGCCCGCAAAGTTTTGATGAGCCCTTCAATTTCGTTTGGAGCCAGCACCGCGGTCGGTTCATCCATGATGAGCACTTGCACGCCGCGATACAGCATTTTGAGGATTTCGACTCGCTGTTGTTCGCCGACGGTGAGCTGCCACACTTTGGCCTGCGGCGTAATCTTGAGTCCGAAGCGCTCGCCGAGTTCGGCTATTTTCTTATCGTACTGCGGCAAACGCATGATGAAGCGCGGGTCGTCGAGGCCGAGCAGGATGTTCTCGGTGACGGTGTGGGAGGGAATGAGGGTGAAGTGCTGATGGATCATTCCCAGCCCGTGTTTGATGGCGTCGCGCGGGGAATTGAAGGAGACCGGGACCCCACCGACGAGAATGGTTCCGGCTTCAGGCTTGTAGAGTCCGGCCAGCACGCTCATGAGCGTGCTTTTGCCCGCGCCATTCTCGCCGAGCAGGGCATGAATCTCCCCGGCGCGCAATTCAAAATCCACATTGTCATTAGCCAACACGCCGGGGAAGCGTTTGACAATGCCGCGCATCTCAACTGCGTTTTGGGTTGAAGTCATACGGTCGCCCCTGCTCGCAAAGATGAAGGGGAATGATGAAGGATGAAGGGAGCGCCTTCATCCTTCATCGTTCTCACGTCTGCCTTTGCGATCAGTTGCCCAGCGAGGGCAGTTCGGCGGTGACGCCGTCGGCCCACCAGTACATGCAGGTGTTGCACGGGGAGCCGAATTCCTTGAAGCCGTCGAGGTCCAGTTGCTCGAGCGAAACGCCGTCTTCGAGGATCACGTTGCCTTTGTTGTCGCTGATCGGGCCTTTGAACACGTCGAAGCGGGTGAACTCACCAGCCAGGGCGGCGGCTACCGTGTCGAGGATCAACTGCTTGTCTTCTTCGGGCAAGTCATTCCAGCCCGGTTGCGGGGTCTGGCCTTCCATGAAACCGTAGAGGCCGAGCGCGCCGGAGTCGGCGTCGAAGTATTCCCAACCCGGCTGGTAAGTGCCGGCCTTTGTCGCTTCGGCGATCTGGGCATATACTGTGCCCCAGTTCCAGTACGGGGCGGTGAGGCAGGCATCGACTTTGCACGCGCCCACCCAGTCGTAATTCACGCCCCACTTGCCCTTCTCCTGCGCCACGTCGCCGGCGGCGGGGGTGTCGGCTCCGGTGAAGACAACCTGCACGCCTGCGTCGAACAGCGAGGCGGCGGCTTCCTTCTCGATCACCGGATCATGCCAAGTGTGGATCCAGCGCACGTCCATCGTGCATTCGGGGCAGGTGCGCTTCATGCCCAGCGCAATGGCATTGCCCAATCGCAGTTCTTCGGGGATGGGGAAGGTGGCCATGTAGCCGAGTTTGGGAGCGCCATCGACCTTGGCCCGGCTGCCGGCCATCATGCCGGCGATGTACTTCATCACTTCCATCGCGCCGAACAAGTTGCCAAAGTTGGTTTCGTTCGACTTGAAGCCGCTGATGTGGACGAACATGCTGTCGGGAAACTCTTCAGCCACCACTTCCATCGGATCCATGTAGCCGAACGAGGTGCCGAAGATCAGATCGAAGCCTTTGCGGGCCAGCGAGCGGAAGACCTGTTCGGAGTCCGCGCCTTCGGGCACGAGTTCGATGTAAGCCACGTGAGTGTCGGGGACGTTCTCTTCGACATACAGCAAGCCCTCGTAGTGGGCTTGGCTCCAGCCGCCGTCGTCGTGCGGGCCGATGAGCACCATGGCCACGTTGAACTTGCCTTCTTCGATGGCGGGGATTTGGAAGCCGCCGACGGTTTCAGGCGCTTCGGTGGGAGCGGGCGCTTCAGTGGGGGGCGGGGCTTGGGTGGCCGCCGGGGCTTGCGTGGCGGCCGGAGCCGCGGTGGCGGCCGGGGCTTCGGTGGTGGTCGGGCCGCCGCAGGCGGTCACGACAAAGGCGGCGATGACCAGCAGGCTAATCATCGACCAAAGTTTTTTGGTAAGCATCTAAACTCCTCCTTGCAAATAGTTGGTACGGTGAAACAGTTGCACAAACGACAGGGTATGCGGTGCGCCTCACCTCCTTGCGAACACTATGGCACAATCCATGTGCCGGTCTCTCCGGCCAGCGCGCGCCCGATGTTTTCGGGATTGGTAATGAGCGCTTGCTTGCCGCCGCGCTCCAAATACCAGATCACGGCTTGAATCTTGGGGCCCATACTGCCTTTGGCAAAATGTCCCTCGGCCTGATATCGCCGCGCCTCGGCCAGCGTCAGTTTGTCCAGCCACTGCTGGCTGGGTCTATTGTAATTCAAAGCCACCTTTTCGACAGCGGTCGAGATCACAAAAAGATCGGCCTGAATACTGTTTGCCAGCAATGATGACGCGAAATCTTTGTCGATCACCGCCTCCATGCCGATCAGGTCACCCGATTCGTCTTCGATCACCGGGATGCCGCCGCCGCCAGTGCTGATGACGACGAATCCCGCCCGGATCAGATTCTCAATGGCCGCCCGTTCGATGATCTGTTTGGGAAGCGGCGAGGCTACCACTCGCCGCCAGCCGCGCCCGGCGTCTTCCACCACGTTCCAGCCTTCGCTGTCACGCTTCTGCGTCGCGGTCGTTTCGTCCATGAACGACCCGATGGGCTTGCTGGGCGACTGGAACGCCGGATCGTTGCGATCCACCAGAACCTGTGTCACAACCGTGACGGCTTCCTTTTTTAGATTGCGCCTCTTGAATTCGTTGCGCAGCGCCTTTTGGAACATGTAGCCGATGGCGCCCTGCGTGTCGGCCCCGCACGAATCGAGCGGCACTTCGTGCAGTTCGTGGCGCGAGAGTTCGGAGCGGCGCAGAATGAAACCCACCTGCGGCCCGTTGCCGTGCGTGACGACCACAGCCCAGCCGGATTGAATCATTCCGGCAATGTGCTTCATCGACTCCCACGCGGCGGTGTACTGATCCTGCACCGCGCGTTTCGTCTCATCGAGAATGAGCGAGTTGCCCCCAACGGCGACGACTGCGAGTTTAGTCATATCGTCTTGTAGTCGAACAGTCGAATAGTCGAGTAGTCCGGCTATCAGACTACTAGACCACTGGACAACTCGGCTAACTCATGGTGAGCGCCATCACCGCTTTCTGCGCGTGGAGGCGGTTCTCGGCTTCATCGTACACCACCGAATTGGGCCCGTCGATCACCTCGTCGGTCACTTCGATGTTGCGGTCGGCCGGCAGCGGGTGCATGTAGATCGCATCGGGCTTGGCCAATTTCATCTTGGGCGCGTCGGTGATCCAACTCTTGTAAGAATCCTGAAGGCGCTTGCCCTCGACCTTGTCGGCGGTGGTCAGCAGCGGCCCCCACGACTTGGCATATACCACGTCGGCATCCTTGAAGCCTTCTTCCATGCTGTGAGTGATGTCGAAGCCCACGCCATACTTGCGCGCCTGTTCCTTCGCTTGCTCCACGATGTCCGGCATGAGATTGAATTCCGGCGGGTGAGCCAGCACCACATCCATCCCGAAGCGCGGCATCTGTACGATGAGTGACTGCGGCACAGAGATCGGCTTGAGATACGAGGCGGCATAGGCCCAAGAGACGACGATGCGTTTGCGGCGCAGGTCGCGGCCTTTCTTTTCCATGATGGTCATCAGGTCGGCCAGGCACTGAAAGGGGTGGTAGATGTCGCACTGCATGTTGAGCACTGGCGCGCGCGAATACTTTGCCACCTCGTTCTCATACTTGTTGCCGAAATCCCAGTCGCACTGGCGGATAGCAATGCCGTCGAAGTAGCGCCCGAAGATTTCGCCGATCTCTTTGGCGGTGTCGCCGTGCGAGATCTGCGTGGTCTCCGAGTCGATGAAGGCCCCGTGGCCGCCTAGTTGGGCCATGCCGGCCTCGAACGAGCCCCGGGTGCGCGTGCTGGAGAAGAAGAAAAGCATCGCCAGCGTCTTATCGCGCAACAACGGATGCGGCTCGCCCAGAGCCCGTTTGCGTTTCAGATCCCAGGCCACCTCCAGCACGGTTTCGACTTCCTCTTTGCTGAAGTCCAGATCGCCGATGAAGTCTCGGCCTCGAAAGTTGGTTTGCATCGTTGAGTCTCCTCTATAATGGTTTCAACTGAGAGTGTCGGCACGTGCCTCACTCCATCGCCCCCAAAACCAGGGCCAACAGCGCCATGCGCACCACCACGCCGCTGAAGGCTTCCTGCCAGTAACGCGACCAGCGGGTGATGTCCACATCGGTCGGGATCTCGTCCATGCGCGGCAGAGAATGCAACAGGATGGCGTCGGGCTTGGCTTTAGTTGCCAGCAGCTCACGGGTGATCTTGTAGTTGGCTGGGGTCAGCCCCACACTGCCGCCCCGCTCGTCACGCGACTTGGTGTAGTCTGGTTGCACTACTGGCTCCACCAAAATCACATCGGCTTTGCCGATCACCTGCTCCACATGCTCGGCCTCGCTGAAGTTCAGGCTGTACTGTTTGAGCTCGTCCTTGAATTCGGGGGTCAGCGCCATGTCCGGCGGAGCAACGAAGGTGATTGGGCAGTCGAACTGAGTCAGCGCGTAGCCCAACGAGTGCATGGTGCGCATCCGCATATCGCCCACCGCCAGCCAGTTGAGGCCGTCAATCCGTCCCCGATCCTGCAGCACAGTGTACAGGTCGGTGAGGATTTGAGTGGGATGCTCGCCCCAGCCGTCGCCGCCGTTGATGATCGGCACGCTGGCCCACTTGGCCGCCTCGTGCGGCGCGCCCTGTTGGAAGTGGCGCATGACGATCACATCGCCATAAAACTCCAACATCTTCACCGTGTCTTTGATCGACTCCTGA
>VGOW01000083.1 GCA_016875735.1 Chloroflexota bacterium | reverse complement strand
CAGCACGCGCGCCGCGCTGATGTTTGCGCTCCTCGTCATGTCGAGTCTCGGCGTGCTGTTGCTTGCCCTCGACGAGTCCATCGTCCGCATCTTCACCACCGACGCCGACGTGATTCGCGAAGGCGCATGGGCCATTCGCATCGCCGCCCTCATCCAACCCATTATGGCTTATTCGTTCATTCACGGCGGCGCACTGCGCGGCGCAGGCGACACCCGCGCCACCATGCTCATCACCATGAGCACGGTGTGGGGCTTGCGCATCGCCGCCACGTTTCTGCTCGGCACACTGCTCGGGCTTGGTCTCATCGGCGCGTGGATCGCCGTGGGCATCGACTTCGCCGCGCGCGGCCTGCTCTTCTCGGCCCGCTTCCGCAGTGGCAAATGGGCAACACTCAGAGTATAGGAGGCAATGATGAAAAACTTCTATCAATGGATCGGGCGCGGCGCGTGGGTGACCGCCGCCATCGCGCTGGCCGCTTGCTCGCCGCAACCGTCCATCCCGTCGCAACCGCCGGTCACCAGCGTGGCCGCCGTCGAATACGTGGTCATCACCGGCACCCCGCTCCCCACCTACACCCCCGTCCCCACTTACACCCCCGCGCCCGATCAGGTGCAATATCCCGATCCCATCCAAACACACATGGCTTGCGTGGATGAATACTTCGAGCGCGGCTACGCCATTTGGCTGCCCGACTGGCGCCAGATCTGGATTCTGGTCGAGCCGGTGGTCGCGCCCGGGCAGATCGAGATCGGCGGCGAGCTCATCGGCCCCACTGCCGAGCCGCAAGTGATGATCATCGGCGGGCCGTGGTATCGCTTCACCAACGACTTCGCTCCCGGCACGGACATCGATCAAGATCCGAAACTCACGCCGCCGCCCGGAATGCAGCAGCCCAAAGGCGGCATCGGCAAAATTTGGCGCTCGAACCCCGAACTGCAAGCCGCGCTCGGCTGGGCGCGCGATTGGGAGCGCCCGTTCAAAACGTTCATCAACAGTTACGCCATCGGCGTGCTGGGCAAAGGTGAAGGCTTCGCCCAAACCGGGCGCATCCTCACTTTCTATGCGTCCGACGGTCAGCAGTATTACATTCACGAAGAGGCCGGAGTCTGGAGCAGGCCGTGAGAGCATTCGCCTAAAATTTATGCTATAGTTCCCCGTCATGCTCGACCGTCTGCGAACATGGTTGGCCGCGCACCACCTCAGCCCGGTGATGATTCTCGCCGCGACGAACATCGTTTTCATCGTCGCCTTCGCCGTCGCCATCGCCCTCTTCATTCAGGCGCAGAACGCGCCGGTTACTCCGCAAGTCGTCGTCCTGCCCAACGAGAGCAGCGCCACGCCCGCCAACGCGCTCGCCACGCCCGTTCAAGCAGTGCAGGGCTTGCAAGTCTCCGTCGCCACACTCACACCCGGCCCCTCGCCCACCGCGCCCACCAATCCCTTCGACGTGGGCGGCACGATTGCTGTGGCCCTGCGCCGCAGCGCGCGCACTCACATTTGGGCGCTCACACCCGGACGCACCCAACTCACCCGACTCACCTCCGGCCCATGGGATGATCGCGATCCGGCGTGGTCGCCCGACGGCAACACACTGGCTTTCGCCTCCAATCGCAGTGGCAGTTGGGATTTGTATCTACTCGATATGCAAACCGGCGCGGTGACCCGCCTCACCAACGCCACCGGATTCGAAAGCAACCCCTCGTGGTCGCCCGACGGCGCGTACATTGCTTTCGAGAGTTACGCCGACGACAACTTCGATCTTTACATCGTCGGCGCCAAAGGCGGCTTCCCCATTCGCGTCACCCGCCACCCCTCGCCCGACTTCGCCCCGGCGTGGTCGCCCAATGGCCGCTCCATCGCCTTCGTGTCGTATCGCGGCGGCGGCGTCAACCCCGATCTCTACAACTTCAACCTCGACGAGCCCGACGAAACCAAATCCGTCACCCGCTTCACCGACACGCCGGAGGTGGCCGAAGACGAGCCACAGTGGAGCAAAGACGGATTGCTGTTGCTATATTCGGACTCGGCCTCACCCCTCAACCTCGTGTACACAAAATTGGCGAATGCCGCCGGGGCCACCGCCGTCGAATCCGCTCAAGGGCATTTCCCCACATGGACTCCGGACGGAAGCAGTATCGTCACCACCTTCAATCAAAACGATCGTGAATTCGTGGCCGCCGCCGGTTTGGGCGCGTGGGCCGCCGCCCCCGTTGCCATTCCCGTCGAGGGCAAGTTAGGCGCGATCTCGTGGACTCGCGCCAGCCTGCCCACTGAGCTCAACGGCACGCTGTCCGAAGCCGCCGCTTCCACCGACTCGCCGCCGTGGACGGAAAGGATCGTCAACCCCACCGGCAACGCCGACACGCCGTACAGCCTCATCACCATTCCCGACCTTCGCGCCCCGCTCCCCGCCTTTTCAGATCGCGTGGATGAATCATTCACCGCTCTGCGTTTGCGCGTCATCACCGAAACCGGCTGGGACTTTTTGCAAGTGCTCGACAACGCCGCCACCACCGTCGATACCCGGCTCGATCCGGGCCTGCCGTATGAATCGTGGAGCAAAGCCGGCCGCGCCTTCGACGTGAGTCAGGGCGCGATCAACGACGGCTGGGGCGTGCTCATGCGCGAAGAGGTGGGCAACCGAATCTATTGGCGGCTGTGGGTGCGCGTGCGGCAGGGCGATGGCTCGCTCGGCGAACCCCTGCGCCGCATCCCGTGGGATTTTCGCACCCGCTTCTCCGGCGACCCGGTGGCCTACGACAACGGCGGCTCGTATTTCCCCGAAGTGCCGCACGGATATTTCATCGACTTCACCGCGCTGGCCGAAGACTACGGCTGGACTCGGGTGCCCGCCACCGACGATTGGCGGCTCTTCTATCCCGGCGTGCAATACTGGCGCTACGAATATCGCGGCGGGCTGACGTGGATCGAAGCGATGCGCGAAATCTATTCCGCGAAGGATGTCGCTACCGCCACGCCCTTCCAGACTCCAACCTTCACCCCATCGCCCACGCTCTCGCCCACCGTCACCGGCACGCCCACCGACACGCCGACTCCGACGTTCACCGCCTCGAAGACTCCGACGAACACCTACACACCGTCGAACACGTACACGCCCACCACCGTGTCCACGCGGCTCGGCCTGCCCAGCGCCACCCCCAAACCGTCGAACACCCCGACGCGCACGCCCACGCTTTCGCCCACCGCAACCCTCTCGCCCACGGCCACCTTCACCCGCGCGCCCATCCCCTCGGCCACGCCTTCGGCCACTCGCACCCCCCTCCCCAGCGCAACGCCGTGAGTGCAGAAGACAGAAAGCAGAAGGCAGTAGGCAGTAGGCAGAAGGCAGACAGCATCATCGCTCGTCTTTCGTCCATCGTCCATCGTCCATCGTCCACCGTCCACCGTCCATCGCCCATCGCCATTCGTCATTCGTCATTCTCTCATTGTTCATTGTTCATTGTCTCATTGTTCACTGCCTCGTGCGCCTCCTCTCCCGCCGCCGTTCCCGTCGTCTTCGTCACCGCCACCCTGCCGCCTACGCCCGCCGGGCAAACCACTCAAGCCTTCTCCGCTCCTGAGTCGATTCCGCCCATCGCCACTGCAACACCCTATCCCACCACCGATTTCATCAATAGCAGTGGCCGGCCCACCGCCACACTGCCGCCGCCGACCTTCGATGCATTGAGCTTCAACTTCGGCACGGTCACTCCGGCGGCCACCCTCAGCTGGCGGCCCCCGCCCATGCCGGTGCCGGTGTCCATCCGCCCCGAAGATCATTTTTGGTTCAGCCGTCCCATCGCCTCCAACGCCGTCAATTGGCCGCACCCGCTGTATCGCTACGGAAGCACGTACTTCGGATTCATGAACGCGCACACCGGAGTCGATCTCGATTCGCCGACCGGCACGCCGGTGCTGGCCGCCGGTGCGGGTGTGGTGGTGTGGGTGGGATACGGCCTGCTCGGCGTGAAGCCCGCCGAAGATGATCCCTACGGGCTCGCCGTCGCCATCAAACACGACTTCGGTTACAACAACGAGACTCTGTACACCATCTACGCGCACATGTCCGAAACGAACGTGTGGCTCGATCAACCGGTGCAGGCCGGAGAGCAGATCGGCCTCGTCGGCTCCACCGGATTCTCCAGCGGGCCGCATTTGCATTTCGAAGTGCGAATCGGCGAAAACAAATTCCGCAACACGTACAACCCGGAGTTGTGGCTCGCGCCGCCCACCGGCTGGGGCGTGTTGGTGGGCCGCGTGCTCGACATCGACGGCAACCACATTTCCGAACTGCCCATCGAAGTGTACGACTCATCGGGGCGCTACTATCCCATCGTGTCGTACTCCACCCGCAGTGTCAACGCCGACCCGCTGTATCAAGAAAACTTTGCTCTCTTCGATCTGCCCGCCGGGACGTACACATACGCAATGGAGATCAACGGTGAGCGATACATTGGCGTCACCGACATCCTCGCCGGGCAGAGCGCGTTCGTGATCGTGCAGGAGGGAATGAAAGAGCAAGGCGGCATCCCGCGCCGCGCCGACCCCAAAGCGACGAACGGCGAATTCCCCACACCCACCTTCACGCCGTCGCTCACGCGCACCCCCAGCGCCACGCCGCCCCCCACGAAGACTCCGCGCCCCACGCGAACGCCATAAACTCACGCGCGCTCGGCGGTAAAATAGTCGCCGATCCTAAAGGACGGCTTTGCCGTGAATCTGATTCTGATCCTCCTCCAAACAGTCATTGCCGTCATCACGGGCCCGTCGTCGGGGGAAGTCGTCGCCGGCACGGTGAGCATCAGCGGCTCTGCCGCCGGGCCGCAGTTCGCCCGATACGAGATCGCCTTTGCCTACGACCTTAACCCCACCGACACGTGGTTCGAGATTCAGCCGCCCTCCACTTCGCAAGTGAGCGACAGCCTGCTCGCCGCATGGGACACCAACGGCATCATCGACGGCAATTACATGATCCGCCTGCGCGTGTATTCAACTGACTCGGCCACGCCAGTGGAAACGATCGTCCGCAACATCAAAGTCCGCAACAACGCCCCCACCGAGACTCCCCCTCCGTCCGTCACCGCCGAGCCGACTCTCGCCCCCTCGCCCACCACCGTTGTGCTCGGCCCCACCGCCACACTCCTGCCACCGCCCACAGCCACCTCCCTCGCCCCCTCCTTTCCCGACATCCCCGCTTCCCTTCCGCCCTTCCTCGATCTCTCAACATACACATCGGCCTTCTGCAACGGAGTCTATTTCACCGCATGCGCATTCACCCTGCTCGGAATCTACGCCGCCCTCCGTGATAGAATCAGACGCCCGATCCGGCGCTGGATCAGAAGAATCATCAGCGATAGCAAAAAGCCATAAGCCAACAGCAGTCAGCAATCAGCGGAACATTGGGAGGAAGCATGAAAGACTTCAGAAATCTGAAGGTGTGGGAGAAATCCCACAGCCTCGCATTGTCCATCTATAAAGCCACTGCTTCTTTTCCAAAGGAAGAGCAGTATGGCTTAACCAGCCAAATCCGCCGTTCATCAACTTCGATTCCGGCGAACATCGCCGAAGGTTGTGGTCGAGATGGAGATGCAGAGCTCGCTCGCTTTTTGCAAATCTCTATGGGTTCAGCCAGCGAGATTGAATACCACCTCTTGCTGGCCCGCGATCTGGGATATATGAGCAACAACGACCACAAGGCACTCACTGCCACTGCCGTCGAAACCAAGAAGATGCTCGCCTCACTCATCCGAACCCTGAAGCCCAAACGCTGACCGCTGACTGCTGGCCGCTGATGGCTGATCGCTTCCTCATCGTTGGCCTCGGTAACCCGGGGCGCGAATACGCATTCAACCGTCACAACGTCGGCTTCATGGCCGTGAGCCGTTTGGCGGCAAAACATCGCGCCGCGTTCACGCGCCGGCAGGGCAAAGCGCTCGTCACCTCCATCCGACTCGGCGAAAAGCCCGCCGTGCTCGCCAAACCGCAAACCTATATGAACCTCTCCGGCGAGGCCGTGCAATCGCTGGTGCGTTTTTACGACGTGCCCCTCTCGCGCCTCCTCGTCTGCTTCGACGATCTCGATCTGCCGGTCGGCGTCATCCGCCTGCGGCCCGAAGGCGGCGCGGGCGGGCAGAACGGCATGAAGTCAATCATCGAGCGGCTCGGCGCTCAACAGTTCCCGCGGCTGCGCATCGGCATTGGCCGCCCGCCGGGGCGCATGGATCCCGCTGACTACGTTTTGCACGACTTCGACCGCGACGACGGCGAAATCATGGACGCCACCCTCGACCGGGCAGTGGAGGCCATCGAAACGTTCATCGAAGACGGGTTGACCACAGCGATGAACCGCTTCAACAATGCAAACGATGAACGCGGAACGCGGGACGATGAGACCTGATTCATCATTCATCGTTCCGCAATGGATCTCTTCCCTCTTCTCCCTCTCCTCCGATCACTGCCCGAATACGCCGACGCGCGAGAGCGCGCCGGGCGCGACTCCATTGCCCTCGGCCTCCCCCGCGCCGCGCGCCTGCCCTTTGCCGCCGCCCTCGCCGCCGAGCTCAACCGCCCCGCGCTCCTCCTCACCGCCCGCTCCGATCGCGCCCTCGTCTTTCACGACGAACTCGCCGCATGGCTGCCCGGCGATCAGAAGTCAGAAATCAGAAATCAGAAATCAGAAGCTAGCATTCCGTATTCCGCATTCCGCATTCATCATTTCCCTGAGCCCAACCCCCTCCCCTACGAATACGCTCCGTGGGGCCCGCGCACCATCCGCCAACGCATCGCCGCCTTTGCCTCTCTCGCCTCATCCACCCTCTCCGATTCATCCTCCACCTTCCACCCTCCACCCTTTATCCTCGCCTCCTCCCGCGCCCTCCTCACCCGCACCCTGCCCCGCACTCACTTCGCCGCCGCCACCCACACCCTGCGCGTCGGCGACACCGTTCGACTCGAAAAACTGCTCGATACATGGGTGAACGCCGGATACACCAACGAAACCATCGTCTCCGAGCCGGGCCACTTCTCGCGGCGCGGCGGCATCCTCGACGTGTGGCCGCCCGCCGACGAACACCCGGCGCGCATCGAACTCTTTGGCGACGACATCGACGCCATGAAACGATTCGACGCCGCCACACAACGATCCACCGAGCCGGTGGGCGCCGTCACCGTGACCCCGGCCCGCGAAGTAAGGGCGATTCATGAATCGCCCTTGCGCGAATCGCCCATTCACGAATCATTCCCGCCGGATTCGCCCATCCAACCTGATCTCGAACGACTCGCCGCGGGCGTCCCCTTCCCCACACTCGAATTCTTCTTGCCCCTCATTCACCCCACCCAAGCCAGCCTCCTCGACTACCTTCCCGAAGATGCCCTCATCTTCGTGGACGATTGGAGCGAACTGAGCGACGCCCTCAACGAACTCGAATCGCAAGCCCTCGAACTTCGGGACGCGGCCATCGAGTCCGGCCTCATCCCGCCCGGCTTCCCCGCGCCGCACCTCTCGTGGTCGGATCTGCAAGAGCACCTCGCCCATCTGCCGCTCATCCACCTCGGCGCCCTCGCCGATGATCTCGTTTCGGCCCACCCCATCGATCTCGGCGCGCACTTCTCGCCCGGCCCGCGCTTCGGCGGGCAAGTCAAAGCCGTGCTCGATCATCTGGGATCAGCGATCAGCCATCAGCCATCAGCCATCAACCATCCGCCATCAACCATCATCGTCGTCACTCGCCAAGCCGCGCGGCTGGCCGAACTTTGGAGCGAGTCTCACTCGCCCCTCGCCGCCGCCGACTCCCTCGCTCCTCCACTCTCCTCCCTCCACTTCATTCAAGGCGCGCTCTCCGACGGCTTCGTTCTCGACTCTCAACTTCAACTGCTCACCGATTCCGAAATCTTCGGCTGGGCCCGCCCCGAGCCGCGCCGCCGCCGCGCGCGCGCCCGCGCCGACACGCCCGAAACCTCCTACGCCGACTTCAATCCCGGCGATTACGTCGTGCATATTGATTACGGCATCGGGCGATACGCCGGGCTGGTCAAGCGCACCATCGAAGGCATCGAGCGCGAATACCTGAACGTGCAATTCGACGGCGGCGACGATCTGTACGTGCCGATCATTCAAGCCGACCGGCTGACGAAATATGTGGGCGCCGACGACTCCGAACCGGCCCTCTCCCGGCTGGGCTCCGCCGACTGGTCGAACACGCGCGCCCGCGCCCAGCAAGCCGCCGAAGAAGTGGCCCGCGAGCTGCTCGATCTGTATGCCCGCCGCGAATCGACTCCGGGCCGCGCCTTCGCCGCCGACACCCCCTGGCAGCGCGAACTCGAAGCCTCCTTCGGCTACATCGAAACGGACGATCAACTCAGCGCCCTCGCCGAAGTGAAGAAAGACATGGAGCGCCCGCGCCCGATGGATCGGTTGATTTGCGGCGACGTGGGCTACGGCAAAACCGAAGTGGCCCTGCGGGCCGCATTCAAAGCGGTGAACGACGGCGCGCAAGTGGCGGTGCTCGTCCCCACCACCGTGCTGGCTCAACAGCATCACACCACCTTCGCTCATCGGCTGGCGGCCTTCCCGGCGGCGGTGGAAATGCTCTCGCGTTTTCGGTCGCGCGCCGAGCAAGAGGCCATCGTCGCCAAACTGGAGTCCGGCGAAGTGGACATCGTCATCGGCACGCACCGTTTGCTCTCGAAGGATGTTCAATTCAAGGATCTCGGATTGCTGATCATCGACGAAGAACAGCGCTTCGGCGTGACGCACAAAGAGCGGCTGAAGCAGATGCGCACCGAAGTGGACGTGCTCACTCTCACCGCGACGCCCATCCCGCGCACGCTGTACATGAGCCTCACCGGCATCCGCGACATCAGCATGATCGCCACCGCGCCCGATGAGCGCCTGCCGGTGATCACGCACACTGGCTCGTACAGCGAGAAGGCGGCGCGGCAAGCGATTCTGCGCGAGTTGGATCGCGGTGGGCAGGTGTTTTTTGTGCACAACCGCGTGCAGTCCATCGGGGTGGCGAGGCAGAGGCTGGAGCGGCTCGTGCCCGAAGCGCGCATCGGTGTGGCGCACGGGCAGATGAACGAACACGAACTTGAGCGAGTGATGGCCGCTTTCACCGACGGCGACGTGGACGTTCTGCTCTGCACGTCAATCATCGAGAGCGGCCTCGACATTCCGAACGCCAACACGCTCATCGTGGATCGCGCCGATACGTTCGGGCTGGCGCAGTTGTATCAACTGCGCGGGCGTGTGGGGCGCGGAGCGAACCGGGCTTACGCCTACTTTTTCCACGAGAAGACTCAGCGCATGACCGCCGAAGCGCGCGAGCGGCTCGATACCATTGCCGAGCAAACGGAGCTGGGGGCGGGATACGGGATCGCCATGCGCGATCTGGAGATGCGCGGGGCGGGCGATATTCTGGGCGCGCGCCAACACGGGCACGTTGCGGCAGTGGGGTTTCACTTGTACACGCGCTTGCTCTCTCGCGCCGTGAGCATCCTCAAAATTCAAACTCCATCCCCAACGCAAACTCCAACTCCAACAGATTTTGCGATTGGAAGTTTGGAGGTTGGAGTTTCGGTGGATTTGCCGATCCCGGCCACCCTGCCCAGCGACTACATCCCCGATCGGACTCTGCGATTGCGATTGTATCGGCGTCTTGCGGAGATCAAAGACGAGGCGGCGTTGAAGGGTATGGCGGCAGAGTTGACCGATCGGTTTGGCGAATTGCCGGACTCTGTCGAGAACTTGCTATTCCTCATGCGGATCAAACTGCTGGCGCAGAGAGCGGGTGTGGAGGCGGTGGCGCGCGAGGAAGGGCAGATTGTTTTGCGAAACCGGCTGTGGGAAGCGGAGGAGGGCCGGGCGCAGTTGAGCGGGCGACTGCCCGCCGAAGCGCGGGTGAGCAAAGGCAAAGTGTGGCTGCCCAAAGCGGCCGACAACTGGCGCGAACGATTGGTAGAGGCGCTGGAACGATTGGGAGAGAGAGGATGATTGGCCTCGCCGCTCGCCTTTCGATTCACTAGTTCCTCTCCGCCCATGAATGACATTCCTTCAATGATCGGCGGGTGATATGGTTGTCACCCTCACCCCAACTTCAAGTAGTCCAAATTTCACCCGCGCCGGGTGATGTAATTCCTCGTTTCTCATCATAAACTTCATT
Organism: Chloroflexota bacterium; assembly: GCA_016875735.1. Taxonomy (GTDB): domain Bacteria; phylum Chloroflexota; class Anaerolineae; order Anaerolineales; family VGOW01; genus VGOW01. Next base: position 6,621 of record VGOW01000083.1, on the reverse strand, counting down.
GCATGACTTTGCCGCCCACGGCCCGACCCCGGTGTGCTCTCATCGTTTCCAGCCATCCGTTATTCGGCGAGGGTTTGCGGAGTCTGCTGAAAGAACGGCAGTCGGCCAAAGTGGAAGTGGTGGGCATGGCCGCCAGCACCGACGAAGCGGTCTCGGTGATGAACACGCTCGCGCCAGATTTGGTGATCGTGGATTACGACGATGAGGCCGTGAACCGTGAGGAGTTTCTGGCCCGATTCGTCGTCGGCGAGACGCCGATGCGGATGGTGCTGATGTCGTTGCGGAAGGCCGGGCAGGTGGTGGTGTACGACCGGCGCGTGGTGGCGGCGTCGCAAGTGGACGGCTGGCTGGATGGCGTCGAGAGTCGCAGATCCGGAAGCGGCGGAGGAAGCGACCCAACAGATCAAGGAGAGAAGGTATGAAACATTTCATTGTCGTGGGTGTGCTGGTGATCATCGTCGCGGCATTGGTGAGTATGGGGTTGGGCAGTATCCAACTGATGCCCACACAGGCCAGCGCGCAAGCCGTGCCGATAGACAATCTCTTCGGCATGCATGTGAAGGTCATTTCTTTCCTCTTTTCGCTCATCGTGGTGTTCTTGGTGTACAGCATCGTTGTCTTCCGCCGCAAGAAAGGCGAGGAGGGCGACGGCGATCACTTCGAGGGGCACACCGGCTTGGAGATCGCGTGGACGATTGCGCCGCTGGCGACGGTGTTGTACTTTTCGTATTTGGGGGCGCAGGCGCTGGCCGAAACCCGGCGCGCAGATCCGCAGGCGATGCAAGTGAACGTGATCGGCTCGCAGTGGTCGTGGCGCTTTGAGTACCCTGAGTTGGGCATCGTCTCCGATGAATTGCGCCTGCCGGCCAATCGGCAGGTGCTGCTCAAACTTTCATCCATCGATGTCATCCACTCGTTTTGGGTTCCGGAGTTCCGCGTGAAGCAGGACGCTCTGCCCGGCGCAAACATGGTGAAGGAACTGCGCATTACGCCGACACTGATCGGCGATTACAAAGTGCGATGCGCCGAGTTATGCGGCCTGCAACATGCCTACATGGAAAGCCCGGTGATCGTGATGGAGCCCGCCGGTTTCGATGCGTGGGTGATCCGCCAAACCGCCCTGCCCACCGATCCGGTGGATCGCGGCGCGTTGTGGGCCAAGCAGTTTGGTTGTGTGGCTTGCCATTCGACAGACGGCGCAACGATCGTGGGCCCCACATGGCAAGGACTCTCCGGCAAGCAAGAAACGCTGACCGACGGGACGACGGTTACGGTGGATGCCGACTTCCTGCACACCGCCATTGTGAGTCCCGATGCTCAGGTGCCGCAGGGCTTTGCGCCCGGCATCATGCCGAAGAACTTTGGCGACACGCTGAGCGCCGAGCAGATCAACGACATCATCGCCTACATTGAGAGCTTGAAATAGATTGTGGATTGCAGGTTTCGGATCGCAGATTTAGGCAATCAATCTGCAGTCTGCAACCTGCAATCGTGAGGAGGTGCGCATGAAGATACTCAAGTTGGGAATTATTCGCGGGGTGATCGCCCAAATCGTCGGCACTGCGGCTGGGGTGGGGCTGGTGACAGGCCTCCGCGCCCTGATGGGCCTTCCGGCGTGGGCCGCCGAACCGGCGGCGGTGGGCGGCGCGCTCATCGGCATCATCTGCTTCCTTGCCGGAGTCGGCGCGCTCACCGATTGGTGGAAATGGGCGCTGGGTGAGGAAGTTGAAGATCATCACGGCCCCGATCCGCGCGGGTGGGAACGCTACTTTGGCGTGTCGGTTGATCACAAAGTCATCGGCATCCAATACGGCGTCACATCGGTTGCGCTGTTGCTCGTCGCCGGGTCGTTTGCGCTCACCTTCCGCACCGAGCTGGTCGCCTCCGGCATCCAGTTCCTGTCTCCCGCGCTGTATAACACACTGATGGGGCTGCATGGAATCGTGATGATCGCCGCCATTCTGCTCGGTGTGGGGGCGATGTCGAACTATCTTGTGCCGCTGATGATCGGCGCGCGCGACATGGCCTTCCCGCGATTGAACGCATTTGCCTATTGGGTGAATGTGCCGGGCGCGGTGCTGGTGGTGAGCACGCTGTTCCTCGGCGGGTTCGACACCGGCTGGACAGGCTATCCGCCGTTGAGCGCCCGCGCGCCGCTGGCCATGCAGATGTTCTTTCTTGGCGTGTATGTGGTCGGCCTCTCGTCCATTCTCGGCTCGCTCAACATCATCGTCACCACCCTGCGCATGCGCGCCCCGGGCATGAACATGTTCCGAATGCCGATCTTCGTCTGGGCCTCGTTCGCCACCGCCCTCATCGGCCTCACCGCCACTCAGTTGATCGGCCTCTCGTTTCAGATGGTGATGATCCAGCGCCTCTTCGGCATGGGCTTCTTCGATCCGGAGAAGGGCGGCAACGTCATCCTCTTCCAGCATCTCTTTTGGTTCTACTCGCACCCGGCAGTGTACGTCTTCATCTTGCCCGGCCTGGGCATCGTGAGCGAATTGTTGCCGGTGTTCGCCCGCAAGCCGCTGTTCGGCTACAAGTGGATCGCCATGTCATCGCTGGCGATTGCGTTGGTAGGCTTCCTCGTCTGGGCGCACCACATGTTCACCGCCGGCATGGAAGAATACCTGCGCGTGCCGTTCATGTACGCCACGTTGTTGGTGGCCGTGCCCACCGGAGTCAAGTTCTTCAGTTGGGTCGGCACGATCTGGCGAGGCAAGTTGGAGTTTCCAACGCCGATGCTGTTCACGCTGGGAGCCGTCGTCGTCTTTCTTTTCGGCGGCCTCACCGGGCCGCCCAACGGCACGGTGGCTACCGACTTGCACTTGCACGACACGTATTGGGTGGTCGGTCACTTCCATAACACCATGTTCGGCGGGTTCGTCTATCCTTTCTTCGCCTCTATCTACTACTGGTTCCCCAAAATCACGGGGCGCAAGTTGGATGAGCGGCTGGGCAAGATTCACTTCTGGCTGATGACCCCGGCCTTCTGGGTGATGACCTTTGGCATGATGTGGATCGGCCTCTTGGGAATGCGCCGCCGCATCGCCGACTACGACCCGGCGCAAGGCTTCGACGGCGTGCACTTGGTTTTGACTATCGCCGCGTTTGTTCTCGCCACTTCGATTCTGGTGTTCGTGATCAACCTGATCTTCAGCGTGAAGGGCGGCGAAGCGGCGGAGGGGAACGTGTGGCGCTCGCGCTCGCCGGAGTGGCAAATCGCCTCCCCGGCCCCCGAGCACAACTACGACCGCCCCTTCAAGGTGGTGGGCGAGCCTTACGACTACGGCCTGCCCGGATCCACGTACGTGGACATGAACCCGGCTATGGCCGGAGACTGAGCGGGATTGTTGATTGCTGATTTCTGATTGACAGGCAGTGCAGTCAGAAATCAGCAATCAGAAATAGAGAGGTAGTTATGGATAAAAACAAAGGCGCGGCCTACACGCAAGGCCTCATCACCCTCGTTGTGCTGGCTGTGCTCACCGGCGCAGAATACGGCATCGCCGTCGCCCTCCCCTCGCTGTGGGTGGCGCTGATTGTAATCGCGCTGATCAAAGCCGCGATAGTCATCCAGTTCTTCATGCACATTGCGCGAGTCTTTCGTGAAGAGGGAGGCCACTCATGAGCGCCGATACCGCACACATGACCGACTACAAATTCAAACTGAGCAACAACCGACTCGGTTTGTGGTTGTTCATCCTCTCCGACTCGTTCGTCTTCGGCGGCCTGCTGGTCACTCGCTACTACCTGCTGGGCGGCCATCGCCCCGAACTGGATCAGATGCTCGGCCTCATCGTCACCTCGGTTCTGCTGGTCAGCAGCTTCTTCATGAACCGCGCCGAAACCGCCATCGCCCACGGCGACCGCCAGAATTTCATCGTGAGCACCGCCATCACCATGATTCTCGGCATCGGCTTCCTCGTGGGCGTCATCGGCTTCGAATGGCGAACGGCGCCCTTCGGGCCGAGCGACGGCGCGGCGGGCTCCGTCTTCTACATGATGACCGGAATGCACGCCTTTCACGTCCTCACCGGCGTGCTGTTCCTGTTCGTCGTTCTGCGCAACGGCCTGCGCGGGCGCTACTCCGCCGAACGCCACTGGGCCGTGGAAGCCTGCGCCAACTACTGGCACTTCGTGGACGTGGTGTGGATCTTCTTCTACCCCGCGCTCTACCTGCTCGGCACACCCGCCGGTTAACACCGTCGATGGCGGGCGCAGAGGCGCGCGCCCGCCATCCACTTCGCGATCATGAAATCGAAAATGTGGCTAACGACTGTGGGGGCTATCGCCATGTTAGCGACGGTGTGGGCGGCGGCGGTTGTCTTCGCCCGGCCCTACACCTTTCACGGCTCGCTCATCGAGCCGCCCGCCCCCGCCCCCGACTTCGCCCTCAGCGATCAAAACGGCAACCCTTTCCGATTGAGCGATCAGAATGGCAGCATTGTGTTGATGTTCTTCGGATACACAACCTGCCCCGATGTTTGCCCGGCCACGCTCGCCCAACTCAAACAAGTGCGAGCCGATTTGGGGCGGGACGCCGACGCCGTGCGAGTCGTCCTCGTTACCGTCGATCCGGGACGGGACACCGCCGAGCAATTGCGAAACTATCTCTCCGGCTTCGACCCCGCCTTCATCGGCCTCACCGGATCGTTCGAGCAGTTGGATATCGTCTATCGCAGTTACGGAGTCTATCAGGCCATTCCACAATTGAGGCCGGGCTACACCGTGGAGCACACCGACCGCATTTATGTGATCGACGCCAAAGGCAATTTGCGGCTCACCTACACCACGGACACCGCCAGCGGCGAAATTGCCGGCGATGTGCGCGAACTGCTCAAAGGAAACTGACGCGGAGATTCAACAATGGGCTTCAGCCCATTGCCCACTCGTATGAAGCAATTCGCTAACACCATTTGGGGGCGCATCGTTCTCGCCTTCGTCATTGGCTTCACCCTCACGTGGGCCATGAGCGAGGTCGCATTTTTGATCCTCAAAGATTCGAGCGATCATGTTCCTCAGCGAGTAGAGTTGGCGATCCCGGCGGGCGCCGCCGAGCGCGTGGCCGCCGGCGAAGCCCCGCCCTCCATCCCCGCCGATATGGTGTTCGTGGTGGGCGACACATTGGTGGTAAAAAACGAAGACTCGGTCAGCCACCAATTGGGGCCGGTGTGGGTGCCGCCGGGAGCAACGGCCAGCCTCGCGCTGGATCAGGCCAACAATTACGCCTATGCTTGCACGTTTCTGCCCAGCCAATACATGGGCCTCGACGTGCGTTCGCGGGTGACGACCAAGACTCGATTGCAGGCCCTGCTTCTCGCCGGCCCGCCCATGGCCGCCCTCATCGCCATTTATAGTTTTGTGATCTTTCCGTTGCGCCCATCTCAAGCAGCGGGCAATACCGCCGCTCAACTTCAGAAATCGTTGGAGTCATAGACTAGTGAGGAAACCACATGAAACACTATCATAGGGTCACACTCGCGTTGGCACTCATTCTCGCCCTCACCCTCGTCGGCGCGCGAAGCGCAAAGCCCGCCGCCGCATCCCCGAACAACGTGCCCGCCGATCACACACTGTACTCGCAAGCCGCCGCCCAGCAATCTGCCGATCTCGGCGGCGAGTGCGCGATCAATGCCGTCAACTTGATCGGCGCGTGGGTGGATGCCGGTGCGTCGGAGGCCGACCCCTTCTCGTTCGAATCGCTCGATGGCACGGCCTGTACCGGCACGTTCGAGTCGGACATCCTGCCGCTGTTCACCCAAGCCGACGTTTGGTTTCCCGGCTCGCAAGCCTGCACCGAGTGCCACTTCGACAACAGCGCCGACTCTCGCCATGAAATGAACATGGGCACTTACGAAGGCATCCTGCTCGGCGGCGATGTCCTCTCCGCTCCGCCCGGCGTCGCCATCGTCGTCCCCGGCGATTGGGCCAACAGCAAACTCCGCGAACGCCTGCGCAACAATCGTATGCCCCCCGGCTGGGAGTTCGACATCGAAGAAGGCAACCGCAACGGGCCGACGTTGACCGTCGCGGGCGGGCAAGTCACCGCCGTCGAACTCATCGGCGCGTGGGTGGATGGCGGCGCGCCGGAGACCGACCCCTTCACCTTCACCGATGCCGCTGGCGCACAGCATCAGGCCACCTTCGAGTCGGACATCCTGCCGCTGTTCACCCAAGCCGACATTTGGTTTCCCGGTTCGCAAGCCTGCACCGAGTGCCACTTCGACAACAGCGCCGACTCGCGTCACGAGATGAACCTCGGCACTTACGAAGGCATCCTGCTCGGCGGCGATGTCCTCTCCGCTCCGCCCGGTGTGGCCGTCGTCCTCCCCGGCGACTGGGCCAACAGCAAACTCCGCGAACGCTTGCGCAACAATCGCATGCCCCCCGGTTGGGAATTCGACATCGAAGAAGGTAACCGCAATGGGCCGGTCGTTCATGCGGGCAAATACGCCGAGCCCGTCTGCCGCATCACCGCCGTTGGCGCTATCGGCGCGTGGGTGGATGCCGGTGCGTCGGAGGCCGACCCCTTCTCGTTCGAATCGCTCGATGGCACGGCCTGTACCGGCACGTTCGAGTCGGACATCCTGCCGCTGTTCACCCAAGCCGACGTTT
>VGOW01000082.1 GCA_016875735.1 Chloroflexota bacterium | reverse complement strand
GGGCGCACCTGTTGGTCTGCCTGCATCGGGCCGACGTGCCGTCGGACAATAACGCCTGCGAGCGTGCCTTGCGGCCATCGGTCATCCACCGCAAGGTGATGGGCAGCTTTCGTTCGGACTGGGGCGCGCAAGCCTATGCCGCCTTGGCCACGGTGTTGAATACCGCCAAACGAGCGGGCGAAAACGTCTTTCAGAAGTTGATCAACCTGTTGGGTGCGTCAGTCTTGCATTTCCTTCAACCGTCAATCGCGTGAGCAGTTACCAAATGTCTATGCGGCGCGATTCGTTTTTGCGCCAGCCGCCGGATCAGAAATCAAACGCCCACCGAGAATTACGCGGCGGGCGTGCATTCCCCCACGTGAAATCGAACCGATGTTGTCTGCTATGTCATAACGAGCGTTTCCACACCCCGTTGCCGCACAGTTGCGGCAATGCTTGCCCCTCGGCGCAAAGCCTGCCGGTTGGCCTCGATGAGTTTGCGGTGCCGCGGCGGAAGGTGCGCCTCCAGCGCAGCTTCCAGCGCCTCCACCGAAAGAAAGTTTGCCGCTGCGAGCAGCGCGCCCACTAGCACCATGTTTGCCAGCTTCGCACTGCCCAACTCTTCGGCGATGGCGTTGGCCGGAACCTCGACGATGGTGATGTCGGCGCGCGTTGGTTTGCGGGCGGTGAGCGAGGTGTTGACGACGAGCACGCCGCCCGGCGCGATGAGCGGCTCGTATTTATCCAGCGAAGGCGCATTCATCACGATGGCCGCCGAGGGGTGGCGCACCAGCGGCGAGCCGATTTCGTCGTCGGAGATGATGGTGGTGCAGTGCGCCGTGCCGCCGCGCATCTCCGGGCCGTACGATGGAATCCACGTCACGTGGTATCCGGCGTCCATTCCGGCGTAAGCCAACAATTGCCCGGCGAACAATGCGCCCTGTCCGCCGAATCCTGAAACGATGATTTCACTTTGCATTCGTCCTCAGTCAGTTCTTGCTCAACGCCTCGATGCCCTCGGCTACTTTGTAATCGCCGAGCGGGTAATACGGAATCATGTGCTCTTCGATCCACTTCAGCGAATCGAAAGCCGACAGGCCCCAATTTGTGGGGCAGCTGGAGAGCAGTTCCACCATCGAGAATCCCATTCCGGCCAGTTGGGCCTCGAATGCGGTGCGGATGGCTTTCTTGGCCCGGTTGATCTCTTTGGCGCTGTGCAGACTGCGCCGCGCCACGTAAGCCGCGCCCGGCAGTCCGGCCAGCATCTCGGCCATCTTGAGCGGCATGCCCATCACTTCCACGTCGCGCCCGAGTGGCGACGACGAGGTGCGCTGGCCGGGCAAAGTGGTGGGAGCCATTTGCCCGCCGGTCATTCCGTAAATGGCATTGTTGATGAAGATGACGGTGATGTTTTCTCCGCGCGCGGCGGTGTGAGTGATCTCGGCCATGCCGATGGAAGCGAGGTCGCCGTCGCCCTGATAAGTGAACACGACGTTGTCAGGGTGAACCCGTTTGATGCCGGTCGCCATCGCCGGGGCGCGCCCGTGCGCGGCTTCGGCGAAGTCCACTTTGAAATAGTTGTAGGCGAACACGGCGCACCCCACCGGGGCCACGCCGATGGTTCGCTCGGCGATGCCGAGTTCGTCGATCACTTCGGCCACCAGCCGATGCGCCACGCCGTGCGTGCAGCCGGGGCAGTAATGCGTTGAGCACTCGGCCAGCGCCGCCGGGCGCGAGTAAACGATGTCTTCGAGTTGTTCCATCACAGGGATGATTGGAGTCGTCACGAGTTGGACTCCTTCGTCAATCGGATGATCTCATCCAAGACTTCGTCGGGCAGGGGGACGGTGCCGCCCATGCGGCCATAAAACTTCACCGGGGCGCGGCCACTCACTGCCAATCGAACATCTTCCAACATTTGACCGGCGTTCATTTCCACGACGAGGATGCCGCGCACGTTGTTGGCGAGTTCGGCCAATCGCTTTTCGGGATACGGCCACAGGCTGATGGGGCGCAGAAGCCCCGCTTTGATTCCTTTGGCCCGCGCCTGCTTCACCGCCGTTTGCGCCACGCGCCCCGACGTGCCAAAACCCACCACCAGCCACTCGGCATCTTCGGTGGCGTATTCGGCGTAACGAATTTCGTTCTCGGCGATCTTCCGAAATTTGGCTTGCAGTTTTTGGTTGAACTGCTCTTCCACTTCGGGCACGAGGTAAATGGAAGTAATGACGTTGTGCGGGCGGCCCTTTGCGCCAGTGAGCGCCCACGACGCGCGTTGGCCGTTGTGGCCGCCGTTGGCGGCGTGCATCGGCGGCAGTTCGGCGGGCTCCATCATTTGCCCGATGTTGCCGTCGGCGAGGATGACCACCATCGTGCGGTATCGCTCGGCGATGTCGAACGATTGATAGGTGAGGTCGATGGCTTCCTGCACGGTGGCGGGCGCCAGCACGATGAGTCGGTAGTCGCCGTGCCCGCCGCCCTTCACGATCTGAAAGTAGTCGGCTTGCGAGGGAGCGATGTTGCCCAAGCCCGGCCCGCCGCGCATCACGTCCACCAGCACGCACGGCACTTCGGAAGCCACAATGTACGAGATGCCTTCCATCATCAGGCTCACGCCGGGGCTGGACGAAGAAGTCATCACGCGCGCGCCGGCCGCCGCCGCGCCGTACACCATGTTGATCGCCGCCACTTCGCTTTCGGCTTGAAGAAAGGCGCGTTTGAGTTCGGGCATGCGCCGGGCCATGTATTCGAGCAGTTCGGTCTGCGGGGTGATGGGGTAGCCAAAGTAGGCTTCGACCCCTGCCCGAACAGCGGCCTCGGCGATGGCCTCGTTTCCTTTGAGAAGTTCTTTTGTCATGGGTTTCGTATTGGTTGGGTTGTTTTTACCGCAGAGACACGGAGAACGCGGAGAGCGCTGAGATTCTTTTGTTTTCCTCTGCGAACTCGGCGCACTCTGCGGTGAAGAATGCTGATCCCGATTCGCGTTACGAGAGAGTCACTACGGTGTTGGCGCGGGCGGGGGTGCGCCGCTGGCGGTAGACCGTGATGACGGCGTCGGGGCAGATGACGGCGCACAGCCCGCACCCTGTGCATCTCTCACGCGGGTCAACGTATTCGATGGGATGGTAGCCTCGCGCATTGATCTGACTCTCGGCGAGGGCCAACACATCCTGTTTGCACGCCGACACACACAACGCACATCCTTTGCATGCCTCTTCATTGATTACGACTCGGCCTTTGGGCATTTTGATTTTTCTCCTTTCCCGGCCTCTACAAGAATATGCCTCTCCCTCCGCCAACCGTAGTGACTATCGTCATTGGCTAAGGGGATAATGTTCCTCGCAAAAATTGCTGTGAAGGTGACAGTCACTTTCCAAGTGACTGTCACCTGAGGAACACACTACACTCTTTGCGCCTCGTCGAGTATAGGATATTCTTCGGGCAAGTGTACACTTGCGGCACTGACCGACCGTGACTAACGCCACTAACCCATTGCCGCGCAAAGGGCTAGCATAAAAAAGTGACTGCCCTCACCCCAACCCTCTCCCTTTGGGAGAGGGTCAGGGTGAGGGGACCGCCAATGGAAAACAACATCCTTCTGTTCGCCGTCGTCGGCTTCCTTGCCCAAATCATTGACGGGACGCTCGGCATGGCTTACGGCGTGAGTTCCACAACCTTTCTGCTCAGCATCGGTGTGTCTCCGGCGGCGGCCAGCGCCAGCGTGCACACCGCCGAAATTTTCACCACCGCCGTATCGGGCCTCTCTCATTGGCGCATGGGCAACGTGGATCGCCAACTGCTCAAGCGCCTGCTCCTCCCCGGCGTCATCGGCGGCGCGGCCGGCGCATACATCCTCACCGCCGTGCCGAGCGGCATCATCAAACCCATCGTCTCGGCATACCTGTTGATCATGGGCATCGTGATTCTGATCAGAGCCATCCGCCAACGAACCGCCGAAGCCAACGTGACCACTCACCTCATCCCGCTCGGACTCGCGGGCGGATTCTTCGACGCCATCGGCGGAGGCGGCTGGGGACCCATCGTGACGACGACTCTCGTGGCGCGGGGAAACAATCCCCGTTCGGCCATCGGCTCCGTTAATCTCACCGAGTTCTTCGTCACCCTCTCCGAATCGATCATCTTCATCCTCACCATCGGGCTCACACACTGGCGAGTCATCGTCGGCCTGCTCATTGGCGGCATCGTGGCCGCGCCCGCCGCGGCTTATGCCTGCAAGCATTTGCCCGCCCGCGCGCTCATGCTGTTGGTCGGCGTCCTCATCATCATCCTGAGCATTCGAACCATTCTACTCACACTGTGATACTCAAATCTTGACGGCAGGGCTACAATAGAAGGGCTGGGCTTGCGAAACGAATAGGCGACGGCAATGCCGTCGCCTGCGCCGCAAAAATATGTAGAAGCTATGATCCTCAAAAACCTTTGGCGTCGGAAGACGCGCACATTCCTCACCACGCTGGGCATCGCCGTCGGCGTGGCCTCGGTGGTGGCCCTCTCGGCGTTCGGCGAGGGCATGGCCAGCGGCCTCGAAGGCATCTTCTCATCCACCGAAGCCGATCTTACGCTCGGCCAGAAAGATGCAGTGATGCTGTTGATCAGCGCCGTTGACGAGCGATTGGGCGACGAGATCGACGAACTGCCCGGCGTGGCCGAAGTGGCGGGCACGGTGGTGGGTGTGGTGCAAATGCCCGAGTCGCCCTACTTCATCGTGGTGGGCGAAGAGCCGCAGGGTTTCATGATCCAGCATTACAAGATCATCGCCGGATCGCCCCTCAGCGGGCGCAAACAAATTCTGCTCGGCAGGATCACCGCCGAGAACTTCGACAAAGAAGTGGGCGAGAGTTTTCGCCTCAACGACGTGACTTATCGCGTGGTAGGCATTTACGAAACCGGCGTGAGCATGGAAGACGGCGGCGCGGTGATGAGTCTGGACGACGCGCAGGGCGCATTCGACAAGCAGTATCAAGTCAATTACTTCAACGTCAAACTGAAAGACCCCCGTCAAGTTGATGAAGTCAAAAAACAGATCGAGGCCGGTTGGCCCGATTTCTCCGTGATCCGGTCGGGCGAGTCGACTCAGGAAACGGACATCTACAATCTCTATCGCTCGTTCGGTTTGTTTTTGGGCATCTTCGCGGTGGCGATGGGCGGGCTGGGCATGATGAACACGACTCTGATGAGCGTGCTGGAGCGCACGCGCGAGATCGGCGTTTTGCGCGCGGTGGGTTGGCGGCGGCGGCGCATCATCATCATGATTCTCGGCGAGTCGTTGGCGCTGGGCTTGGCCGGAGGCGTGCTGGGCATTGCTCTCGGCGTGGGGATGATCGAACTGGCCCGGCTCTCGCCGCAAGTCGAGTCGTTGTTGGGCGGCGTGTACAAGCCGGTCATCTTCATTCAAGCCATCGCCATTGCCCTCACGCTCGGCGCAGTGGGCGGGTTGTATCCGTCGTGGCGCGCATCGCAGCTCGCTCCCGCCGAAGCCATGCGCTACGACACGGGCGCGGGCGTGAACTTGGGCGCGATGGGCCGGGCCACGGCGCGTTTGGTGAGCGGCAACGCATTGCGGAATCTGTTTCGGCGCCCCACGCGCACGCTGGTGACGCTGGCCGGACTCGGCATCGGCGTCGGCTTCGTCGTCGCGCTGATCGCGATGGTGGACGGCATTCGGCAAACGTTCACGGAGTTGGCGACGCTGGGGCAGGTGGATCTGATGGCCGAGCAGGCTGGCGTCTCCGATGCCTCCTTGTCGGTGATCGATGAGCGCACCGCCGACCGGATCGCCGCGCGGCCCGAAATCAAATCCATTTCTAAAATCGTGCTAGGCTTTTCCACCGCGCCCGGCCTCACCTATTTCATGGTCTTCGGCCTCGACCCGGCCGAGCCGTATGTCGATCATTACCGCATTCGCGAAGGGCGCATGATTCAGCGATCGGGCGAGATCGCCATCGGGCGTTTCGCGGCCAATGGGTTGAAGAAGGAAGTCGGCGACACCCTCCGGGTGGCGGGCGAAAGTTTCACCATCGTCGGCATTTTCGAGAACGGGCAGGCGTACGAAGATTCGGGCGGGGCGATCATTCTCAAAGACGCGCAGAGGCTGTTCAACAAACGCAAGCAAGTGTCGTTTCTCGGCATCTCGGTCAACGATCCGTCGCAGGCAGGCGAGATCGCCCGGCAGTTGGAGCGCGAGTACCCCGACATCATCGTGAGCGAGGCCGAGGAGATGACCGAACGAATGCAAGACTTTGCCACGACCGAAGCGCTGTTGAACACATTGGTCACGCTCATCGTCATCGTGGGCGGAATCGTGATGATGAACGCCATGCTGATGAGCGTGTTCGAGCGCACGCAAGAGATCGGAGTTCTGCGCGCGCTGGGTTGGCGCAAGGGGCGAGTGGTGACGATGGTGCTGATCGAATCGGTGGCCCTGAGCCTGCTCAGCGGGGTCGTCGGCATTGGCTTCGGCATGGCCCTCAATTCACTGTTGGCGATGGAGCCGACGATGGGTAGTTTTCTCACCGCAGTCTATACGCCGAAGTTGTTCGCTCAAGTGTTGTTGTTGGTGGTGGCGTTGGGAGTCATCGGCGGCGTGTATCCGGCGTGGCGAGCGGCAGGGTTGAGGCCGATTGAGGCTTTGCGATATGAGTGATCCGTTTGTGGTCGAAGTGCGTAACCTGACAAAAGTGTACGGCGACGGCGCCGCCGTGCGCGCGCTGGACGGCGCCACGTTCACCATCCGCGCCGGGGAGTTTGTGTCCATCGTCGGCCCGTCCGGCTCGGGGAAATCGACTCTGCTGAATCTGCTTGGGGCGCTGGATCGGCCCACGAGCGGCGAGGTGATCATCAACGGCAAGCTGCTCTCGAAAGTGCGCGACCTCGATAGCTTCCGAAGCAAGACGGTGGGTTTCGTTTTTCAGATGCACAATTTGATTCCGACTCTGACCGCGCAAGAAAACGTCGAAGTGCCGATGCACGAAACGGTGTTCAGCGGCGGCAAGCGGCGCGCGCGCGCGGCGGAACTGTTGGAGTTGGTGGGGTTGAAGGGACGGATGCGCTTCTTGCCCAATCAAATGTCGGGCGGCGAGCGCCAGCGGGTGGCCATGGCCCGCGCGCTGGTGAATCACCCGGCCATCGTGCTGGCCGATGAACCGACCGGAAATTTGGACACGGCCAACACGTTGGAGATCATGGCGCTGATGTCGGATCTCAATCGCTCGCAGAATACGACGCTGATCGTGGTGACTCACAATCACGAAGTGGCGCGGGCGACGAAGCGGGTGATCACTCTGCGCGATGGGAAAGTGCAGAGCGATGTGGCCGTGAAAAGCACCTTCGATAGTGATTTGATCGATTTCAAGAATTCGGCGTTGGGGCAGGCCATTTTGCAGGACGACGGACTGCCGCCGGAACTGCGCGAGGTTGCTCCGGCGTTGAGGCGGCTGTTGGAAAAAGTGTGACCTATGCCTCACCGCCGCCCCGGATGGGCATTGCCCAACGGACACATTGTCCGCAGTCAGACCGAAGCCGCGTTGTGCGAGTACCTCGACGCGCGCGCTGTGGCGCACCAGCATTGGGCGCTCAACTTCGAGCTGCCCACCCGCCCCGCGCAGTGGCAATTGTTCACCCCCAGCATCCTGCTCACTGAAACCACCCTCGACGACCGCGCCGTGGTGATCGAGCCGGTCGTTTCATTGCAGGTCGGCGGCGGCCTGCGGCGATTGCAGAGTTTTCGCAAGCGGCACGGGCGCGAGTATTTCGTCATCGTCGTCACCCGCCGCGCGCTGCATCGCCGTATCCCCGAAGATGCGCGCGATGCGATCATTCACATTGAGGATTTTGAGGGGCTGGGAGAATTATTGAGCGCGGGCGAGAGCGGGCCGCCGCGCAAGTGAACGTCTCCGGCGAGAATCGTCCGCGACGAGCCGTCGTCGAACCGGACGACGATAGCGCCTTCATCCGTGACACTTTCCAGCGTGCCCACAATCGTTTCGGCCAGCCCAATCACGCGCACCGGCTGGCCGCGCATGGCGAGATGATTCGACCACAGCGCGGAGAGCGCGGGCGTGCCCAACAGCGGATAGCGTTCGGCGAAGGCGGAGAGGATGGCGTTCATCACCGACTCGCGGTCGAGCGCGGAACCGGACTCGGTGGCCAACGAGGTGGCGGCGTATTCCAAATTTGAATCCGGCGGGGGGCCGTCGTTCACGTTCACGCCGATTCCCAGCACGACGTATTCCATTTTGTCTCCGGCGAACGAGGCTTCGGCCAACACTCCGGCCACTTTCTTCCCGCGCACCAACACGTCGTTGGGCCATTTGATCTGCATGGGAAGATCGACGACACGGCGGATGCCCTCCAGCACGGCCAGCCCACCGAGCAGTGCGATTTGTGTCGTGCGATTGGCGGAGACGCGAGGACGCAGAACGATGCTCATGGCAATGGCCGCGCCCGGCGGAGTGATCCACGCCCGCCCGGAGCGCCCGCGCCCGGCCGTTTGCGAGTCGGCGGCTGCCACCGCGCCCTCCGGCTCGCCGCGCGAAGCCAGCCGCCGCGCCTCGTCGTTGGTCGAATCAATCGTATCGTGGTGATGGATGCGATAGCGGAGGCCCATCGCCGCGAGTATATCAAATCTGGTAAAATGTTTTCGGGATGAGAGAATGAAACATTTGTGGACTCCGTGGCGCATGACTTATCTTCAGGGCAACTCTCCCAAAATTGACGGCTGTCTTTTCTGCAACGCCGCCGCCGCCCCCGAATCCGATCCTTCCACCTTCGTCGTCCATCGCGGCCAGCACGCTTTCATCATTCTCAATTTATATCCGTACAACAATGGGCATCTCATGGTCGTGCCGTTCACGCACACCGAGAGCATCGAGGGCCTCACGCCCGAAACGCTGGCCGAGTTCATGGCGCTGAGCCAGCAAAGCCTTGCCGTTCTGCGCAAAGCCTACGGCCCGCAGGGGTTCAACATCGGCATCAACATTGGCGCTCCGGCGGGGGCGGGCGTGCCGGGCCACGTGCACATGCACATCGTGCCCCGCTGGGCGGGCGATAGCAACTTCATGTCCACGCTGGCCGATACCCGCGTGATCCCGGAAACGATTTCGCAAACGTATGAGCGGCTGAGGAGTCTGTGGCCTGAACCTTAAATACGAAGACACAAAGGCGCGAAGACACAAAGTTCCCCTTTCGTGTCTTTGTGCCATAGTGCCTTCGTGACAATTGGCTGGAAAACATATGACGACTAACGGAAAAAAACCAAACGATGCAGTTATTCTTTCCGGCGCGCGCACGCCCATCGGCAAATTCAACGGCATGCTGGCCGGGATCGATGCGCCGCATCTCGGCGCGGCGGCGGTGAAAGCCGCCGTTGAACGGGCCGGAGTCGATCCATTGCATATCGAGGAGGCGCTCATTGGGCAAGTGGTTGCCGCCGGGTCGGGGCAAGCGCCGGGCCGCCGCGCCGCCATTTACGCCGGGCTTCCCGACGAAGTGGGCGCGTCGTCGGTGAACAAAGCCTGCGGCTCGGGTATGAAATCCATCATGCTGGCCGCGCAAGCCATCCGAGCCGAAGACAGCCACCTCCTCGTCGCCGGAGGGATGGAAAGCATGAGCGGCGCGCCGTATTTGCTCAGAGCGCGGCAGGGCTTCCGTTTCGGCCACCAGCCAACGTTCGACAGCGTGATACATGACGGCTTGTGGTGCTCGTTTCAAGATTGGATGATGGGCAACGCCGCCGAGTTCATCGCCGACGAATATGAAGTGACGCGCGAGGCGATGGATCGATTCGCATTCGAGAGTCATCAGAAAGCGACGGCGGCGCAGGATGCCGGAAGATTCAAAACCGAAATCGCGCCGATCACCCTCGCCGACTCGAAGGGGCGCGCCTCCGTGATGGAGGCCGACGAGTGCCCCCGCCGCGACACCTCGCTCGACGTGCTGGCCAAACTCAAACCGGCATTCAAAGAGGGCGGCAAAGTGACAGCGGGCAATGCGCCCGGCCTCAACGATGGCGGCGCGGCCGTGGTGGTATCGAGCCGCGCCTATGCCGAGAAGCACGGCAAGCAGCCGCTGGCGCGCATCGTCGGCTATGTGCAGGCGGCGGTGAACCCCAAATATCTTTTCATCGCTCCGGCGCGCGCCATTCCTAAACTGCTCGAAAAGATCGGCTGGACTCTGAAAGATGTTGATCTCATCGAACTCAACGAGGCCTTTGCCGCGCAAGTGTTGGCCGACGGTTACGCCCTCGCCGATCAGGGTTGGGATTGGAGCAAAGTGAACGTCAACGGCGGCGCGATTGCGCTCGGCCACCCGGTGGGCGCGAGCGGCGCAAGAGTCGTCGTCACTCTGCTCAACGCGCTGAAAGATCGCGGCCTCAAACGCGGCGTGGCCTCGCTGTGCCTCGGCGGCGGCGAAGCGGTGGCGACGGCAGTAGAACTTGAATGAAGAATGCGGATTGTGGAATGCGGAATGAGCAGATCTGCCACTCCGCACTCCGCATTCTGCATTCCGCATTTGACCGATGGCTATTCAACGCATTGCTGTGGTTGGCGCGGGCACGATGGGCAACGGCATCGCGCAGGTGTGCGCGGTATCGGGCTACAAAGTGGCGATGATCGACGTGTTCCCCGCCGCGCTTGAAAAAGGGCTGGCGATGATTGACAAATCGCTGGGCAAACTTGTGGAAAAGGGAAGACTCTCGGCGGACGACAAGGCGGCGGCCATGGGGAGAATCGGCACGGCGGGTGAATTGGCCGCCGCGCGGGAAGCCGGATTCGTCATCGAAGCCGCCACCGAGAACCCCGATCTCAAACTCAAGTTGTTTCGCGATCTCGATTCGCTCATGCCGCCGGATGTCATCCTCGCCTCCAACACTTCTTCGATTTCGCTGACCAAAATCGGCGGGGCGACGAAACGGCCCGGCAAAGTGATCGGGATGCACTTCATGAATCCGGTGCCGCTGATGACGCTGGTGGAGGTGATTCGCGGGCTGGGCACGTCGGATGAAACGACGGCGACCGTGATCGAGATGTGCAAAAAACTCGGCAAGACTCCGGTGGAGGCCAACGACTCGCCGGGCTTCATCTCCAATCGTATTCTGTGCCCGATGATCAACGAAGCGATTTACGCGCTGATGGAAGGCGTGGGCACACGCGAGGCGATTGACACGGTGATGAAGCTGGGCATGAATCACCCGATGGGGCCGCTCACGCTGTGCGATCTGATCGGGCTCGATGTGGTTTTGTATGTGATGCAGGTGTTGCACCGCGATCTGGGCGACGACAAATATCGTCCGTGCCCGTTGCTGGTGCGCATGGTGGACGCTGGCTATTTGGGCCGCAAGAGCGGGCGGGGGTTTTACGAATACGCGTGAGAGAATGCGCTTGCGCGATGTGACGTTTTGCCGATAATGGAGCGCGAATGGATATTGAAGTAACGGAGCGGAAGGGCAAAGTGCCGGTGACGGTCATCCACGTGAAAGGCAATGTGGATGCTTCCACCTATGAGGCTTTTCAGGCGGCGGGTGAGAACGCGTTCAACAGCGGCTCGCGATACGTTCTGCTCGACCTCGCCGAAGTGGTCTACATCAGTTCGGCCGGGTTCCGCGCCATCAGCCAAATCTTCAAACTTCTGCGCGGGCAGCTTTCTCCGGCGATGGCCTCACGGATGAGTCAAGGCTTGCGCGACGGCTCGTTCAAAGCCCCCAACCTCAAATTGCTCGGCCCCAACAATCGCATGCTCGAAGCCCTCAAACTCGCCGGGTTCGATACGTTCCTCGAAATCTACACCGATATTGATGCGGCGGTCAAGTCATTCGAACAGATTACGGACTGAGGCATTGTTCTACTCCGCCTTTCGTTTCATAAAGGCGATCCCCTCGCCCGCAAACATCGCTATCAACCTGCCCGCCCGCGCGTGAAGCCGAAAACTGCGCGGGATGTTTTTGCCGACGACTTCGACGAAGCCGAAGCGCCGATAGTACGGCGCGGTTTTTGCGCGGCACATCAAATATAGTTCGCCTTTTTCCCGTTCGAGTAACGCCTTCACCAGCATCGAGCCGATGCCCTGCCCCTGCCACGACGGCGACACGGCCAACGAAGCCAACTCGCGCACGCCGTCGGTGTGTGGCTTGACCTGCGCACACCCCACGAACTCGCCATCGTCTTCGGCCACGATGAACCGCTCCCAGTCCAAATTCATTGGGTTGATGCGGACTTCGTGAATCAAGTCTTTGATTTTCTTTGCGTCGGCGGCGGTGGCCGGGCGCAGGGTGATGGTCATAGGCTTTCGGCGAATGCCGCGATCTTCTCCGCCACAAGACCCGGCCTCTGTAATGGCACGTCATGAATCGAATCGGCCAGCCACTCGATGCGCGCATTCGGCATCAATGCCTGCGCCAGCGCCGCGCCCTCGCGCTTGAAACTCAAATACTGGGCGTCCATCTCGTCGTGCGGCTCGGCAGGGATGCACGGCAGAAACAGCGCCGGGCACTGTGCCAGCGGATAGAGTCGTTCGGGATTCTGTTCCCACATTGCGCGCATGATCTTCATGTGATTCTCGAGCGCGAGATGAGGCGCAATCGTGCCATCGGCGCGCACCTCGAAGTTGCCGAGAATAATGTCGAATATCTCATGGCTGAAATCGCCGTCGAGTCCTCGGCGGACTCGCTCGCGGAACTCGGCCAACGGAGTCCCGGCCAAGCGGGGCGGGGCGAGTCGTTGTTCGGCCTCAGCCCACGTCAGCCGCCGATTCATTCCGGCAAAGCCGCCGTCGATCATGGCCACGCCGCCCACTGCCTCCGGGTAACGCGCCGCAACTTCGAGCGCCACCGCCGCTCCCCACGAGTGGCCGACGATGATCGGCTTGGCGAAATGCAACCCATCGCACACGCCGCGAACGTCGGCGCACACGGCGGCGAATCCATAATCGCCATCGCGCGCTTCGTCGCTCAAGCCGTGACTGCGTTGATCGAGCGCGGCCACGCGGAACGACTCGGCCAACAACGGCGCGACTCGATTCCAAAATTTGGCGTTCGAGGCCAGCCCGTGCGCAAGCAATATCGGTTGGCCGCTCCCGCCCCAGTCGTTGAGGTGCAAACGCAAATTGTCGAGGGTGAGGAAAGTGTCGGTGGGCATCGTCGTTCTTTGCGGAGGGTGGCCGGAGTATACCGCAGTTGCCCCCTCTGCCTCCGGCAGTATAATCACACCATGCCGATAGCCAAACGCAAGCGAGTGAAAGAAACCAAAGCGGCCTATCGCACACGCCGTGCCCTGCCGAAGCGCGAAGCCGATGACGCCGCTGTGCGCTGGTCCGAGATTGAGGTTGCCAGCGAGCCGATCATTCTTCGACGGGACGGCCAGCCCGTTGCCGCCGTGATGAAATACGACGAGTATCTGCGGCTGGAGAACGTCCGCAAGGAGCAGGCTACGATCCCGATGGCTGAGATTCAAAAGATCGCCGACACCATCGCGGCAAATTTCAAACCTGACAAGATCATCCTCTTCGGCTCGTATGCCTATGGTGTGCCGCGACGGGGAAGCGATGTGGATATGCTGGTGGTGATGGCCACCGAGAAGAATGTATTGGACGTGGCTTTGGAGATGCGGCTAGCCCTGCCCATGCGATCCTTTGGGCTCGATCTAATTGTCCGCACCCCAAGCGAGGTCGAGCGCCGCCTCAAAATGGAAGATCAATTCATGATGGAGATCACGAAGTTGGGGAAAGTGCTCTATGAAAGAAAAAACGACGGAATGGATCGCGAAAGCGGAAACTGATTATTCGGCGGCGCGTTTCCTCCTCGATTATGGCGAAGAGCACATCGTCGATGCTGTTTGCTTTCATTGCCAACAGTGCGTTGAGAAATACCTGAAGGCTTTTCTCGATGAGCATGGCGCGGTGTTTCCCAAAGAACACCCTCTCGCCCCGCTGATCCGATTGGCTCACGCCATCGATCCTGAGTTCGAGTCGATCAGCGAATACGCGGAGAGTCTGGAAAACTATGCCGTCGCCATTCGCTATCCCGGCGCAACCGCCACTCGCCGCGAGGCCGAAGCCGCCTTCGCCGCCGCCACTCGCGCCCGCGCCTTCGTCCGCCGCAAACTCGGCCTGCTCGACTAATTTTGGAGTTTGTAGTTTGACCTTTGGAGTTTTCCATCATGTCTCTCAAGCCCGGCCAACTCCTCAATGACCGCTATCGCATCGATGCTCTGCTTGCTCAGGGCGGCATGAGCGCAGTGTACGACGCCTTTGACACGCGGCTGAACGTCCGTTGCGCCATCAAAGAGAATCTGTTGTTCACCGAGGCCTCCACCCGCCAGTTCGAGCGCGAGGCCAAAATGCTGGCCGCCCTGCGCCACCTCAACTTGCCCCGCGTCACCGATCATTTCATCGTCGCCGGGCAGGGGCAGTATTTGGTGATGGATTTCATCGAGGGCGAAGATCTGAACCAGCGGCTGAAACGCCTCGGCCCGTTGCCCGAAGCCGACGTTCTGCGCTGGGCCGACGATGTGCTGGGCGCGCTGGCCTATCTCCACAAGCGCAACATCATCCACCGCGACATCAAACCGAACAACATCAAGATTGCCCCCGAAGGCGGAGCGGTGCTGGTGGATTTTGGAATCGCCAAAGAACTGATCGACGACACGGGGGCGATGACGACCACCGGCGCGCGCGGACTCACGCCCGGCTTCGCCCCGCCGGAGCAGTACGGCACGGGCCGCACTGACGCGCGTTCCGACATTTATGCCTTTGGGGCGACGTTGTATACATTGTTGACCGGCGGGCCTCCGGCCGATGCCCTCTCGCGGATGACGAAACCAGAGAAGTTCGCGCCGCTCGCCCGCCATCCAATCAAAGTGAGCGGCGCGTTGGCGCAAGGCATTGACCGCGCGCTCGAACTGGACGCGGACGAGCGCTGGCCGGGCGCGGAGGCGATGAGGAGTGCGCTGAGAGAAAGGCCGATTGCCCCGAAGCCCGCCCCGGCGAAGATGACGGACAACGACGCCACCCTGCCGCCGGACGTTGCGCCGATACGCCAACCCGCGCGATTGGCCAACCCGACGAGGGGCGTGATTGTGGCCGGGGCGGTTGGGCTGTTGGCGTTGATTGCCGTTGCAGTTACTTTGGGTTTTGGGCGCGGCGCGAGCGCAGTGGCGACGGATACAACTGCGCCGACCAAAACACCCGTGCCGCCGACGGCGACACACACCCATACCACTGTGCCGCTAACCAGTACAGCAACTTCAACGGTGACGAGCACGAATACAATAGTGCCACCGACAAGAACAGCCCAACCTCAATTCACATTGACTTTCACGAACACGCCGACAGTTGTACGGACTCAGGATGCGAGTCATCGTTCAACAACAACGATAACCGGTGTTACCACAGTAGCGGATGGTTCGACTTCACAAAACATGGTTGTCCAAATCTCGTATTCTGGTTTTGTGCCGGGTGCGTTGTACGGTTACGATAAGTCAATAGATCGCAGTTATGAATATAGGATTTTGCTCGCAGTCGGCCCGATCACAAACAACAAGTGGCAGTATTCCGACACCATTATTATTGAGCGGAACTTTCCAGTGAACGGCACAATCAACGCAACGGTGGTAATGGATTCGATCTTCTGCGCAGGGGGACGCTTTACAACAGACAATATCCGTGTGCAGCTGAACCAATATATGAGCCCAGGAATACTGCCCATCCAGGGTAGGGTTTTTCCTCTTTCCTATACTTGGTGTTTAGGGCCGTAGGCTGTTGTTGTAGAGGAGCTTGTCAACGAATTGCTTCGCGCAACGAATAAACGAATGAGGGAGGGTTGCGCATTCGTTCATTCGTTTCGTATTCGTTGACAGCGCATCACCCCACAAACTCTCGAAACCACGAGTGCGGTTTCCTCACAATGCGCTAAAATATGTGTGCTATCAAGAAAGGGAAGGACTTATGACTTCCGCCATTCAAACCGTCGAAGCCGTGTACGAGCGCGGCTACTTGCGCCCGTTGGAACCCATCGAGAACCGGGAGGGGTTGATTTACATCGTGACGGTGGTTGATCCTGCCGCCGCGAAGCGAACAAAAGCGCCTCTGCCCAATCTGCGGGGCAAGTATCGCAACCGCTTGAGCTCAACAGAAGAGTATTTTGCAAACAAACAAATCGAAAAGGCGCTTGAACGATAATGCCTGACAAAGGGAAAAACTCATCAACATATTGTCATGCCCCCTAAACTCGACCGCGACCTCCTCCGGCAAACGCTGGCGGGCTATGCCGAAGTCAACCGCATCACCGAGGCTGAGCGCCGCGCGCGGTTGAAGACGATGACCGATGCCGAGTCGCGGGTGATATTCGATGACCTGTGCGCCACTTGGGAGCGACTGGGGAAAAGCGGCGGCGACTGGGAGAGAGTCAACCGTTGGCGCATTGAGCAGAAGATCGCCCTCCGGCAAGCCTTTGAACGATTGGCGCGGGCGAAAGGCCTGATATGAATCCGAGGCTGGAAGCGGCATGGGAGATTCACCAGTTCCTTGCCGAGCATCGGTTGCCCTACGCCATCATTGGCGGCATAGCAGTCGGGAATTCACTACCGGACAGTTTCTGGTTCAAGCGCGAATGAACTTGGGATAGGTTGATCATGGTTGAGCAGATACTCCAACAGCCGCAGACCTAATTGGAACAGGCTCAGATCACAGCGATGACTCCGATGAATGACCGGCACCCAATCGTCTGCGTGCGCGATGGCGCCCAAGTAAATGACCCACAGGTAAGCCAAGCCTGCGGCGAACATCAGCCGC
>VGOW01000081.1 GCA_016875735.1 Chloroflexota bacterium | reverse complement strand
GCTCAATGCCATCAAATGGGCCACAGCCCAGGATGACTTGATCACCCTTACCCCGCGCGACACCGTCACCCGCACCCTGAACGTGTACACCAACCGCGACATCGCCATCGTTATTCTGCTGGGGTGTATCTTGCCGCCGTTTGTGGTCATGGTCATCGCCGCCAGCGTGTGGTGGTCGCGCCGCCGGAGTTGATCGGCAATGAACCGTCGGACTGCACTCGTATTCTTGATCACCATTGCCGTGCTGGGCGGCATCGTATATTACCTCACCGTCAACCCCGAAGCGGCCAGCAACCCCACACCCACCGCCCCCGCATCGGCAGGCTCAACCACGCTGTGGACTATCGACTCCACGCTCGTCAAATCGCTCACAGTGACCGACACCGTGAAGGCGTTGACCTTCAGCGCCGCGCTCGATCCGTCGGGGCAGTGGATGATCTCTCAGCCGCAAGCAGGCCAAGCCGATCCGGCGCAGATGTCCACCATCCTTTCCACCGTCGGATCACTGTACATCAATCGCACCATCACCGAGTCGGTGGATTTGGCGGAGTTCGGCTTGACTGCTCCCGATTATTCGATTGAAGTGCAGACGGTGGATGGCGCGATCTTCGGAGCGTCGGTGGGTAAACAGGCTGTCACCGGATACGCCTATTACGTGCTGCCGGCCGATGGCGGAAGTGTGGTTTTGGTGGGAAGCTCATCGTTGGACACGCTGTTGACTCTGCCCTCACTGCCGCCGTTACTCGCGCCGACACTCGAGGTCACCCTCGAGCCCCTCCCGGCCTTGCCATTGGGGACGCCGTCACCGTAGAAGCAGTTTCTTCGGAGAGTCAGTTTCGGGCGGTTTGCAGGTTTTCTGTAAGCCGCCGCTCATCGTTAAAGTGCCGTTTGGCAGTTGCCCCGAATCTTAAATAAGTGTATTCTTTTCGCACAATGAAAAAGCGCACCACGACAACGAAGGTTTCTAAGTCATCGAAAGCCAAGCGCCGGACGATCAAGCCGAAGACGACGGTGGTGGGGCGGAAGACGGCGCTGAAGGCCGCCGCCCCCCCGACGGCGAGCACGCCGCCCCCCGAAGAACCGGCAGGCGAAGAGGATAGCCCCGCGCTGAATCAACTGCTGGAGTTGGGCCGCCAACGCGGGGCGGTGACCTACGATGACATCCTGCACTTCTTCCCCGAAGCTGAGCGCGATATCGAGCAGCTCGAAGAAACCTACGCGGCTCTGCAATCGGCCGGCATCGAATTGGTGGACGCCTCTTCCGTCGAAGATGAACCGACCGAAGAGGAAATGGAAGAGATCGAACTGGAGGAAGAGGAAACGACTCTGCGCGATCTTTCGCAGGACGATGCCTATCTCTCGGCCATCGACGCCGACGACACCATTGGCCTCTACCTCAAAGAGATTGGCCGCGTGCCGTTGTTGGTGGCCGCCGAAGAAGTGGCTCTGGCCAAGCGAATGGAGCGAATGAAGTTTGCCCGCGAGCGCCTCTCGCGCGGCGGCAAAATCTCGTCGAAACAGCGCGACAGTTTGCAGTCCGACATTGATGACGGCTGGGCCGCGCGCGAGCATCTCATCACCGCCAACTCGCGCCTCGTCATCAGCGTCGCCAAAAAATACATGGGGCGCGGCGTCCCCTTCCTCGATCTGATTCAGGAAGGCAACATCGGCCTCATCCGCGCCGCCAAAAAATTCGATTACAAACGCGGCCACAAATTCAGCACCTACGCCACGTGGTGGATCCGGCAGGCCGTTACCCGCGCCATCGCCGATCAGGGGCGCACCATCCGCGTGCCGGTGCATATGGGCGATCAGATCAACAAACTCCTGCGCGTCTCGCACTCGCTCACGCAGGAGTTGGGCCGCGATCCGTCGGTGGATGAATTGGCCGATGCCCTCAGCGTCACGCCGAAGAAAGTCGAGTCGATGATCCAGATCGCGCGGCGGCCCCTTTCGTTGGAAACCCCCACCGACGAAGAAGAGGACTCCGTGCTGGGCGATTTCATTCAAGACGAAGACAGCCCGGCGCCGGTGGAAGTGGCCACCAAGAATCTTCTGCGCGAACAGATTCAAGAAGTGCTGGCGACTCTGCCTCCGCGCGAAGTGCGTATTTTGCAGCTGCGCTACGGCCTGCTCGACGGCGAGAGCTACACGCTGGAAGAAGTGGGCAAGAAGATGGGCGTCACCCGCGAGCGCGTGCGCCAAATCGAAGCGCAAGCCCTCAGCCGCCTACGCCACCCCTCTCATCGCCGCAAGCTGCGCGATTATCTGAAAGAGTAGGCGACCCTCACCGCAACAACCGCGCCACCTTCGCCGCCAAATAGAACGCCAACTGCCTTTCTCCAACAAAAGGGTCTTGCTTCAACACTTGCCGGATGCGTTGCAGGCGATACTTGAGTGTGTTGGCGTGAACGTGCAAAACATGCGCCGCCTGCTGGAGGCTTTGATTGGCGTCGAAGTACGCTTCCATCGTTTCCACCATTTGGGTGCGGTTGCGGCGGTCATACTCGATCAATGGGCCGAGCGTATGGCTGAACCAACCGCGCGCCTCGTCTCCGCGAATGAACGACTCGAGCAGAATATACAATTGCACGTCGTCGAACCAGATGGGGCGGCGCATCAGCAGGCGCAAGCCGATCTCCAGCGCCTGCTGCGCTTCGTGATAGCTTTGACGCAAGCCATCCAACCCCGAATGATGATGGCCTCCAATTGCAGTCGCATATCCGACGGCCAACCCGCTTGCCCGCATCTCGCGCTCCAGCGCCTCCACAATTTGCTGGATGTGTTCGTGCGCCTCCGCCGGTGCCTTGCCCGACAAGTTCGGCAAGATCACCAACCCGGCGTCGCGCTCCACAACGATTCCCGCCGGGGCGTGGTTGCTCACTGCCCGCCGCGCCGCTTCGGCAAACTTCTCTCGAATCCATTGTCGGCGAGAGAGATCGGAGGCTCGCCCGGCGAGGGCGATGCGCCGCGCTCCGCCGAAATCGATCAGGATAACAATGGGAATGGAATCGAGCTGCCAGCCGAGCGAGTTCGCTTGCTCGGTCAAACGCCCTGCCGACCAACGCTCGCTGGCCAGCATGTCCTCGAATAAGTCGCGGCGAAAGCGCTGCTCCGCCTCCTGCACCGCGCGGTGTTTGATCAGCGCCAGCGAGGTCACCGTTGCTCCCTGCGCCAAGACGGCGATGGCCGCATCGTCGGCCTCAGTCGCTTCGACGACCAGCCACCCCTCGATCTCATTTTGAATCACCAACGGGATCAGCGCTACACCGTTATCTCGAATCAATGAGGCGGCAGGATTTTCGTTGCGCGCGACGCGGCGGAGAGCATCGGGCAAACGATCCTGACCTTCGCTCGAAACCTCGCCTGCCAGCCTCATTCCTGCCCCGCTCACAATCTGCACCGAGCGGCCAACCATCCTCGTCAACTCGGCGGCGACTTCATGCAGGCCCCCGCCAGCCAACAGCAAATCGATCAAGCGATGATGAGTGTCTTGCATGAGTCGAAGCCCGAGGTGCCAAGTATAGTTCTATAGTGGCTCACCGACAACACCGCCGCCCCTATTTCGTCTTCGGCGGACGATAGACCCGTCGTGCGGCGAATGCTACATTGAACTTGTGCGAATTGGCATTGACGTCGGCGGCACGAACACCGACGCCGTCCTCATGGACGGCGTCGAAGTCGTTGCCTGGCACAAGACGCCGACGACGCCCGACATCACCAGCGGCATCACCGCCGCGCTCAAAGCCATTCTGACCGAAAGCAAAGCGCCCCCCGCCGCAATTCAGACGGTGATGATCGGCACAACGCACTTTGTCAACGCGGTCATTGAACGACGCTGGCTCACGCCGGTTGCAGCGATTCGCCTCTGCCTGCCCTCCGGCAAAGCCCTGCCGCCGATGGTGGATTGGCCGGACGACTTGCGCGATGCGCTGGGGCATCATGTCTTTTTGGCGCACGGCGGGCATGAATTCGATGGGCGTGAAATCGCCTCGCTGGATGAGGCGGAGCTGCGCGGCATTGCCGCCGAAGTGCGCCGCCGACAGATCGGCTCGGTCGCCATTTCAGCGGTCTTCTCGCCAGTCAATCCTCAGTTCGAGGAACGGGCCGCCTCGATTCTGCGCGAGACTATTCCACATCTCTCCATCACTCTCTCGCACGACATTGGGCGCATGGGCCTGCTTGAGCGCGAGAATACGGCCATCCTCAACGCCGCCCTGCGCGAACTGGCCGGGCGGATCGCCGCCTCGTTCGAGCAGGCGTTGGGCGAACTCAGGATTGATGCGCCGTTCTACCTCAGCCAGAACGATGGCACGTTGATGAACGCCGACTATGCCGCAAAGTATCCGGTGTTCACCTTCGCTTCCGGCCCCACCAACTCTATGCGCGGCGCGGCCTTCCTCTCTGGAGTGAAGGAGGCCATGGTGGTGGATGTGGGCGGCACTTGCACCGATGTGGGAATGCTGGCGCAGGGCTTTCCGCGCGAAACCTCGGTGGCTGGCGAGATCGGAGGCGTGCGGACGAATTTCCGAATGCCGGACGTTCTCTCGCTGGGCATGGGCGGCAGCAGTCTTGTGCGTCGGGAAAATGGCGGCGTGCATATTGGGCCGCACAGCGTGGGCTACGAACTGGAAACGAAAGCGCTCGTCTTCGGCGGCGACACCCTGACCGCCACGGATGTTGCCGTCGCGCACGGGTTGGCGCGCATCGGCAACCCGGCGGCAGTGCAATCGCTGGATCGGCGATTGGTGTGCGAGTCTCTTTCTTTGATTCAGGAAAGAGTTGAAACCGCCGTCGATCGCATGAAGACCAGCGATGAGCCGATGCCAGTGATCACCGTGGGGGGCGGGAGCATTTTGATCAGCCGCCCGGTACGGGGAAGCGTGGAGATGATCAAACCGCCGCACTTTGCCGTCGCCAATGCCGTCGGCGCGGCCATTGCTCTGATCGGCGGCGAAGTGGATAGGGTGTACGCGCTGGAAAAGATCAGCCGCGAGATGGCGTTGGCCGAGTCGCGCGAGGAAGCCGTTCGCAAAGCGGTGGCCGCCGGGGCCGATCCAATGTCTGTGCAAATTCGCGACATTGAAGAAGTTCCTCTCACGTATTTGCCCGGCAATGCAGTGAGACTGCGCGTGAAGGCTGTGGGGGAGTTGGCGGCGTAATGCGGCTCATCAACGTCGAGGATATCGAACACTTTGCGTTCGGCGCGGCGGTGCTCGGCTCGGGCGGCGGCGGCGATCCTCATGTGGGGAAGCTGTTGGCGCGAGAGGCGATCCGTCAGGGCGGGCCGGTGAAACTGATCGGCCTCAATGAACTGGCCGATGATGCGCTGGTCGTCTCGGCGGCGATGGTTGGCTCGCCGACGGCGTTGGCTGAGAAATTGCCGAGCGGCGATGAGATAGTTCTTGCCTTCGAATCCATTCAAGATCATCTCAACCGAAAGATTGACGCGGCTGTTTCGGCGGAGGGCGGCGGCCTGAACGGAATCATTCCACTTGCGGCGGGCGCGCGGCTGGGCATCCCGGTGGTAGACGCCGACGCGATGGGGCGGGCTTACCCGGAAATCCAAATGGTGACTTGCACCCTGCACGGCATCCCGGCAACGCCCATGTCGATGGCCGATGAGAAGGGCAATACTGTCCTATTGAAGACTCTGAATAATCGCTGGACGGAGCGGTTAGCGAGGTCGTTGGTAGTGGATATGGGCGCGGCGGCTCTGGCCGCTTTCTATCCAATGTCGGGGCGGCAGGCGAAGACGGCACTGGTGCCGGGCACTCTCAGTCTAATCGAGTCGATTGGCCGCGCAATCGGCGAGGCGCGCGCCCAAAGCCGGAATCCCATTGACGCAGTGCGCCGCGTCACTCGCGGCGTCGAACTCTTTCGCGGCAAGGTGGCCGACGTGGAACGGCGCACGGCGACCGGCTTTGCGCGGGGGGAGGCGACTCTGCAGGGCATGGGCGCTTACGAATCGAGCGTGATGCGGATCCAGTTTCAGAACGAAAACCTCGTGGCCTGGCGCGATGGACAACTGGCCGTTTCAACGCCCGACCTCATCGTTGTGCTCGACGCCGACACAGCGCAACCGATCCCCAGCGAAGCCTTGCGATACGGATTCCGTGTGGTGGTGTTGGGCATTCCCTGCGTTCCAGCGTGGCGCACACCGGAGGGGCTGGCGCTGGTGGGGCCGCGCTATTTTGGCTACGACGCGGATTATCAACCTTTGGGAGGAACCATTGATGACTGAGGCCTCACCCAACGCCGCCTGGCCGCTGCGCCAGCGATCCTTTTGGCTCGTCGCCCCGCCGCTGTTGGTTTTTGTCGTCTTCTTCGCCATCCCGGTCGGCACACTGTTGCTCCTTTCCTTCAACGCGCCCAATCAAGCCACCCTGCGCCCCGAGGCCAATTTCGCGCTTGGCAACTACCAACATTTCTTCGACGAAGAACTCTTCACCGATGCGTTGACGCGAACCTACTGGATCAGTCTGGAAGTCACCGTTCTATCGCTCGTCATTGGCTACCCCCTGAGTTATTTGATGGCGCGCACACAAAGCCCGCGCTGGAGCAATCTGTTGATGATTTTGGTGCTCACTCCTCTGCAAGTGGACACTGTGATTCGCGCCTACGGCATGGTCATCATCTTCGGCGATGTGGGGTTGGTCAACAGCGCCTTGCTCTATTGGCAAATGATCTCTGCCCCGATCCCGCTCATGTTCAATGACTTCGGCGTGGTCGTCACCCTGCTTCACGTCGGCGTGCCGGTGATGGTTCTTTCGCTGATGGGCGCCATGCAAAACATTGACCCGGCCCTCGAAGAAGCCGCGCGCAGTTTGGGCGCCAATCGATTCATCACCTTTCTGCGCGTGACATGGCCGCTGAGTTTGCCGGGCGTCTTGGCTGGCTCTCTGCTCGTCTTTGTCACCGCCCTCAGCTCATACACAGTGCCGCGCATCGCCGGGGGCGGCAAAGTCGTCACCCTTTCCACGCTCATGTACAACAAAATCCAAACCAACGCCGAATGGCAGTTGGGCGCGGCGGTGGGCGCAGTGCTGTTGGTGACGAGTTTGATCGTGGTGTATTTCTATCAGCGGCTCACGCAACGATCCATCGGAGGGTTGGTGTAATGTCAGAAGAGCGCGGACTCGGCATGCCGGTTGTCTTTCGCTTCGGCGCCATCGTCGCCCTGTCCTTTCTAATCGTGCCCATGCTGATCATCGTGCTGGCCGGGCTGACGGCGGGCGGCTATCTCAAGTTTCCGCCCGAGGGACTCTCGCTGCGCTGGGTGCTGGCCTTTCTCGGGCTCGGACCCGGCAGTTACGTTGCCAGCACGGGCGCCGCCGGGGCCACAACGGTATTCATTCGCGCCTTCGGTTTCAGCTTCCTTCTGGCCGCGCTGTCCACGCTTGCCTCGCTCGCCCTCGGCACCATGGCCGCGCTCACCCTCACCCGCCACGATTTTCCCGGGCGCGCCTTCATTCAATCATTCTTTCTGTCGCCGCTGATGCTGCCCGGCATCGTCATCGGACTCGCGCTATTCATATTCTATCGCGCCGCCGGGCTGGGGCTTTCGCGTTCATTCACCGGCCTGCTCATCGGCCACATCATCATCTGCACGCCGTTCGTCATCCGCACCGTGTCGGCCTCCCTTTACAACTTCGATCTCTCGCTGGAAGAGGCGGCGCGGAGTCTGGGCGCATCACCCCTGCAAACCTTTCGCCAGATCACTCTGCCGCTGATCATGCCCGGCATCACCGCCGGATCGATCTTCTCGTTCATCGTCTCGTTCGGGCAATTCGATGTCACCGTCTTTCTCGCCATCCCCGAACAACAAACACTCCCGCTGACGATCTTCGATCACTTGCGCTTTCACAGCGATCCGATCCCGGCGGCGGCGGGCATCTTCGCCATCGTTCTCGTCATCGTCAGTTTGCTCGTCACCGCTCGGTCGGGCGACTTGAAAGCCTTTGCCGGTTTCGGAAAAACGTAACTCAACACGGCCCGGCCCGCCGTGTCGAGCACGCATGCGTATGGGCCGCTATCCACGGAGGAGATTGCAATGACTCACAAACCACGAAAGACACAGTTGACGCGCCGAGATTTTCTGAAATTGGCCGGCGCAACGGGCGCCGGGTTGGCCGCCTCGAACTGGCTGGCCGCTTGCGCCGCTCCCACACCCACCGCCGCGCCCACGCCCGAAGTGTACACCGGCGAAGTGTTCGATTCCGGCGGGGCAACGCTCAACATCGGCATCTGGGGCAGTGTGTGGACTGACTTTGAGCGCGAGAACTTGCTCAATCAGTTCGAGAAAGACTTCAACTGCAAAGTGCAAGTGGACAACGGCCCGCAATGGTTTCCCAAATTGGTGGCCGCCGGAGTGGACAACCCGCCTTTCGACCTCATCAACCAAAACCTGCCCGAAGCGACACAGGGCGCCGACGCCGGCTTCTATGTGCCGGTGGACGAAGTGAAAGCCAATGTGCCCAACTCTGCAGATCTGTGGGACTTCGCTTTCAAAGGCACGGGCCTCATTCGCGCGTGGAGCGGTCTCGGCCTATCGTACCGCACCGACTTGGCAAGCAAAGCGCCGGAGAGCTGGGCTGACCTCTGGAACGACGAGTTCGACGGCAAGCGCGGCATCCTCACCCCGCTCAACAACTCGTTCACTGCCAGCCTGTTCATGGTTGCCTCCAAGATTTTCGGCTCGGGTTACGAAGACACCGAAGCCGGGCTGAAGGCGATGGAAGGACTCGTGCCCTGCAAACTTGGCGACCTCTCGCCGACGCTCGACAACTGGCTCGGCGCGGGCGAAATCATCATTGCCAACGAGTACGACGGTAGCGCATGGGGCATGGCCGCCAACGGGGCGTCGGTGGCGTGGGTGGCACCCAAAGAGGGCGTGCCCATCCTCGAACAGAATGTCAGCATCACCAAAGGCAGCAAGCAGAAGAATCTGGCTTATGCTCTGCTCAACCGCATGGTCTCCGCCGAGTATCAGGCGAAACTGTGCGACTTCTTCATGATGCGCCCGACCAACAAGAACACACAGCTATCCGACAAGATGAAGGCTGTGGGCATGGCTAATGATGCGGAAGCGGTCAAGAATGTATGGATCCCCGATTGGAAGTGGTGGAACTCGGTGCAGGCTGAGCTGAGCGAAAAGTTTGACAAGATCATGCAAGCGGGATAAGCGGCAATGTCCCACGCCGGACTCGAACTCGCTGACGTTCACAAACGCTATCACGCGGTGCAAGCCGTGCGCGGCGTGAGTCTCACTGTCGGGCAGGGAGAATTCTTCTCCCTGCTCGGCCCCAGCGGTTGCGGCAAGACCACGACTCTGCGGATGATCGCCGGGTTTGCCCAGCCGTCCTCGGGGCGCATCGTGCTCGATGGGCAAGACATCACCGCCTTGCCGCCGGAGAAGCGCAATCTGGGGATGGTGTTTCAGAACTACGCCATCTTCCCCCACATGCGCGTCTTCGACAATATCGCCTTCGGCCTGCAGGTTCGCAAAGGAGAGAGCGCATCAACGGCCCAAAAAGTGAAAGCCTCGTTGGAGCAAGTGGGGTTGGCCGGGTATGAAGACCGCTACCCTCGCCAGCTCAGCGGCGGTGAACAGCAGCGCGTAGCCCTCGCCCGCGCCCTCGTCGTCGAGCCGAAACTGCTTCTGCTCGATGAGCCGCTCAGCGCCCTCGACAAACGATTGCGTGAGGAGATGAAATACTGGATCAAAGATTTGCAGAGCCGCTTGGGAATCACCACCGTCTATGTCACCCACGATCAAAGTGAAGCCATGACGCTGTCGGATCGCATTGCGGTGATGAACAAGGGCCGGGTGGAGCAACTCGGCCCGCCCCGCGAAATCTACGAGCAACCGGCCACGCGCTTTGTCAGCGGTTTCATCGGCGAATCGAATATGCTGGAAGGCAGAGTTACGGCGCTTGAAGGCCAACAAGCCGTTGTCGCATTGGGCGATACGCAAGTGAGGGCCAGAGTCCTGCGCCCGGTTCAGGTGGGGCAATCCGTCACGGTGATGGTTCGCCCGGAGAATGTTGTGTTGGGCGCGGCGGCGGGCACCCTCGCCTGGCCTGCGCCCATCGGCCAGATCATTGGCGAGATTTATCAGGGCGCAATCATTCGTTATGAAATTCAACTGCCGGGCAACGTGAAGCTGATCGCTGAATCGCACAACACCAGTGAGCGCGAAGTCTTCCCGGTGAGAGCCAACGTGCCGGCGGGTTGGTCGGCTGATAGCGGCGTGGTGTTAATCGAATAGGAGATCGGATTATGAGAATTGGAATTGACGTAGGCGGCACGAACACCGATGCCGTGCTGATGGACGGCCTCAAGGTTGTCGCCTCTTACAAAACCCCCACAACTCCTGACGTGAGCAGTGGCATCCTCTCTGCGCTTCAACAAGTGCTGGCGCAATCGGGCGTTCAGCCGGGCAACATCGACGCCGTGATGCTCGGCACTACGCATTTCACCAATGCTATCGTCGAGGGCAAGCGACTCTCGCCAACGGCCATTATTCGACTCGGCGCCCCGGCGGCAGTCGCTCTGCCGCCGATGGTGGACTGGCCGTCCAGGCTGGCCGAAACGCTGGGGCGCAACACCTTCGTCGCCAAGGGCGGCTACGAATTCGACGGGCGGCAGATTTCGCCGCTGGACGAAGAAGAGATTCGCGGCATGGCCCGCCTGATCGCCGGCAAAGGCATCAAGGCCGTGGCGATCTCGTGCGTCTTCTCGCCAGTGAATGTGGAGATGGAAGATCGGGCCGCCGCTATCGTGCGCGAAGAGATTTCCGACGCGCGGCTCACGCTCTCGCACAACATCGGGCGCATCAGCCTGCTGGAGCGCGAGAACGCGGCGATCCTCAACGCCTGCCTGAGCGACCTCGCGCAACACACCGTCGGCTCGTTCGAGCGCGCGTTGAAGGAATCGGGCATCCAAGCGCCGCTGTTCCTGAGCCAGAATGATGGCACCTTGATGAATACCGAGTTCGCCGCCACACATCCTGTGCTCACCGTCTCATCCGGCCCCACCAACTCCATGCGCGGGGCGGCCTTCCTCTCCGGCGCGAAAGACGCGATGGTGGTGGACATCGGCGGCACGACAACCGACGTCGGGATGCTGGTCAAAGGCTTCCCGCGCGAGGCCTCGATGGCCGTGCGCATCGGCGGCGTGCGGACGAATTTCCGCATGCCGGACGTGTATTCATTTGGGCTGGGAGGCGGGAGTCTTGTAAGGAAAGGAGATTCGAGATTGGAGATTGGGCCGCAGAGTGTGGGTTACGAACTGACGACGCGCGGTCTGGCCTTCGGCGGCGACACGCTGACCACGACCGACATCGCCATCGCCGCCGGGATGGCCGACATCGGCGACCGGCGCCGGGTGGCCTCGCTCGACCAATCGCTCGTCGAGAACGCCAAAGCGCGCATCAAGGAAATGGTCGAGGAAGCGATTGACCGCATGAAGACCGGCCCCGATCCGGTGCCAGTGATCATGGTCGGCGGCGGATCGATCCTCGTCGGGGACGCGCTCGAAGGCGCGTCGGAAGTCATCCGCCCGCCGCACTTCGCCGCCGCCAACGCCATCGGTGCGGCTATCGCGCAAGTCGGCGGCGAGGTGGACGTCACCTTCAAACTGGAAAAGATGACGCGCGACGAGGCGCTTGAGCAGGCCAAAGCTACCGCCCAGCAAAAGACGGTGGAAGCGGGCGCGCAGGCCGACACGGTGGAAGTCGTCGAAGTGGACGAAATCCCGCTCACGTATCTGCCTGGGAATGCGCTGCGCGTGCGGGTGAAGGCGGTGGGTGATCTGCGCCCGGCGTAGGACAAGTTTCAAACGTGTCCCACAGGAGAACAGATAATGCGACTCTTACAAGTTGAAGATATGCGCGACCTCGCCGTCGGCGCGGCGATTCTGGGCACGGGCGGCGGCGGCGATCCATACATCGGAATGCTGCTGGCCGAGCAGGTGATTCGAGAGTACGGGCCGGTGAGGATGATCGGCCTCGACGAGTTGAAGGACGACGACTTCGGCGCGAGCGTGGCCTACGTCGGCGCGCCCGTCGTGATGATCGAAAAACTCATGGGCGTGGCCGACATGGTGAAGGCTTTCAAAGCGCTCGAACGCTACATGGGCCGGACGCTTACCGCTGTCGTCTCGGCGGAGATCGGCGGCGCCAACTCGATTGTGCCGGTGGGCGTCGCAGCGGCGTTAGGCATTCCCCTGCTCGACGCCGACGGAATGGGCCGCGCCTTCCCCGAAATCCCGCTCGTCATCTGGACGCTGCACGGCCTGTCGGCCACGCCGATGACCATGGCCGACGAGAAAGGCAACTCCATTGTTATTGAGACGATAGACAATCACTGGACGGAACGCTTCGCCCGCAGTGTGGCGACTGACATGGGTGCGGTGGCCAGCACCGCGCTCTACCCAGCCAGCGGCCCCGACCTGCGCCGCGCGTCCGTGCCAGGCAGTGTCAGCCGGGTGATCCAGATCGGCAAGGCGATCCGTGAGGCTCAGGCGGCGCACCGAAACACTGTCGAGGCGGTGCTGGAAGTGACCGGCGGCGTGCGCCTATTCAAAGGAAAGATCACCGACGTTCTGCGGCGCATCCTCGGCGGCTATGCGCGCGGCGAATGCACCATCGAGGGCTTGGGCGATTTCAAAGGCCAGAAGATGGCCATCCACTTCCAAAACGAGAATCTGATCGCTTACGTGAATGAAACGCCGGTGGCCGTCGTTCCCGATCTCATCACCGTGTTGGACAGCGACACCGGCGAGGCGGTGACCACCGAGCATTTGCGCTATGGGTATCGCGTGGATGTGATCGGCATTCCGTGTTATCACGAGTGGCGCACGCCGGAGGGCATCGCCCTCGGCGGGCCGGGGCACTTTGGATACGACGTGCAATACACGCCCGTTGAGCGCCGCGCCCGGTGACGAAACGCGCGTGATGCCAGAGCCTGCCGCCCTCCTTGATACCGCAATGCAGCTCCATCAGCGAGCAATCGTTGTCGATGCTCACCACGACATCGCCATTGATGTGCTCCATCGGCGTCGGTTGGGCGAGCGCGGCAGTCTCTCTGGCGTATGGGGCCCGCAATTGCGAGCGGGCGGCGTCAAGGTGCAAATTCTGCCGACCTTTGTCGAAAGCATATATTTGCCAGAGAGGGGGCTGCGTTGCATATTGACTCAGATCGATGCTGTGGGCAGCGACCTTGAGGAAGACGACCGCCTTGTGCAATTGGCGGCGACCGCCGCCGAGATCGACAGCGTGATTGCCAATGGCAAGATCGCCGCCGTGTTGGCAGTGGAGGGTTGCGACGGTTTGGGGGGCGATCCGGCGCTGTTGCGAATCCTGTATCGATTGGGCGTGCGGATGGTTTCGCTGACGTGGAATCGTCGCAACGAATTTGCCGATGGGCTGGGCGAAGGGGAGGCCGCCAACGGGTTATCGCAAGCCGGAAGAATCGCCGTGCGCGAAATGGGCGAATGGGGTGTGTTGTGCGATGTGAGTCATTTGGCCGAAGCCGGCTTTTGGGACGTGGCAAAATTTTGCCGCGGGCCGTTTGTTGCGTCGCACAGCAACGCCCGCGCCGTGTGCGATCATCCGCGCAACCTCAGTGATGATCAACTGCGCGCCATTGCCGAGAGCGGCGGGGTGATCGGGCTGAATTTCTACGGGGCGTTTATTGATCCGCATAGCCCCACGCTGGCGCGGCTGGCCGATCACGCCGCGCACATTGCCGACACAGTGGGTGTTGCCCACGTTGGCGTTGGCACCGACTTTCTTGAAGACTGGCTGTTGGAGGCGGCCAAGGCGTCTGTTACCGAAGCCTTGGTTGATCCAGCGATGTTTGATCTATGGATGCCGGATTGTTGCCGGAGTGAGCACTTGCCGCGCTTCTCCGCCGCATTGCTTGCGCGCGGGTTCACCGAAGATGATGTTGAGAAAGTTCTCGGCGGCAATTTTATGAGGACGCTTCGACTGCCAGCTCGCGCATCATAAAAGAACGAAAAGGGTCTTGCCAATTCTGGAAGACCCTTTCTTGCTCAGAGGCGACGGGCGGATTTGAACCGCCGAATGAGGGTTTTGCAGACCCTTGCCTTACCACTTGGCGACGTCGCCATGCCTGCTGATCACAAATGGCAGATAGCAGACGGCTCATGCCATGCGCCATACGCTATCTGCCATTCGTTTTCAGAGCGGGCGATGGGACTCGAACCCACGACCTTCTCCTTGGCAAGGAGGTGTTCTACCAACTGAACTACGCCCGCGAACCTCGTGCTGGCCGAGGCAGTGCCGAGACTCAGACTTGAACTGAGGACCCATGCATTTTCAGTGCATTGCTCTACCAACTGAGCTATCTCGGCCAACTCTTGGCGGCATTTTAGTCGAACGCCTAGGGGTTGTCAAGGCAAAATGATGTTACAATCACCGCGCTTCATTGGGGGCGGTTGGCGTCCGGTGGCGTCCGCGGTCTTCAAAACCGTTGTCGGGCCAGCGCGGTCCGAGGTGGGTTCGACTCCCATCCGCCCCCGCAAGGGACGGAGCCCCCGCAACGAAGATTCCCCCTCACACCTCCCGGAGATTTCATGGCCGACTCAGATAGCACAACAGACGATTTCACCGCGCCGCTTCGCGCCGCCGTTGCCTCCGTGATGACTGTGAGCGACATGACCATTGGCCGCAACGAGAATTACACCGTGCGGTTTCGCGGACGGCTCACCCTCGACTCGGTGGAGGCCTACGACCGTGTGGCCGCCGCCTTTCGATCTCATAACTTCACCCCTCTCTTCCGAAACGACTCCGGCCAGCACGTCATCCTTGCCGTGCCCGGAGTGATCGATCCAAAACCCTCCAACCCGTGGATCAACTACCTCCTCATGGCCGCCACCCTCTTCAGCGCCTTCTATACCGGCGCTCTCTATTCATACGACGGCCCGGCCACCGATCTCGCTGCCGTCCTGCTCGAAGGTTTGCTCCGCATCCACACCGGCTGGCCGTTTGCCGTCGGCTTGCTTTCCATTCTCCTCGCCCACGAGTTCGGCCATTACATCGCCGCGAGGCGGCACGGCCAGCACGCCACCCTGCCGTACTTCATCCCCATGCCTTATCCCATCAGCCCTTTCGGCACGTTGGGCGCCATCATCGCCATGAAAGCGCCCGTGCGCAACCGCCGCATCCTCCTCGACATCGGCGTCGCCGGGCCACTGGCCGGATTCGTCGTCGCCATCCCCGTGCTCATCATCGGTCTCATGCGCTCGCGCGTCGAAACGATTGCCATCCCCCCGGGCGCGGGCATCAGCCTCGAAGGCAACTCCGTCATCTATTTGCTTGCCAAGCTTTTTGTCTTTGGGCAGCTTCTGCCCTCGCCCGAAAGTTACGGCGCGGGCGGCGCAGCGCTTTACTGGATTCGATATTTCTTCACCAGCACGCCTCTGCCCATCGGCGGCAAAGATGTGTTTTTGGATCAGGTGGCTTGGGCGGGATGGGCGGGATTGCTCGTCACCGGACTCAACCTGATTCCCGCCGGGCAACTCGACGGCGGCCACACGCTGTACGTTCTGCTCGGCGAGCGCGTGAAAAAACTACTGCCGGTGATTCTGATTGTGCTGATTGCGTTGGGCTTCGTGTGGTCGGGATGGTGGCTGTGGGCCGGGCTGATCTATTTGCTCAACCGCCGCCACGCCGAATTGCTCGACGAGATCACCACCCTCGATCCGGCGCGGCGATTCCTTGCCGTCGCCACGCTCATCCTTTTCTTTCTCGTCATCACCCCCGTGCCTCTCACCATCGTTGGCGGTTAAAAAAACCGACGCGGTCTCGCAGACCGCGCCGGTTTAACGGGGACGTTTGCGGGAAGTTGTGATTCAACTTTCGCTCAAAATATCTTTCACCGCTAATTCGAGCCGATCAAAATCCACCGGCTTGGGCAAGAAGACGTTTGCCCCGGCGAGCAAAGCCTTCGCCATATCCGCCGTCTGCGTGTCGGATGAAATGATGATCACCGGCAGATCGGCGATGCGCGGATCACGGCGAATGTATTTCACCACTTCGAGGCCGCTCACGCCCGGCATGTTCACGTCCAGAGTCATGAAATCGGGCACGCCGGACGAGAGGCGCTGAATGGCCTCGCGCGGCCCCAAGCACACCACCGCTTCAATCTCCATCAGCGTCAGCATCTTCGCCAACGATTCGGCAGTGGATCGGTTGTCATCGACGACGAAGGCTTTCTTTTTGGGCATGGCCTGAATTATAGCACCTCAGCGGAAACCGTTCCCATCGCGCTCACATCGTAGCCGGGCAGCTGGCTCACCGCGCGGCGAAACGCGCCGTCGCGCAAAACGTCGAGCAGTGGTTTGAGGATCGGGGCGGCGAGATGTTCGTTGGGGATAGCGAGATCGTATCGCTCTTGAAACAGCGGGATGAAATCGAGTCCGAGCGCCGCCGATGCCGAGTGGATGCCGAGTCCGCAATCGGCCACCCCGGAGGCGATGGCCGCCGCCACCGCGAGATGGGTGTATTCTTCGCGGCCGTATCCCCGCGCGTTTTCGGCCCTCAATCCCAGTTTGCTCATCTCATAATCGAACAGCACGCGAGTCCCCGCGCCGCGCTGACGATTGACAAACGTCACATCGTCGCGCAAAACATCAGCCAGCGTTCGGAGTCCCTTCGGGTTGCCGCGCCTCACGATCAAACCTTGCTCGCGCCCGACGAGTGTGATCAGAGTCGCCGGCGTGCCGGGCAGATAGCGTTTGATGTACGAGACGTTGTA